>NZ_JBALDL010000014.1:0-16885 GCF_036917465.1 Nostoc sp.
ATAAATTAAATTATTTATCTCTTGATTATGAATGTTTTATTTGGAGAAATCGGCAATATAGGCTCAACTTAAAACCACACAATAACGCAATTATTAGCTTTCCGGCTCTCTAGCTGATGACTAATTGTAACCACGAATACTGTTTGTAAATTAATTGGTCAGCGCAAGTAAATTGGCCAGATGTATGATATTCTTGATTTATAGGGAATCTAAACCACTTCAAGCACAAAGGATCTCCAAGCACTTGCGCTGTAGTGATGAAGCCAAATCCCATAAGTTAACCAATTGTTTGATGAACTGATGGTCTTGCTCCACAAGTTTCTGGAGGATTGTGGAAGTACTTGATCGGTAGCAGTTCTGGAGTTCGGGGGGACTTTGGTCTGCTTGCAGTTCATCAATCACTTTTGGGATCAATCCTTTATTCTTTACAAATAGTTTTTTCTTAAATCCTCAGAAAGAATCGAAGCTTTGGCGAATGAAAGAATAGATCAATTAATCAATCAATCAATCAATCAATCGATAAATCACATTATTTCCGATTTAATCAATTGCATAAAACCAACTTATTTCAACATTAAGATGGATAAAAAAATCTATTATTTAAAAATAATAAATAATAGTCAATAGTGCTTTTTGATTTTAAATTATTGTTATTTTCTGTTGCTGCCATACATTATCACACAGAGTTAAAAACTATTTGAGAATCTGAGTATAACGGTATACTTACTTCTGGTAATTACAGTGTATATAATAGCTATACCGTCAAAACCTAATAGAAATTTGAAACGGTTTGCAGATTTATGCAGTTACTTGAAAAAGTTAGTTTAGCTTAAAGTTTAAACAATCCTGAAATTGGGAAAATTTCTGTCAGTATTGAATTAATTAATAATTACACATTATTCAAGGATGCGATCTAAATGACTAAACCGAAAACAACCCGTAAATCTGTTCACGATCGCATTCTAAGTACAGCATCAGGTTTGTTTTATCGAGAAGGAATTCGCAACGTTGGCATTGACAGAATCGTTGCGGAATCTGGCGTTGCGAAAATGTCGCTCTACAATCATTTCAAGTCAAAAGATGCATTGATTGAAGCGTGGCTGCGACAACAGGATGAACAATGGTGCGAATGGCTTAAAACCACCATTGAAGAACGAGCTTCTAACCCATACCAACAACTATTGGCAATATTTGATGCCCTGCGGGAATGGTTTGAAGGCCCAGATTTTCGAGGTAGTGCATTCATTAATGCTTCAGTGGAACTAGCCAATGCTGACCATCCTGGACATCGAGTAGCATTGGAGCATCAACAATCGATCTACCGCTACATCAAGAACCTTGCTCAAGCCGCAGAAGTTTCATCACCGGAACAGTTAGCCAGGCAACTGCTTCTGTTGGTGCAAGGTGCGATCGTGGTTGCGATGATGGAAGGAAGTTGGTCAACCGCTTCACAGGCGAAAAAAGTGGCAGCAATGTTAATTCAGGCTGCACCAAAATCCTAGACATCTCCAGAAATCAATTAAGACCCCTCTCCAAACCTCTACCCGAAGCGGGGAGAGGCTTAATTTCCGTGATATTTTTATGTAAATTTAAGGTATCGCAGCTTTGTTAATCCCGTCTCTCATTTGATGATTTCGTTTTCTGGTAACTCTATCTAACCAACTGTCCCAGTAGTCACCTGATTTACCCTCTTTTTTAGTAGACACTCTCTTGTTCCAAAGTTGGTTATCAGCTTTTAATTTTCTGGAGTCTACTAAAAAGGAATTTCCTAAAGTATCTACACAAGCAGCTAAGTTTTGAGAAGTTCCCAAGTCAATTGATAAGGCTTCATTGATATCTAATTCGTGATTTTCTTGTTTAACTAAATAAGATAACTCCAGGTACAAAGCACCATTTTTAGGTAAAATGGTAAATTCTTTCACCTTTGAGAAGTCTAAGTTAATTGGCATTGAGAGAAAGAATTCAGATATCCCGAACCACCTTTTTACTGTCAATCCTAAAGGAAATCTAATTTGATTATCCTTTAGAAAAGGTTTACCTGCTCCCGTGTTAGGAAATGCAATTTTGAAAAATTTAGATCCTTCAAGATAATTAGGTGGCTTAGGTTTGAAGGGTAACTCACCTTTATGAAAATTATTTCTCAGTTCCTTGAAGGACTTGAAAGCCTCGCTAACTGACATTAATGTTTGTTGAGCAACTACCGAAGGTAGTGAGCTTGCCAGTTGAGTTTTACTAACACTTGACTCATATATTAAATCGAATTTACCAGTGAGTAACTTACCAGTTTTGAAAAGTGTTTGTCTAGCAAAATAGACCCCGGAATTATAGAGTTTTCCCGATTGTTGGCAAAGATACTCCAATATTGCTTTAGTATCTTTATCAGGGAATAATAGGACTTGCTGAACTCCCATTAAGGGCTTATTTTTAACCATAATTTGTATTTTTATGAGCGCATTTATCATATCATTTTATGATAAGTTAATCAAGGAAAACGTAGGCGACTAAAGTCGCACGAGTCGCTTATATCTCAGGTCTAAAGACACTGAGTTTTACGCTTACCGAGAGATTTATAAAAAATGTAGACAGTAGTCGGAAAGTTACCTGTAGGAGTTTAGATTGATTGCTCACAGGCATTTGCGATCGCAATCGCCCTTAGCTCCTTGACACGAAAAGACGCGCTACTTCACAGGCAAAATTGGGCAGCAACGGCGACGTAATTATATCATCAACCAGCAACGTAGTCACCTGTTTTAACTGAGCATTGTCTCGTCGATAAACTTCGATTCGTTGAGTAATGCGATCGACAATCCAATACTCCTGCACTCCCTGAACTGAATACAGTTTCAACTTGGCTAATCGGTCTCGATCTTCATTCGCTTTTCCCAAAGAAAGCACTTCTACTACCAATTCCGGCGCTCCTCGAAAATGCCCCCCTTCATCCTGAATTTGCGCTAACCGCTCATAACTCACCCACGCCACATCGGGAGCCACATTATCGGAGTCTGAAAAGATTAGCCCTGGCATAATTGATGCTTCGCCTAAACCACTCTCCAAAGACCAATTATCTAAGACGGCAAAGATGCGACCCGTAACCTGCTGATGTTTATGATGAGGCGATCGCGTCACAAACAATTCTCCGTCAATAATTTCATAACAAATCCATTCGTTATCGGGTAATGCTGCAACATCTTGAATTGTCCAGCGAACACCGCTTGCAGTTTGGCTCATAACAGTGTTTTTTAGTGTGAGGGTGCTTCGATTGTATCGGACAAAAGGGGGCGTTGGCATTGCCACCCGCAGGCATCGCAGTTATCTTCACTCATTAAGTAGCACAGCTTTCGGCTTAACTTCATGATTACATTCCTCCTCATCATAATAACCCCTAAGCGCTGACAACCACGACGGGTAGGAAAATTACCTCAACAACTGCTAGATTTGTATCTGAATTCAACAACGCCATTTTTTTTAAACAAAATGTGCATCTTTAGGATTGAATGCCAGCTTAATCATTTCATGGGGATATAAACTGCCAAATATATGATTCCGAGGCACTCTGGCGATTAAAGTTTGTTCTCCCACCTTAACCCAAATACTACAAATTCCAATACCATTTAAAACCCGTTCTACTAGCCCTTCAATAATTACCGATCCAGGTTTGTGTTGCATTAAAGAACTTGGAGCGTAAACATTAAAAGTATCGCCAGATAAACAACATGCAGTAATTGGCTTTGTGATTTCCCCAGGATATAAAAACTCTATTCCATTTGCAAGTTTGATAAAACTTCCACGGCAACTCCGTTCTACCCGACACGGAGTAATATTATCTATCCCTACCAGTCTGGCAAGCTGCTCGTTAGCTGGTCGGCGGATGATGGTTTCCAAGTTATCATCCTGGATGATACAGCCGTCAAATAAAGCGATCGCTCGATCGGCAAAATGCAGTATATCTGTAAAATTATGACTGACTAATATGACTGCTGATCCCCTAGCTTGCGCCCACTCTCTAATTTTCTCGATCATCTGGGGACGTATCCCCACATCTAAAGAAGCAGAAGGCTCATCCAAAAGCAGCAATTCGGAATCAGCAACTAAACCACAGGCAATGCAAACCCGCTTTGCTTCACCACCAGACAGCGAACGAGCCGAACGTTTTGCCAAGTGTTCGCAGCCAAAAGTTGCAAGGGCAGTATGTACCCTTTGCGGAATCTTGGGCGTTGGTGTTCCCCGAAACTTTAATACTTTGGCAACATTATTAAAAACAGTGTCATCCAGTAATAATGTTTCTTGAAATACCAGAGCCGAACGACGACGCAACAATGTTTTATTGGCATTGCGGACATCCTGCCCAAATAATTGCATCTCACCACGGTAAGGTTGCAATAGATTGATTGTTCTTAACAGAGTGCTTTTACCAGCGCCATTGGGGCCAATTACTGCGACGAGTTCCCCAGGACGGACTGCAAAATTTTCAATTGACAGGATATTTTTATGCGTTTTGCTATCTACACTAACCTGTCGCATATTTAGGACATACTCGTGAGTACTCATAGAATTTTCCTGTCATGCTGTAGGATAGTCAGCAACACGATAACGGTGTATGTGATGATGAGTAAGATGTATGCGATCGCCATTGCCACATCGTAATTTCCTTTCCCTACCTCCGTGACGATCGCTGTAGTCAGAACTCTTGTCTGCCCCTTAATATTGCCGCCCACCATCATCGATGCGCCAACTTCCGAGATAACACGACCAAAACCGGCAATGACAGCAGCCATTAACCCTAACCGTGCTTCCTTAATCAGTAACCAGTTAACTTGCCACTGCGTCGCCCCCATCGATAACAGTCGCCAGCGTAGTTTCGGATTAATACTGATAATTGCTGTAAAACTGAAGCCAGCGACAATTGGAAAAGCAATGATTGCTTGGGCTACGATCATCGCTGTGGGTGTATAAATCAAATCAAAGTTTCCCAATGGGCCAGACCGCCACAAAAATACACTGACCACTAAACCGATTACCACGGGTGGTAATCCCATACCAAAGTTAATCAAACTATTCAGAGTCTGCTTGCCGGCGAAATCTACTAATGCCAGCCACATTCCTAATGGTAGTCCTAGTAAAACGCTAATGGCTGTAGCTGTTCCAGATACAAACAACGTCATTGTCATCACCTGGAAAACGTCGCGATCGCCATCGGTTAATAGCTCAAGAGCTTTTAAAGCTCCTTCGATGATTGTATTCACAATTTATTGCCCTGACAATCTGATTGCTGGTGTCAAAGCCCAGATATCTATTACTCACAGAAGTAGTAGAATATGCGGGATTAGTTGAGATTGTTTGCCTAAATACTACACATCTGCTGCGAGATATGATGTCGAAGGTAAGGCAGACAGATCATCGTTTGTGGTTAGAACTGCAATGGGTTGTAACACAAGAACACTTGCTATGAAAACCCGACTTTGGGTGCAACTACGATAAATCATCAGCAAAACGATCGTCGCGCCATCTTTGAGTAGATGGCGTTTAGGAAAAAAGATTTAGGTGTAGCTCAGTTGCTTAGGAAACTCTATAGTAATTTATTTCCAGGCTTTCTCTGAGTGTTGCTCGTAATCATTGTAAGCATTCACCAGACCTTTGAGGACTTCGGCTGTAGTCTCAAAAAGAGCCTGAGCCTTTGGATCTTCGATTTTGTTAACATCTTCACGCAAGTGTGCGATCAGATCGTTCAACTTACCTTTAATTTTCGCAGTGTGGTGGTGTGGATCGGTGGGCAAGTTTTGTTGGTTTGTCATGAGTTTACTCCTGCTATAGAAAAGAATAATTTCTACTATCTTCAAACTTAACAATGCTTTGGCTCATTGTTTGATGCTCAAGTTTGTTTAAAAGCCGTAATCTTTCTCCGTTTTACCCGCATCAACATAAAATAGCGGTTGTTTGAACTCTTTTTTCCCGTGGGCTGCAATTAGTGTCTGTCCTTCAGGAGATAAGACATAATTAATAAACGCTTTAGCTCCTGGACTATTCACTCTAGGGAATTTCTGAGAATTTACTTCCATAACATGGTAGAGATTTAACAGTTTCTTGTCTCCTTCCACCAGTATTGGTAAAGATAGGTTTTTCTTCTGAAATATATATGTTGCCCGATCCGCTAATGTATATCCCAGTTTTTGATTAGCAACTTGCAAAGTTTCCGCCATCCCTGAACCTGTTTGCTGATACCAACTGCCAGAAGGTGTGACATTTGCCTGTTTCCATAAATCTTTCTCTAGCTTATTAGTACCGGAGTCATCACCCCGCGATACAAACAATGCTTGGTTTTTAGCAATCAGGGAGAATGCTTCTACAGCATTCTTTTTCCCTCGGATCTTTGCCTTGTCAACATCTGGCCCGACGATCGCAAAGTCATTGTGCATTACCAAGTGGCGATTAATCACCGCACCACCTGCCAAAACTTTGCGTTCGGCTTTAGGTGAATTGACGAATAGCGCGTCAACCTCACCTTTTTCAGCCAGAGCCAAAGCTTGTCCGGTACCGACTGCAACCTTTTTGAGCTTATATCCTGTTTTCTTTTCAATCGCCGGAACTAAATCATCTAGTAGCCCGCTATCCTCAATACTGGTTGTCATCGCCACGATCACATCTTTCTTAACTGGAGACTGTCCAATAGTTGGCTTTTGCTTGACTAGGTTACTACCAAAGCCGATGCAAAGAATCGCCAGGAAACTTACCAAACACACATCGCGCACAACCCGATGATTGATCATTGCACTCTCCTACCAATCTATGTGCCAATATTTTTGACTATCGCAAGTAAATCTTACATTGGAAGTATAAGCAACATTGAGTAGGAAATCAACCATTTATGTTGTTTTCCAGACAATTCAGATGCTCAGAAGGATTATTGACAAGATGCTGAAATCTGAATTTTTACCCAACGTGGCGTTATTTTAGAGAAAATTGGCAGAATAAAGTAAATTTCCTAGTATGGCTTTAGACTGCTTAGTTTTAGTCATTGTGACGTAGTTTACAGATGCTTTGTGGAATGCGATCGCAGTTCATGATAAAGGAGAGATATAAGAGTAGATTTGGGCAATATAAATAGCAGATACAGGCTATGAATTCTCATAAACAAAGATAGCGATCGTGGCGACACACATATTCCACCAACTGACCTCAAAAAGATGAGATTTACCAGTGAAATAACCAATTACATCGCAGACAAAGGCAAACAACACCATCGCAATTACGAAGTGGACAATGATGGGATGAATCGTATCTGGGTAGGGTAAATTGTGGTCGTTTAAAGATGTAAGATACTCAAGCATTGTCTTCTCATCCATCTATCAGTTAGAAGTTAATAGTTAGTAGCGAAAAAGTAACTTCTAAACATTAATATTCACAATTTTTAGGTATGGCTTCTTTTGAAGATTTTTGTAGCTTTGATTTTTCATCTCCATATATAAAGAATATCATACCTCTAGCAAAATTACTTGCGATCGCTAACTAATTTTCAAACAGTATGTCTGGTTACAAGTGAATCATAAGCTAGAGTATCTTCAACCAACAATTGCTTTTTTTTCTGTTGTTTCTGGGTTAGTAATTTTGACCTGTTCTAAAAAACGAGATATCCAAGGTAAAGCTACCATGATTCCTGTTAACACTACTAAAAATACAGCTATTCCCCAAATTTGGTCGCGGGGAATTTCGAGAACACCACGTAAAATTACCTCTCTTAAAGCAGAAACAATAGTAATTTCTACTGCTGCGGTCACGGATGTTCGCTGTTGTTGTAGATGATCGATTAACAAACGGAACAACTCTACTAAAATCAAAATGAACAGGATATCAGATGTTACTTGCCGTAAATCTAATGGACTCAAAAAGGAGAAGAACATATCTCCCAGTCGGATGAGCATCACACAGAATAAACCAAGACAGAGAGAAATGATAATAAAGTCTTGGAAAAATTCAAGATTACGTACAATTGTATTTCTTTGTAACCAGTTATTTAAGTTTAAACTTAGCCCCTTTAGCATGGTATTTCCTAACAAAACAGATTTATTTATCTCCATAAGTGAAATAGTGCTGATACCAATTCTCTATGAAGCTGCATATAATTCGATCCCCCCTAGCCCACGCCAGTCGCTCATGGGGGAAACCCCCAAGACCGCGCTGGCTCCCCTTAATAAGGGGAAAACCGGAAAAACATCTATTAAAGTCCCCCTTTTTAAGGGGGATTTAGGGGGATCAAGATATGTGCAACTTCACATTAAATTGGTATGAGTATCTAGCATCGATTACTCAGCACGGGCTAAACGCCCCGCTACCGCTAACGGAACTGTATGAGAGGCTCAGATCCCCGACTTCTTTAAGAAGTCGGGGATCTTGTTACTCACGAATCGTTTAGGACTGCTATATGGGGTTCCATTCAGCCCTATTCAACTATTTTTAACCCTTGAGGTTATGTACAGTTTCAGAGGTTTTCATCTTGGATGCTGCGGTTGTTAAGTTATTCGCAGCCTTGATGATCTCTTGTAAGGTTTCGTTAATCAGTTTTTCATCAGGGGGAGCTTCTAATAAGTAAGTTTCTATGAAAATCTCCACTCGATTCATAATTATTTTGGCTTGAGAGCGTAGTCTGTTGAGGTCTTTGGTAGATAGATTATTCATTGTTTGAAGTTCCTTTGGTTTCGCGGGTTAATTCTACATTTTTAGTCAGCAATTCTCAGGTAAAGAGCGATTCTTACAGTTCAGGCCTTTTTTGAAAGATAAAGCTTGCTGGAATACCCATTAAATCGTTCGTCTTTTGACTGCTTAAATGCCTTCAGATTCCCCAAATTCGTACAAAGGTTTCAAGCAGGAGAATTGCTATATCTGGTAAGTTGGTTGGTCTATTTTAGGATTTATGCACTGAAAACTTGAGATTGCAACTCTTAAAGATGCTCCGTGTAGCTTGCTTCTTTGCAGGAGTATGCGATGGCGTAACCGCCCACCGGAGGCGATCGCAATAATGTAATTTTGTTACAGTACGTAAGTTCTATATCTATCCTTATCTATCCTTTAGGCTTACGCACTGAAATCATCTTTTGAGACTGGGTGTAGGGTTGTGAGTCTTTAAGCCTCAGAAGCTTTGGTGCAAACATCAAAAGTTATCCTCTTGCGCGTAGCTTGTTTAAAACTAGAGGTACAATGGATGCTTACCCTGTCTTTGTATCTTCTGGCTGTTGACCCCTTTATAACAACTTGAAGCCGAAGTTATTCAGAGTCTCACGCAAATCTTTGCAACCTTTCAAATAGTCTAAAGTGGCAATCCGCTCGGCTGAGTGTTGCGACCAATCACCAGGGACATTCATCTTTTGTTCAGTGTAGAACTCTTTCATGATATCATTGTAATGAGCGATCGCTTCATCTTGCTCTGCTAATTTATAGGTTTCCCGGTGGAATACAGCCGGCTGAGGTAGACGCGGCTTAACAACAGGTTGTGCTTCAGGATTGGGATAACCCACACACAACCCAAACACAGGGAATACAAAAGGTGGCAAATTCAATAACGTGGCTACCTCTTGAGTACTTTTGCGGATTGCGCCGATATATACCGTTCCTAAACCAACTGATTCAGCAGCTACAATTGCATTTTGCGCTGCGACTGAAGCATCGACTATGGCTTTAACCAACAGTTCTACGTAATCCAGAGCTACGGGAGTTAGTCCGCGAGTGTCAGCAATATGAGCCAGACGACCTAAATCTGCTAACCAAACCAAGAATACAGGAGCCTGGTTAATCCATACTTGGTTATTAGCCAGCTTGCATAATTCTGCTTTGCGTTCTTGATCTTCAATCGCTACCACACTCCAGGTTTGCATATTAGCTGAACTAGGAGCAGATTGAGCAGCTGCAACTAGCCATTCTAGGGTTCCTGGTGGTAAAGGATCGGATAGATAAGACCGAACTGAACGGTGAGCTAGTAGTGTTTCTAGAGAGGCGTTCCAGTCAATTTCGTGATTAAAGGGAACTTCACCGTAGCGCGATCGCAATAGTTCTGTAGGATTAGTCATAGTCAAAGGGATTACCAACAACGAGAAACAAGGAAGAAACAGAAAATCAGGAGGCTGATTTTCTGACAAAGGTAGAGAAAATCCTTAACTGCTACGCAGCTAGCTGGGTTTTTCCGAAATTTGCAAGGCGATCGTTCCGAAAAAAAGCAACTCGTAAAGCTAGCCGATATTCAGATTCAGGGCAAGTAAGCGGAGTTACTGTATGCCAAGAATTATCAGAACGCGCGATCGCAACTGAGGAATCGCTCAGGGGTAGAATATCTTGGAATGCAGATTCCGGCTGGGAGTCTTTAAGAATTCGCAAATAGCCTCCCCAGTCTACAGACCATTGTTGATTGAAAAATAGCAGATGAGTTAAAACTTTGTTCGGCTCGTCTGTATGAGGGTGATGCAAGTGTCCTAATTGATATCGGCGAAATCCAATATCCATTACACAGTCCTTTAGTTCCAACCCAGACATTTCGGCCATTGCTGCGCGGTAAGAATCTGTCCACAGTTCTTCTATCAACTGTTGCCAGACTTTACTGAGGTGTCTTAAGTCATAAGTAAGTCTGCCTTGTGCCATCCGCTCTCGCCAGCGATTATCGTTAGATTTGAGCATCAAGGAAATATCTTCGCTAGTGGCAAGCATCTTTCCCCAGGAGTATCCATATCCCTCTCCCTCCGACAGGCGAAACTCCTCATGGGGAAAACTCGCAGTTAGTTCTAAGCTTGCTTCTGGTGAAAGCAGGTTTTTTATCAAAGCCCAGTTATATGGGACTTTTTGCATTGCTGTGGCACGAATAGACTGAAAATTAAGCATGGTAGAAAAAAATGCTTTACTAGAATTAACCAATCCTGACTACCCTGGACATCAAATGGTATTGGAACATCAACAATCCGATTTATCTCTGCACCAAGAAACTCTGCTCAATCGGCAGAAGTTTCATTACCGGAACAGTTAGAAAATCGTTCCAGCCAATTTCGTAATTGAAAGGAATCTCACCGTAGGGCGAGCGCAGTAGTTTTGTAGGATTTGTCATACTCAACTTTTGAACCTGAACACTTTTTGACGATTTCAGAGGGGATTACCAACCCCATTGCAAATTTGTTTAGGTGTAAGGGAACTCCAAGAAATAAATTATCCAATATTGTGGGGTGGGCATCTTGCCCGCCCAGTTGATATGGCTCTCGTGTCGCCCACCCTACAAGAGTTAATTGAATATTTTTTTATTTGGAAGTCCCTAAGACAACTCGTACCACTACTCAAAGTAATTCGATATCAACCTCCATAGAATCAAACTGCTTCCCCTGCTGTTTGAGTAATTTTGGCTGGAGACTACGCAACAAGGAGCGCAACACATCAGTTTTAGTGAGTTGAAAATTTTGACAGTACTGCTCTAGAAGTTGCCGTTCTTCTGGAGACAATTGAAAAGTGATCCATCCTTGCTCTTTTCTCGGCATATTCAATACCAACATATTTGGTAATATTCTAGCAATTGATACAATCATAGTGAGCAAAAACTTAACGGAATTGTTATGTGTTCTAAATCAACTTCACTTTTAATTCAAGTCTTCTCTGGTGAAACTGACTGAAACATATTGATGTGTTGATGGGTAAAAGCACAATTCAACTTAATGTTTTGGTAGATGTGTGCGTTCACCCTTGAGGAACCAAACTTAGAAGTTCTTCAACCGTGAGACTGCGCTTAACTTTTACTGACTTGTGCTTTACAGCATCTAGCACTGATTGAATCTCTGGCTGACTGAGCGTGATTCCATGTTCTTGCAGCACACTGAATATCAGATGCCGACCGGAATGTTTGCCTACAACAAGGCGACGTTCCCAACCAACATCTTCCGGCGCAAAGGGTTCGTAAGTACTCGGATTTTGCAACACACCGTGAGCATGAATACCCGACTCGTGGGCAAAAGTATTTTCACCCACGATCGCTTTCCAGGGAGGAACTGGCCAGTTGGCAGCTTTAGCAACTAACCGTGATAGTTCCAGCAGCCGTTTTGTATCAATGCCCGTCTGGATATGGTAGATGTGTTTTAGTGCCATCACAATTTCTTCCAGCGCCGCATTACCTGCCCGTTCGCCGATCCCGTTTACCGTAGTGTTAACCGATAGCGCCCCTGCTTCAATACCAGCTAGCGAGTTTGCCATTGCCAGTCCAAAGTCATTGTGCGTATGCATTTCTATGGGAATAAATAGATGATGCACAAGAGAGCGAACTTTGCTGTAAGTAGTCAGAGGATCGAGAATTCCTACAGTGTCACAAAAGCGAAACCGGAAAGCTCCCAACTCTTGAGCATAATATGCCACATCTAACAGAAAAGATTCATCGGCTCTGGAAGAATCTTCTCCACCAACAGATACAGATAAACCGCGATCGCAAGCGAAATTTACTGCATCTCGCAAACGATCTAGCATTTTCTGCTGCTTACCGTCAAACTTGGCGGCAATCTGAATTTCCGAGACAGGAACGGAAATATGCACCCGTTCTAAACCACAATCTATCGATGCCTGAATATCAGACAAATTAGCCCGGTTCCACCCCAGTAATTTGGACTTTAATCCCAGATTGGCAATGATTTTGATTGACTCTGCTTCTTCTTGTCCCATTGCTGGAACGCCAATTTCCAATTCTGGAACACCAATAGCATCAAGAAAAGTGGCGATCGCAATTTTTTCTTCAACGTTAAAGGCTACACCTGCCGCTTGTTCGCCATCTCGTAAGGTTGTATCGTTAATTTGAATCGGATGTTTGTTCATTGAGAAATGATGATTCATGAGCGGCTAACTTGTTGGGTGATTTTGATTTACTTGAGGAATTCGCAATTGAAACACAGAGGAACTAACTAGAGTTTTGGAAACTTAAAGACATATTCCTTAGCCGTGGGTTAATAATTACGAATTACGTTAGCGTAGTGGGGCATAGCCCATTACGAATTATTTAAATATTTGCGACAACTTCCCCAATATTGCTAATATCATAGCCACCAAGAATTTCTAATTGCGATTGGACTAGGCGATGTCCCAAAATACTGAGAAACTGCTTTACTGGTTCTTCTTCCAAGTATTCTTTAATAATCACCAAGTCATATCGCGCCCGATGAAGGGGGATAAATCCCAACCCAAAGGCAGCAGCTATAGATGCCGTACTGATACCTGCATCAGCGATTCCTGAGACTACAGATAAGGCAACATCTTGATGGCTGTGAACGATATGGTCAGATCCTTTAACTTTATGCAATGGCACTCCTTCTTCTTGGAGTTTCCGTTCTAAAAGCATCCGACTGCCAGAACCTACTTCATGGGTGACAATAGTAGCTCCAAATTCTACTAAGTCGGAAACTGTTTTAACTCCCATTGGGTTTCCTGGTGGGACTAACAAACCTTCTTCCCAAACTCCAAGGGTAATCAAAACGGCACTCTTACCTGTTAATGCTTTCCGCACAAAGGGGATATTATGCTCCCCAGTATTAGCATCATATAAGTGCATTCCTGCAATGTGAACTTCACCTCGGCAAAGACTACGCAATGCAGCTGTGCTGTGGGCGAAACGATAATGAATTCGCAGTTTTGGATGCCAACGTTCAGTTGCTCTTGCCAAGAGGGAAAGTACAGGTGTACAACCAGCAATCACAACTGTATTGTGCAGTTTGTCTATATCATCCAGAAGCCGAACCTGGACTTTATTTGTACCGATCTGGCTCTGTGCTTCACCCTCCGAGTGACGCTCGTTAGTAGTTACCTCTGACGCTAATGGCAATTTGCTGATGCCGGGAAACCCTTTCACTCTTACGGATGACGCGTCGCTACTGCTACCGCTTGCGCTAACCCCAGTCCCTACAATGGGGCGACTCACCGCAACTGTCTCACCATCAGCTGGAATCATTTCGATCCGAAAAGCATCATTCCCAACGAGGGGATAAGCTATCCATTGATCCCCAACCCGCGCTAGACTAACTCGCAATTGCTGTTGCTTAGGGGCTGATCCGGTAAGAATTGCCTCAACTTCTGGTAAATCTTGCTCAAACCAGAATAAGTCCTCGACTTGGCAACCAAGCGCCTTGGCTAAACGCAGTGACATAGCAACAGAAGGAGCATATTGTCCAGATTCCACACCACCAATACTCTGACGAGTTACGCCAGCGATGTTGGCCAATTCTTGCTGGCTCATGCCTAAGCGAGTTCTAATTGACTTCAGGTTGTTGCAAAGATTCACATCCAGTTTCATGAGGCTGTATCTCTCCGTTAGAAAAAGCCGCAACGGACAAACTTAAATTGTTAGGGCAATAGCAAGGTTTTCTAGTGGAATGGCGTTTTTGTTGTCAGACATATTGATGTTTTGACAATTTCGCTTATCTGCTGCAAGCATAGCATACACTTCGCTAAAATCCTTGCATCTTTAGATACTATTTTAGCGTTGAAGTAGGCGAAGCTAGCGATCGCCTTTTCATCATTTGCTAGCCAAGCGTTACAAAAATAGGAATTACGCAAAAAAGCCTCAAACTCTTATTCCTCCGTATCCGGTTATTGAGCGTTCGCGCAGCGTCTCGCAGAGAAGCCGAAATACTGCATTCTCTGTTGTAGCCTGTGGCAAGCCGCAGATATTAGAGACGCTCCGCTCCCGCTTGCTTCGATCTAGAGTATGCGTCTACAATTTTCTGTTATCTGTATATAAGTCGTGAAAAATCTTATCTTTAGTCCAAGTGCGGTAAGTCCTGATCTAGATGCCAATTGCCTTTTTTAATTGGCACCGCCACCCATTGAAGTTCCAACCATAAGATCGGGTTCTTTTCCTTCAACCTTGAGACGGGATCGCGAATAATGCGTGTGGCGTTTATGCAAACAGCATTCGATATCCCCAAATCTTCGGCAACGCCTCTAAAAACGTCTTTGTTGGCATTAATTGAGGCAAATAGCATATTAGGATAAAAAACAACAAAATGTTGTATAAGTTTTGGAGGGCAGCCCCAGTAAGAGTTTACGAGTTCGACATGGCAGTACTGGAGCAACTCGCCTACTTTGGCATAGCGTCCCTTGACTACGGTAGTAAATTTTTGGACTAATACCTCTTCAGTCAACATAATAAGTTCTACTCCTTCAATGAGGTAGATAAATTTTGACGTGGTTACGTCGATTTCTCAAATAGTGGTAAGAAACTTACGCAGTTTTTTCTGCTTTTTCGAGTCAGAGGTTGCCAATTGCTCCAGATACCTTGTATTAGGGATAATCCCTACTGCATCGTCCTAGCCGAACAACCCAAACTTCACTAGCAGTTCCTCAATGCGATCGTTAGACATAGATTTCGGAGTTACAAAATCTGTGTTATGGTCAATTGCTGTTGCCAGGTTGCGATAGTGCTGCGCCTGTTCACACTCAGGAGCATACTCAATCACCGTCTTGCGGTGGAACTCTGCCCGTTGTACCATATTGTCTCTGGGTATGGAGTAGATCATTTGAGTCCCCAGTTCCTCTGCAAGAGCTTTGATGCGATCGTCTTCCTCATCAACTTTGCGAGAGTTACAAATCAATCCTCCCAGACGTATACCGCCTATTGGAGCATACTTTTGAATGCTTCGGCAGATGTTGTTGACGGTATACATTGCCATAATTTCCCCAGAAGTGACAATGTAAATTTCTTGAGCTTTGCGTTCACGAATGGGCATGACAAATCCACCGCATACCACATCACCCAGACCATCATAAAATGTATAATCAAGTCTAACTGCATCATCATAAGCACCAAGTTGTTCCAGCAACCCAATAGATGTCAGAATGCCTCTACCAGCACATCCCACACCAGGTTCCGGCCCACCCGATTCCACACACAGCGTCTTCCCCCATCCCTCCTGACGGAAGTCTTCTAAATTGATGTCATCATCATCTTCTTCTTTACGCAAAGTATCAAGTACAATCTTCTGGTGAAATCCCCCCAAAAGCAGCCTGGTGGAGTCTGCTTTCGAGTCACACCCTACAACCATCACCTTACGGCTCATATCAGCCAGTCCAGCCACTACATTTTGAGTCGTTGTGGATTTGCCAACTCCCCCTCTTCCATAAATAGCAATCTTCCGCATAAAAACCTCGGTAATGGCGCAGACTTGTTGATTCGGCTCCCAGATTATGGTGTAATCAAGTAGAGTGTTGAATAAAATTGAAGTTGTAGTTTTTGAAATAGTTCACTGCCCAGATTGTGACAGCATCAACGTAATCAGAGTGTGGAAATCAGCCGTCTATCCAGCACTACAAATATTGCAGTTATCTGCTAGAAGTTAAACACCTTTTTACAGATGTAGCAGTAGATATTAATGGGATGCGAGATACAATAAGGGTGCTAAAAAATAGTCGTAATCTTGTTAATAAGAATTCAAGAAACTTCTACAACTACAGTGGTGAATGAGAAGTTTCTGTTTTATTACAGCAAGACAAACACTATTTATCTTTGAAGAAAGATACATAGAAAAATCAGTCCAGCCTAGTTTATGGCAACAGTTTCGCCAAACGAAAAACCGATTTTTAGGCGGTTTTGCTCCACTTCGATTAACGTTATGCCGTCACCAATAAATGATGAGGCTGGTCTGATACTCACTTCAAAGGAACCTAAGGAGTTTTCGTCCTTGTTTTAGATTCCCTATAAATAAAGAATATCATACATCTGGCCAATTTACTTGCGCTGAGGAATTAATTTACAAAGAGTATTTGTGGTTACAATTAGTCATCAGCTAGAGAGCCGGAAAGCCAATAATTGCGTTATTGTGTGGTTTTAAGTTGAGCCTATATTGCCGATTTCTCCAAATAAAACATTCATAATCAAGAGATAAATAATTTAATTTAT
>NZ_JBALDL010000015.1:0-58733 GCF_036917465.1 Nostoc sp.
CGCGGATGCTTTGAGACTGACAAGATAATATTTTTAACCTCTAATTCCATTTGGTTTGCGTTCTCTCATATCGCTTTTAGTCTAAACTCCAGTAAGGAGAGTATTTATAATATAAAAAACTAAGTTTCAGTATGAAGGATAATAATTTAACACGCCTCTTTTAAATTTGCACTATAGCAGTCCTAAATCATTCGTGAACAACAAGATCCCCGACTTCTCGAAGAAGTCGGGGATCTGAGCCTCTCAATTTTCACAAATCAAATAGGATTGCTGTATAGCGCTTACTAAGCAACTGAGGTACAGCTTAACCTCACCTCAGCCAGAGGCATAACGCACCCTACGTATATTTCAAAAATCAAATATTATTCCTATATCTCTTGCCTGTTGGCTACTTACACAAATAAATTCAGCAATCAAAGCAGACTGCGATATCCCAGAGGATGTTAAATCAGTGGACAGCAGCCAATGAAGGCTAATGAATGATACTGGATTTCGCCAAAAGATGAAATTAATATTAACTAATGATTCTTCAAATTCCTCCGAAAGTTGGAGCCAAATGGCGAGACACCTGTCTTAATCTTCCTATTATGGAATTAGGAAAGCCACTAAAAATTTCAGATTTAATCCGTGAACTTCGGCAGCAACTCGATCTCTCCCAGGAGAAGTTTGCAGCTAAGTTGGGAGTTTCGCTGCGAACAGTCAATCGCTGGGAGAACGGATCTACAGTGCCTTCACAGATGGCACTCAAGCTGATTGAAGAAATGTTACAAAAGATGGGTGAACCAGGCAAAAGACTACTGAACGAGTATCTCCTAAAAGCAGAGCAATCGGAGGACTCTTAAGATGATGTTGAAAGTACCAGAAAAAATTTTGATAATGCGCTCTTGGTTACTAACTTATGGTGTGATGGTTGTGGCAGTCATAGCGGCACTGCTGCTAACGGGACTATTGCTACCAGTCTTCGAGCCGAGCGTATTTACATTATTTTATGCTGCTGTGGCAATCAGCGCCTGTTATGGCGGCATGGAACTTGGAGTATTAGCGATCGCATTATCTGTTATAACCGCGCTCTATTTTTTAATCGAGCCAATCTACTCGTTCGATTTTCTCAGCCTGAAGGTCTTAGTACAATTAACCACATTCTCACTAGTATCCTTCTTAATTACCGCCCTCTCTTCAAAGTTGCGAACTGCTAGACGCAAGGCAGAGACAAGCCTGAAATTGTTGCAAAATAGCGAAATGCAGTTTAGGCGACTGGCAGAATCCAACATCATTGGAGTCATTGTCACTGATATAAACAACGGCTCCATCATCGAAGCCAATGATGGTTTTTTGAAAATGGTCGGCTATACGCGAGAAGATTTGTCTGCTAACCAAATGAAGTGGCGTGAGATTACCCCACCTGAGTATCTTCTATTGAGTGAACGTTCAGTGGAAGAACTGAGAACGGTTGGAGTCTGTAAACCTTTTGAGAAAGAATATATCTGCAAAGATGGTACAAGAGTTCCCGTTTTGCTCGGTTCTGTCCTTGTGGAAGATAGTGAAGAAAGTGTCATTGGCTTTGTTGTTGATTTGAGCGAACGCAAACAAGCCGAACAAATCTTGCGGGAGAAAGAAGAACGGCTGAGATTAGCTAACGAGCGTTTTGAATTAGCAGCATCTGCGGTAAACTGTCTTATTTATGACTGGAATCTAGAACAGGATACAGTTGAAAGAACCGATGGATTAACCCGAATTTTGGGCTATTCCCTCGGCATTGCTGAACCAACAGCTAATTGGTGGCGTGAACTTGTTCATCCAGAAGATTTGCAGCGTGTAGAAGAGGAAACGGTACTTGCTTTGGCAAATGGCGATCGCTACACTGCTAAGTATCGTATTCGCAACCAGGACAACAAGTACATACATGTACTCGATCGGGGAATAGTGGTAAAACGGGATGCTAATGGAAAACCAGTACGTATAGTTGGTAGCACTACAGATATTAGTGAACGCAAGCAAGCAGAAAAAGCAGTCCAAGAAAGTGAAGAACGGCTCAGAAGTTTTGTCAAAGCAAATATAGTTGGCATTATCTTTGGCGATGTCAAAGGTAGCATCACTGAAGCCAACGACGAATTCTTACGAATTGTGGGCTATACCCAAGCAGATATCAAAGCTGGGAGATTGCGGTGGACTGATATCACTCTTCCTGAATACCAATATTTAGATGAACTGGCTATTGCCGAGGCCACAGCAAAGGGAACCTGTACACCTTATGAAAAAGAATGTATTCGCAAAGATGGTTCTATTGTCCCAGTTGTAGTTGGCTACTCCCTTTTAGGAAAATCTCGGCAGAATTCAGTCGCATTCATTCTCGATATTAGCGATCTCAAGCAAGCTAAAAAAGCGCTGAGTCAGAGTCAAGAGCAATTTCAAGCTTTTATGCACAATATTCCAGCCGCAGCATGGATTACCAATGCAGCCGGGCGTGTACTTTATCTCAGTCCAACTTATCGGAGCATATTTGATGTAGCAACAAATAAAGCGATTAATAAAAATATTTTTGACTTATACTCAGCCGAAATCGCTCAACCCTTTATCGATAACATTAGAATAGTTGCCCAGACGAATCAGGTTGTTCAAACCATCGAGTCTGCCCCACGCACAGATGGCACTCTGGGAGAATTTTTGGTATACCAGTTTCCCATTGCAAATGCATCTGGGCAACGTCTTGTCGGAGGGGTTGCAGTTGACATCACCGAACGCGAACGCATCCTTCGTGAACGTCAGCTTGCTGAACTTGCTTTGCAAGAGCGTAGTGAAAGACTCAAACTGCTCTCTGAAACCACCAGTGATTTGCTTTCAACCGAGCGCCCATTGGATTTAATGAACAGCTTGTTTAGCAAACTCTCGGCGCAGATGGATTTGCATTTCTACTTCCACTATCTAATTGAGACGCACGAAAATCAGCAGAAACTTCGGTTAGTAGCTTGGAACGGCATTACTGATGAAGTATTTCAAGCAATTGAATACTTGGAATTTAATCAAGAAATGTGCGGACTAATAGCGCAAGAACGCCGTCAAATTGTCATTAATGATGTGTTGAACTCTACTCATCCAAATGCCCACATCCGCCTCCTCCAGTTTTTGCAAATCACAGCCTATGCAGGGCAACCGTTAATTGCTCAGGGAAAACTGCTTGGTGTCCTCTCCTTTGCCAGCCGCACTCGTACCCGCTTCACCTCTGGGGAAATTGCCCTACTGCAAGCAACCTCCGATCAGGTGGCGGTTGCTCTGGAACGCGCTCAGTTGATGGATTCATTACAGCAGCAAAAAGAGCAATTAGTCCAAGCTAACCGGATTAAAGATGAATTTTTGGCGGTTCTTTCTCACGAACTTCGCACGCCGTTAAACCCGATTTTGGGATGGTCGAAGTTACTGCAAACTAAAAAGTATGATGAAGCAACCACCACTCGCGCCCTCGAAACTATTGAGCGCAATGCCAAGCTTCAGACTCAACTAATTGAAGATTTGCTGGATGTCTCTCGCATTTTGCAAGGTAAACTGAGTTTGAATATTGCTCCTGTGAATCTAGAAACTGCGATCGCAGCAGCAATAGAAACTGTACGTCTATCCGCCCAAGCTAAATCTATCAATTTGCGATTTACGATTTTAGATTTGGGATTAGAAAATTCTCAGAGAAATTTAGAATCTATCGATTTTAACAACCAAGCCGACAATCTCAAATCCCAAATTCAAGTTGCACTCCCAGCGCCCCAAAGTTGTAATTCAAAATTACTAGTAACAGGTGATTCCAGTCGTTTGCAGCAAGTTATTTGGAATCTCCTTTCCAATGCGATTAAGTTTACACCCGAAGGTGGACAGGTAGAAATTAGTTTAAAGTCTGTTGGTTCTCAGGCTCAACTTCAAGTCAGTGATACAGGTAAGGGAATTAGTCCAGATTTTTTACCATTCGTATTTGACTACTTTCGCCAAGCTGATGGTGCAACTACCAGAAAATTTGGGGGATTAGGATTAGGATTAGCTATTGTTCGTCACATCGTTGAGCTACATGGAGGCATAGTTAAGGCAGAAAGTTTGGGGGAAGAACAGGGAGCAACTTTTACAGTTATGCTACCGATAATTAAGATTCATCCAGATAGCCAGCAAATTGATAGACAACCTGATAATTTACCCGATCTAAATGGGGTAAAAGTTCTGCTTGTAGACGATGAGCGTGATACGCGAGAGTTAATTGCTTTCATTCTGGAACAATCTGGCGCGGTAGTAACTCAGGTAGCATCGGCTGTAGAAGCATTACAAGCTTTGCTTCAGTTCCAGCCAAATCTGCTGTTAACCGACATTGGAATGCCGGAAATAGATGGCTATATGTTAATGCGTCAAATCAGAACGATGTCACCAGAACAAGGGGGGAAAATTCCAGCGATCGCTCTGACAGCTTATGCTAGTGAGGCTGACTATCAACAAGCAATTGCCGCCGGATTTGGTCAGCATATCACCAAGCCTGTGGAACCAGCTAAATTAGTTCGAGCGATCGCAAACCTGATTTATAGTTGTAACAACCCGTGAACTAACTTACAATCCTTTTCAATACTGCGTAGGTTTTGAACATTTGTAGGTTAGGTTGTATAAAAACGAAGAAAAAAAACAATTTCGAGACAGAATATTGACTTTACCAGTGATGATGGCGATCGTTGTCAGTTTTCACAAACTAGTCATCACCTGAGCTAATTGATTAGATAAATCAATTATAGAATCCTGGAATTTTGTAAATAAAACGCCAGCTAAAAAATAATAATTGCCAGAATAAAATGCCATTTTGTGCTTTCGGAGTTCTTCTATGTGTTTTTTGACTTTAGGCTCAGAGCTATAGTAGCCGAACTGCAAAGGTAACACCATGAAATTTTGAACATAATAACCATTTTGTTTTGCGATCTTCAACGTATTTATTGGATTAGAAAAGCTAGATATTAGAACCAAGACATTTTCGTAATCTAACGATAAAAGATCGTTGGTAAGTGTGGCTCCATCTACGCCCCCAAATAAGAGCGGCATATAAATATCGTCATCTGGTGCGGGTATATAGGGTGGATTGGCTACAAGATACTCGGCATCGGGTTGAGATGAATTAAACAAACATGAATTATGGATTATATATTTATTCGTGAGATTGTATTCATCAATGGTTGAATTTGCGACTTTCCAGGCAGAAGTGTTTAATTCAAATCCTTGAATTACGCCATTAAATTTGTTTCTCAATAAGGAGTTGATTACAGGGCTACCATCTCCTGAACCAAACTCTACAATAGATTCAGAATTTTTACAATTTCTGATCACAAAGCTTTCTAAACAGTTTGAGTAGAAATTAGATTCTTCAGGGCAAAAAAAGATATCTTTCATTTGACTGCAATCAATTTGTAATGTGTAATCAGCAGAGAAAATTTTTTACTACCATTAAGGCAATAAAAAACTGTTCCTTTAGCAAGATGTTGCTCAATAAAGAGATTTGCAGGTGAACTAGATATAAAAGGACTTAGAAATGTCAAATTAAAATCCTAAAAATAACCTGCTATTTGTAATTTCTAATTTTTGGTATTTCTCAGATGAGTGAGGGAGATTGTGTTGCTTCGCGTATGGATCGCACAACAGCATTAGCGGCGCGATCGCCCATTAGTTTCTCCTGGTCATACCCAAGCAACAGTTCCCATGCATCATTGGGATACTTTTCTGCTAGAGACAAAGCTACATCATCTAACATCCAACGACCGTGGCGTTCATCTTCCCTGATGTGCAGTTCCCAATAACCCATTGCCGCCTCAGACAGTTCCAATCGTTGCGCTGCCGCCAGATAGTTTTTGTAAGCCGCAGGGCCAGCCACTTCAAAATATGTCAACGCCCCACTGTAACGGAGAAAATAGCGTTTGCGATCGGTAGTCAAAAAATTATGATTAGCACAAGCTAGAACTTCCCAAGGCACTAAATCGAAATATCCTTCTGGTTCAGTGTTCATCCCAAACTCAGCCAGCATTTGGGCAAAAAATGTCGAGTGCTTGCGGGATAAACGACCATTACCGTATTCTTCTAGTAGTACTCGCACCAGCGTACACTGCACTTCATTAGCAGCACCACCCAATACATAGCAAAGACGACTACCTTCAACCAAGCCATCAAAGGAACCGATCGCTAGCAGGCGACGATAACCAACTTCAGTCATTTCCTCACGGATATAGCGGCTACTCTCCGACAAAGGCGGATTTAAATCGGCAGATGCACGCTCAATTAAAGCATGTTTTACATCCAATTCTTGCAGCGCTGCTACATCGATATGCGCCAGCTCCCAGCTTTGCCAAGCAGCTTCGATTTTGTCAAGACATAAGCATAAATAAAGCGATCGCTCATTGGTATAGTGCCGCAAATCGTCGTACCAAAACAGCTTGAGCCGATTAATTCGATAAAGTATGCGCTGGAGAAAACGGTGAGCCTGTTCATCAGAGCGATCGTTTTTATAGGCGGCGTGAATTGCCGTTGAGAGCGCCTGTTCAAACTCACTAGCTATTGCAGGTTTTACATCCAGGTGACGATCCAAATCCTCCATTGCTAGCAGTTCTATAAATTGCTCCTCAGCCCGGTCGTATTTGATAATTGTTTCTTGTTCTGTTTGGGCGATTTTATTCGCAGTTCCAGCGTTAGGAAATATAACTAAATTGCTTTGCATGGAATCTTCGGTAGCTATGGAAAAGTCAGAAATTAATTTCATCTGTAATACTTAACTTCCCACACGAGTAGCTTTCTCTACCTCTTTCCCTGGTTATAGACAAAGATTAAGTTTAGAATGGGGCATTCAGAATTGGGAATTGTTATTATTGTGCCTCTCTACTCCCAATACGGTTTATTCCTCGAAGATCCCCCTAACCCCCTTAAAAAGGGGGGCTTATAACCATCTTTTACCCCCTTTTTAAGGGGGTCGCTGTAGGCGGGGGGATCTTAACCGAACCGTATTACCTCTACTCCCCACTATCTATGGCGTTTTCGGCTGTTGCTCAACTGCCTTACTAGGCGGAATCTCTTCAAGAGGAATCAGTGCTTCGATTACCGACTTTACAATTGGTGCGGCGACAGTAGAACCATAAGCACTTTCTCCTTTTGGCTCATCCACCAGTGCGAACACTACATAGCGAGGAGATTCCACTGGTAAAATAGCCACAAAGCTGGTCATTCTAGCACCCTTGATGTAGCCGCCATTAGGACTAGCTTTTTGGGCTGTACCAGTTTTACCAGCAATGCGATATCCGGGAATTTGTGCCGCCTTACCACTGCCTTCATTAACCACAGTTTCCATCATTTCTACAACCTTTTGGGCTGTTGCGGCTGAGAAAATTTGGCGTGGTATAGTGCGATCTGGTGAATCATGCATCTGCCCTTTGGTATCAATCAGCCCTCGAACTACATGGGGTGTAACCAACTTACCGCCATTGGCTAAAGCACCGTGCATTTGTACTAACTGTAACGGTGTCATAGAAAAGCCTTGCCCAAAGGAAGTAGTAGCTGCTTCAATTGGCGAAGCGATAAATTCTTCTTGACTTTTGAGCCGCCCGCCAACTTCAAAAGGTAAATCTGTATCAACTTTTTGTCCTAGCCCCAAGCGTTCTAGCCAGTTGTAGTAGATTGAAGGCTTTAAGCGTTGGATAATTTGCACCATGCCAATGTTGCTGGAATATTGTAAAATCTGAGCGATGCTGATTCGCCCATTACCATTATTCATCGCATTTTTGATGGTGTAATTAGCTACTCGGATAGAACCGGAGTCATTAAACATATCATCTGGCTTGATGATGCCATTTTCTAGAGCGATCGCCACATTCAAAGGCTTAAAAGTCGATCCCGGTTCATAAAGATCCGCCACTGTCCAGTTTTTAAATAGCGAAATATTAGCTTTCGCGTATTCATTAGGGTTATAGGTAGGCTGAGAAACCAGGGCGAGTAAGGAACCATCCAAGGCATCCATCACAATTACCGCCCCACGTTTAGCGTCAAACTTCTCCATTTGTTGTTTGAGCGCAACGCGGGCAATTCGTTGCAGACGGCTATCGATAGTGAGTTGCAGTCGCAAATCATCAAAATGCAAAAAACCTTCCGGGGCATGATTAGGCATCAGAACCCCATTACCATCACGACTGAGCCGTACCGTTTGCACAGGACGTTCTAATAACTTCTCTTGAGAGTATTCCACCCCTGCTTGACCACGACGGTCAAGATTCACGTAGCCCACCACGTCAGAAACCAAATCGTCTGGCGGATAAAATCGGGAGTATTTTTCAATTAACTCTAAGCCATTTAAGCGCAAAGAAGTCACGCGGTCGATAATTTCTTCTGGTAGGGCTGGAGCAAGTATAATTCCGCTTCTTTTGCTTTCAAAAGTTTTCACCAAGTCAGCAGTATCTTTTGCCAATATTGGGGCAAGCCGCTCTGCCATCTCTTCATTAGACTTATTAAACAGCTTAGGATGAGCGTACAAAGTATATACAGGACGGTCAATAGCCAACAGATTATTATTGCGATCTACCACTGGGCGACGGGGCATAAAAGGTCGCAAATTCACCATTTGCTGGTTTCGTGCCTGCTGAGTTAACTTTGACCCCTTGACAATTTGCAGATTATATAAGTTGATACCCAGCCCCAATCCTGCTGTCATTAATACGCCCCAGACTATAAACAGTCGGGACTTGGTGTTAGATGTTTGGTTTTGGATATTAGAGACAAGTGTCCTCAACAACCCTTGTTTAGAACCCTTCGGTTGCCTTTTGAATACTGGATTCCGAAACTTTCTTAATTTTGTTCTGCTTGGTGACTTCTGCATTAAGTTTGTCCTTTGTCATTTGTCTTTTGTCATAAGCCACAAGTCTGAGTCCTAACGACTAATGACAAATGACTAATGACTTTTAGCCTGTTACCAATTCTTCAAAATAAAGCGCAAAAGCTGAACAAGCATCATTACGAATTACGTTAGCGAGTCTTGCCTACGGCACGCTGGCGCGAACGAGCGTCATTACGAATTACGATTAGTATCCCAGTGGCGAGAGCGTTTGCTGTTGCGTTTGGGAACTTGGCGTTATGTCAGACGATGTTGGCTTAGGACTGTGAGATGGTGGAGACAAGAAAATCATCCCTTGAGGAGTTGGCGATACAAGCCCTGTTGCTGGTTGTTCGGCTTCCTTAGCCATTTTATTTGTCAACGTGGCATTGGTTGTCGTTAACATCCGTTCATGACGTTGGAGGTTTTGCAGTCTGCGATATGACTTACCCCAAAGCTCTTGAGAATATACCGTCCAGCCATAAACAGCAAGTGTCGATGCTACTAACAAGAACGCCAAAACTGTCGAATAACGATGAAAGGTGTACAAGCGCAACAACCATAAGGGTGCTGTTCCAGAATTAGGCATTGTGGGAAGGCGAAGAAAATCTACCCCTAAATTCTTCTGAGTTGCGCTGGACTCCTCATTGAGATTTGGCATTTGTTGTTTACCCAACTCTTTCACCGATTTGGGTATAGCTGCCTGATTTGTGGAACGCTGTTGTCTTCTAGAGGATGCGGGTGTGGCTGGAGTCGCTGGTGTAGAAGCGTTCCTTGCTGCCGACTCCATAGCCTTAGAGCGTCGCCTCCCTAAAGAAAGGATAGAATCTCGCCGGAACCAATTACCCTTTGTAGAAATAGCAGATTTACGAGCAACTACCATAAATTTTTTTAGATGAAAAATACTGTACTTTAGATTGATTTTCTTGATTGTCTATTTTTGCTAAGGTTATGATCCCTTTCTGTGGGCAATAAGCACACAGAACAGACTACACCCTTTTAACTGTTCTAATAGGTAGCTGTACCAATGTTTGCAATCAGTAAGTAGCAACTGGACAGCTTCCCCTTTAGGTATCGCACTTAAAGTATGGCAATGCGGGGCAGCAAGGTGCAATACTCCATGAAAAAAATAAAATTTTTGCTATGATAGCTCGGTTTGCTAGAAAACTCGGTAATTTCTGTTTTGCTCCTGAGTTAAGAGAAACTAATCAGATGGCTGAATGACAAATAATCTGAAAAATAATACCCCAAGGGATTGTTTTTTTAAGCATGTAATCTTCCAGCATTTAAAAAAAAGCAATAAATACGGTATCGTATTCAACAGGCGAAAAATTGTTCTAGCCACAATTGGTGAAAGAGGAGTTATGAAAACAAAAATCTTTGGTTTTGCTCTAATGTTAAGTCTCGCTACAATTCTCGGTGCCTGTGAAGGCGGTGGTACTGGTGGTGGTGGTACTAGTGCTCCATCTGCTACAGGTGAACCAACTGATGCACCTGCTGGGTCTACACCTGCTGCTACTACCCCAGCTACCCCCGCAACTACCCCCGCAGCAACTCCTAAATCTCCTACTGCTACTCCTAAATAAGGCATTTTAAGCTTTAGTTTAAATCATGCCCAAAACAGCTTAGTAAGAACGTTCGTCACCATATAGCTTGGATTAATGAGGTTCATCTAGAAACCTATATTCTTTCTATTGGTGTATCAGAAGCCCAGAGTTTGCTCAAATATCAGCTAAGTAGGGCAGCAAGTAAAGGACACTGGTGATCAGGATTACTTCCTCAACCAGTGTCCGCCTGAAATTCTCGCCTGACCGAACCTTATTCCAAGGAAAAGGGAGTTAAGTTGCATATATCTAAGCCATCTTGGGGGTAAAATATTTCCCTGATTTAGTGTTTGGAATGGCTTAGACTTCTGAGTTTTGAGAGGAAAAAATAATTCATTGCGATCGCTGGCAATTGCTCAAGAGCATTCCCTGTAGTCTATTCTGTGTTAGAAGAGACATAGTGATATGCCTTGATGTTGCCAGATTTTTATTTGGAATTTGGAATTTGGAAACAGATTTTCATGCTGCGTTGTAAACGCAGTTCAGGCGATGGGGAGAGTTAAAGCGGGAAAGGCAGTAAAAATCTTTGGATTGATTGTGATTATTGCAACTTTTATTGTGGTAAGTGGCGATTGGGGAGCAATAGTCATAGCATTACCGCCACCAGAGGATACGCCAGAGGAAATATTAAGGACAGAGATTATCATAGAAGCGCGATCGCCAATTGATGGAAAATTCCTAACGGCAGCTGAATACATTCAATTACAGGCGCAGCTTCAAGAAGTCCCACCACCAAAACTAGACCCAAAAATTCGGGATCAGATTTTCTTGCTTCGCCTACGTAAAACATTACTTCAGTTTTTCCCATTTTTAAATTTTTGATAGATTAGCAATGCCCAATGCCCAATGCCCAATGCCCAATGCCCCATTCTGATGTACGATAACGGTGGCGACAAAATTGCAAATAAATGTAAAGAATATACATAGATATTAAAAAAGTAGATCCAGTCAATCACGTTATTTCACTTAGGTAGCTTCATGTCAATGACCACGATCGCCCCTGAACAGGTTAACAGCATCGTTTGGAATCAGCATAACGATCCCTTTGAAATACTAGGTTCTCATCCCATAGAACAAGATGGCAAAACTGTCTGGGCTGTGCGGGCCTACCTACCAAATGCAAGTGCAGTATGGGTGGTTCTTCCTGAACAACGGAAAGAATACCCAATGCAAGCAGTGCATCATCCCCATTTTTTTGAATGCACTATTGAAACCTCAGAACTGGCAAACTACCAGTTACGGATTAAAGAAGGGGAAAATGAGCGTGTCACTTATGATCCTTACGCCTTCCGCTCTCCCAACTTGACAGACTTTGATTTGCATTTGTTTAGTGAAGGGAACCATCACCGAATATACGAAAAATTGGGAGCGCACCCCACGGAAATAGGCGGTGTTAAAGGTGTTTATTTTGCAGTTTGGGCACCCAACGCCCGTAATGTTTCATTGCTCGGAGATTTCAACCTCTGGGATGGGCGGAAACACCAAATGCGTAAAGGCCCCACCGGAATTTGGGAGTTGTTTATTCCTGAAATCGGTGTGGGAGAGCATTACAAATATGAAATCAAAAATTTTGAAGGACACATTTACGAAAAATCCGATCCCTACGGTTTCCAGCAGGAACCCCGCCCAAAAACGGCATCTATTGTCACTGATTTAGATGCCTACAGTTGGGATGACGAAAACTGGATGGCAAAGCGGCGGCGCACTGAACCACTTAACCAGCCTGTCTCAGTTTATGAAGTGCATTTAGGCTCTTGGTTGCACGCTTCCAGTGCTGAACCTGCTAAACTGCCAAATGGTGAAACTGAACCGGTAGTTGTTGTTTCTGAACTTAAGCCGGGCGCACGTTTCCTTACCTACCGGGAACTAGCCGAGCGACTCATTCCATACATCAAAGAATTGGGATACACGCATATAGAAATACTTCCTATTGCGGAGCATCCCTTTGATGGTTCTTGGGGTTATCAAGTAACTGGGTACTATGCCCCCACCTCCCGTTTTGGCAGCCCTGAAGATTTCATGTATTTTATTGACAAGTGTCACCAAAATGATCTAGGGATAATTGTAGATTGGGTTCCTGGCCACTTCCCCAAAGATGGACATGGTTTAGCTTTCTTTGATGGTAGCCACCTCTACGAACACGCTGACCCCCGCAAAGGCGAACACAAAGGATGGGGTACTTTGGTGTTCAACTACGGTCGCCATGAAGTCTGTAATTTCTTAGCAGCAAATGCCCTCTTTTGGTTTGACAAGTATCATATTGACGGGATTCGTGTCGATGCTGTTGCCTCGATGCTCTATAACGACTATTGCCGCGAACCAGGAGAATGGCTGCCAAATCAGTATGGTGGCAGAGAAAACCTAGAAGCAGCAGATTTTCTGCGTCAGGTAAATCACACTATCTTTAGCTATTTCCCTGGCATTCTCTCAATTGCTGAAGAATCTACTTCTTGGCCAATGGTATCTTGGCCCACCTACACAGGCGGATTAGGCTTTAACTTGAAGTGGGATATGGGGTGGATGCACGATATGCTGGATTACTTCAGCATGGATCCCTGGTTTCGTCAGTTCCACCAAAACAATATCACCTTTAGTATGTGGTACAACCACAGTGAGAACTTCATGCTGGCCTTGTCTCACGATGAAGTGGTGCATGGCAAGAAGAATATCATCGGTAAAATGCCGGGGGATACATGGCAAAAGTTAGCTAATGTACGTTGTTTATTTAGCTATATGTTTGCTCACCCAGGTAAGAAAACCATGTTTATGAGTATGGAGTTTGGGCAGTGGAGTGAGTGGAATGCTTGGGCAGATTTGGAGTGGCATTTATTGCAGAATGAAGCTCACCAAAAGTTAAAAACGTTTTTCCGGGAATTGAACCATCTCTACTGTTCTGAACCAGTTTTATACACTCAGGATTTTGCCCAAGCGGGGTTTGAATGGATTGACTGTAGCGATAATCGCCATAGTGTAGTTTCTTTCATGCGTCGTGACAAAGATTCTGATGATTTTGCGATCGTGGTTTGTAATTTTACACCGCAACCCCATTCTCACTACCGCATTGGTGTACCGCAAAAGGGATTTTATACTGAGTTGTTCAATAGTGATGCGCGTCAGTATGGCGGCAGCAATATGGGCAACTTAGGCGGTAAGTGGACAGATGATTGGTCATTGCACAGTCATCCCTATTCGTTGGATTTATGTTTGCCACCTTTGGGAGTGTTGATTCTCAAATTGGATAAGAAGAAGACTGCTGAGGTGATTGGATAACAATTTTGGGTGGGCATTGCCCACCTAAGACTATTTTTTGATGGTCAACTCTGTAGGGGCAATTCATGAATTGCCTCTACAATAGATTTTCCATAGGTAGGATAGCAGATATGTGCTATCCTACCTATGTATTTGTATCGGCTTTAAAGTGAAAGAGTATTACCTCTGCGTTTAGAATTATTTAATAATCTTTGCTTACCACGTGTTAAATAAAATTTATAAATTAATTACTCGTTATTTATTCAAAGTGCTATTTGCTAGCAGTTTAACAGTCTGTTTATGGTTAGGTGATGTGCATTTGACAACTCTACAAGCAACTATAGGAAAGTTAGTCAATGCTCAAACCCCTAATGCTGTTACATTAGTTAATCAAGGCGTTGAAAGTTACAAAAAGGGAAACTTTCAGAATGCTATTCAATCTTGGCAATCGGCTTTGGAACTATATCAAAACAGTAACAATGATAATAATGTTAATGTGGCGATCGCTAATGAAAATTTAGCAAGAGCGTATCAACAATTAGGTGAGACTGAAGCAGCACTTAGCTATTGGAAAAAAGTAATTGCTTCCTATCGTGTCCAAAATGACTCGGAAAAAGTAGGGCGAATCTTGACAGAGATAGCGCAAGCTTATAGTAGTTTAGGACAGACAAAAAAAGCAATTGGTTTTTTATGTGATGCCTCTGATGCCAAAAATATCGGAAAACTAGTATGTCAGCAAGGAAGCGCATTACAAATAGCTGACGAACAACAGGATAAAGAAGGAAAAATTGCAGCATTAGGAAGTCTTGGGGAAGCTTACCGTCTTAGGGGTAATTATGATATAGCAATTAAATATTTTGAAAATGCGAAAAATATTGATAATAAAATATACAATTTTGCAATATTAAATAGTTTAGGCAATGCCCACGCCAGTCGCGCCCAACTTTGGAATCTTCGTGTCAAGTCTGCTAAAAAGCAGAATATCTCTCAAGTTAGGAAGTTTCAAATAAATGCCAAAAATGACTATCAGAAGGCACTAGAATATTTTCAGTTAAGTATTAAAGAAGCTCATGAACAAGATAATAAATCTGGAGAGATGCGAAGTATTCTCAATCTCATTAAGCTTCTTTATCGCTCCAGAGAAATAAATGTTATTGAGCCAGCTAAGGTTGATATCAATATTCAAGAAGCTTTGGAACTGCTGGATAAACTACCAGATTCTGTTAACAAAGTATATGCAGCGATCGATTTAGCAAATTTGTCTGCCGTTGATGATGAATCAACTTCACCATTAACTCAATGTTTGGCAAAGCCAAAACTACCAGAAGCAGAAGTAAAGAAATTATTTAACAAAGCTATAACAATTTCCCAAGCACTGCAAGACTCGCGTTCTGAGTCTTATGCTTTAGGAGCGCTAGGACATTTTTATGAGTGTCACCAAGAATATCAATCAGCTTGGAAATTAACCAGTAAGGCAATTTGGTTAGCAGACCAAAAATTAAAAGCTAAAGATAGTTTATATTTATGGGAATGGCAAGCAGGAAGAATTTTAGAAAAGCAGGAAAAGAATGGTGAATCACTTCCTTTTTATGAACGAGCATACAATATTCTAGAACAACTACGCAGTGATATTCTCATTGCAGATCGCGATTTTCAATTTGATTTTCGGGATATTATTGAGCCTGTATATCGCCAGCTAGCACAGCTTCAATTAGAGTTAGCCTCATCAAGCAATCCCAGTAATAAGCAACTTAGTAGTCCAGTTTTAAATGCTGCATTAACTACTATAAATTCACTGCGTTTAGCAGAAATTCAAAATTACTTTGGTAATGATTGTATCTTAACAGCCATTAACAATAAAAATGTCACTGAGGTTTTAGAAAAAGATACTGCATTTATTAGCTCAATTGTTCTAGAAGGTAAGACTGGAGTTATCTTAATTTTACCTAATCAAGAAAGACATTTAGAATGGATAGATCAAAATGAAGAAACTCTTCGGCAAGAAATTACAAACTTTTATACTGGATTGATTCGGGGAAAACGCGATATTAATTACGATCCAAAATATGCAGTAAACCTTTATGAATTAATTATTCGTCCGTTTGATGAATATTTAAGCTCTAATAAGATTAAAACTTTAGTATTTATCCAAGACAGCTTTTTGCGTAATGTGCCTATGGCTGCACTTTACGATAAAAATGACCATAAATATCTGATCCAAAAATATGCGATCGCTACTACTCCCAGTTTGCAATTGACTTCAGCACAAAAAGTCAATATGCAATCAAGTCGAGCATTAGTATTAGCTGTGAGTCATGAAGCAAAAATTGACGATCAGTTATTTGAGCAATTGACGAGTGTTAGCTCAGAAATTAAAGCAATTAAACAACAATTTCCTAATAGCAAAAATCTAGAAAATGAGGATTTTACTATCAATAATTTAGAAAAAGAAATTAAAGATAAATCCTATCCAATTATTCACGTTGCAACTCATGCACAATTTGGTATCATTCCACAAGATACATTCTTAGTCACAGGTAATAATAACAAACTCACAATTAATCAGCTAGAAAGTTTACTGCGTCAAACTGGTAAGAGTTCTAACTTAGTTGAATTATTAGTACTAACTGCTTGTCAAACAGCAGTTGGCGATGATCGGTCAACGTTAGGGTTGGCGGGTGTAGCATTGCAAGCTGGCGCTAAAAGTGCAATGGCTTCACTATGGTCTGTGGGGGACGAATCTACAGCAGATTTGGTGGCAGAGTTCTATAGTAAGTTACGCGAATCGGGAATTAGTAAAGCACAAGCATTACAAGCTGCCCAATTAAAGCTTATTAATACAAAGGAAACGGGGATTGATATCCAATATAATCACCCTTATTACTGGGCACCGTTTATTATCATTGGAAATTGGCTATAAATTAAAATATCTCCGACTTCTTTAAGAAGTCGGGGATATTCATATAGATTGCTACAACAGATTGTGACTTGGTGAGGTGTAGATAATCTTAAGGGCATAGCACTGCTGTGCGCCTAGCTATATACTTCATTTACGTGAAAAACGCTGTATATCACCTTTCTTGATTTGCAATTGTTTGTAAATGTTGTATTCGTTTTTTCACTAGTTCTTCGCTATCTTTGAGTCTTGGTGACTCATATTTGGCAAACTCTTGTACAAGGTTTGAACCTACCTGTCCCAATTTTTCAGGTTTGGCTGACTTTAAAGCTTCAGCTAAGGCTTCATACCAGAAATCTGCTGCTGCGTAAGTATTTGCTTTTTGTAAACTATTCGTTGTAGTAGATAATTTATTTTTGAGTGTAGATGGCATTTGGACAACGATAAATTCTGATCTTTCTACTACATCACCTCCTGGGCAACTGATTGCTATTTCCCAAACATATTTTTTACCTGGAGTTAATTTTGGATAGCTTTCAGGGTAAGACACCTGAAAAATACCTGGTGCAGTTTGTTGTTTAATGGGATCATTTAATGATCTGACATTTTTGTTTGAAACAAACTCAAAAATTTGGAATTCTATTTCCTGAGAACTTGATAGATAACCTACAAAAGTAGGATGGGTAGAAGCTGTATATCCAATATATGTTTTAGGTGCAAGTAATGTCAGAGGAATTTCATTACCTAAGCTGGGACACCCTCTACTACCTCCGCTTCTGGTGTAGTCGCTTGCAGGTTTGCGATCGCTTGGACTAAAATCAGCGATCGCAACTGGTGTTAAAAACCATAATAAGCCCAAAATAGAACTAGTTACGAATCTAATATTGATAAATTGCCTAATTGACGCTGACATTTGATATCTCATGTTCTTTCTTATGAAAAAATATTTAATTTTTGTATTAAACCCTAACTACTACTCTTACTATTTGCTAATTTCCAAGTTATTTGACAGAGAGTTCCTTTAGGAGAAAGAGTTTCACGTTTAAAATCACCACCCAAGTTTTTGGCGATATTTTTAAGTTGTTTTGTCCCTTTGCTTTCTAAATATGAAATTAGCCCAGATCCATTATCTTGAATCTTAAGAGTATAGGAATCATTGTCTTTCTTCCCAATAGCTTCAATACATTTGACACCTTTAGCATGTTTACCTACATTACATAAAGCTTCTTCCAGAAATAAACAAAGTTCCTGTTTATTCTGAATGCTTAAATACTTCTCATCTACTGGTTCAAATGTACGAATTTTGATTTTGATATTTTTTAAATATTCTAAATCCGATCGTTCTAACGTACTAGAGTATACTACATAAAAAAGTTCATGGATCGGGCATTTTAAGTCAATTTTTAACCCGCTACCTAAACGGAGACTTTCATCTTGAGATAAAGCCTCTAGCTTTAAATATTCGCCAATTTCTCGAATTTCATAATTAAGCTTTTCTAACTGCGATCTTAATTCCTCGTGTGACCAGTCTTTAGCCTGCATCTGTCTCAAGACGTTTGCTAAAGTTTGTAGAGGCCCATTATGAATCACAGTAAATGCAAATTCAATTGTATGTTGACGTTCGTTCATCTTAATTTTAAATACTTGGTTGTTTTGATATAAAGCGAATGCGAATCCACTCAACCCTAACCCATTTACTGTTAAGGTCAATAAACTCGCTGCTATGGGAATCCACCAACCGTATAAAATAAGTAAGTAACCAATACCAAATAAGGCAAAAGCTACTACAACTACAGCTAATAAATTCTTCCATAAAGATTGTGTGATCCCAAAAATAATTATTGGATAACAACCCCAAACTATTATCCATAAATATTCCCACTTGTCCGACCAAACTTTTAATAATGGTCGTCCGTTAATCACTGCATTAATTATCTGGGAACAAGCATGAGCATGAAATTCTACTCCATAGATTTGTCCCGGAATCTTTTGATGAGCAATTGCAGAACTATTTACAAAATCGGTAGTGCTGCTAGCAACAATACCAATCAAAACTATCTTATTTTGTAGTAAATTGGGATTAAAATTACCCTTCTTAATATCATTCAACGATAAAATATTAAATGGTTTGTTACTATTACGAAAATTCATTAATATCTTTAACCCACTAGCATTTTCGTTGACATATCCTCCAGAATTTGATAAGAAGCGAGGGAGTTCTGTGGTTTTAAATCTGATTGTCGCTTGGTCAATTATCCCAGTTTCAATATTAATATTTTTGGCAGATAAATAAGCTTTTGCTAATTGGAGTCCAAAAGAATATTTATCTTGTTGAGGATTTTTAGGGTTAAGAGGTGATGTTGTCCAAAGTAGATAGCGGCGATATTTACTATCTTTATCTACTACTATGTCAGAAAAACCTATTTGCTTGGGCGATAGTTGTGGCGGTGCTAAAATTGTATCTGGAGGTAATATTTTTTCAATACCAATTAGATTTTTATAGTCATGAAATACCTGGATTAATTCTTGATGACCAGGTTCAACAGGTAAGTCTCGAACTATGTCAAGACCGATTGCGATAGGTTTATATCTTTCTATTTTTTTAACTAGTGTGGCAATTTCTCTATCTGAAATTGGATAGCTTTTTACACTGCGGATATCTTCTTCATTAATGCCAATAATTACAACTTTATCGTCAGTTGCTTCTAGAGGACGTAAACGCAAAAATGTGTCTAGCGCGATCAATTCATAATCTTGCAATAAACCACATAACCTTGCAGTTACTATGATTATCAAAAATCCTGTTCCTGGAAGTGACGCTAGGAGCAAAATTTTTATTTCAGCCTGAATTCTTCTCCAATTAATCCATACCATAAGCATCTGAGATTTTGTTTAAAATCCCATACTCGATCGTGAATAATTAATCAATTAACCCTTCTTTTCTAGCGCGAATCTCTGTTTGAATCCGAATATTTTTCCCCTCTTTTTTACAATCTTCTGCATAAAGTTCGAGAACATCTTGAATTTTTGTCCAGTATGTACGCACTGCACGTTCAGACCTAAACATCCGTTCGGATATTAGTTTATCTGTTAATCCTTCTTCAAATGCCAATTTCAAAACATCTAACCACTCTGGCTTTAGTTCCAAACCATTTTTGATGTCTTGTGTGTGAGTTGCACCTTGGATTGCTATATAGACACGAGTTAACATTTCCTGTTCTGATAATCCTTTATCAGCGATCGCAAATCCACCTTGATGCTCATCAATCTCGTATTTTATCCTGACTAATGCCTTTACATAACTACTTTGTACCAAAAAGTTTTGCTGGGGATATTTCTGAAGTAACTGTTGAAGTAAGTTGATACCTGTATCAATTTGGGCTGTCATCCCTGTTTTTTCAGGTATTGATAAATCCATGAAAATTAGGTCAAAGGAAGAAGTAGCAATCTCTTCTAGCGCCTCATATACTGTTTTTACCTTGACAATATCTGCTTGTGGATATTGTTGTTGGAGTAAATTAAAGGTTCCAGTTAAAATTAATTGATGGTCATCAATAAGTAGGATTTTCATGACTGGTGATTCTAGGTAAATATTAACTTCTCATAAATTATTAATACGAAACTATTTTCAACCATATCTTTAACTTTTGTAGACACTTAGATAATCCATTTTATGCAATGGGAATGTTCTCCACCTTGCACTAAAAGAGGAAGTTTAGGGTTATACAAACCAAGTCCGCGTAGGCGGGTTCTGTTTGCATAGCGGTGATTATAAATCACCGGATATTTTTTCCTTATGGTTCATCCGCCGCCTCTAGTGGGCAGAAGAAATCTAAAATTGCTTGACTGGTTTTGATATCGTATTGCAATTTTGGCAATACATCTGTCAAAAAACAATACAGTTTTCTGCAATCTTGTATACCAATCAGTATAAAAAGTAAGCCAATAATGCTTCTTCGTTCCAGATGAAACAGGTACGCCATCGCCAAAATCTAAATGGTCAATATTCAGAGCTGCCTTTATTTGACTAATGGCGATATTTATGTTGTTGCTTAGTTAAGCAATTAGAGTGGGGTTATTCTCTAGCCTCAAATTCAACTTTATCATGAATACCTGAGATAGAAATTTGAAATTGAATAGAAGATAATGTTACTATCCTGTTATCTTCTTCATACTCGGAGAAAATCCATTTTTTATCATCAGTTTTAGAATCGGAGAGTAGTCGCGTTTTTCTTGTAATTGCATCTGCCAAGGCTCTTTAGGATTTTTGATTTAACATTGGCTAGATATGTCTAATCAATGCTATTCGTTTTTACTCAAAAGGTTTACTAGGCTGGGTTCCAAGTGCCGTGGAAACCGTGGGGTATAACGCTGGGTAATCCTAGTTTGCAAACGGGTTCGGCATCTAGGCGATCGCTATCAAATACCCAAACTTCGCTACGATGAGAATTACCATCGTAGACAACGGTTAGCACCCAACTTTGCTCAGGGTTTTGGGTAGATTGGGCGTGGATGGGTTCTGAAGGATAACGGTTCTCTCCAAAGTCTGCTTCGGTAAAGGTTTCGGTATTGCGATCAAAACGAGCGATCGCATTTAATATTTCTTGGCTAATATCTGTTCCTGAACGGGATGTTGACATATATGTGTACCGAGAAGCCTGCCCCACGTTTTGCTGTGGTACACTCGGAAATTCACAATGTCCGTTTAATAGTTGCTGAATTGACGTAACTTTGCCAGTTTGAGGATGTAAATAAACTCGTGTTAGTGTGCTTTTAGCTGGGGTGTGAGTTTTACCTGTTGGTACTTCCTTGAGATATTGGTTAGTTTCAAAATTTTCATAACGGGCAACATCTACAATCACTGAACCGCTATCATCAACATAACCATTGGCAAAATGCCATTGGAACCAAGGTTCGGTTTCTCCACGACTCACCACAGACAAAGTTTCCCGATCGATAACTAAAATCTGAGTTCCTAATTTAGGTTCCCACTTGAGAGAATCACTATAGTTGTTTATCCCTATTAGCAAGGGTAAGATATTTAACCGCACTGGCGGAATGAAAAATACAAGATACTGTCCTGCTAAAACGAAATCATGCACGAATGGTACACCATCTAATGGGTATGCGACTTGTTGGATAATCCGCCCAGTGGAATCGCTTTTGTAAATATTCAGCGTCGCATTTTGTGCAGGGCTGATGCCAAAGTTAAAAATCTCCCCTGTTTGCTTGTCCCGCTTACAATGCGCCGAATAGTTTGATCCTTTAGTTAATCCTCCTAAGTCATCTTCGCCCAAAGTTTCTAAAGTTTGTAAATCGAGGGCGTGGGGTTTACCACCTTCCCACAGTGCCAAAAGTTTATCTGGAAGTGCTAATACTGAAGTGTTGGCAGCGTTCTTGATGGGCTTTTGCCATTGATTCCAAATTGGCCCTGGTGCAGTCATCCCATAATTGCCGTAGAGTAGTTTACCTGCTGCGGCTTCTTCTTGATAGCCAGAGGTTTGCACGTAGCGATAAACTCCAGTTGCAACTGCATCGGTAAAATTTATCGCCAGAATTGCCCCATCTCCATCAAACCAGTGTCCTATCTCAATGCCACCGCGTTCTAGCCGTCCGGGGCCATTGCGGTAAAAAGTGCCACGCAAGCCATCTGGGATTTTGCCAGAGATTGTTGGCAATTGCGTAGATGGAAATTCTTTTGCTGGTTGTGCGTTCGCACCTGCCCAGGCTTTTGTTGTTGACTTTTTATTAATAATATGCATGTCAAGTGTTGTTTGAGAAATTTACGAGAGAGGATTTGAATCTTACTCCCCAACGCTAGTAGGGAAGGGGCTGTTCTTGTTAGGTCTGTATTTGCTGTAATTGATAACACCCATAGATCCCCGACTTCTCAAAAAAGTCGGGGATCTAGTTTCTGCGGGTTTAATTCAGGATTGCTATAGGTGAAGCGAGAAAACAACAACTTGTGTATTTCTAACGACAAAACTTAGTGTCATAGCAAAAGCATAAGCTGTTGTTACGACAACTTCAAGGTTGCTAACGAGAAAACTTAGTGTCATAACAAAAACATAAGCTGTTGTTACCACAACTTATGCTTTTATAACAACAGCTTAAATTGTTCTTATAGTAGCTTGAGTGTTTGTTAGATCAAATCCGCTAATATCGCAAAGTGGCAGATTGGATGAGTAATCATCTTGAGTATTACAGTAGATTGCAGCGAGGCTGAGAGTAATTATAGACTTTTCAAATGCGTTTAAAGGTTCCGCGTTCAGCACACGAACTTCAACACAGTTTAACTTGAAACAAGGTGCGTTAGCTTTGGCTAACGCACCCTACGAAAAAATATGTATTAGGGTTTTGTGAAGAAACAATCTGGTCTATTTGTGAAGAGTTTCCCGTTCTTTCTTAGCAGGTTCCTTATCTTTGAACAAATCAGCTGCTGTTAAGAGTAATTCTCGCAATGTTTGTTTGATTTGACGCTCTTTTCTCGCCAGAGATGTACCAGCTTCTCCTAGTTTATCTTCTAGCTGCGATCGCTTCTCTTCTACCTGCACAGCCATAGACTCGGCTTGGGGACGGGCTTTATCATACCAGTGTTTAGCCTCGTCTAGATAATCTTGAACTTCCATAGAGCGTCCGCCATAGCGTGCAGCTAAGTTAGCGCGAACAATCGCTAGCTGCGCTTGCAGTTGCGCGTAACGTTTCTTTAACAATGCTGCTTCTTCACTATCTTTAATGGAATTGACAGCAGAATCAATGGCAGTTTTGGTACTAGCTGGTTTTTCCTTACCCGTCTCTTCAATTTCTGCCAAAATTACATCAACCTCTTGCTGGAGTTGATCTTCTTCGCCATCCAGTTGAGCCTGTAGCCGCTTAATATCTGTTTGAGTTTTAGCAATGCTTTCGTGTCTTTTGCTATTAATTCCTTCCAGCGCCCCTTCAATAGAAGCTGCCACTTCATCCTTGAGTTCGCTACCTTTTTCTTGGAAGTTTTCAATTACAGCAGAAACAGCTTCTCTAACAAGGCTACGAAGTTCGCTAGAACCTTGTTTAAACTCTGAACCTACTTGAGAAACTGCCGATTTGACAATTTCTCGAATCCGCTCAGTTCTTAATTGTCCGGTTTCTTTTGCTTGTTGCAAGTCTGCTTGAATTTGTTCTTTGATATTGTTAGGCATTTTCAACTCTTGAAATTTAACTAATTGGGATAAAAGTTTGTAGAAATGTTCTTACATGCACATTATGGCGTAGCTAAATTAGGCTTGGTACTTCCTTTAGATAGAAAACTCCAACCCTAGAGAGGTGATATTTAAAGAGATGTTACCTATTTGTGAGATGATGAATATTTAGTGGCAGTAATTGAGACGGAAATATGTGGCGAGTAAATATTACTTGTTCGGCTGATGACTGGAAGCTTCATGGTACTGATTTTAAAGCGATCGCCCAGAAGTACAAAGGTGAATTAATTGGTTCCAAAAAAATGCCAGATGGTACACGGATCATGTCCTATAAAATTGAGGATGTTAGCGATGCAGAAACCTTTCAAGAAGAGTGTGGAAATCTTGCTGGATTTATAACTGACTTTGAATCCCTATAAGATTGCTTGTTGACATATACCTGTAACTAGTATCTCACAATCAGGATAAGTGAAGTGAAAAAAATACTCGCATTAATATTAGTAACATTTGTGTTATCACTCGGTACTTTTACTTTACCCGCCAGTGCAGCAGATACAGTTAATGGTGAACAAATATTTAGTGTTCAATGTGCTGGTTGTCATATCAATGGTAGCAACATCGTTAGGCGAGGTAAAAATCTCAAAAAGCAAGCTTTGAAAAAGTATGGTATGGATTCAATAGAGGCAGTTACATCTATAGTTACCAATGGTAAAAATAATATGTCAGCCTACAAAGAGCGTCTAACTGAACAGCAAATTCAAGACGTTGCTGCTTACGTTCTCGAACAAGCTGAAAAAGGCTGGCCTTAGAAAATTAGGAGACGCGAAAAATCTTTGCCTGTATAGGAGTTATAAGTTAAAAAATTAGCGGTTATTAACTCTACCAGTCCTAAATCATTCATAATAAAGTAGAAAAGTTAAAAGGCTGTCAAAATCTGCTTGTCAACTCACTAATTATTAACTCTTCTCACTCCTAAACTTGAAAATGAACTTACCCACAGCTAGCCGTCTCCAATTCACTCCTGATTTAAATATCTGCCGCATCTTAAATGGTATGTGGCAAGTTTCCGGCGCACACGGACAGATAAATCCCACAGCCGCCATTGAGACTATGTTCAAATATTTAGATGCAGGCTTTACCACTTGGGATTTAGCAGACCATTATGGCCCCGCAGAAGACTTTATTGGTGAGTTTCGCTGTCAACTAATTGATACTCGTGGGAAAGATGCTTTATCTCAGGTGCAAGCTTTTACAAAATGGGTTCCTCGTCCAGGCAAAATGACAAAAAAACTGGTTGAGGAAAATATTGATATTTCTCTGAGAAGAATGAATGTTAAATCGTTAGATTTGATGCAATTCCACTGGTGGGAATATCAGGATAAAAATTACCTGGATGCCCTTAAATATATGGCAGAGCTTCAGACTGAGGGTAAAATTAAGCATCTAGGTTTAACTAATTTTGACACAGAAAACCTGAAGATTATTACTGAAGCAGGCATCAAAATTGTTTCTAACCAAGTGCAATTTTCTCTGGTTGACCGCCGTCCCGAAGTTAATATGGTACAGTTTTGTCAACAGCATGACATCAAACTTTTTACTTACGGTACACTGTGCGGTGGTTTGTTATCAGAAAACTATTTGGGTAAACCGGAACCGCAAGGATTTGATCTCTCTACAGCCAGTTTGAAAAAGTATAAAAATACGATCGATGCTTGGGGTGGTTGGCGATTATTTCAAGAATTACTAGCTATCTTGAAGGAAATTGCTAATAAGCATAAAGTGAGTATCGCCAACATAGCGGTTCGTTACATTTTAGACCAGCCAACGGTCGGTGGTGTGATAGTTGGTGCCAGACTTGGTGTATCTGAACATATAGAAGATAACGCCAAAGTATTTAGTTTTAGTTTAGATGATGACGATCGCGATCGCATCATTGCCGTATCTCGCCAATCACGAGATTTGTATCAGCTAATCGGCGATTGTGGCGACGAATATCGGCGATAATTATTAGCGAAAAAATATTTGCAACAAGCGGCTAAGAGCGTCTACACCATCTACAAAAACAGAGATTGAATAGTCAGATCCTTTTGGGTAATACTAGAGTTACGCTGTTCTGCTGTGGTAATGAATGAAACGATCGCCTCACACGCCACAGCAACAGTTAACATCACCAGGTTTCGCGCCAATGGATAATCGCAAACATCATCATTCACTTCGGAAGGAACTCGATAAACGTCATTCCAAATCACTTCTGCATAATCAGCCGATAGTCCAGCGTGAAGACAAGGTATGCTTAATTGGTCAGCATAATCTTTCACTGCTTGACGCGCCACACTATTGTCAAACACATCGACAATTAACTGGCTGTCTTTGAGTAATTGAGTTGTATTTGCTGGTGTTAACTCCTTTGTCTTAGCATCAACTTTAGTACCAATTGCTCGGTATAAATTGTTCGCCAAGATTTTCGCCTTAAACGCTCCCACATCAGAACGGTAGTAAGGCTGAGTCGATAAGTTACGTTCCTCAATGCGATCGCAATCAATCACTGTAAGTTTATCAAAACCAGACCGAGCTAAGTTTTCTGCAATGTTAGCTCCTAATGCTCCAGCGCCACAAATGGTTACAGGATAGTTTTTCAGCTTTGTCATCACAGCATTGCTGCGGTAAAGCTGTTCGTGAAAAAAGACACTCATTGTTCTCACTACTCTTGTTGTTCCATCACAGCCACTAAGGATTGCAAGTCAAAATCGCGATCGCGTCCACTCAGACAAATACCAGAACTAACAACAGTTAAATCAGTTTTAGCGATCGCACTACTATGGCGAACACCATCAGCAGTTGTCCAATCGACTGTCCAGTAGTCGCTGCGATCGTGGAATTGATTTAATTCACCGCCGCCCATTTGCAATGCCTTTTTAAGTCGCTTTTCATCCTGTTGCGGTTGAGTAAATCCCTCAATGCGCCGAGTCGCTAATTCATACACTGTACGGATTTCTGGAGTAATGTCTTTAAACTGTAATTCTTCAGCCGGAATGAGTTGTTTGACGGCAGATTGCAGAGTTTCAACAATTACCGGATCGGTACGGCGATCTACTTCCTCAAACCAGCAAGACTGTCCATTCCATCGGGCAATGATTTGCTCAAAGACGATACCCTCAGTAACTAAGTGGACTGCGATCGGTTTAACTACTTTCAACCGTTGACGCACATCTGCTTCATTTACGGGGTATGCTAACCAGCTTTGTTTTTGTAGTTGGTGTGCTAATCGCAGCCGTATTTGGGGAAAGTGTTGTAAGTATTCGGTAATTTGGGGTAAGTCTGCTTCTTCTACAACCGTTGCTGTTTTTTGATCCACAGGCTGAAAGATGCCCCAGCCTTCAAATTTACTAGGCTTTGGCGTGAAGGTGTAAACCATCCCAGCTACTCGTGTGCGAACTCGTCCACCTTTAACGCAGGGTGCAAGGAATTGGGTGGTATGTAACTGTGCTTCTGCGATCGCAATTTGGTTGATTAGCTTAAATATGTTAGTCATAATTATTTACTGCGTGCAAGTTGGCTTAGAGCGATCGCTGTTACTTCATCCGCCCTTTTCATGTAGCTCATCAATCTCATCTCGTTGGGTTGAGCATATTCTTACGTGAGAATCTATATTCCTCAAGAATATAGTTTACAAATCCCCGATAACCTCCAGGGGATGGAAAGTCTTTGACCCCGGAGTATATTGCCATTCTAAAAGTTGCAACGCGGCATATCTCATGTATATAAAACATAAATTCTGTGTCAATACTCTTCGCAAACTTCTTTCCATGCACTGCTTCTGATCTCAATTTATATAATTCTCTAACTTTTCTATATATTTCAATTTGTGGGTTTTCCTCATCACCAGCAATGTAGGCTGTAAATTCAGGTACTTGTTGGCTGATTCCTCCTTCTTGGTTATTGAATAGAGCTTCAAGGCAGGTAGAATATTTGATAATAGCTGCACTTAGCTCTCTTTCATTCATTGCCTCTCCAAACCAGTAAATTGCAGTCCAAACTCGCTCTTCAAAACTACTTAACTTTTCATCACTAATAAATTTATTGATTATTAAATCACAATGATTAAACCAAGCATTTCTAGTTTTAAGTATAGTAATATGCTGAAGTAAATTGATATCATTTTCAACGAAATGATTACGACTAGAACTAACTGTTATAGATTTAATGTCACTTTCATTGTTTGAATTAACAATTAATAAAAAGGAATGTTTTCTAGCTAAATATTTTTCACCTATTGTTCCAAAAAATACGTGTTTTCCTGCTATTGTTGGTAGTGTGGATCTAATTATGGCATAAATTCTCTTCATTGCTTCTTGAGCAATATCTTGAGCAATATCAACATCTTTATTTTTAATCTTAACTTTTGCTATTAATTGGCAGTTTTGGCATACTTCTTCAAAAGTATTGTAAAATTCAATGTGTTCTTCATCTTTTTGTAAAATATTAAATACTTGAAAATATTCATTTAAAAAATCTGATGTATTAACAAATTCAATTGAACAAAATCACATTTCTCTCCTTTGCTCAGATATCCTCCAATTACTGGAATAATAAATATTTTTGTTGTTGAAATTTCATTATCTACCAACTCTTGAAGCTCTGATAATAAAAGACAAGTATCTGAAATATTAAATAATAAGTTTGTACATACTTCTTTCTTTCCTAGCAATTTCAATAGGTAATTATAAACAGAAATATCTGCTACACTACCAATTAAATTTTGAATTTTTAGAAAAGCTTGCGAAATCTGCCTTAATTTCATCCTTTGATCGTAGTCGATTAACAGATCGACTGGGATGTCTTGCAACTTTATATCTTGAACTACATTATCTGTATTGATGTGTTGAATTGTTATACTTTCGTTATCTAACTTGTCTTTGATACTTGCCAATATATCCTTAAAGGTTTCAAAAATAACTTGATGATTAAGTTTGTTATTTTTAGTTGTATACATACTTCATATTTATATGTAAAGTTTACATTAGCTAATTTATGGTATATATATTGATACCATTAATCAAAGTAAATTAGGCATTGCTTATCAGTAAAAATAATAAGCAATGCCATATTCTAACCTCACTTATCCGATCGCACAGGCAACGGCATATCCAAAATCTCCATCAGCAAATCCAGACGAGAGGGGCGCGTTAGGAGTGGGACGAGATTCGGCAAGCTGTAGTAATCACCCGCAAAAGTAAACGTATCTACAGGTGCTTGTTGCTGCTTCAATTGACTCTCCACCCAGTCGTAATGACCACCTACACGGACAATCACCACGTTGGGCATTATCGCCAACTCCCGGCAGTAAGTCTTGTAGACTTCACCGAAGTAAGGAGCCGCATTTTCGCCCTCATCCGTCACTATGATAATCTGGTCAACTACCTGCTTCTTCTTCCGCATTGCTTCCAATGCACAGCCGATGCTAGTACCACCGCCTGCATTGATGTGCTGGAAGGCACGCTCCCAGTCGGTCAACTCCTTGCCCTTTGCTGTAATAGCGTAAGGAATGGTGTCAAAGGCGTAGACAAACAGTTCTGCCTTAGTGATCCCAGAGATTAGGGCAGCGAGTTGCAAACCCGTCGCAATCGCATTTTCCATTGAACCAGACTTGTCTACCAATAAAGCAGTTGGACGAGCGATCGCACCACGCCGCTTTACCTGTTCATTTGTCACCTTTTCCAGTTGGGCAACCGTGTCTGCGTCAAAATCTCCTGCATCTGCCGCAATCTGTGCTTTGAACGCTGAGACACGCGTACTCTTAGACGCTGCTTCCAGCTTGGAATCAATCAGCTTTTTGACTTCTGGGTGATCCATTGCACCTCTAGTCTGGAGAGACTTGAGGTTATTGATCGCTTCTTGAGGAGTCATGCTGTTAATTAACGCCACCAAGACAACTGGTGTGAGTTGCTTGATTGCACCAACTGCGATCGTATAGGGAATTTTGAACTCCACAATCAGCCGTGCCTGTTCTGCGGCATTTTCTGCCTTAGCAAGCTGCTTCAGCACATCTGCTAAGGAACCCTCTGGAGGAGTATCGCCAAACAAAATCGTATTTGCCCGTTCATTTGGCTTGATGTGCAGTGAAGCATATAAGTGCTTCATTGCCTTACGACCTCGCAAAGCGGCGCGATCGAACAGAGCCGGATTGCTCTCCCGTACCTTTAAGTAACGCCGTACCGCAGTCCGAGCGGAACGAGGTAGCTTATTTTGCTGCTGCTTCATGAAGTCCACCACACGAGCCACCTGATAGGGTGGAAACTCTTGCAGCATCATAAATCCAGCATCCCGGTGTTCAATCAAATTGCTGGTTAGTAAATGAGCTAGGAATACTTCTTTATGGTCGCGGACATCGCCATGACGCTGATACCAGACTGCTAAATGTCCGTAGAAAAGGGGATCGAGTTCAACAATTAACTTGTGAATTTCTGCGACTTGCTCAAGTTTGCGGTGAGGAGTTGTGAGCAAACTGTTGAGCATTTCTAAACGCAGATCGCGTTCTGCAATATTCATGAGAACCTCCTTTAGGAATTTTGGATTTTGGATTTTAGATTTTGGATTGCAATCTAAAATCCAAAATTGAAGGAGGCAGATGTTGCACGCGGGGCGATAAAGTCACCGCGCAAGTTGTAGAAGCATCGTGTATAATTTGTGCAAAATTATGTAAGCTTCTGCGATCGGGGCGCGGCAACAACTGCCGATAAATTGGAATTTCTATGTAGCAGTCCTAATTAATCTGTGAAATTCTCTGTCTTTTTTCTTCACTTCGCGCTCTTTGCGTCCTTTGCGGTTCGTTTAAAAAAGTAATTTCACAGGCTCGATGTTGAAAGAATTAATCTTTTTCATCATTCTCACCTCCATATTTAAATGAAATAAAATCACCTCATGCAAGTCGAAAAAGCTGTTGGTTCACACACGGGATTTGAACCCGTAGTTGCTTGCTCTTAAGTCAAGTGCCTTACCATTCGGCTAGTATGTAAGCTTTTTCAGTTAGGGCACGAAGTGAAAATTTTATGTTTTAGAAAGTTGATTTAAAATAAATCGAATTTCTTTCTTGTTACACTGCTTTTTACTAATAGCGTAAATCATTCGACCTCTATATGCCACAGAACGATGAATTATACCTTTGACAGCATCCGTCACATAATGAGTGGGTGGCAATGGCAAATCTTCAAAGGTAATTAAATACCAAATCTCATTTAGCTTCTGGTATTCATGATAATTATCAATGATGAGAATATCGGTTTGTTCCGGTTTTTGCTTCTGCTTTCGAGGTACTTTCTCGACTGCACAAAGAATTCCGGTTTCAGGATGGATATAGAAGCGATCGCGGTGGTTTGTATTTAGCTGATTTCGATACCCTTGGTAAGCCTTGCTATAGAAACCACCATCAATTATTTCTACATGCCGTTCAACATAGTCCCACACATGATCGATAACATGCTGTCCTGCCATTGTGTTGGGATCTAATCGTTGACACAGTTGACTGTAAACCTCATTCCAAGGCTGTCCGACTTGCGATCGCAAAAACCGACGCAGGGGGCCGAGATGATCCGAAAGATACTTGGATTTATTTATTGGTTTAATCAGGTAATACCATTTCTTTGTGAAACTGCGCTAAATCTCTTAATTTCTTATTTCTTGGCGTACTTGGCGCTCTTGGCGGTTCGTTCTTTATTTTTTGCATTATAGGCGCATCTTCATACAGAATTGGTATAAGAATTAAACAATCCATCCTGAATTGCATCCTCGGTGATTTTGTATAATTGCTTCTTAAAGCCAGTCACCTTTTTGAGGCTAATTCTCCTCCCACCGCGAGGACGCTCAATCACAATCTCGCTCAAACGATGTTCGCTCATATCTCACGTTGTTTAAATTCAGTTGTTCTAATTGAGTTGTTATTAAACATGAGTTAGCTAACATCATTGAACTCACCTCTGTATTGAGTAAAGGTTATAGATAAATACGATTTAAATAATTTAAATTCCGCACAAGTTAGCAAAGCAGTTTTCACGATTGCCTTTACCAATTTGGCTACGCTCCCATTAAAGGGAGCGGCAGGAGTCGAACCTGCATTCCGTTACCGGAGTGTGTAGACTTCACAAGTTAGGGCGCGGAATAAAATTCAACCATAGACAGCTTCAGGGCGGACGATCAAATCACCACTAGGACGGCGATCGATTACGTAAGCAGAAAGGCGATCGCTATTCACATCTAAATGTCGAGCAACGCACTCCTTCACCGCTACATCATTCATCCCTGCTGCAATTCCCAATTGGGTTTTTGGGACATCAACAGAACGTCCTTCAAATCGAATATGAACCATTGCAATCACCTCTTTTTTAATTACGAATTGATATAAGTGGATCTGATCGGGATTGAACCGATACCCTCCCTGTGAGAGTTACACTCACACCTCATGCAAGTTGAAAAAGCTGTGGTAACACCGCAGGAATTGAACCTGCACCTTATCGTTTTAGAGACGATCGCTCTACCATTGAGCAAGTATGTAAGCTTTTTCTGTCAGGGCACAAGTGACATCTGGGAACTCTACCGTTAGAGCTACAGACCCAAGGAAAGTATAATTGCGATGCTCTCAATCTTGCCAAGGAAGCGTCTATACAACTTCAAGCGCAGCAAAATCTGGTGGAGCCGTCGGGAATCGTAGGCTTTGCCTTCCCGCAGGGTACCCGAATCCTGCAACCGTCCGTTTGTTGGCTTCGGAGCAGTCGAACACCAATCGCGGCCCCAAAAGTCGCATCTATGCAATTGTCAAGCTTCTGAGAGGTTTTAGTTTTGCCTTTTGAGGAGGCTTTTCTTTTCATACTACATTTGTAGTATAAAAACTTCATGATGTCAAGGGGATACTACAGATTTCGTATTTCAATGCGTGTTAGTTAGATTCTCTCTTCTAAAAGGCTTACTCCCCTTCCCTTGTAGGGAAGGGGCTGGGGGTTAGGTCTTTTTTATAGTCTACTCAACTGAAAAATCGCTGTACTACAAAATTAACTGCGGTTATCTATCTGAGCGCGTTGCAAACTTCCAGAAAAGTCAACATAAACACTTTTCCATTCTGTGAAAACATCCAAGGCAGTAGTTCCGGCTTCGCGGTGTCCGTTACCGGTTTGTTTCACGCCACCAAAGGGTAAGTGTACTTCTGCACCAATAGTAGGGCCGTTAATATAGGTGATACCTGCTTCGATGTCGCGCATGGCAGTAAAAGCCCGATTGATATCGCGGGTGTAAACTGAAGAAGAAAGTCCGTAATTGCTATCGTTGAGAATTGCGATCGCTTCCTCAAAGGAACTAACCTCAATTAATGCCACCACTGGCCCAAATATCTCTTCACGGGCAACCCGCATATCAGGAGTTACATCATCCAAAATAGTTGGTTGAAAAAAGTAACCGTTTTTTAATTTGCCTTCACTAGCAATTTCCCCACCAATTAAAACCTTTGCTCCTTCCTCACGGGCAATATCCAAATACTTGCTCACCTGTTGGAGTTGCTTTTCATTGACAATTGGGCCAATATCTGTATTCGGGTCGGTACCAGCACCCAAGCGTAACTTACTAGTACGCTCATAAAGCATGGTGGTAAATTTTTCCTTAATATCGCTATGCAAAATCAAGCGACTCGTAGCCGTACACCGTTGACCGGTGGTTCCAAATGCTCCCCACACTGCGCCATCTAAGGCAAGTTCTAAATCGGCATCTTCCATCACCACTTGGGCATTTTTCCCACCCATTTCTAGACAGACCCGTTTGTGAGTGCGTCCGCAAGTAGCGCCGACAAAAGCACCCGTTTCTGAAGAACCAGTAAAGGATACCAAATCTACATTGGGATGCTCAACTAAAGCTTTCCCCGCCTCTTCTCCGACACCATGCACCAAGTTAATTACTCCTGGTGGTAAACCTGCTTGTTGGAAAATTTCAATCAATTTAGTTGCACAGGCGGAGGTATCTTCGGCAGGTTTGAGGATGACTGTATTGCCACACACCAAGGCTGGCATAGCTTTCCAGCAAGGAATTGCCACAGGGAAATTCCAGGGAGTAATTAAGGCACAAACTCCTATAGGCATCCGCACAGTCATGGCGAATTTATTAGACATTTCCGACGGTGTGGTTTGCCCAAATAGTCGCCGTCCTTCGCCAGCAGTGTAAAAGGCACAGTCAATACCTTCTTGCACATCTCCTCTAGCTTCTGTCAGAGGTTTACCCATTTCCCGACTGATTAACTGGGCAAGTTCTTCTTTATGCTGGAGTAATATTTCCCCGACGCGAAAGATGTATTCTGCCCTAGCTGGGGCCGGGACTATACGCCAACTCCGGTAGGCTTTACGGGCGGCGGCTACTGCTGTATCTACATCATTAACTTGCGATCGGGGAAATGTGGCAACGATTTCGGTTTTTTCCGCAGGGTTGCGACTTTCTAAAGTTGCTTCCCCTACAGCACTTAACCATTGACCATTGATATAATTGCGGCAAGATAGCGGAGTTGTCATCTCAAAAATCCCTGGGTGTACTAATACAACTTCTATATGAAGAACGAACCGCATAGACGCAGAGCGGTGAAGCAGCGCGGTCTTGGGGGTTTCCCCCATGAGTGACTGCTGAACCCGAAGGGCTTCCCGCAGGGTAGGACGCAAAGGACACAAAGAAAGAAATAAGAAGCCAAAAAAATTTGGCAAGACTCTGGTTTAAAAACGTTACGATTTTACACAAAGCTGTACTAAGTTTGCTTGCTTTCTAGGTTATCCTCAAGTTTAAAAAATTGGTGTGAGAAGCAAATATCGATATAAAAATTAAGGCACTAACGCTAATACACCCACGGGAGAACCAGAACCACCACGCAACCGAAGAATCCCGATCGCTAAAGTAGTACCTTTAGGTGGTAACTGATCCAAATTGGTGAGATTTTCCAAAACAATCCGCGGTTTTTCCAATACCAAACGATTAGTAGCAAAAGTGTTATCCTGTCCGGGGTCTACACCATGAGTATCAATTCCGACTCCAGCGATTTGCCGTTCCTTCAGCAAGAATTGAGTTGCATCGCTACCAAATCCTGGAAAATGTGCAATGCCTTGAGCATCATGATTTAGAAATGCACTTTTATCAAACCACTTTTTTTGCCAACCAGTATTAAGTATAACTACGCAACCTTTAGATATCTCACCGTATTGTTCTTCCCAAGCCACAACATCGCCAACAGTCAGGGCATAATCAGAATCAACGGCTGTGGCTTGGCGAATATCTATAACCACCGCAGGTACAACCAGAGATTGGGCGGGATATTGGTCAATTCCCATACTATAGCTATGAAAGCTATTAGGGGCGTTGATATGGGTAGCACTATGTTCCCCCAAGGCGAAACGTCGGAGGTAATAGCCATCATTATTAAGTTCAGCCACAGTTTCAAATTCTACTGTGGGATCTCCAGACCATTGGGGAATATCTATGTCAATTACGTGACTTAGATGGATAACTCGTGTGTAGGTGATACTATTTTGACTTTGGGGTTGTATCATCCCAGCCTTTTACTTTAGTTATATTCAGGGATTTGTTTTAAGGCGCTATCATCTGGGTTGGGCTATGCCGACGCAAAGATAGTAATACTATTACAACGTTTTTCAATCAATTGAACTGTAATATTTCTAGTCTTAACTCCCTATACTAGTGCAAATAATCCCCCCAACTCCTGTAAACTTTAGGTTTTTGGGGGGTTCAAATGTTGCAGCAAAAAGTGAATTAATCTTAGTTAACAACTAATGGGTTAACTTTTTGATTAAGAAAAGATTAAAGTTTTATTGATGTTGAAGGTTGCCCATGTAGTGGAATCATAATGACAAACTCCGCACCTTCTCCTGGTGCTGAAATACACTGGATTTGTCCGCCGTGTTTTTTGACAACAATTTGGTAGCTAATTGACAACCCCATACCCGTGCCTTTACCCACGGGTTTTGTAGTAAAGAAGGGGTCAAATAAGCGTTTGCGTACTTCTTCAGTCATACCTAAACCATTGTCGGCAAAGCTAATGATTACACTGTCTTCTTGGATGAAGGTACGAATGCGAATTTGGGGAGAAGTCCTTTGTTTAGAGTTATTTGCTAATGACAAATGATTAATGACAAATGACTCTTCCAAAACATCGATCGCATTTGCCAACAAATTCATAAACACCTGATTCATCTCTCCAGCGTGACAGACCACTGATGGGAGGTTGCCGTAGTCTTGGATTACTTGGATTTCGGGATGTCCTGGTTTGGCTTTCAGACGATTTTGCAACAGCAGTAAGGTGTTATCAATACCTTCATGAATATCTACTGCTTTGGTGCCGTCTTCATCAAGGCGAGAAAAATTGCGTAAAGATAGGACTATCTGCCGAATGCGTTCGGCTCCCATGTTCATAGAGTCGAGAATTTTAGGCAAATCTTGCTTGAGAAAGTCTAAATCAATGTTGTAGATTTGTTCGTGAATCTCTTGTGTTGGTGGGTAGTGACTTTGTTGATAAAGTTCTACCAAGTGCAACAAATCCTTGGTATATTCACGGGCATGGGTAATATTGCCGTAGATAAAATTGACGGGATTATTGATTTCGTGGGCAATACCTGCAACCAATTGTCCCAAACTGGACATTTTTTCAGTTTGAATCAGTTGGGCTTGGGTTTGTTGAAGTTCTAGTAATGCTGCTTCTAGTTGCTGGGCTTTGTCTTGGGCTGTTTGGGCAGCAATGCGACTTTGGGTGTAGAGTTTGGCTTGGTCAATAGCGATCGATAATTGAACTGTAACTGCTTGTAGTAATTCTACTTCGTTGTCCAGCCAAGGCCGAAAGCCACTATAAGAACCACAGCTAAATGCACCTATTTCGCCAGATTGGGTGTGTACGGGTAACGACATAAAGGCAGTGAAACCAAAATCCTGCAAAAATAGCTGTGCAATGCCATCGCCCACAGTCTCAACATCATTAATGCGGATGATTTCTCTATTCAAGGTTTTGGCGGCGATGAGTTCGATTTCTGCATTCGTTGCTTCTTGCTCGTTAAGCAGACAGGGTAAAAAGTAACTTTTCGCCTCGTATACTCTCTCCCAGTAGGGAACCTCAGCCTCTTGCCGATACCAAAAGAAGGCGCAGCGATCGATCTGGAATAAGTTACGGATCTCCTGCACTGCCGTTTCTACAATGTAATTAAGATCCAAGGAAGCTCGAATCTGGTTAGAAAGACGATTGAGTAATGCCTCCCGTTGGGCACTTTCTCTGAGTGCAACTTCTGCTTGTTTGCGCTTGATGCCAATAGCAATTTCCTGGGCAGCAAATTCTAGGGCTTTAAAAGTTGATTCTGTCAGCGTTTGGCGAGAAAACATCGCTATTACCCCTACAGTTTGATCTTCAACAACTAGGGGATAGCCAGCGAAGGCAACCATACCCTCTTGTTTTGCCCATTCTTTATTAGCCACGCGGGGATCTGTCTGCACAGAGTTCGTCTGGTGAGGTTTGCCCTCTTCGGCAATTAAACCAATTTTGAATTGACCGACTGGCACACATCTATGGGGCCCATTAATGTGGGTGTACATTCCCGAACTGACTTGCAACTCCAATACATTCTCTTTTTTGTTCAGCGTCCAGATGCGAGCAAAGGCTGCATCAATATGTTCAACTAAAGCGTCAGTGCAGCGCCGCATCATGTTTTGTAAGCTGTCACTCTGAGTCAGGGCCGCGTCTACCTCGGCACGAAAATTTGCTAAACGCGCCCGTTCTGCTAAAGCTTCTTCTGCTTGTTTGCGGTCAGTGGTGTCATGGCAAATACCAACGAAGTTTATAACATTACCATTGGCATCTCTAATAGCAGATGAGTTACTTGTATGCCATCGCCAAGTGCCATCTTTATGTTTTATTCGGTATTCAATTGCGTCTTGCTTTTCGGTTGTTGTCGCAATTTTTTGGAAATAATCTACACAGATATGCACATCGTTAGGATGTATGAAGGGAACAAAGGATTGGCCTTCAACCTCTGCAACCTCATGCCCAAAAGTTTCAGTCCAGTTAGGAGAAACGTAAGAAAATATCCCCTCAAGGGTCAGCGCAAAAATAATGTTATTGGCGTTTTCAATAATGGTACGAAACTTGGTATCACTTTCTATTAATGCTGCTTGTACCTTGTCCCTGGTGTCACGGACAAGAACTATAATTTGTTGGTCTGGTAACGGCAATAACCTAGCTTCAAAATTATTATTTCCTTGTAAGAGAGGTAAGGTATATTCAAAACTGACTGAAGATTGAGTTTCAAGTACTTGAGTTATTGCTTGCTGGTAGCGATCGCTGACAGCAGTCGGCAGGCATTCTCGCAAACTCTTGCCCTGACAATCTCTTGTGGAAATATACAGATTCTCTATCTTACCTGGCTTATAATCCAAAATACATCCATCAGCATCAAGACGAAAGTATAGATCAGGAAGCACTTCCAAAATTGCTGTCAATTCCGATGTTTTTTGGCTTAACTGGGCTTCAACTACTTGGCGTTTTGCAGTTTCCGCTTCTAGGTTTTTCAGTACTTTTGTTAACTTTCCGTTACTTTTTGGGGATGTAAGGTTTTTTAGAAAAAGAGATAAATTTGTAGATGCTGATGAGCTTTCTTTCAGGGTAGTTTGACTTCCCACTATCAGCACTTCTGTTATATCCACACAATAACCAATGTAACCGACAAAGCTACCATCTACGGCGAATCGTGGTGCGGCTGTATCTAAAATCCAGCGATATTCACCATCAGCCCGACGCAAGCGATATTGTCTCTGAAAGGAATCATGTCCAGCGAATGCTTCAAAATATATATTGTCACATCGCTCTTTGTCTTCTGGATGGATGCTACAAGCCCAGATATTGCCTATTTCCTGTTCTCGTGCAGATGCAGACCCGCCCGTTGTTGAATATGTTCCAGTAAATTCCAGCCAGTTGGAATTTAAATAACAGTAAAGTGAAGTGTATCCAGCCATCCAAATCATTAGAGGAGCAGTTTCTGTCTGTCGGCAAAATACTTTTTCATCCTGTGGTATTTCTTCTGCTTCGACCATGATTTGGTTAATGTAGCTCTGCACCTTTTTAGAAAACACTTTTGCCTGCCTGCTCTGCCTAAATTATGAAGGGAATAGTCTGAAAATAGAATTTGTTAATAAATCGATATCATCTTCATTTGCGGTATATTATTTATCTTAATACTTTATTTATTTTTATATATGGAATAATTCCTCTTTCATTATAAATAAATTAAAAAAAAGATGAAGCCATCATTAAGATCAGCTTCATGTTTTTTGGTGAAATTTAAACTATTCATCTGTCAGGAAAACTATTTAACTATGTTTCTTCTGAAAATTACCTTTAAATTCATTTAAGCTATGTAATCACATTGTCCAAAACCTTATTTAGCTTCACAAAAACTATATGACTCGCTATGAGGCGTTTACATCTTTATCATAAATTCATAATAATCGGTAATTTCATATCAAATAAATATTGATTTTTTATCAAGAAGAATTCAGCATGAATTAAAGTCTTGGCTACTATAAGTCGCTGCTATATAGACAAAACCCACCCTTATGGATTTGAAATCTTTGATTTTCCATGTTTTCCCTTTTGCTTGTGTAGTAGCGTTCGCTCTACAGCCCTTTGGGCATCCTATGGCAGGCGTACCGGAGGCTCTATTATATTCACCTAATTATTTTCGGTAATCCTCTTAAGATCACTGGTCTAAAAGGATTTAATGCCCACATCCATACTAAGCAGTTTTCAGTCAGTTTGTGTATAAAACTTTGCCTTCTCTATTCTGAGTTCTGAATTCTGAATCCTTATTCAATCTTCCCAGCAAAACCTAATTTTTCAAAATTGTCTTGGCCGTTCAAAATGCTTCATTCCAAAATCGCAAATTAAATGAGAGAGATGCTAAATGTGATATCAACACCTTGCAACAATGGCTAGCAATCGCATTTTATATGTTATAAAGCTCACAGAAATTAATGTTAGGCGGGAACTACTTTATGGAACCAGATAAACTAGGCCGTTTTAAGGAGTACGGCGAATTCATCCTCCGAAAGATAGATTCTGTGCCCCAGCACCCTTCAAAAAAAGAAGATTGGGTTCCAGCTAGTCTTGATGACTGTCTCCTGCGTCTGCGATCGGCTGCCCAGAAAACTGTAGACCTTGCAACTTCACCTGTCAAAATTGGGGTGATGGGGGAATTCAGTAGTGGGAAAACTTTACTTTTAGGCAGTCTGATTGGATATGCAGATGCTTTACCAGTCAGTGAAAACCCCACTACAGGTAATGTTACCGCAATACATATCATCCCGCAAGACGACTTTGCAACTACTCAATTAAGTAATTTTACTGTAGAGTATCTTTCTCACGAAGGGGTACATGAGTGTCTACGCTTCATGCTGGGGGAAGCCCATAAACGCACGACAGCAGCAGGGCTTCCTCCGATACCAGTATCAAAACTCAACTCTGGCAAAGATATTATTGGTTGGTGTGAGGAAGCTTGGAATAGTAGTAACAATTTAGAGTTACGTTATTTACTCCGGGAGTTGGTATTATTCTTGCGGGCTTATCAAGCTTATGGGGAAGTGATGTGTGGTGGGCATTACCAGATTGATGCTATTACCGCCCGTGAAGGGCTACAACTGGTTGAACAGCCAATGGCAATCCAAAGTCTGAAATTTGAGGATTTACCGCCAGCCCATATCCGATTGCCAAGTCCACCCCAAAGACTACCAACAAAGTTATTGCAGAATAGCTTTCCACTGATCCGGCGCGTAGATATCGATGTGAAAATCTCACGGGAAATTTGGGATTTTACAGGTGGATCTAAATTTATTCTGATTGACTTTCCAGGATTGGGGGCTGCTAATTCGGGGGCTAGGGATACCTTTTTGTCACTGCGAGAACTGGCAGAAGTGCAAACAATTTTGGTATTGCTAAATGGTAAATCTCCCGGTAGCGATCGCGCCAACAAAATTTTCACCATGATGCAGCAGCAGCGACCGGGACAAGACCTGAAAGATTTAATTCTCGTCGGTGTGGGTCGCTTCGATCAACTCCCCCTAGATAGTGAAGGCGGCGAGAGAGAACTCGACCAACTGATTGAAGATAGTTCACATTTAAAAGAGGAAACCGTTCTCCAAAAACTCAAAGTTCTGCAAACTACCATTGACGGTGCAGAAGCCTTTACAACCCAAAAAGACCGCATCGTTTTACTGTCGCCACTGTTGGGACTGGCTGAATTAGCAAAACGTTCTAGTACAGTCAAAGCCGGCTCACCAGATTTTTTGGCTAACTTGGACTATCCTGATTACCTAGATCGGTCTAAACGGCTACAAGATAAATGGGAGTTATTAAGTGAACGGCTGTTAGACACCGATCCCCGCAGTAATTTAGGCAAACAGCTAGGTTACTTTGGTCAAGATGGCGGACTTAGTAAGCTGCGGGAAGTGATTCAAACTCACGTAGCAGATCACGGTTTGAAGCAACTGTATGAAGATACTCGCAGAGCTTCTGATGTAGTGAGTCAGCAACAAGACCACTTGAAAGACATCATAGATGAAATTCACGAGCAAGGTATCCCTACAGGAGACAGCCCCGCCTTTCTTGAGTTGCGCTATGTGGTCGAAAGCTTGGATAAAATCTACAGGAATTTTCAAAAAGATTTAGGGACAGAACCACTCAAAGACCGACGCGGTATTGTCGTTAGCGATATAGTTAAAGACGAACTCACTTTTAGAATTCTTAATTGGAACCAGTGGACTTTACTCTTCAACAAAGCCAACAATGGGGCGATCGCTCTGGCAGAATCTAAAGGTGCAGCTGGGAAATTATTCGATCGGGGAAACCGTGTAAATACTTCCCTCCCGACTAAGAGCGATGATTTTTATCCAGTATTTGAAAAAACCGTTAAGGAAGTAGAAGATTTTGCCCGCGATCGCATCCATCAAGCAGTGGTAGATTTGTTGAACCAATTGTCAAATTATGTAGCCCCAGAACGCGAACAATTACAGGCATTTTTCCATCCAGATATGGAACAAGAAATTGAAGAGAAATTTGGTTTTGAAGATGCCGATCTCTTTTACAAGTTATTACTAGGGTGCGATCCTAACGAATGGAAGGAAGCAATCATCTCGGAAATCAATAGTAAAGATAAAAATGTTGCACCTGAAACCATCTTTCCCCTAGCGCGTCAAGACGAGAAACACAACGTTGGTCAAATCTTTGACTGGGCCACAGAAAAAAACCAGGGTTTATCTAGATCGAGCAATCACCAACTTTTAGTACTGCGGCTACGAGATGAAATCACTGCTAGCGCTAGTCTCCATCTTGTGCAGTATGTTAGCGAAGTCAATCAGCAAATTAATTCGGAAATAGAAGGTATTTTAGATCAAATTATTCCTAGTTTGCAAAACCTTTCAAAAAAAGAAACATTGCTGAGATATTTAGCGGCTGGAGACTTACCATCTGAAATAGCAATTCCTACTTGGTTGCAGATTCTTTCTGAAATTGCTGCTGTTTCTTACTTAGATGTTTGAGGTGAGCTAACTCAGAATGACTGATTGCGATCGGGTATGAATATGAGGATGTGTTTATGAGAAGAGATGCGATTTTTTATCCAATTTTCAAGCGTGTCCCCGGTTTGTTTTTCGAGTTAGTAGAACAGCCACCAACCGAAGCTGCTAACTATCGTTTTGAATCAGTTGAAGTTAAAGAACCAACATTTCGGATTGATGGGGTATTTTTACCTCCACCGGGTGCAACAAGAGCAGATAACTGTTTTAGCTAAGAAGGAGATAATAGATGTAATCACAACGATTGCTGTTTATAAATTTACCAACTTAAGTCGTGAAGAGGTAGAGGCTATGTTAGGAGTTAAGTTAGAAGAAACTAGGGTTTATCAAGAAGCTAAACAAGAGGGACGAGAAGAAGGATTAGAACAAGGACTACGACAAGGACTACGACAAGGACGAGAACAAGGAAAACTTGAACTTGTCCCTCAGTTCTTAGCTCGTGGTATGTCGATGGAAGAGGTTGCCCAATTACTTAATTTAACCATTTAACAAGTAAGACTTGCATCTGAGTAATCACAACAATTACTGGTTATGAATTTTCCAACTTAAGTTGTGAAGAGTTAGAGGCAATGTTTGAAATTAAGTTACAAGAAACTAGAGTTTATCGAGAAGCTAAAGAAGAAGGGCGACAAGAATGAAAAAAACAAGCACGAGAACAAATAGAACAAACGTGAACTTATACCTTGGTGTTTAGCTTATGGTATTTCAATAGAAGAGGTTGCTAAATTACTTGATTTAACTATCGAACAAGTCGAACAAATAAGACTTGTAAGTCCGCAAGAATCTTCAAGATCAACTTAGTAACTGGTGGAATTTTAATAGCGATGTCTACGCTTTTACATGAAAAAGCGTAGACATCGCCCTAGATAAAAAAGCGATCGCTCAACAGAATCATTTGATCCTATAATGAACCCTTTTAAATTGAACAACTATACCGATCGCGAACCAAGCGAGAAACAACAAAAAAGATTTCCGGGATGGTTTGCTTTAGATTTTGGTACGTCGAATTCGACAGTCACACTTTTCGATCCAATTGAAGTACCGATCGCAGAAATTCTCCCCAAAGAACAAGAAATGCGGTTGCGCGATCGCTTATCACAATGGCTGAGTTCTCCCGCTTCAGTAGCTTTACCAGATGTCAGCGATGATGATTGGGCAAAATTCATCACCGAAATTAGCAAAAATCTGGAGATAGAGCCAACAAAGTTGAGTGAAGTATTTGAAAGTGATAATAAAGAGCGATTTTTAGAAGCAATTCGCCAAATTGAGCTTTCTTTAGGAAACAGTGAGAGGTTTCGCCGGGCTGTCAGCAAAAAACTTTACCAAATCTATCATGAAGTATTCCGTGTTCCTACCCTAGAGTCCCAAAATTTGATCCCAGTTGTGCTGGATATCGATCGCCGCGATACGGAAATTCCCAGCGAGTTAGAAATTTCGCAGTTAGGGGACTTAAAACTGCGGATGGGTAGGGAAGCTAGAGATAATCGCAAAAAAGCGATCGCCCAAGGTACAAGCAATTCTTTAAAGGAAATTATCAGCAGATTTCACCATTCACCCAAACGCTATTTTGGCCAGGAGCGATCGTTTTCCATTATTTTGGATGGTGAAGAAGAAATAATTACTGCTAATCAACTAATTCAATCTGCTTGGGCGCACTTAATCGAGTTAACTGAAGATTACCGCCAACGCGCCCAACGCAGATTTTCAGAGGGGACTTTTTTAACAGCAGTTGTCACCTACCCCACTGTCGCCCCACCAGTTGTTCGCAAGGAAGTTAAGGAATTAGTTGAGCAGTTGGGGATCGATGATGTCCAAACTGCTTATGATGAAGCCGTTTCTGTGGCAATATTCTTTTTATGGCGAGAATTTGGTGGTAATCTCAACATTGGCATTGAGTCATTCAAAACTCGTTGTCGTCAAGTTGGAAATAAATGGTCACAAAATGTTCTCGTTTTGGATATCGGCGGGGGAACCACAGACTTAGCTTTAATTGAACTGACTTTAGAAGATAAAACCCCTGCTTTTGCCGATTATGAAGATCGGGGTTTAGGAGGACGTTATTATAAACTTACTCCCAAACTATTAGGTTCATCTGGTCATTTACAGTTAGGTGGTGAATTAATTACACTGCGGATTTTTAGATTATTAAAAGTTGCGATCGCAGACTTTTTATTGGCAGCAGTAACAACAGGTGATATTAAAAATGAAAAGCTAGAAGATTTAATTACCTCTGAATTAAACGAGCGCTTTTTAGAACAAGGCAAATTCAAAAGTGGCAGTCTTTTAAAATGTATAGATAAAGAGAATCCAGAAGGTGATATTGCTTATAAAGATGCCCTAGATACTGCCGAGAAAATATTACCCACCCGTTGGCAACAAGCACCCCAACGCCTGCAATCATTTTATATTCTCTGGGATCATGCAGAAGCCGCTAAACTTAAACTTGGGCAAAAAGCAGCAACCGATAATTCTTTATTAACCTTCACACTTTCTGAACAACAGATTTCCGAATTGCTTACCCAAAGCGCCGTTAAATGGCAAGTAAAAGATCCAAATAACATCTGCATTACTTTAGATAATCGGCAATTTGAACGAGCCGCCCTTTCAGGAATTAAAGAAGCGATCGGTATTGCCAAAGGATTGATGGAAAGTCGCTTGCGTCCTGATGATATCACCAAAGATTCTTGGAATTCCCAAAAAGTTGATTGGTTAATTCTATCTGGAAAAACTTGTAATTTAGACATAGTGCAGCGCCAAATCTATCAAGAATTTAGTAAGTCTCCATATTTTGTATGGAATCCAGAACGGATTACCTTTGTGTTGGAATTTACAAAATTAGCCACTTCCGCCGGTGCTTGCTATGCTGAAAAATTGCGAAGATTAAGATTCGATCCAGAAGAGTCTAAAAGCTTGCTGCGTAAGGGAGCCAATCAACTAGAAATTGATGTCAAAAATCTGTTTTATTATTTGCCTTGCAACTTCAAACGCAAAACCCAAAGTAACGATTTACTAACTATATTTAAAGCTGGACAAGAACTCTATCAACTTGCACCTTGGGAAACTGTCGCCAAGGTTCGTACTGCATGGCAAGGGATACAATTAACTAATATTATTTACCGTCAAGACTACGAGGATGGAGATTTACGGCTATGGGGTAGCTTTGACGGTAAAAACCTCATGAATAAACTGGGAATGCAAGAAGCAGAGTTCCTGAAAAAAATTAAAGTCCAATTTGAAATTGACCAAACCCTTGAATTTAATTTGTTGCTTTGTCAGGGAAATCCCCATTATTTAATTGATATTCCCGGCATTGATTTGGAATCGGTTGTTTCAGAAACATCGCCGCTATTTGCTGATGGTAAATTGAACTGGAATATTGCTGTAGAAGGCTTCAATAAAGATTTAAATGATGGTGATATTGCCGTCAATGTTATTGAGTCAGCAACTGTTGATCAACCAGATGCCTATCATCTTGTATTTGAAGTAGGAAATGATGGTAGTAAATTGTTTCAAAAATTTCACTATCTACGTGATGGCGTAACTCAACCAGGAATTGGGTTAATTAGTAATCCCTTACCTCCATTCCCGCAAACTGGCCAGCACACATTCTATATTTATCAAACAGATGCAGAAACCAACAGCAAAAAATGGATAAGAATTGGCGCACTCAGCAAACCAGATGTAACAACAGATTATCCTTGCCAATATCGTGTAACTCTAGACGATCAAGGTATTTTACGAATGCACGCTGGTGAAGTGCCTTATTGGACATCCAGCAATCAAGAATGCTTAAAAGAAGAGGGATGCATTTATATTGCTGAATTAGAATTGCAGCCCAATGAAGTAGATAAAGAACGCGATCCATTTTGCGGCATACATTAACTCTTGTATTAAACTTGCTTTGTCAAAGTCAATTTGTTTAACGAACTGCATAGCAAGCTACGCGCAGCGTCTCGCAGAGAAGAATGCAAAGGAATGCATAGTTTTGGCAAATTTAATTTACTACAAATCACATAGAGGTAATATTTGGAGGTGATATTCATGCAGCACTTGCGTCAATTATTAGAGATAGAAAACTCAGAGTTAGCCCAGTTACTGCGGTTTAGTTTGTATGGACTAGAGGCTACTTTAAATCAGGCTCGTACAAAATTTCCACTAGATCCAGGATCTAAAATATGCGATGAAATGCTGCAAGAACTTCATAACCTGTTGCAACCTGCACCCCTACAGCCAGATACTAGTTGGGAAGATCCACCAGTTGATTTAAAACTAAATCACCTGCGAGAAGCTTTTGATTCTGACTCAGAACTTAATTATTATCTGGGTAATTCTCAACTGCAAAGCACAACGGATTCTGATTTGTGGAATGAGATTCAACGCAAGCTGCTGCGAGTACCAGAAGATTTAGCTGCAACTTGGCGATCGCGCACTTTAGATTTAGCTCAAGAAGTTGGTGCGATCGCAGATAATTCTAACCTCTATCAACTTCCCTTTATCCGCACTGAAATTATCTATCCCGGACTTAGTGGTACTGTTCAAACTCAGGGATTGACTCTGTATCAACAAGCACTTTCAATTCCTCAAAAGACAGAAGGTAATGTATCGGATTTACCAGCAGCATTTCTATTTTTATATATGAATTTTATCGAAATAGATCCAGATTTACATCATGCTTTAAAGAGCGTTTTTAGCTTCGATGTCATTTCCTTGCACTCTAAACCAGAACAGCGCGATCAATATATTGATGCTTTAAGCGATCGCTTCCAACGCACCCAAAAAGCTGAGAAAAAGCTCGATCCCCTATCAATTCTCCGTGCTTGGATTGACATGGATGAAGCGATACATTCCCTAGTATTCGTACCACCGGCTGAACGCTATTCTTGGTGGGGAAAGCTACAACATGAATCACGACGCATTTTGAAGAAAGTCGCTGATGAAGCTATTAATGCAGGTAATGAAGTGCGAATTCGCCAATTATCGGGACTTTATGCAGATATCTGTGCTTCATCCAAAGATGATTTACAACTAGACTGTGGTGGTATTCCTGGCGAAGTCTTAACTTGTCTTCGAGTATATGCGCGAATTAATCAGGATGAATCCCCAGGTCGTGTAATATTTCGCTCATCACGGTAAGGGAATTCTCTGACAAAGGAAAGGCAGACGATTTTACAAATCGCTGCCTTGCCTAATCAATGAAGGTATAAAAACGTTGAAATCTATAGAATGCCCCAGAAGTGTAAAATCCCTTGACCAGAAAACACTTCAAGCGCAACAGCAGATAAAAAACCAATCATTGCAAAACGACCGTTCCAGTTTTCGCTCTGAGGAGTGAAGCCCCAGCGCAAAGCATTAGGATCTTCTGGAACCGAACCCGTAGTCTTTTTAAAGTCTGCCATAAATAATACTCCGAGCTTTTATGTTGTAACAGGTATAACTGCCTGTAAAGTAATGTAACAGATTTTTACGAGATTGCAACATGAAAGCAAGACAGAATTTAGTTAGCAATTATATATTACGGATACGTAATTTTATAATGGCAGGTTTGCGATCGCCTAACTTATTTTTCACCAATTTTCTGGCAATGATGTTAAAAATGTCTTGCCATAATTTTTTGAAAGACTGGTCATTGATTTACTTATAAAAACGGGTTATGGAGGTTCAAGATGTGATGCTGGTAAAGCAATTGGTAAGAGGGGTGATGGTGGAATTGATGGTATAATTAAAGAAGATAAATTAGGATTAGATGTTGTTTATCTTCAAGCCAAAAAATGGAATACTAATGTTGTAGGCAGACCAGAAATCCAAAAATTTGTCGATCGTCATTTTGAGCAGGAAGGCTTTCGACGTTTGTTATTACCCCAAGTATGACGATTCCTAAATTATGCTCAAAAGTCCTCTCCGATATCCTGGCGGTAAGTCGAAAGCAATAAATCAAATATCTGAATATTTACCAGAAAGCTTTTCAGAATTTCGAGAGCCTTTTGTGGGTGGTGGTTCTGTATTCATTTATTTAAGACAAAAGTTTCCGCATATCAAGATTTGGATTAACGATTTAAACCGCGAACTATTTTTATTCTGGAAATTTGCCCAATCCGATCTAGCTCAATTAGTTCAAGAAATTCGGCATATTAAAGTTAAATATACAGATGGTAAATTATTATTTATAGAATTAACTAGCGTAGATGTCAATAATTTATCTGATTTAGAAAGAGCCGTTCGTTTTTTCGTCCTCAATAGAATTACTTTTTCAGGAACTGTAGAATCAGGTGGGTTTTCTCAAGAAGCTTTTCATAAAAGATTTACTGATTCTTCAATAGAACGATTAGAAAAATTAGAAGGTATTTTATCAGAAAATATCCAAATTACTAATCTCGATTACAGTCACCTGTTAAAATCAACAGTAGAAGATGTATTTGTATTTTTAGATCCACCATACTTTAGTGCCACAAAATCAAAGCTATATGGTAAAGATGGTGACTTGCACACCTCTTTTGAGCATCAAAGATTTGCTGAATTTTTGCAACAATGCCATCATCGCTGGCTAATTACCTACGACGACTCACCCCAAATTAGAGAAAATTTTCAATGGGCTAATATCTCAGCATGGGAATTGCAGTATGGCATGAATAACTACAAGCAGAATGGTGCAGCGAAAGGAAAAGAGCTATTCATTACTAACTATGAAGTTAAACTTTATTTGGATAAAAAAGCAAAAAATCAAAAGCTTCTTAATCCAGCTTTGCAGTTGAACCTTGATATTTCAACCTAATTTTAATAGCGGTCAATTTTCCGGTAGGATAGCTCCCATACCCTTCAACCTAGCTACACCCTACCAAACCATAAACCTTAGCTATGACAACTTTTCCAATCTCTGCTCAAGAAGCCTCTGCTAGTTGGTATATGCTGCTGCAACAATTAATAGATGGCCAATCCTTGTCTCGTACTCAAGCTGCTGAATTGATGCAAGGTTGGCTCAGTGAAGCGGTTCCCCCAGAGTTATCAGGGGCTATTTTAACAGCGCTGAACTTTAGAGGCATTTCTGCTGACGAATTAACCGGCATGGCTGAAGTATTACAATCTCAATCAAAATTGGGAACTGGGGACTGGGGACTGGGGACTGGGCAAAAATCCACCCAATCTCTAATCCCTGTAATAGATACTTGTGGCACTGGTGGAGATGGTTCATCAACCTTTAATATTTCTACAGCCGTTGCATTTGTCGCTGCTGCATCTGGCGTAGCCGTTGCTAAACACGGCAATCGTTCAGCTTCAAGTCTCACGGGGAGCGCAGATGTGTTGGAAGCCTTGGGTGTAAACTTGAGTGCATCCAGTGACAAGGTACAAGCCGCATTACAAGAGGTGGGGATCACTTTCTTATTTGCCCCTGGTTGGCATCCAGCACTTAAAGCGGTTGCCCAATTGCGGCGGACTCTCAGGGTACGAACGGTGTTTAATTTGCTGGGGCCATTAGTAAATCCTTTGCGTCCAACTGGGCAAGTGGTGGGGTTATTTACTCCTAAGCTTTTGGCGACTGTTGCCCAAGCATTAAACAATTTGGGCAAAGAAAAGGCGATCGTTTTACATGGACGAGAAAAACTTGATGAGGCTGGGTTAGGAGATGAAACTGACTTAGCAGTTTTATCAAATGGAGAAGTGCAGGTAACTACCATTAATCCCCTAGATTTGGATCTAACACCTGCTCCCATAGGTATGCTTCGGGGTGGGGATGTTCAAGAGAACGCGGCGATTCTCAAGGCGGTATTGCAAGGTAAGGGAACTCAGGCGCAACAAGATGCAGTTGCCTTAAATGCATCGTTGGCGCTGCAAGTAGCAGGTACGATCGCACTCCTAGATCACGCTCAAGGGATTAAAATCGCTAAGGATATCCTACAAAGCGGGGCTGCTTGGACGAAGTTGGAGCAGTTAGTTGAGTTTCTGGCGAATTGATTTGCGATCGCAATTGCGGCCGAAACTCTACCACATTACGTTTAATGGTGACATCGTAGTTACCAAAAAAGTCATGTCCTAAAAGTCCAGTTTCTAGATCCGCACCTGCGATCGCTACTGGTACTTTATTCACTATTACCCCACCAACTGCCATCGAATTAACATAGCCCACAGGAAATTCTACAGCCCTAGAACTAGCGGTGTTGGCCTTAGCTCTCCCCACTGTCACAATTCCCAAAGCATTGGCCATCTCTTGGGTGATGACTGTGCCACTAGCTCCCGTATCCACAATCATGTCAAATTGTTGTTGGCCATTGAAAGTGACTTCCACAATTGGCGTTCCACCAAGTCGCCTTTTAATTGGGGCTGTAAACACTTGCTGATCTGGAATCACCACTACTGATGAAGGTAAAACTGGCTCTATTGGTAACGGTTTTGTTTCTTGTGGAGGCGAGGTATACTTTGGTGTAATTGCTGTTTGAGGAACCACAACTACTATTCTCTTCGGTTCGGCAAGACTTACAGGGCGAGGAGCAGCTTGTTGTTGAGCATATTTAATTTGGCGACGATATTCAGTGATTTTGGTTTGAGCGATCGCAAATTCGGGGCTTTGTCGCCGGACTCTTTCCATCAGCGCGATCGCATCTTCGTACTGATTCGCCACCAAAATCCAATCACCTGGAGATTGAGCAGATCGGCTGATACTCCAAGCGCCAACCGCTTTGTCTAATCCTTGTTCAAAAAGACTTGGTTCGCTTTCAGACGGCTCTAGCGGCTGTACTTCTGGAGTGACTGCTGGTGTTGGTGGTTTGACGGCAGGTTCTACTGATGCCAAATCCCCAATTGGCACGGGTTGCTCATTGCCACCAGTCACTGTGTTCCGTTTGTCTTCACTACAGGCAACACACAAAACCGCTAGAGCGCTTGATACAAAAATTAGGGTTGCACGGGATAAAAAAGACTGAAGCATAATTAATTTTAACCGCCCTAGCTTTGCCAAATCCACTCCCGCCACTTTAAATTCCCAATTTAATTTTAATTAACTATCCAAAAAACTCCCAATTGCCCAACTCATGGGATAATTAACAATCGCAGTATTAGGGACTGGAGACTAGGGACAGGGGACTAGGTGGGGAAGAGTTTTCCCAATCCCCAATCCCCAATCCCCAATCCCCAATCCCCAATTCCCAATTCCCAATTTACTATGCCCCTGACTGACGCAATACCTGCTTTACTTGTCCTGGCAGATGGAACTACTTATCGCGGTTGGTCTTTCGGTGCTACGGGAACCGCGATCGGAGAAGTTGTGTTCAACACTGGTATGACCGGCTACCAAGAAGTCCTAACCGACCCCAGTTACTGCGGTCAGATTATCATTTTTACCTATCCTGAATTAGGCAATACTGGTATTAATCTTGAAGATGAGGAATCAAATGGCCTCCAGGTGCGGGGTGCGATCGCCCGAAATATTTGTCACAGACCAAGTAACTGGCGATCGACGCAATCCTTACCAGACTACCTCAAACAAAACCAAGTACCAGGGATATACGGCATCGATACCCGCGCCCTCACCCGCAAAATTCGGATGTTTGGAGCCATGAACGGTGGTATTTCCACAACCATTCTTGATGAGGCGGAATTGCTAGAGCAGGTACAGGCGGCTCCTAACATGGCGGGATTAAATCTGGTTCGGGAAGTCACCACCTCAACAGCTTATGAATGGTCTGATCCCACAATTCCAGCTTGGGAATTCAACTCTGAGGCTGCGGAAAATCCTGGGGAAGCCTTTACTGTTGTAGCTCTTGACTTTGGCATAAAACGCAATATTTTGCGACGCTTAGTAAGTTACGGCTGTCGGGTAATTGTTGTGCCTGCTGATACCTCACCAGAAGAAATCCTCAATTACAATCCAGATGGTGTGTTTCTTTCTAATGGGCCAGGCGATCCTGCTGCCGTCACTGGAGGGATTGCAACTGCTAAAGCGCTTTTGTTAAGTCAAAAGCCGATCTTTGGTATTTGTATGGGGCATCAAATCTTAGGTCATGCATTAGGGGCAGAAACCTATAAACTAAAATTTGGTCATCGTGGTTTAAATCAGCCTGCGGGTTTACAACAACGGGTAGAAATTACTAGCCAAAACCATAGTTTTGCTATTGATCCAGATTCTTTACCTACAGCAGTTTTAGAAGTCAGCCATCTCAACCTAAACGATCGCACCATTGCCGGGGTACGTCACAAATCTCTACCTGTATTCTCTGTACAGTATCATCCAGAAGCCAGTCCTGGCCCACACGATGCTGATTACCTGTTTGAGCAATTTGTTCAAGCCATGCGAACAGCACGTCAAGCCGCGACAGCCGAGGTGAGGTAAAAATGGGGACTGGGGACTGGGGACTAGGAACTGGGGACTAGGTGTTTTCCCAATGCCCAATGCCCAATCCCCAATTTCCAATGCCCCAAAAGATTGTAGACAACTTGCTCAAAAACCATCTATACTTGAGCGTTCACTTTAACTCATGAGGAGGGAATTATTGCTGAACCACTGAATCTAACCGTTAGCCTGAGGGGTACTCGTGAAGTCCGGGATAAGTGCCAGCTATTCCGCCTTACAGGTTTGTTAGATGCCTTTTCTGAGCCTACATTTCGCAAAGTGCTTGGCAGTAAGATTGAAGAGGGCCCTAAGCACATTATTTTGGATCTCTCACAAATCGACTTTATTGATAGCTCTGGCTTGGGCGCTCTGGTGCAGCTGGCCAAGCAGGCTCAAACTGCTGAGGGTACTTTGCAAATTGTCACGAATGCCCGCGTGACTCAAACGGTCAAGCTTGTTCGTCTAGAGAAGTTTCTCTCCCTGCAAAAATCAGTTGAAGAAGCTCTAGAAAACGTCAAGTAGTCTTGATTGCTGGAATCGAGAGATAAATTTGGCTATCCAGATTCAACATCGGGTAGCTTAATTTTTAAAACTTCTGGTTTTTTACCTCTCTTCTTGTGGGAGAGGCAAAAAGCCAGTTGAGCTATAATTATGTTTAAAGTTGAGCAATAACTAGATATCTAGACACTCAATCGTTGAGTACATAATTTTTGGCTAGAACATCGGATAAATAATCAAGTCTGAAAAAGTTATAAAAAATACAAAGTTAACATATTTGTATATATAAACTTGACTTGATCCTATATAATTAAAAATTGTCGCTTACTAAGTAAGTATGACAATGCGATCGCTTAACAGGGTTAATTTGATGTTCAAATTCTACCCGATATTAGACACCGACTACAATCACAAGTAGGCAAAACTCGGTTCATAGGCGTTAACTTCAGGGTGATTTTAAATGCCAACTCTCAATCAAAAAGATGAAATTAGGAAGTAATTTTGATAGTATTGATTATGCTAAGTATACTATCATGGCATACTTCCTAAAAATCAGTCTTTGCGAAGAATGCCTGCCAAATCTAGCCCGTTAAGGAATGATTTATTTGTGAAGTCACAGGAGGAACTATTAGATGGACAAGATGGAACTCCTAAGCAGGGTTTATCTTGGACTCAAGCACTCTTGGCAACCACAGAGCCATTCCAACAGATTTCCCTCTCACAAGTGCAACAAATTTCTCCTACTGCTTTAGCATATTTGGGGGATGCAATTTATGAGTTGTATGTTAGAATGTTCTATCTGCTGCCATTGCAGCGGTCAGGAATTTACCATAGTCTGGTAGTGGAGCAGGTAAGGGCAGAAACACAAGCGCTACATTTGCGATCGCTAACTCCTCTTCTGAGGGACATCGAATTAGAAATTGTCCGACGGGGTAGAAATGCCGCTACAGGCCGCCCTAAGCGACTTAATCCCGAAATTTATCAACAGGCAACTAGTCTAGAAACTCTAATAGGCTACTTATATCTCACCGATTACCAGCGTCTAACCGAACTGTTGCAAATGCTTCATGTAGCAAAAGAGTGAAAACTCAATTTCACAACAATAGGTACAGCAGTAGATGAAGTTCCATAAATTACGGTAATCGGTATGTTCAACCATAAGCTATATCCATAAATCAAATGCAGAATAAACCGAGAAAAATCATCAACACTTCTACTAGCGAAGCCAATCGTGGGAAACCCATAAAAATTAAGGGTAAGCGTGTTATTAGTAATCCGACTCGCAATCCCCGGAAAATAGATAGCAACCCTACTTCTGCGGAAAATCCGACTCGCAATCCCCGGAAATTCGATAGCAACCCTATTTCTGCGGAAAATCCGACTCGCAATCCCCGGAAATTTGATAGCAATCCTATTTCTGCGGAAAATCCGACTCGCAATCCCCGGAAATTCGATAGTAACCACATTTCTGGCAATTTCCGACAACGAAATACCAACTTCTCCCAGTCGCCTGTATCTACAGAACCCACAGAAGAAGATAACGATCTCATCTACGGTCGCCATCCAGTATTGACTGCGTTACAAAAACAGCGCAACCTCAACCGCATTTGGATTACTACCCGTCTGCGCTACGATCCCAGCTTTCACCATTTTCTCCTGCAAGCTAAGGAAAATGGCACAGTTATTGATGAGGTTGAACCCAAGCGCTTAGACTATCTCACCAATGGGGCTAATCATCAAGGTGTGGCAGCACAAACTGCTCCCTACGGCTATATCGAATTGCCCGATCTTATTGAACAATCTAAATCTGTAACCGATCCCGTTATTATAGTTGCTGACGGAATTACTGATCCCCAAAACTTAGGAGCCATAATTCGCACCGCCGAAGCAATAGGCGCTCAAGGATTGGTAATTCCCCAAAGAAGGGCATCTGGGATCACTTCTACTGTGATGAAAGTGTCATCAGGTGCATTAGAAAACTTTGCTGTATCTAGAGTTGTCAACCTCAGCCGCGCTTTAGAAGAATTAAAAGAAGCTGGCTTTTGGATTTACGGCACTGCTGCAAGTGGAAGCGAACCCTTGCATACTGTAAACTTCAAAGGCCCAATCGTTTTGGTAATTGGCTCAGAAGGCGAAGGTCTGGGTATGTTGACGCAACGTTCCTGTGATTTTTTGGTATCGATTCCTCTGCAAGGTAAGACTCCCAGCCTGAATGCCTCCGTAGCAGCAGGAATGGCGCTTTATGAAGTTTATCGCCAGCGATCGCTAAATACGCATTATTTAGATAAGTTACAAAAAATTTCTTTGAAAAAATAACAGTAACAGAGTATAAAGAAATGTAAAAGATAATAAAGCACCATATCGTTTAACACCCTGTAGACGTTTATAAATCGACGAAAATCATGAAAACCCTTTGGCATAACCTCAAGGAAGTGTTGATTAACACATTCGACTCCATCGGACTGGCTTGGTGGGTAGAGATTGTGACGCAAAATCCCCGGTGTACTTACTACTTTGGGCCATTTCTGACTTCTTCTGATGCAAAATTGTCAAGCATTGGATATATAGAAGATTTGGAAGTCGAAGGAGCTATGGGAATTACCGTGCGTGTCAAGCGTTGTAAACCTAATACCTTAACAATTGCTGAAGACCTGGGGGAAAGATTTGACCGCAAAGTACAGCCTGCCTTTGGCGGTCAGATTTAAGTTAGGCGAAAATCAGGATAATTCGTAATTCGTAATGACGCTCGTTCGCCTTTGGCGTCTCCCCTTCTCCCTTTGGGAGAAGGCTAGCGCCAAGGGAGATGACTCACTAGCGCTTCTCTACGAGACGCTGCGCTAACGTAATTCGTAATTTCGAGTTGGAATTACGAATTATCTGGTTAAAAGTTAAAAGCCCTCGAATTATTAACAATTAGTAATTACGTTATGGATGGGTATTTAGATTCCAACCATAAGTAGTTGACCAATAGATGTTTGTTTTTTAATCTAACCCGATTTTTGATTACGAATTACGAATTACCTGCGGATGTTCTTCCAGCCAATGGTCAATGTCATTCAGCACCTCCTGCGGGACTTCCCAAGGGAAAAGATGGGCGGTGTTTGAATAACACCGCCACTGAGAATTTTGGAGGTTTTGAGCAGTTTGTAAGCTGGAATCGGATGTGATGTGGCGATCTTGCTCGCCAGCAAGTACCAAACTAGGACATTGGATTTGTGGCAGGTCTGAAAGCCGATTGTATCCCGATTGAATGGCACTATAAAGGGCGCGAGTAGCAGCAGGAGAGGTTTGTAGATAAGCTGGTACTGCTTCTTTGGCGATATAGTTGTAAGTTGTGGATGTATGTTGTTGAACTAAGTAGCGGAAAAGCGATCGCTTGCCAAAAGTTTCAATATTCCATTGCCAACTCGGTTTTATATAGTTTAATAAGCCAGCAACGCCAGTATATAAATTATCTTGCCAAGTGATGGTCGGATGGCTACCACGGGGTTTTGCGGCTGTCGCCACCAAAATCAGCCCTGTAATGCGTTTTGGTAAACGCAATGCCAATTCCATTGCCAGAATGCCCCCAAGTGACCATCCTAGTACTAGGCATTTTTCAATATTTAAGCGGTCTAGCAGCGCTTCTAAATCAGTTAAATGGTCATTCATCTCAAAATTGCCATTCCACCGACTTTTGCCGTATCCGCGTAAATCGGGGGCAATAGTTTGATAGCGTTTTGATAAATGATTGGTAAATACAGAAAGACTACGACCAGAACCAGGATGACCATGTAAGCCCAGAATGGGGAATCCTTGACCTTGGATGTAAACATTGAGACGTGTAGCAGTGGTAGGATGGCGATCGCTCATTAGTTGCCGTTCTCCTGTTTAGTGAATATAGCGATCGCAACTCTATTAGCTGCGATAGCTTCAGCCCAAACTCTGTATTCAAATTCAAATCTTAAATTCACCACAATGTTAAAAAATCGGTTCAAAAACCATTTGGGGGATCAACACTTCGTCTTGTAATTGTCCAATACCTAAAAAGCGAGTTTCTTCATCATAAACTCGCACTATTTCAGGAACATCGAAATTTAGAGAAATTCGCTGACCTTGACACCACTTTTGAGCAGATGTTACTGGTAAAGTAACAGATGATAAATGTTGTAAAGCTGCATTTGGGCAAACGGGTTGAAATGTTTCAGCTTGTAGCTGTGCTTCTAAATCAGTCAAGGTGAGACTATCGGTTAAATTGAAACCACTACTTTCAGTGCGGATTAAAGCCGCAAGAGTGCCACCAGTTTCTAAGATTGCACCTAAGTCACGAGCGATCGCTCTTATATATGTACCAGAACCACAAGCGATCGCCACATCCAATTCAGGAAAATCCCCTTCTCTCCAGTCTAAAATATCTATCCGAAAAACTTCCACTGTTCGCACTGGAACTTCCACCGTTTTCCCTTGGCGTGCTAAATCGTAGAGACGTTTCCCATCTACTTGAATTGCACTATAAATAGGTGGTATTTGCTCAATTTTGCCTTCAAATTGCGCTAATGCAGTTTTCACCTCTGACAAACTTAATCCAGCACAAGGTTGAGAAGTGATGATTTCACCTTGTAAATCATCGGTTGTAGTCCGCACACCCAGCCGAATAGTGGCAATGTACGCTTTGTTCTCAGGTAGATATTGCAATAATCTTGTGGCTTTACCAAGGGCGATTGGTAAAACCCCTGTAGCGGCTGGATCTAAGGTTCCCGCATGTCCTACACGTTTGAGGCGCAACAATTTTCGCACCCGCGCTACGCAGTCGTGGGAAGTCCAGCCAAATGGTTTGTTTAAGTTGAGAAAACCTTCAGATAACACAAAATCAATATCTTACTGTATAGCTTTTATATACACTATCAGTGACGAGATTGGAGCGTAAACATATATTTAAATCCTACTCTACGGCAAATAATAGCCAGAGCGATAGGTGCATAAAGACCAATCATTATTCCCAAGACAATATGTGTGATTGGTTCTGTAAAATTAAAGATTTTTTGGAGCAGTAACCGAAAAACATATATAAAGATTACATGACCCAAATAAATCTCTAAAGATAAGAGTCCCCACTTTTTTATAAAGTTCGCAACATTTAATCGTGACAGTAAAATTCCCATAGCTATTGAGGCTATTGTGCCGATGAATGCGATTATGGGCATAAAGAAATAGTTTTCACCAATTTGAGATTTAACTGCTAGCGCTACTGCAAAATATCCACTTAAATTTATCAAAATTAGCATATAAGTGTTAATTTTACTAGCTTTCAGCATTAAAGCACTGCTACATACTGCACCTAAAGAAAAATAAATAGAACAGTGAATGACACCTTCCCAAACATTCCAATCAACAAAATTCACACCTAATCCATCTAAGTAGTAAACTAAAGTAGATAAAGTCAACTGCCCCACCCACGAGGGGATGGGGCTTGTAACTAGGAAATATGATTTCCCGAAACATATGGCATATTGACTGATGCCTGTTCCTC
>NZ_JBALDL010000016.1:0-121436 GCF_036917465.1 Nostoc sp.
ATAGTGTTAAATTAGGGGGCATCGAACCCCCTAATTTAACCGTGCTTACATCCCCGCCCACGAGGGGACGGGGTTTTACACACGTTCAATAAACAACTATGGCATCAGCATGATCATCATTCATGTGCTTGCAGATGCGCGAACTAATATCAGCAGAAAAATCCTTAGACATTGTTGAAATAGAAGTAACAGCTTAAATTTTAAGCTAAGAACGGGAATGAAATTTGCCGATTTTCTTTCTTAAGCACTCAAAATTCTGCATTTTACATACCCCATTGCCATCATAAATTAATTTTATTTATAGGGGAATAATTAAATTAAAATAAAACTTATTCAGTATTTCTACCTTCTACTACGGAAATCAGACAGCTTAAACTGTAGCAGAAGTATTAGCCAAACTATTGAAGCTAAGAGAAAATGAGCGAAACTAGCCCCAGACGAATTGTAATTGGGGATGTGCATGGACATTATGAAGGTTTGATGACTTTGTTGGAGGCGATCGCTCCCACGTCAGACGATCAAATCTATTTTTTGGGAGACTTAATCGATCGCGGGCCTCATAGCTCACAAGTAGTTAATTTTGTCAAACGACATAACTACCCATGTTTGCTGGGAAATCATGAGCAGATGTTATTAAACATTCTGACTAATGAAAGAACTTCCTCCCCGACGATGCAAGCGTGGTTGTACAGTGGGGGGCAAGCTACCGTAGCCAGTTATCACGAGGCTTCAATCCCTGACGATCATCTGGATTGGTTCAAGAGTTTGCCTACATATCTCGACTTAGGCGATATTTGGTTAACTCATGCTGGTGTTGACCCTTCCAAGTCGGTGACAGAACAAACTGCCGAGGAACTCTGCTGGATACGAGAGGAATTTCACAGCATCGAAAAACCCTACTTTCCAGATAAGCTAATTATCATCGGTCACACTATTACTTTTACTCTGCCTGGTGTTTCTCCTGGTAAACTGGCACAAGGGCAGGGATGGCTAGACATAGATACTGGTGCTTATCATCCCCGGAGTGGCTGGTTGACTGGACTAGATGTCACGAATAACCTGGTTTATCAAGTTAACATTTTTAAAAATTATATCCGTACCCTCCCCTTAGAAGAGGCTGTAATTACCGTTAATCCAGCCAAAATCAAAGTCGATCGCCGCAATAAAAATTAAACAATATTCGAGATCAGGGAGTAGGGAGGAAATAACCAATGCCCAATGCCCAATTCCCTTAAGACCTTACTAATGGTCGAACATTAGCTTTATAACTAGCATTATCCAACCCATAATTTCCATTACTAGGTTGGGAGTTGATTGCACGTCTAAGACCCTCAATGCGATCGCTCGTTCCGGGGTGGGTACTCAAAAATGTCGGAGTAGAACCACCCTTTTTCAGTAGCTTTTGCATAAAAGAAACCATTGCAGACTGGGCGTAACCAGTGCGTGTCAAAGTTCGTAGTCCTCTTTGATCGGCTTCAAATTCATTGTTACGACTGCGGGGCAAGTCTCGCGCTAACTGGACACCGATTTGCACTGCTGTACTCCTATCTAAGCCTGCTGCTGTTAATAGACCACTTTCGAGCGCTTTCTGTTGCATCTGTTTGGCTACGTGTTTCCCACCAATGTGACCAATTTCATGAGCGAGGACGCTAGCTAGTTCCGCTTCATTGTCTGCGGTTTTCAATAAACCCGTGTGGACATAGACATAGCCGCCCAAGGTAGCAAAAGCATTAATGCTGTCATCCTCAACTACCTGAAAGGTATAAGGAAGATTGGGGCGATCGCTATTGACTGCTAAACGTCTGCCAATTTGTTCGACATAGCGATTAACTTCGGGATTGCGGTAAAGTCGGACTTGACTGCCAACTAATTGCTGATTAATCTGCTTACCAAGATCAACTTCTTGGTTAGAAGACATATTAGAAAGCTGAAATGCCTGAACTCCTTGGAGTAGAAGGGGCAAGAAATCTAAAGCCCTTCCTGGCACTGGTGTACTCAGGCACAGACTTAGGGCAACTACCACTGAAATTAAAGGATAAAACCAGCTACGCCGCCACACCCGGTAATTTGCAACAAAAATTTTCCAATTGAACATAATAAGCTCTGAATATTATTTTGGGAGGACATAAAATGATGGGACAAATTATGAGACGGATTTAGAGTATTCTAAGTTGCATTCTTAACTCAAAAGCAAATGAGTTGTGATACAGCTAATGCTTACGCAAATCTACTGAATTACAGGGGAGCTAGAGATTCTATCTAGACATAGGCTTAAACACTAAATATTACTTTCTAGGTGCGTCAATCTTAACGGGCAAAAGTTTGAGGGTTAGCTGCCCCCTCTGCGAACTTACAAAACTCGTGATAAACTGTCGCATAACCGCAACCCCTAGCCGCTTTGAGTTATTACCAAATAGAAAAAATTGCCATTTTCATCGAAAGTCTTCTTGCTACAATCAATTACTTCGTTATTACCTCGGAAAATTTTTTATGGCTATTTTAGATTCAAAAGGTCGCTTGTTCGGCAAAATCAACCTTCTAGATTTAGGTGCTGCACTGGTAATTCTGCTAGTGATATTTGGCATTTTTATCTTTCCTGGCACTTCTGGTTCTGTTGCCCAAGTCGGTGCGAAAACAATACCTATAGAAGTAGACTTAGTAGTTCGTGGTTTGAATGTCCGTGATCCTGAGCAATTATTTAACCAAGGTTTAAAAAAAGGTGGAAAGACTAATGTGATTATCCGCAATCAACCTTATGGAGAGATTGAGATTAAATCCATTCAACAGCTAGCTAGAACAATTAATGTTTCCCAACCTGATGGCACTGTTAAAGAATTGCCAGATCCTAAGACCAACAATTTTAGTACAGATTTGCTTTTAACTCTAGATGGCAAAGCCCAGGTTACTGAAAATGGCCCCGTTCTAGGTAACAGTAAAGTCAAAATTGGAATGCCATTTGAGTTGGAAGGTTTTAACTATAACTTCAATGCAACTGTTATTGATATTAGATTAAAAGACAAATAGCATTCACATTTTCGTTTTCCAAAATAGGCTGATAAACCGAATTGTCTGTAATCTCAAAGACTTCGGTTTATCAGATTTATTAATGGAAATTATAACTAATTAGCAGCTTTCGGTTGAAACATTAAATACGTCCCTCCTAAGCCTTCTACAATTGTGCGTGTATTGGCAATCATCATTTTCTGATAAGTGTCTGCCTCGCTTCCTGGTTCACCAAGCCCCTCAACGTATAACTTCCTATCAGAAATTTTCACCTCAGCAACTCTTGCTACAGATTGAAATGAATTCTCGTTAATTGTGGCTTCAGAGAAAATTGTTGAGACTTTAGCCTGTTTAATATTTGTAACCAAATTTTTAACTTGTGTAGCTGTCAAGTTTTTGTTACTACTAATACCTTGTAATCCGCCTGCTAACTGAATACCGTATGCTTTGGCGTAATAACTCAGTGCATCAGAAGTTGTAACTAACTTGCGTTCTTTGGTAGGAATACTCGTAATTCTTGACTTAATCCAGCTATCTAGTTGAGTTAGTTCATTTGTGATTTTTTTGGTGTTGCCGTTATAATTCGCGGCATCACTAGATTCTAATTTTCTCAGATTACTATTAATTACCTCCACCATTCTGATAGCATTCTTGGTATTGTGCCAAAAATAAGGATTAATTACATTCCTGCCATCTTTCTCAAATTTTTGTGGCTTAGATACCGCAAATTGCCCGACAGCTATTTTCGGTGCAGTGTTTTTAGTTGCTTTAATTAATTTGATCAGATTTGGTTCTAAATTATAGCCACTATAGAGAATGAGATTAGCTTGCTCAATGGCTCTACGATCTTCCAGCTTTGGTTTATATACGCGAGGATTGGCACTAGGATCAATTAAGCAAATGAGGTTAATTGTATTCCCAGCAACTTGTTTAGTTAAGTCACATAATACACTTGTTGTTGCTACAACTTTAGGAAGATTCTCATTTACCTGGGTGGTAGTTTCAGTAAATGTAGTTCTTGCAGCTTGATTTCCACACCCAACAAATCCAATCGTCAAAGCAACAAAAATGACTCGGAATAAATTAGTTGATGGTATTTTTTTTGACATCCTCACCTCCTACTGGATATATAGAAAAAATAATCATTATTAGTAACAGATTAAAAAATAGCAGGGGGAAGCCTTCAATAACGAAGAGGGGCAAAGTCATCGGCTAGGAAAATTGTATAAGGGAAGAGGAATTGATAGACTCTCTCTTTCTCCACTTTCCTTTTTTCCAGCACACACCCAGCAAGTTTTGCTGATTTCAGCATTGGTGAGATTTTGCAGGCAAAATTTTAGTGAACTTCAGGCGACAAACTGGAAAACTGGTAGAGGCAGTAGCACAATAATAAAGGTGATGTTGGGGAGCCTGCGATCGCAAGTGTAGTGTAGTTCTCTTACCCGATGTTGAATGGCTATGCCATTGTGCTTAGATTCTGCAAAGATCGCAAATTGACTAGGATTATCAGCTTAAGAAGTGAAACGTAGTAACGCTGGGGCTTTTTGAGCATACGGGTTGATTTCGCAAACCGAGTCGTGAATCTAAGGCAATTGTAGCTGTGGTTTTGCGAGGTGTGGGCATCTAGTTGTTACAAAATTGGCGAATTGGCGATTTTTTGGTTCATACCCAAAAAATCTAAAATCTCAAATTCGTAGTCAAGTATATAGAACAATTCCTCAAAGCTGATATTGGTGAAGATAAACAATGGTAATTTTAGTTATCCTCGTTAATACTCTCATTTCGCTGATGCTATTCTATGTGGCTTGGCGAGTGTGGCAACTCAAGCAGCAGCTAGCATACATAGCAGATAGGTTAACCATCTATGAAACTTGTACCGATGCAGCATTGAATAAAGCACCTGAAAATATTTATCTCAGCCAGGAGAATATTTATAACTTACGGCAAAAAAATCAAGCACTACAAATACAAATTCAACAAGTGCGGCAAATTATCAGTCTACTTTTGCAAGGACAGAAAATCTGGCGGCGTTATTTTCGCAGGCTAGAGTTAATATCCGGGAAAAAAATTGTTGCAAAATGAGTTATGTCAAGTTCACATGAACATTTATAATTAGGGCTGACACGAGCGCACAAAGATATGGCGGGGCAGGGACGCAGGGAGTTTTGAGTTATAAATAATTAATAGTTCGAATGTTGAATGAATAAAAGCAACATTTTGGCTGATATTTTGTCAGGATAGATTAACCGAATAAAATCAGTCAGTCTTGCAAGGAGAGAAAACCCACCTAAAATAATAAGTGTAAGGAGAGAAACAACAATATGTCTAATAACCGTTCTGGAGTATTTTTTGGCGGTTTGATGCTGGGAGCTACTATCGGTGCTTTAACGGGTTTGCTCGTGGCTCCACGTACAGGGCGCGAAACACGTAAAATTTTGAAGAAATCAGCCAATGCTATCCCAGAATTGGCTGAAGATTTATCAACGAGTGTGCAAATCCAAGCAGATCGTCTCTCTGCTAGCGCACTAAGGAACTGGGATGAGACTTTAGATCGATTACGGGAAGCGATCGCAGCAGGTGTAGATGCCACTCAGAAGGAAAGCCAAATCTTAAAGCGGCAAACATCACCTGAAGACTCTGATTATCTTCCTCAGCAATTAGAACGCTCATAAATGACATTACCGTGATTGATCCCCTGTTTTGGTTGGGACTCTCCTTACTTTTAGTCGCCACAAGCTTGACTGCGGTTTTAGTGGCGGCAATACCGGCTTTGCAAGAGTTAGCACGCGCGGCTCGTAGTGCAGAAAAGCTATTTGATACCCTCTCACGGGAGTTGCCGCCCACTCTAGAAGCTATTCGTGTGACTGGTTTGGAAATCACTGACTTAACTGATGATGTCAGCGAAGGTGTAAAAAGTGCGAGTCAAGTAGCCAAACAAGTCGATCAAAGTCTTGATAGTGCAAGAATTCAGGCTCAAAATCTGCAAGTAAGTACACGTAGTATCTTTGTTGGCGCAAAAGCTGCTTGGAGAAACTTCACACGCCAGAAACCCACGAGGCGAAATAGCGATCGCTTGCCAAGTAATGAACAACCACCACTAACCTTGCGAGAACGAGAAGTGCTAAGGCAAGAAAATCGCCGGATAAAAACAGAAGTATACCGCGCTAATGACGGTTACAACGATGCCAGCTGGGAAAGCAATTTCGATGACGAAGATTGATAAAAAAAATGGCATGGGGCATTGCTTGTCTTCCTTATGCGGTGTCAAAACGTGCTATTTTTCCAGCTTAAAAAAAGTGATCTTTGTTTATGGATAAACTTTGGCATTGTATCGATCAATTTGGGAAAACGGGTGAAGCATATTTCAATGAAGCAGTCTTTTTAGGAGAAATGTGCTTGTTCCCAAATTTTTGTCAAGAACCAAATACATACAAAGTTGTTCATAAATTTGTAAATAGCATCAATAGCCAAGATAAATATTGGGACAGTTCAATAGGTGATTTAAAAGTATTTGCAAAACCTAGCAGATATCGCAGTTTTGATAAAGGCTACATTCGCACCCATGATGTTGTCAATTTGTGTAACTTCGGCAAGGATTTATATCCAGAGGTGGGAGATATGCTGGATACAGATTACTGGGATGAATTAGACATTTATCGTCGAGCGGAATGTTTTAGTCAAGATAAATTTGAAAATTTAATAAATTATTGGTTTAGGAATCAGCCTGATTTTGAAGTTTTCTTTGAGACAATAATAAAAAGATTATTCCTCAAATCTAATTATGAAATTACTTTCTACTCTCTTGTTAATGATCAGAACGAGAACACAGCTTTTGCACCATATATTTTAATTGGAGATAGATGTATTTTAAGTATAGTTAAACGATGGGTACTGTAAAGTTAATTATGCAGCTATAGCTCTATGTTGCAAATTAAACCCAAGATTCCAGCGAAAAGGTTCTCGCCTGTTGAATTCGCAAAAAGTCACTATCACTTGAAACAACAGTTAAATTATTTTGCAGTGCAATAGCAGCTATCCAAATATCATTTTAATCAAAACCCAAATTAACAATTTTAGTTTTTCGCTACTTGTTTTTATCTTTGGGTGCAAATTGACTGACTAAAGCTGCCTTAACCTGACCATATATTGTTGCTGTTTGTTCTGTTATATGGTAGACACGAATCTCTTTTAAAAACTCTGTCAAGCTAGATTATTTTCCTTGCGTTAAGATTTCTCCATCATAAATGTCAGTTTACCCTGGATAATTACGGAAGTGGCAATGTTATTTTCTCCAACTTCATTTACGCGACGGATAACATTTGGTTCGCCTAAAATAATGGCATTACAATGGTTTTTATCCAATAAATACATTATTCAAATAGGTTGTCGTTATCAATTCTAGCTTGACCACGGGTAGTATATACTGCTTGAAGACATTCTTCAAAATCATCACCTTCCCAAGTACCAGCGTGTCGAAGGATGGAGCGTCCCGAAGCAGGACGATATGTAAGTTGCTCTTGATCGCTAGAAGTTTCTATCAGATCGTTTAAAAGTATAGATTCAAGCTTACCTGGTTTCAACTCCTTTTTTGTATAGTTAACCTTAATAGAACGTATCAAATTGAGTGCTTCTGTTAGTAACTCCGGCGGTAAAGTTTCTATTTCTTGGATTAATAATTCTTTGTTAGTCATCTCTCACCTCTAATTTTTCTGCTTTTAGGTTTATTCGATCCTGAGTATTTTTGCTGATTGACAAAAAATGGTTTTATGCATGAAAGCAAAATTTCCCCTCCCAATCCCCTAATTCCTAAAAACGTTTTGCTTTGATCCCTTAGATTAGAGTAAAGTAAACAAGTGTAAAGAACTATCATTTTTCTAGTACTCTTTTAAAACAACTTGTTCACTTCTACCGTTGATATTTATATAAAAACGTCCATGCAATCTTGTTTTTGGCGAAGAATTCTCTTATCTATTGCAGTATTTTTCCTGGCTGGGTCAATTTGGGTCATGCATTCTCCCCCAGCACTGGCTTATGACAATCCTGAGTTACTCCCTAACACCTTTACTCCAGTTGTAGACTTAGCTAAATCTCTGCCTGTGCTGCAAGAAGAAAAGCTTGTCAAAGATTTAGAACAGTTTGAAGCCGATACCGGCTGGAAACTGCGAGTATTGACTCAGTATGACCGCACCCCAGGTCGGGCAGTTATCAAATATTGGGGTTTGGATGACAAAAGCATTTTACTAGTTGCTGATTCTCGTGGCGGTAACATCCTTAGTTTTAGCGTCGGCGATGCTGTTTATGAACTTTTACCCAGAACATTTTGGATAGAACTGCAAACCCGCTTTGGTAATTTATACTTTGTCCGCGAACAAGGCGAAGACCAAGCCATTCTGCAAGCTTTAGAATCCGTTAAAGGCTGTTTGCTAAAAGGTGGTTGCAATGTTGTCCCCGGATTGCCACGAGAGCAATGGATTCTCACCTTGATTACCTCAGTCATTGGTGGGATAATTTGTGGATTTGCAGCCCAACCCCGCGAGAAAGGACAAGTTTTTGCTTGGCAATGGGCTTTAATTTTCTCACCTTTGTGGGGAATCTTATTTCTCGCCTTTGGCATTGGGCCTGTGGTGACGCGCACAAGCGACTGGCTACCTCTAGTTCGCAATATCTCTGGCTTTATTATCGGTGTTTTGGTTGCCTACCTATCTCCTATTTTCAGTCGGCCTTCTTCTAGTAATGAGTTATGAGTGCTGAGTTAGAAGTTATGAGTTTTTAATGAACTTATAACTCCTAACTCCTAAATGCCTGAAGCTGATAAGCTGAAAGCTAATATTTAAGAAGCTCAACAAAATGGAATGGCACGTAACTGATGCTCAAAGTTTAGCAATTATTGATCACGAAATTGAAAATCATGTCTTTTCACCCGCAGAATATGAGATTGTGCGTCGGGTAATATACTCTACAGCTGACTTTGAGTATAAGTCTTTGATTCGTTTCTCTGAGCGTGCCTTGCAAGCAGGAGCAGCAGCACTAGCCGCGCGTACCGCGATTGTGGTAGATGTGCCGATGGTACAAGTAGGTATTGCCTACGAAATTCAAAACACCTTTGCTAATCCGGTGTATTGCAGCATGGAAGCTTTGACACGCCCTCAAAAAGAAAAAACTCGGGCAGCATGGGGAATCGAAACCTTAGCAAAGCGTTATCCAGAGGGTATTTTTGTAGTGGGTCAAGCGCTAACAGCCCTAACAGCACTGGTAGAGTTAATTGAGGCTGAGGAAATTAGACCTGCTTTGATAATTGCGACTCCAGTGGGATTTGTCAATGTTGATGAAGCGAAGGGGCGTTTACAAGACTCCCTAGTGCCTCATATTACCATTGAGAGTCGCAAAGGTAATGCAGTTGTTGCAGCTGCGATCGTTGACGGATTGGTAGACTTGGCTTGGCAAGCCTATGGACAAGATAGAAATCGGGGGAATTAGGAAAGTCAGTTGTATCATAACCTTTATGCAAAATAATATTTAAAATTACTGAATATCCTGATATTTTTGTAAAGGACTGCTAAAAAAGGAGCCTTTTCTTGTGCTAATTCAAGGTTTCAGATTAAGCGCATATCTTGCAATTCCAGTGGTGTTGGGTCTTTTAGTTGAGGGAAACAAGATAAAAGTATCTTCAGTTGAAAACGTTCGTCAAGTATCGACTAATAAGGAAATTATCCAACCAAACCACGAGCTAATCAGCGCTAAGACAGCTCCGAAAACATACTATGTTAGCGGTAATGGAGACGATAAAAATAGCGGAGTCTCTACTTCATCCGCTTTTAGGACAATTCAAAGGGCAGTAGATATAACTAACCCTGGCGATACAGTATTGATTATGAACGGAGTATACACAAATTCAGCCCAAGCTGGAAGTGTAGTAGATATTAAACGTTCTGGAACTGCACAAGGATGGATTAGGTATAAAGCATATCCTGGTCATTTCCCAAAAATTAAACACAATACATGGAACGGTGTTGAGATTTCACATAGAGCTTCATATATCGAAATCAACGGGTTGGAGGTCATAGGAAACAATGACAATATCACCCTTGATTATGCATTAAGTCAGAAGACTAACAGAACAAATAAGTTTACAAACGGAAACTGCATAATCGTTGATGGACGAATAAATGGTCATGTTCATCACATTCGTATTCTGAACAACAAAGTACATAAATGCGGAGGAGTAGGGATCGGAGTGATGGAGTCCGATTATGTGACGGTGGATAATAACACTGTGTTCGATAATGCCTGGTATGGCGTTTATGGTGCTAGTGGTATTTCAATGTTGCACAATTGGAATTCCGACAACAATCGGGGATACAAGATGTTCGTGACCAACAACAAGAGTTACAACAATCGTATGTATGTCCCTTGGATTGATGTTGGCAAGATATCAGACGGTAATGGCATTATTATTGATAGTTCAAGAGATGAGCGCAAAGACCCGAAATTGGGTGCATATATAGGACGTACTTTAGTTCAAAACAATCTTACATTTAATAATGGTGGTTCAGGTATTCATGCATTTTTAAGCGATCATGTTGATATTGTGAATAATACTGCTGTTTTAAATAATCAGAGTCCAGAAATTGAAGGAGGACAAATATTTGCCTATACGTCATCTGATGTCAGAATTTTAAATAATATTCTCTATGCTTTCCCTGGCAAGGATATTAATAATAATACTGAAAATAAGAACGTTCTTTATGATTATAATATATACATCAACAGTTCAAAGATAAGTGTTAATGGCCCTCACGATATTGTTGCGGACTCTCAATTTTTCAAAAAATATCCCACTCTAAAGAAAATATCTGACAATTGGAAATCGCAGCTAGATAAACAAAATCCGCCTGCACGGACTTATGTAGAGCCTAAGTCGGCAGGTTTTGTTTGTGGTCAAATGACTTATCGTTTAAACGGGAAGCTCATCAAAGTGGGATGCTCTCGTTAAAAATAAGGTGGAAGACATAGACCAGGAGAGATTTATCAGGAATCAAAATACCCAAACACTTTTTCTTCACTCCTCTACTCTACGCCGCCGACGACGCGGTTTTTGTTGCTGGTCTTCGCGCAAGCGACGACCGACTTCGTTAAAGAAATCGCGCCGCAGATAAGGGTAATCGCTAATCCACAGGTCACGACTGGGAATGTATATATCGCTGAATTGTTCAATACTGCTCAAATCTGAGCGATTTGACAGCACTACCATTTCGGCAATTTGACCGCGAGTAATAACTTTGTGGGCAGGACGCAATGGTGCTACGAACTCAACAGTAAATCCTGTTTCATCACCCACCTCTAAGTTAATTTGTTTTTCTCGGTTTTCTACAATCACCAATTCGCCTTTGCTGTTAACTGTTTCGGTTTTACCCATTAACTGGTCTGTAATCCACCAATCTAGGACTCGACCACGGAAAAAGCCGCCATACTTGTAACGCCGGCATTGCAAATTCCGCATACTTGCTTGAAACACTGGATACCACAACCAAAAAAAAGCGCTAACTACCCCCACCACAAATACTATTGAAGCAAACTCAAGCTTAAAAACGACTGTGACAAGCAATATAACAACTACGGCAACTACAGAAATTAACAGGCGTTGCAAAAAATTTGAAAACTTCCCCCAATAGTACTTGTACTGCAAACCAGTGGCAATTAGGGGGATAACTTGTTCAAATTTCTGGCGAGTCAGTGGTACTAACATGAGTGCTGAGTGATGAATGCTGAATAGTGTGTGTGAACTGCCCACACTGTATTTGGAGTAACAAATACAGTGTGGGATTTACGGCAAATAGTTAAAGTTTAAAGTATCTTTTCTAATCCATATACTAACGACTTTAGCGCTAAGATTTTGCGAATCGCTAGTAGCACTCCTGGCATATAGCAAGCGCGATCGCTCGTATCATGTCGTAAAGTATAAATCTGTCCGGCTGCGCCAAAAATAACTTCCTGATGGGCAATCAATCCTGGCAAGCGCACGCTATGGATTCTAATCCCTTCATCTGCTACACTACCCCTTGCTCCTGGTAATTTCTCCGTTTCTTCTACAACAGGAGGGTTAAAAGTTTTACCCAATTCTCCTAATAACTGCGCCGTTTGAATGGCGGTACCACTGGGAGCATCAGCTTTTTGGTTGTGATGCAGTTCGATAATTTCCACGTGGTCAAAATATTTCGAGGCTGCGATCGCAGCTTGTTGCAATAGCACCATGCCAATGGAAAAATTAGGAATAATTAGACAACCTGTGCTAGCTTTGTCGGCAAAGTCTGCCAAATCTTGAATTTGTTCTGGACTTAACCCAGTGGTGCCAACTACAGGACGAATACCATAAGCGATCGCACTACGAATATTGTCATAAACTGAATCTGGATGAGTAAAGTCTACAATCACCCCTGGAGGAGAGTGTCTGTCACCAGCCACATACCCTAACATCGGTTCCAATTGATTGGTAATTGGTACTTCTAGGGGTTCGCTTAAACCCGCCAATTCTCCAGCGTCTTTATCTTGATGTTCTAAACTGTGGTCAATTGCACCCACTAGGTTTAAGTCAGGCGCTTGTGCCACCGCCTTAATCACCTCACGGCCCATTTTACCAGCAGCACCGTTGACAATAACCGGGATAGGAGCTTGATTCGTCATAGGTCGAGAAATACTTTTTGAGCTAACAAAGGAATTGTAAAGACTTTAGCGATCTAGTAGCTAGCTTCTCAAATCTCTAGCTTAATTCCGACTACCTTGATTTATGCAGCTAACCGCTCAGTTTTTCTACTCTTCAAGCCGATCGGTTCTCATTTTCATCCCACTATCTTAACGTGAGTTCGACAAGTCTTATTTGACCTCTCCCCCAGCCCCTCTCCGACACGGAGAGGGGAGTAAAAAGCTTAATTTTTCGTTGCTCCTCCCTTTCCGTTTCCCCTACGGTGTACACACATCTTTGTACAAACCCAAAATCGTTGGAGATTCCCCTAAATCCCCCAATTTATTGGGGGACTTTAAGAGAGTTTTGCCCCCCAATTTATCGGGGGGTTGGGGGGATCAAAAGCCTATGAAGCCACTCTCAAAGACTTGTGTGTACACCGTAGTTCCGTTTCCCAGAGAGAGGTTGGGAGGGAGAGGTTCATCGAACTCACATTATCTTAGCTAGTAACCTGTTTTATTTACCCTAATTCACTTACCATATTTCCAAAAATAACTCCATACTATCTTTGAGAAGTAGCTCATATATCAGTAAGGTGATACACCAGAGAGTATTTGTCAACATCTAATGGCTCATCCGAAGCGTCCCGCTTGGTGGGAGAATAATAACGAGAAATGATCCAAGCCTGGTGTTGTCTCCAGCCCAAAGGAATCTGTAGAAATGTGGAAACGAATTGTATTAATTTTGCTACTAATGTTGAGTTTCAGCCTGAGTAATTCTGATGTAGCGATCGCGGCTGGACTCAAAAGCTTTATAGACTCTAGTGATGGCTATCAGTTTTTATATCCTAACGGCTGGCTGCAAGTTAAAGTTGCTAACGGCCCAGATGTGGTTTTCCACGATTTGATTGAGGTATCTGAAAATATTTCTGTTGTCATTAGCCCAGTTCCAGAAGGCAAAACTTTGTCAGAATTGGGAACGCCAACAGAAGTAGGATATAAGTTAGGAAAAGCTGCTCTTGCACCTCCTGATTCTGGTCGTTCAGCTGAATTAGTTAATGCCGCAGAGCGAGAAGTAGACGGTAAAATATACTACCTTTTAGAGTATGAGGTTAAACTCCCCAATAAACAGGAACGGCACAACATCGCCAGCGTTGCTGTAAGCCGTGGTAAAGTATTTACCTTCAACGCCTCAATTCCTGAAAAACGCTGGCCAAGAGTTAAAGGAATGATTGATGAGGTTGTGAATTCTTTTTCTGTTTATTAATTGGGAATTGGGAATTGGGAATTGGGAATTGGGAATTGGGAATTGGGAATTGGGAATGGAATAGACAAGAAATTTAATCACCAATGCCTTATTCTCATACCCTATGTCCTATGACTAATTAACAAGTTTTTCTGAAATCTCATGAAAATTCCACCTTTTGTACTTGCTTCAGCTTCCCCAGCCCGTCGCCGCTTGCTGCAAACTGTTGGTATTGAACCGATAGTTCGAGCTAGTGACTTTGATGAGTCGCAAATCCAATTAAGTGAGCCAGCAGAATTGGTCAAAACTCTTGCCCAATATAAGGCGGAAACTGTAGCCCCACAGTTTGAATCGGCTTTGATTATGGGTTGTGATTCAGTTTTGTCTATGAATGGTGAAATTTATGGCAAACCAGCAGACATTTCTGAAGCGATCGCTCGTTGGCAGATAATGCAAGGTAGCTTTGGTGACTTATACACAGGTCACGCCTTAATTGACCTTGACCAAAACCGCACAATAGTCAAGTCTCAAGTTACAAGAGTTTACTTTGCTCAAATGAGCGATCGCGCAATTCAAGCTTATGTTGCCACAGGTGAACCCCTCAAGTGTGCTGGAGCCTTTGCTATTGAAGGTTTTGGTAGTTTCTTTGTCGAAAAAATTGAAGGCTGTCACACCAATGTAATCGGACTCAGTTTACCCCTGTTACGGCACATGTTAGGGGAACTGGGATACGATGTAACTGATTTCTGGCAATAATCTTTTAGCTTTTGTCCAATGCCCAATGCCCAATACCCAATGCCCCATGCCCAATGCCCACTTTGCTTAATATTGCAACCTAGAACGGTGAGACGCAACAGGTTGTAGACTGAGCATTAGATCGCATTCCAAACTAGCTTATGTCATTTACTTCTATGCCCTCGCTGCGTGAGCAACAACATCCCCTAATTCGTCAGCTAGCTGATTGTATTGAGGCAGCTTGGCATCAGCACCTGGATCTATCGCCCTACCATTTGCCTGATGAGTTGGGGTATGTGGAAGGTAGACTAGAAGGTGAAAAACTGACGATTGAAAACCGTTGCTATCAAACGCCCCAGTTTCGGAAAATGCATTTGGAACTGGCGAAAATCGGAAATATGCTGGATATTTTGCACTGCGTCATGTTTCCCCGTCCAGAATACAACCTACCAATGTTTGGTTGCGATTTAGTTGGGGGTAGAGGTCAAATTAGTGCAGCGATCGCAGACCTTTCTCCTATCCAAGCAGAGCGCACCTTACCAGAATCTTATACTACAGCACTAACACAGCTAAGAGTGCTTAACTTTTCCCAACCCCGTGAATTACCAGAATGGGGAAATATTTTTTCAGATTTTTGCATCTTTGTGCGCCCCGGTTCCCCAGAAGAAGAAGCAATGTTTCTGTCACGGGTGCGAGACTTTTTAGACATTCATTGTACCCAAGCGATCGCTTCACATCCAGTTTCAGTTGAACAAGTTACACAAAATCTTGCCGGACAACACAATTACTGCACCAAACAGCAGCAAAACGATAAAACCCGTCGCGTACTAGAAAAAGCCTTTGGCCCAGTTTGGGCAGAAAATTATATGACCACAGTTTTATTCGATCTCCCAACTTAATCATCTCCCCATCTTAACCATCTGTAGGTTCTGTTACGTTTTCGCCTAACAGATAAATGTAGAATTCATTCAACGACAGTTTAATGGAGTCCCAAAATAACAACAGGGAGAATAGTCAGGCCGCTTCTCTACGAGACGCTACGCGAACGTTTTAATTCGTAATAGAGCCTCCGGCACGCTCCGCGTTAAGCGAAGCCATGCCGCAGGCTTTACGTAATTCGTAATTAATACCCCATAACTAAAGTTAGGGGGTTGTATTCTGAATTAATTAAGTAGGAATTACGTTAGTGAGTCCGCGTACTCGTTCTCTACGAATTACGAATTATTTTGGTGTGAGCAACTAAATACAGCTAACTCATTGACTAGAAAGCTAAGGAAACTCTGATGTTAGGAATGCTCAAATTGACAGATATTTTTTAGTTAGTTAATCATTTATTCGCTAAAGGAAGACTAACTTTTGTAGCAAGATTGTATCCAAAAAAGGTAACAGTCTATTTTTGATGTTTCTTTTGAATTTTGTGACTAACTGTAGGCTTAGTGGATGTAGCAGTACAGTATCGCATCATACCATTTTGGGATTTTGTGTAGAGACGAGATATATCGCCTCTCTATATCTAGACTCATACTGTTTGTGAATTCTGCCAATTTTCATTGCACTCATGTCTCAATAATACTCAGAGTTATTGAATAGCCAGCTTACTATAGCGCTTCTCGGTTTCAATACAGACCTAACCCCCAGCCCCTTCCCTACGAGCGTTGGGGAGTAAGTAAGCGTCAAAGCCTCTCTTCTTTTAGAAGCTACGGTGTACACACAAGTATGACCAGTATAGGTTTCAACTCTTTTAGTGGTTTCGTAGGGTGTGTTATGGACACGCCGAAATAACAAATGAGTCCGCCGAAATAACAAATGAGTCCGCCAAAATAACAAATGAGTTCTCCGAAATAACAAATGAGTTCTCCGAAATAACAAATGAGTCCGCCGAAATAACAAATGAGTCCGCCGAAATAACAAATGAGTCCGCCGAAATAACAAATGAGTCCGCCGAAATAACAAATGAGTCCGCCGAAATAACAAATGAGTACGCCGAAATAACAAATGAGTACGCCGAAATAACAAATGAGTACGCCGAAATAACAAATGAGTACGCCGATTTATAGAAAACACCATTTTGCAAAACCATAGTGTTGAGCGTTGATCGCGCAATGAATTTAAAGCCATACCCAGCTTTAAACCACTGTTGTTTGTCCTAAGCAGCTGGCTGTTGATTAAAAACCCTTTTATTTTTACTTCCATCAGCACAATTCAGATAAATGGGCAACATACTATGTCAAGGGTGACTGAAAAGCCAAAGCCAACAGAGCAGGCACTTAATCAAGAACAACCTAAGATTTGGTGGGGTATCGCTATAGCCGTGCCAGTAGTAATCGCTGCGGGGATACTAGGTACGGCGAAAGTTGAGCAGCTGAGAAAACTAACTACATCTGCCCCCGTAATGCCATCTAGCAATAGCATTAGTGCTGTAGGGCGTTTGGAACCACGAGGCGAAGTTGTTAAATTGTCCGCCCCATCATCAGGATTATCGCCATCATCACGCATTCAGCAACTTTTGGTGAGAGAGGGAGAACAGGTAAAACAAGGGCAAATTGTGGCAATTTTGGATAACCGCGATACCCAAATAGCCGGACTAGAAGAAGCAAAAGCCAAAGTGCAAGAATCCCGTGCCAATTTAGCGCAAGTTAGGGCTGGATCTCCAAGAGATATTCAAGCCCAAAGAGCAGTTGTTGCTCGTCTACAAGCGCAGTATCTTGGCGAAAGGGATGGTCAACAAGCAACAATCGCGCGGATTGCAGCCCAGTTAAGTGGAGATAAACTCGTCCAACAAGCAACAGTAAATCGCCTGGAAGCTGAACTCAGTGGGCAAAGAGAAACTCTGAGAGCAACGCTTACACGGATTAAAGCCCAACAGCGCAATGCCCAAGTTGATGCTGGACGCTATGATTTTTTATACAAAGAAGGTGCGATTTCTCAGCAAGAGCGGGATACTAGACGCTTAAGTGCAGTAACTGCTAATCAGCAAGTGGCTGAAAGCCAAGCTACCCTAAAGCAGACATTAGCAACTGTACGACAGCAAGTTGCTGAGGCTAGAGCTAACCAAATACAAAATTTAGCAACTTTGCAACAGCAGCTAATCGAAGCCAAAGTTAACCGTGACAAAACTTTAGCAACTTTGCAAAGACAAATCGATGAAGAAAAGGCCAAACTGAGCAGACTTATGGATGTGAGTCCTACCAATGTGCAAGTAGCGCAAGCTCAAGTTAGTAATGCGATCGCAAATGTCAGAAAAGCCGAAGCAGAACTAAGGTTAAGCTACGTTCAAGCACCAATTGCTGGAGAGATTTTAAAGGTTTACACCAAGTCAGGCGAAGCCATAGGTGCAAATGGTATTGCTGAAATTGGACAAACCAGCCAAATGTATGTGATTGCTGAAGTCCCTGAAGACAGCATTGGTAAAGTGCGTATTGGTCAAAACGCCACTATCAGCAGCGACAATGGAGCATTTAGCGACGAATTAAAGGGAACTGTCACTGAAATTGGCAGAAAAATTGGTAAAAAAGACGTGCTAAATACAGATCCAGCAGCAGATGTAGATGCCAGAGTTGTAGAAGTAAAAATTGCTCTACCTCCAGAATATAGCCAGAAAGTATCTGGTTTAACTTACGCTAAAGTTTTGGTCGAAATTAATAACTAACCAAGTTATAGGTGAACAGTACTACCAATTTGTAATTTGATATTTTGGATGGAACATATTTTTAATTACGAATTCAAATTACGAATTACGTTTGCGGAGCGTGCCGGAGGCTCTATTACGAATTACTCTCCCTGTACTTGGATGCCTATAATATGAGTAAAAAAATACCTTTATCTTGGTTACAACTTACAAGAGAAAAAACTCGCCTAGCTGTGGCTTTGGCAGGAATTTCTTTTGCTGATATTTTAATGTTTATGCAACTCGGTTTTCGGGATGCTTTGTATTATAGTAACGTTAGATTTCATAACAGCTTACAGGGCGATATTGTTTTGATCAATAGTCAATCTAGCGCTGTTCTGGCAATGAGAAGCTTTTCTCAAAGACGGTTATATAAAGCTTTAGATTTACCCGCAGTCCAATCAGTACATCCTATATATTTAGATTTTACAATCTGGAAAAATCCTGTAACAGGTCGTCCTCGTAGTATCCTGATATTTGGAATGAATCCAGAAACTAACATAGTTAACTTGCCTGGAGTTCAAGAAAATTTAGATAAACTTAAACTGCCTGATGTAGTTCTATTTGACCGTTCTTCTAGGGTAGAATATGGGCCTATTGCGGCTAATTTTAGCCAAGGAAAGACTGTAGCAGCAGAAGTACGAAGACGGCAAATTAAAGTAGGGGGACTATTTACATTAGGGGCATCATTCGGTGCAGATGGAAATTTAATTACGAGTGATATTAACTTTCTGCGGATATTTAGTAATCGTCAACGAGGATTAATTGATATTGGGCTGATTAGATTAAAGCCGGGAGCAGATGCTCAAGTAGTTACCCAAGAATTACGAAAATATTTACCTAAAGAAGTTAATGTTTTAACCAAGCAAGAATTTATTGATTTTGAACGTAATTATTGGGCAAATAGTACAGCTATCGGATTTATTTTCACATTAGGGACTGTCATGGGTTTCATTGTAGGAACTGTGATTGTTTATCAAATTCTTTATACAGAAGTTGCAGATCATTTAGCTGAGTACGCTACTCTCAAGGCAATAGGTTATACACAAAATTATTTATTGATGGTTATTCTTCAAGAGGCTTTACTGTTAGCAGTATTAGGATATTTTCCTGGAATTGTTTTTTCATTATTTATGTATAACAGCGCCAAAGATGCAACTCTCTTACCAGTTTTCATGAGTTTTGACCGTGCCGTAATGGTGTTAATTTTAACTATACTTATGTGCATTATTTCTGGTGCGATCGCAGTCCGAAAACTACGTTCCGCCGATCCAGCAGATATCTTTTAATTAATTCAATCTTAATTAAAATTTACTGTTAATAAATATAACTTATGATTGATGGTTAAGAAAACCTACTTTCCGATTCAAGCTTCAGTTACATTTTGAAAATCCTAACTTATAAGTAACAAAAATATGATGGAAAAAGAACCTGTAATTGCCATTAAAAATCTCAATCACTACTATGGTAAAGGCTCACTGAGAAAACAGATATTATTTGACATCAACCTAGAAATTTATTCGGGTGAAATTGTAATTATGACCGGGCCATCAGGTTCAGGTAAAACTACATTACTGAGCTTAATTGGTGGTTTGCGGTCTGTACAAGAAGGAAGTTTAAAATTTTTAGGCGAAGAACTCGTTGGTGTCAGTCAAAACAAACTAGTACAGATGCGACGTAAGATTGGTTATATTTTCCAAGCTCACAATTTGCTAGGTTTTTTGACTGCAAAGCAAAATGTGCAGATGGCGGTAGAGTTGAATGATAATATCTCTCAAACAGAAGCAGTGGCTAAATCAAAAGCCATGCTGGGGTCAGTTGGTCTAGAAGACCGAGTAGATTACTACCCAGACAATCTTTCTGGTGGACAAAAACAAAGAATTGCGATCGCTCGCGCCCTAGTGAATCGCCCTCCACTAGTACTAGCAGACGAACCAACAGCCGCATTAGACAAACAATCAGGACGTGATGTTGTAGAAATAATGCAGAGTCTAGCCAAAAATCAGGGAACCACGATCTTATTAGTTACACACGACAACCGCATTCTAGACATAGCCGATCGCATCGTAGAAATGGAAGATGGTCTTTTAACTCGTAATTCTTCAAATAAGATCATTCAGTCATAACTCCCCAATCAGAAATTTCAACTCATAATTAACCCTTTCAAGGTGGGTAAAATTCTTGGACAATAATTCCTTTTTTCTCTGTGTTGCGCCAGGTGCTACAAACTCCTTCACCCCCGCAACGCACTGGCTTCTCTGCGCCTCTGTGGTTCAATAAAATACTTTTAAACCGCAGAGGCACAGAGAACGCAGAGATTTTAAGAGTTGCCTTGAAAGGGCTAGTAACCGTTTTCTTTTTCCTATGCCTTCGTCTACCTAAAAGTGAGAAGCTATATCTACGACAGACTACGCATCTGTCCTTTTTGCGTTACAAAATATTAAGCAAGGGAAATACAATATCCCTCAAGTCCAGTAGCAAGGCTGCGAGTCTCCATTAGAATCAGCCAGCCTTGCTAATATTCAAATACGGTAAGCTTAAATGCAGCAATTAGACACCAAATTAACTCTCAGTATATTTTGGCGGCAAGGGTTGGCGTTCCTACTAGGAATTATTATCTGGTGCGTGGCTAATCCTGCACTGGCAGTAGACTGGACTCATCCCCTGTCATTTAGCAATGCAGAGTTGTCAAGACGTGATTTTTCTGGTGACAGTTTGCAAGCTGCGGAGTTTTCTAACGCCAACATGGAACTGGCTAACTTTTCAAATGCTGATTTGCGGGGAGCAGTTATGAGTGCTTCAGTGATGACAAAAGCAAACCTTCACGGAGCAGATTTAACTAATGCAATGGTCGATCAGGTAAACTTGACTAAGGCAGATTTGAGTGATGCAGTTTTAAAAGAAGCTCTTTTGCTCCGCGCCATCTTTAATGATGTGAATATAGACGGTGCAGATTTTACAGATGCAATTTTGGATCGAGTGCAAATCAAAGAACTGTGTCAAAAAGCCAGTGGTGTGAATTCCAAAACAGGCGTGCAAACTCGTGATTCTTTAGGATGTCAATGAAACGTGTTGGTGTAATTGGTGGCGGACAACTTGCCTGGATGATGGCGGATGCAGCACAGAAGTTAGGAGTAGAGTTAGTAGTACAAACTGCTAGCGAACACGATCCGGCCGTGTCAATCGCTCAGGAGACTGTTTTCGCACCAGTTGATGATGCAAATGGTACAGAAATATTAGCTCAAAAATGTGATGTAATTACCTTTGAAAACGAATTTGTTAATCTGCAAGCTTTATCTATTTTAGCACAGCAAGGTGTTTGTTTTCGTCCCAGATTAGAAGCTTTAGCTCCTCTTTTAGATAAATATCATCAGCGTTGCTATTTACGTGATTTAGGCTTACCAGTTCCGCAATTTTTCGCCCTTGATGAGGTGGAAAATCTCCAATCAAAAATAGAATATCTAGGTTTTCCAGCAGTCTTAAAATCCCGCCGTCACGGTTATGATGGTCAAGGTACTTTCATAATTAAAGATTTTGCGACTTTAGAGCAAAAGCTAAGTTATGAAACTAAAACAAAACCTTTAAATAAATCACTTTTTTTGTTAGAAGAATTTGTCCCTTTTGAACGCGAACTAGCAATAATTGCAGCCCGTTCTGTGGAGGGAGAAATTGTCACTTACCCAGTGGTAGAAACTCAACAAGAACAACAAGTATGTCGGCGGGTGATTGTGCCTGTCCAGATTACGCCCAATCAAGTAGTAGAAATCCAAGCGATCGCACATACTCTATTAAATAGCCTAGAAGTAGTAGGACTTTTTGGAATTGAGCTATTTCTCAGAGCTGATGGCAAAGTACTGGTAAATGAAATTGCGCCCCGTACCCACAATTCTGGGCATTTTTCGATTGACGCTTGTGAAACTTCTCAGTTTGAACAGCACCTCAGAGCCGTTTGTGGTTTACCTTTAGGGAATCCGGCTTTGCAGTGCGCTAGTGCTGTGATGGTTAACCTGCTGGGGTATGAAGATTCTCACAGCGATTACCAAAGCCAGCGTCAACAAATAGCAGAAATTCCCCAAGCGCATATTCACTGGTACGGGAAGACAGAATCACGTCCTGGGCGCAAGTTGGGACATGTTACCGTTTTGCTGGACGATCAAAATAAAGAATCGGCAAGTGCCATCTCCCACATCATAGAATCTATCTGGTATCCCAGGTAAATTGATCAGAAACTTTCGGTGTTGAACACACAACATCTTTTGAAAAGCTATAATGAGTGAGTTGCACTACGACGTTGGTGACTGCCATCAAGTTTTTTGATCTATGCCTTTAATGACAAGGGAGTCAACTGTTCTCGTGGCAGTATACCGGGCATGTACCCGGAAACTTTAAACGAGGAATTTAGGTTCCCACCTGGATAAACCCAGGTCATAAACTTAGGTAAAACGGCGTCGCGGTGAACTTAAAATTATTAGCTCCTAAAGTCAGTTAGAACTTAGGAGCTTTAATTTTTTAATGGGGACTTCCAAAAAATAAATTATCCATTAGGGTCTGTTAGCGCCACACCCTTAAATTAGAGGTTGTTTTTAAAGTAGTTTGCTGTAATTTGAATCACATTATTACCCCCCTTAATCCCCCCTTTATAAGGGGGGAAACAAGAAAAATCTGGTTCCCTCCCCTTGTAAAGGGGAGGGTTAGGGTGGGGTAATAAATATTTGATACATCAATCATGACTTTTCAAACAACCTCTTAGACGTTAGAAATACTTGCTGATAAAAACAAAATCTGTATAACTTGATTCTAAATTAGGTATCGTTCAGAGTTAAGATGACAAAATTGCCTTAAATTGTGGTTAAAGCTACAAAAAATTGTCACAACAACTAACTAATAATATATTTCCAGCCTCGGTCTTCCGATTAGACAGTGGTTTAACGTTTATTCATCAAGAGATTTCCACTACTCCTGTAGTTGTAGCGGATGTTTGGGTGCGTGCTGGAGCAAGCATAGAGCCAAAACCGTGGTTTGGTATGGCGCACTTTTTAGAACACATGATTTTTAAAGGGACGGCGACGCTACCCCCTGGAATGTTCGATTCCCAAGTTGAAAACCGGGGTGGCGTAAGTAATGCAGCGACAAGTTATGATTATGCTCATTATTCACTCACCACAGCTGCACCTTATTTAAAAGATACTCTCCCCTACTTGGGAGAACTACTGCTGAATGCGGCAATTCCAGAAGACGAATTTAGCCGCGAACGGGATGTGGTGCTAGAGGAAATTCGCTCTTGTCAAGACGATTCCGACTGGATAGGATTTCAGGCTCTAATTCAAAGCATCTATCCGCATCACCCTTACGGACGTTCGGTGCTGGGTAGTGAGCAAGAACTGATGCAGCAATCACCAGAAGCAATGCGCTGTTTTCACCACGCTCACTATCAGCCGGAAAATATGACGGTAGTAATTGCCGGTGGTATAGCCCAGCAACCAGCTTGGGAATTAGTGAATCGTTCATTTACTGATTTTGCCGATCGCTCAAATTGTCCGCAGTTTGAGAAAGTGGCAAAGCCAGTAATAACAGGAATTCGCCGTCAAGAACTGCGTTTACCACGCATAGAACAAGCGCGATTGTTGATGGCTTGGCTAGTACCAGGAGTAGAAGAAATCCGTACTGGTTATGGTTTAGATTTATTGTCGGTGTTATTGGCAGAAGGGCGAACTTCGCGCTTAGTGCGTGATTTGCGAGAAGATTTGCAATTGGTACAAGGAATTTATAGTAGTTTTTCTCTACAACGGGAATCAAGTTTATTTACAATTAGTGCCTGGTTAGAACCAGAAAATTTGGAGGAAGTTGAGTCTTTAATTTGCGCTCATTTGGATGATTTGCAGACTGGAGGAGTTAGTGAACAGGAACTTGCTCGTACACGCAGGTTGCTGTGTAATGAGTATGCATTTTCTATTGAAACGCCAAATCAATTGACGGGGCTTTATGGATATTACAATACCATTGCCCAAGCTGAATTAGCTGTGACATATCCGCAGCAGATTCAGTCTTTTGATGCTCAAGAACTACAAAAATTAGCTAAACAGTATCTATCACTGGAAAATTATGCGGTTACTGTCCTTAAACCTTGTTAGTTATTGGGCATGGGGCATGGGGCATTGGGCATTGGGAATTGGTTTTTGACAAAGGACAAAGGACAAAGGACAAATGATAAATGACAAAGAACAAATGACAACCTTGCTGCAAAAATCATCTATACATCGCACCGTACTAAATAATGGCATTGTCGTGTTGACAGCAGAAAATCCTGCTGCGGATATTATTGCGGCGCGAATTTTTGTGCGTGCTGGTAGTTGTAACGAAAACCGGGAGCAAGCAGGATTGGCGCATTTGCTATCCGCAGTGATGACAAAGGGATGCGATGGACTTTCTAGCCTAGAAATTGCTGAAAAAATCGAGTCTGTAGGGGCAAGTTTAGGTGCGGATGCTGGCACTGATTATTTTTTGCTATCTTTCAAGACGGTGACATCCGATTTTGCGGAAATTTTAGCATTGGCAGGGTGGATTTTGCGATCGCCTACTTTTCCCGAAACTGAAGTGGAACTAGAACGCCGTTTAGCACTCCAAGATATTCGTTCCCAAAAAGAGCAACCCTTCAATGTCGCCTTTGAACAAATGCGGCAGGTAATGTACCAAAATCATCCCTACGCTATGTCAGTGCTGGGAGATGAAACCACGATGAGCAGCTTAACTCGCGCAGATTTAGTGGAATATCATCAAACTTATTTCCGCCCAGATAATGTAGTAATTAGTCTTGCTGGGAGAATCACACCCACTGATGCAGTCGCATTGGTAGAAGAAGTTTTTGCTGATTGGCAAGCACCAGTCCAAGCACTACCAATACTGAATTTACCTGAAATTAAGGTGGAACCACAGGTAAAGGTTAAGCCAGTACAGACACAACAATCAATCGTGATGCTTGGTTATTTGGGAACATCGGTAAATTCTGTTGACTACGCCGCCCTGAAGTTGCTGTGTACTTACTTGGGAAATGGGCTTTCTAGTCGCTTGTTTGTCGAATTGCGGGAAAAACGCGGTTTAGCTTACGAAGTATCCGCTTTTTATTCTACAAGGCTATTTCCAGCCTCATTTGTAGTTTACATGGGTACAGCACCCGAAAATACCAGCATTGCCCTAGAGGGACTGCGGACAGAGGTAGATTTATTGTCTACCGCCGAAGTCTCTGAAAGCGCCCTCCAAGCCGCTAAGAATAAGATTCTGGGGCAGTACGCCTTGGGTAAACAAACGAACGGGCAAATTGCTCAGATATACGGCTGGTATGAAATTTTGGGCTTAGGAATTGACTTTGACACCAAGTTTCAAGAATTGATTGCGGCGGTGAGTGCTAAAGATGCGATCGCAGCCGCAAGTAAGTATTTAAAATCACCTTATTTGTCTTTAGTTGGTCAAGAAGAAGCAATTAATGGTGCGATCGCGTAACTAAAAATTTGCGTAGGCGTAGCCTGCCGTAAACATCGTATAATGAAGCAGCTGTTTTTTAGACCAAGCGGTTGTACTATTAGCATGAGAATATTCTGGGAGTAAATTCCATGCAAAACAGCCTGACAGCAAGTATTTTGAGTTACTTAAAATTACTAGACCCCACTGTAAATCGCTGTAGAATGGAAAAACTGCAAAAGGTTTGCTGGCTAAAGAGGTCTAAATCTTTATCAGCCATTGAAATACTCTTGTTCTGGGCTACACCTCTGCTTATTGCCTCAACGCCTCTAGTATCAATTGCAGCACCACAAAAAATTGCTCAAGTCAATCCTGCTGACAGCATTAACCGCCCTATCCTCAAAGTTGGTAGCCAAGGCGAACGTGTATCTGAACTTCAGGCAGCCCTAAAACTTTTGGGTTTTTATTCTGGTGCCGTAGATGGTACATATAGTGAAAATACAGCTAGTGCTGTTGCCCGGTTTAAACAAGCAGCGGGTTTAAATCCAGATGGCATTGTTGATGCTAACACCTGGCAACGACTTTTCCCCAATCAACCAGTAGCAGCATCAACTGTCCCTTCATCCCAACCAAGATTTAACTCAGCTACAAATTTTCCTGTCCCAACCCAGGCTAGCAACGTCACCAACGTTGTAAATCCTAACCCCAACCCCCCAAGAAAAGCTGTAACACAAGTTGCGAGTAGCCCTGAGCCAAGACCTGCTGCCCCAAGAAAAGCTGTAACACAAGTTGCGAGTAGCCCTGAGCCAAGACCTGCTACCCCAAGAAAAACTACAACTTCAAGTAGACAGAAAACGCCGAATCGGACTACATCAACTACTCGAACTCAATCAACTACACGGACTGGGCAAAATACTCGAACTCAGTCAAAAACAAGTACTCAGCGAACCCCTGGTATTCAATACACCTCAGAAGGATTGCCAATTTTGCGTATAGGATTACATGGTTCTGAAGTTCTTAAGTTGCAACAAAAACTGAAAAAGCTTGGTTTATTGAAAGGCGATGCCGATGGAGACTTTGGCGAGACAACCGAGACTGCTGTAAAAGCAGCACAAAAACGCTATGGTTTAGAAGCTGACGGTGTAGTTGGTGGCTCTACCTGGGAGGTTCTTTTGCGGCGTTAGCCTTGTTAGGGAGCGTCTTTTTTGCCTCTAACCAAAGGCGCAAACAAGATGCTTCAAAGTTATGAACTTATTTCTTTTTTGGAAACCTCCAAGGTACAGAGGTTTTTTAACTTCAATAAACCTCTGTACGGATTTTGCGCTTACAGAAATTTTTATGAATTTAATGCGGTACATCCTGCAATAGGATAAAGATACACCTATGAGAAGTATCTTTATGCCAGGACAGAAAAATTACGTTACTACAAAACATAATGGCAACTTTGAAAGTCAAGCACAAAGACACCCAATAGTGTTAAAAATTACACCTGGCAACAGTGAAATTAATTAAACTTACTGCTAATTCCTCTAAAAAAACTTATGCAACACTTTTTATTAACTTGGCTCGGTACTGCGGTAGCGTTATTTCTGACTGCTAATATCGTTCCGGGATTCTTTATTAAGAATTTTTTGACAGCCTTGGTTGCTGCTCTTGTTATTGGTTTGGTTAATGCATTTATTAGACCAATTTTGCGGATTTTGACATTTCCGATTACCTTGCTCACCTTTGGTTTATTTACATTGGTGATTAACGCTTTAACCCTTTGGTTAGCAAGTGCCTTAACTCCTGGTTCTGGATTTGAAATTCGGGGCTTTTTACCTGCTTTGTTAGGTTCAATTGTGCTAGCTATTGTTTCTAGCGTAATTAACTATTTTTTGAGAGTTGTTGAATAGAAAATTAGCAATTTGTAATACTCATATTTGAGGCTTGGGCAACAGCTAGTGTTACGGCTCTTGGTTGCCCTTGTAGCTGGAAAATTTGTTTAGGAAGCAAAAGTTTCACTTCTAATACTTCTGTGCTGTTAAAAGGGGAAGCAGTTAGATTAGCTGCAAGAATAGCAGCCGCCTCTGCTACGCTAGGTGTACCTACTTTGTGATCGGTAATTGTCGCAGGGTTGGGGACACATACAGAACGAAGGATTTGGGCAGAAAAGGTTTTTAGAGGGAGATTGCGTAGACAACAAAGTTCTACTAAGCCAACTTCTGAGGCTTTAGTGTCAATGGTAGCAATCCCTGCGATCGCACTTTGACTAAGTTGATTTTCTCGAAAGGCTTGCTCAATTGCCCAATCAATCAATTGCCATGAGGTTCCCCGTTTACAACCGATTCCTACCCATAAAACCTGTTGCACTTGGTATATTTCCCTATTTTACTCCAACAGCCAACCAAATAAATCTCCTACTGTCAGCCTCAACTCACTTGCAAAATCTGGCACAGGAATTAAAGCTTCTAGTTCATCCAACATGATTGGCTGTTGATTGCGGATATACACAAATACCGTTTGTTCTTCTGGATCGATCAGCCAACCCATTTGTGTTTCATAATTCAAGCAATGCAGAATATTTTTTGTAACTTTCGTTTGTCTTTGATCGGGCGATAGAATCTCAATAGTCCAATCGGGATCTGCTTGGAAGACGTTGGCAACTTCACCATTTTGATCGCGAGGAATTCTTTGCCAAGTAAATACAGCAACATCTGGCACTATTGATCTTCCACCAAAAGTACACCGTAGTTCTGGAAAAGCACGAGCAATTCGCTTAGGCTTGACCGTTAAGTTGACAGTGCTAACGATTTCACCTTGAATTATACTGTGCTTTCCCTGTGGCATAGGTTTTTGAATAATTTGTCCATCGATGTATTCACTAGCGGGCTTTGTTTCCGGTAATATTAGAAACTCTACCAAAGTTATATTTTTTGATGTTGTCGGTACCATAAGCGATCGCCTCCAAGTCCAAAAATTATGATTAACGAACCGCCAAGACGCAAAGGACACCAAGAAGAAATTAACTTAACTCTTACTCAGCGCACCTTTCCGTTAAAAAATATTACATCCTCTCCAACACCTGAATTCCTAACAAAGATAATCCCAATTTCAGAGTTCTAGCAGTCAAATCACATAAAACCAACCGGGATGTTCGCTGTGGTTCTTCCGCCTCCAAAACCTGAACTCCTTGATTCCGATCATAAAACTGATTAAACTTTTTACTCAGTTCGTACAAATACTCACATAAACGATTAGGCAACAAGTCTTGCTCTACACTACTAATAACTTCATCTAGTTGAAGTAAATATTTTGCCAGCGCTAATTCTGTTTCATGCTGCAATAGGACGGCATTATTTCCCAACTTGTTAAAGTTAATATTACCCTTACGGCTAATCCCCTGAACCCGCGCATAAGCATATAGCATATAAGGCGCAGTATTACCTTTGAAATCCAGCATTTTGTCGTAGTTGAAAATGTAATTGCTAGTGCGGTTTTGGCTTAAGTCTGCATACTTAACTGCACTGATCCCAACTACCCTAGCAACTTCATTAATGAATTCTTCAGTTTCTTGGCGTTCTTCTTCTTGTAATCTAGTTTTTAAGTCAGCATAGGCACGAGAAACAGCTTCATCTAATAAATCCCGCAACCGCACACTGTCCCCAAAACGAGTTTTGATTCTTTTACCATCTTCCCCTAACACCAACCCAAAGGGAATATGCACTAATTCCACATCATCGGGAATCCATCCAGCTTTGCGTGCTACCTGGAAAAATTGGGCAAAGTGGTTTGCTTGTCCAGAATCTGTTACATAAATTATCCGCTTTGCTTCATCCTGCTGAATCCGGTAGCGGAGGGATGCTAAATCAGTTGTAGCGTAGTTATAGCCGCCATCTGATTTTTGTACAATTAAGGGTAAAGGTTCACCTTCTCTATTTGTAAACCCTTCCAGAAAAACGCATTTTGCGCCCTGATTTTCTACCAGTAAGCCAGATTTTTCTAAATCTTCCACAACGCCAGATAGTAGAGGGTTGTAGAAAGATTCCCCACGTTCAATTAATTTGATATCCAGCAAATCATAAATTATTTGAAACTCCCGCCGCGACTGTTCGCATAGCAATTTCCAAGCATGGAGTGTATCTTCTGCACCCGCTTGTAATCTCACAACTTCTTGGCGTGCTGTTTCTTGAAAAGCTTCATCTGCATCAAACTGCAATTTGGCTTTGCGGTAAAAAGAGACTAAATCGCCAATATCTAAAGCATTAGCAGTGGTAAGCGCATCTGGGTAAACTTCCCGCAGATAGGCGATTAACATCCCAAATTGCGTACCCCAATCACCCACATGATTTAACCGCAACACATCATGTCCCAGAAATTCTAAAATCCGGGCGATGGAATCACCAATAATCGTAGAACGCAAGTGTCCGACGTGCATTTCTTTGGCAATATTCGGACTGGAAAAATCCACAATTTCCCGCTTCGGCGTTTTCGCGGCTGGAACTCCCAATCGGGGATCGGCTTGAATTTCGTTTAGTTGTGCTTCTAGATATACCGTTTTTAGTTTTAGATTGATAAATCCTGGCCCAGCAATTTCTGGCGGTTCGCAGATTTCGGATACATCTAGTTTCTCAACGATCGCAGCTGCGATCGCTCTTGGTTGTTTTCCTAACTTCTTACTCAGCGATAAAGCCACATTCGCCTGGTAATCACCAAATTTAGGATTGCTAGCAGAAACCAATATTGGATCTACTCCAGCGAAATCAGCGCCAAAAGCCGCGACTAAAGCCTGTTCAAGCTGAATTTTTAGTTTTTCTTGTGTAGCGTTCATATATAAATTTTATCTGTGAGAGAGGGAATGTAGCTCTGGAAAAGCTTGATTCTTCACTTGAGAAATCTGGAGATTCTGAAGAGAAATAAAAAATCAACACGCTGTTTGTAAAAGTATCTTTTTTGACAAAACTGCGTCTAGCTCATCATATTTTGCACTTTCAAGTCTTTATACGCCACGAGGTTGCTAGATATTAATAATAACCTTGCTGTTTTCACAGCAAAGTCTTAACGAAATAGCGACTTACCTTGAAGCGTTTTCGAGCCAATTTCTCTCTAAATTATCACAGGCATTGCTAAAAACTCAACTGCCCCAATGGTTTGATTGGCTGTGTTTCAAATAAAAAGGTACGTTACACTTCGTTAATGCACGCGATTAAGATGTTCCCAAAATGAGGAAGACTAATGCGTTATACAGTTGTGATTGAAAAGGGAGAAACTAGCTATAGTGCTTATGTCCCTGATTTACCAGGTTGTGTCGCCGTAGGTGAAACTTTAGAAGAAGTCAAGCAGATGATTGCAGAAGCTATTGAATTTCATATAGAAGGAATGCTAGAAGATGGTTTACCTATTCCTAAGCCTACAAGCATCGCTCATGAGGTTGAAGTTGCAAAATAATTATTTTCCAGCAGTACAAAAATTGTTAATAATTTTACATAGTTTATTCACTGTGTAACTGCAAGCCACACAGTGAATGAATTATAGGGAAGATGAAAGAATCGAGTTGTATTGAAGCCTTGCTCCTCCCGCCCAAGCAAGGCACAACTGACGGAAGCGATCGCCCCGCACCTCAAAATTGGGGTACTGATCGAAACTCGCACAAGCCGGAGATAGTAACACCACAGGCGCTTGATACTCCTTAGCTAATTCTGCTGCTCTCGAAACTGCCCTTTCCATAGTTTCCACAATGTGGTATGAATAATACCCTATTTCTTGGAGGCGTTGAGCAAATGCGGGTGCAGCAGAGCCAATCAATAATACAGCAACAGCTTTGGTTTGAATTTGTGCTAACCAGCCAGTATCATCACCTGCTTTAGCTTCTCCACCAGCAATTAAAATCGCTGGACTTTTCACAGATGCTAAACCAACTTCGGCAGCATCGTAGTTAGTGGCTTTGCTATCGTTAATGAAATCAATCCCTTCCCAAGTGCAGATATGCTCCAAACGATGAGCAACGCCGGGGAATTCACTAATTGCAAGTGCGATCGCATCACGATTAATTCCTGCTAATCTTGCCGTAGCTACTGCCATCAAGAGATTTTGCTGGTTATGCTCTCCCACCATTCGCAAATTAGATACTTTCACAATCGGTTCTGGTGCAGAGGTTGCACTCAACTTTTCCACAACCCAGCCATCGTTGATGTAAAAGCCTTTTTCGCTAATCAGGAAATCTTTTCCTTTGACACTTGTCCAATAGGCATTAGGCCAAGCATTTAAACCTTGTTGCCTCAAGTAGGTATCATCGCCATTGAACACTTGCAATTCTGACTGACGCAACAGCTTTGCTTTGATGTTGTAATAGTTTTCTAAAGTCTTATGGCGACTCAGATGATCCGGTGTGAAAGTCGTCCACACACCGATACGGGGTGCAAGAGAACTGGAAGATTCTATTTGATAGCTGCTAAGTTCCGCAATCACCCAATCAATACAATTTTGGATTGGAGTTTCCTCACCTATCCCCCTATCTCCAGTCCCCAGTCCCCTGCAAGATAGGGCAACTTCACAAGCTGCGTAGCCAATGTTACCGCAAGCGGGCGCGTCTAATTCTGCTGTTTGGAAAATGGCAGCAATTAAAGCTGTAGTAGTAGTTTTACCGTTAGTCCCGGTAATTCCTACCCAAGGTAGACTACGCAAATTTCGCCAAGCGAGTTCCATTTCACCAATGGTTTCAATACCTAATTGGCGTGCCTCAATTAATACGGGAATATCCCAAGGCACGCCAGGACTAACAACTATTAATTGGGGTAAATTATCACCGTTCAATTCTAGGGATTGGCCTAGTTTCACGGTTATTTGCTCGGCTGCGAGTTCTTGTTGTTGTTGGAGGAGGGTTTCGGAGGTATTGCCATCACTTAGCTCTACCTCCCAACCTTCCCGTTTCAACAATCTCGCCGCAGCAACACCGGACTTTCCCAATCCAATAACAGTAGCTCTAGGCATAGATTGCAGCAGAGTGTCCCTGGTTAAGCACTCCCTATAGTAGCGTCTCTTGGCAACAATTACACAACTTTTTGTTGACCTACGCTACAGATTTTTGACGATCGCACCAAAGTCAGCTAAAACACGGGCATGATTCCGAACTAATCCCAGCAGATGTAATCGATTCCGCTTAATTTCTGGATCGGAGTCCATAACTAATACGCTATCTGGCCCATCAAAGAAGTTACTAACTGTCGGTGCAATTTTTGCTAGTGCTGCTACTAACAGTTGATAATTTCGTGTCTGCTGTGCTGTTTGAGTTTGCGGTACTGATTCGATTAAGGCATTATACAAGGCTGCCTCCGAAGGCTTTTGGAATAGTTCTTGACGAACTACGGTTGTCGGTTCTAGTTGTTTTGTATCCAAATCACCTTGAGCGGCTAATCGTGTGGAACGGTTAACAGTTTCGTAGATGTTATCTAAGGTACTATCATTACGGATTTGTTGTAAGTATAAGGCGCGATCGCGGACATCTAACAAATCCTTTAATGTCCGTTCTGTATATTCTGGGTCATTTTCTCCCAAAACTGCATTTACCAAATCGTAATCAATCTGTTTTTCTTCTTGTAATAAGGTGCGGATGCGTTGTAAGAAAAACTCTTGTAGTGCCGTGGTTAATGATACCTGATCTTTCTGATATTTCGCAGCAAAATCTGTTGCTATTTGTGCCAATAAACCATCTAAATTTATCGGCAAATTATAAAACCAAGTAATTTTGATTACAGCATTGCCAGCCCGACGCAACGCGAAGGGATCGGAGGAACCAGAGGGAATTAAACCTAAACCAAAGATACTTACTAACGTATCTAATCTATCTGCCAAACCGACAATTTGACCAGTGAGGGTTTCGGGTAAAATATCACCGGCTCCCGTTGGTAAATAATGTTGATAAATTGCCTTTGCTACTTCGGCATCTTCACCACTAGCTAAGGCATATTTTTCTCCCATAATGCCTTGCAATTCAGGGAATTCATATACCATTTGAGTAACCAAATCTGCTTTACACAATAAAGCAGCACGTTGGATTTTTTTGCTTTGATTTTCTGCTAATTTTAATTGGGTAGCAATTCGCTCGGCAATCTTAACTACTCTATCTATTTTGGTACGTACAGAACCCAATTCTTCTTGAAAAGTGACTTTTTCTAACTGGGGTAAAAAGCTTTCTAAAGGCTTAGTTAAATCAGCTTCGTAGAAAAATCTGCCATCAGCTAATCTGGCGCGAATTACCCTTTCATTCCCGACGGCAACAATATCTGATTTCTTCGGATCGCCGTTAGAAATGGTGATGAAATTGGGTAATAATTCTTGCTCAAAACTACCTGGTTTGAATACAGGGAAATAACGTTGATGAGTTACCATAACTTCCGTAATTACCTCAGTTGGTAATTCCAAAAATTCTGGTTCAAATTTCCCGACAACTGTAGAAGGATATTCTACAAGATTGGTCACTTCCGCTAACAAATCGGGGTAAATTACTGTATATCCGCTTAAACTTTCTGCTACTGCCTTTACTTGCTCTTTGATTAAGCTTTCGCGTTCTTTTGGGTCAACGGTGACATAAGCAGACTTGAGCGCAGTAACATAATCGGTAGCTTGGGCAATTGTCACAGGTTCAGGATGTAAGACGCGATGACCTTGGGAAATGCGATCGCTCTGAACCGTTTTAGAACCATTCACCAATTCTAAAGGTAGCACTGTGTCATCTAACAAAGCTACCAGCCAACGAATTGGTCGAGAAAATCTCCCATCCCCATCTCCCCAACGCATCAACCGCTTACCTTCTAAACCCCAAATCCACTGGAAAACAAGTTCTGTCAAAATTTCCGCCACAGAACGACCGGGAATTCTTTTTTGGACAAAAACAAATTCCCCTTTGTCAGTGGGGCGAAGGAAGAGTGCATCTAGTTCCACACCTTGCTTTTTGGCAAAACCAACTGCTGCTGCTGTCGGCTGACCATCTTTAAAGGCGGCTTGGGCGGGAGGCCCTTTAATTTCTTCTTCTCGGTCTGCTTGCTGTGATGGTAGACCTTTAATCAATACCGCCAAACGCCGAGGAGTACCGTACACCTGGACACTTTCACTCTGAAGGCTATTTGCTTCCAAACTTTGGGGAATGCGTTCTCGCCACTGTATTAAGGCATCACTGAGAAAGCTTGCAGGTAATTCTTCTGTACCAACTTCTAATAAAAACGCAGGCATAGGTCACTGTTTTCAACTTTGCGTAGCTCAACTTTATCAGTTATTATCTGGCGATCGCTCGTGATTTTTAGGTGATAAACCTTGCTACGTACATCAAAATAGACAAAGTACCGATTAGGTTTATTAGATAGACTTGGCATTTTCTCCAAAAATTTAAAAAATAAGTGTTTCTCTTCATGAATTTATTACACTTGCCACCGTACTTTTATGCAGTATTTACTTATACATATCGATATCGTAAACTTCATGATGTCTGATGTATTGATATTTGCACCATGACAATCAATTTTGGAGTTATAACCATGAAAAACATTTTCGCCAAAACGGTTGCTATCACAGCAACCAGTGCTGCTCTTAGTGTAGCGATCGCTGCTGGTGCCAACAACCCAGCTCAAGCTGTTGAGTTCAACTTTAACTGGCTAGGTAATGCCGGTTATTCAGCAACAGGTTCATTCAGCTACGATGAGGCTACAGCACCCACAATCATTTCCGAAAGTGGTAGTGGAGCGACCAAATTTTTACAATCCTTGAATGTCTCCTTCTTAGATCCATCTAAAAATCTTTTGGGAACTTATAACACCGTTACTGGTGGGGTATCACAATCTAGCTTCTTCGCTTTCAACTTTGATACAGCCACTCAGAAATTGTTTGGCCCCTTGAATATAGCAGGAGGAACGGGTGTAATTGGAGAATATTTCTTCAATGGAACGGTTGCCAACTCTTTGGCATTACGTCAGGATGTAGATCAAAAGGGAACTTCAACATTAGTAGATCAAAATCTTGGTTCTATTCAGGTATCCAAAGTTCCTGAGCCTACTTCTCTGTTGGGTTTAGTGGCGTTAGGGATGTTGGGTGTAGGGTCAACCCTGAAGAAAAAGCAAGCCTCTTGTTAGAAAGTAGCGCTTCCTAGTTAGAGGTTGCCAATTTAGTTTAATGAATTTCCATTCTAGCTCTAATAGTTCAGCGAACTATTGAGTCTATCATCCAACCTTATCGGTTAGCGATCGCTCGAATACTTATCAACAAAAGTATTCGAGCGATTATAATCAAAAAATTTCGCTAAAATCGGCATTACTACAACAATCAGCGCTACTTTTACTACTGGGTAGGCGCTAACAACCTAGTACCGCAAGGCGGAATTCAAAATTCAAAATGAATACAGGGTGGGTGTTCTATTGATTTGGAATGGGTGGTTTATTTACGCCGTGCTGTACTACATCAAGCTTATTGATTTTTAACGGCAATCTACTTCACTACAAAATAATCTCAATATTTTTTACATTACTTAATCTAGTTTGACTTATTCTCGCCTACTTACACAAACTAAGTCCACCTATCGCGCTTCCCACACCATGCAGACTTAAGGAATTTGGGCGTTGTTGAATGTAGAGACGTAAAATTTTACGTCTCTACAAGGATTTTCCACCGCAATGCACAATCGTTTTCATACCGCAATCAGCAACGCCGGAATTTGAAACCCACAGAGGTGAGTTTTATCAGATAGCCGTGAATAACCTTCGCCAAGACTAGGGGGTATTTTTACACTCATTGAAATTCTCCCCACTAGTGTTTAAAAATTACTGCCTTTGAACTACTGAAAAAATCGAATACTTACCAATAGACCTCTTGCAAAAGTATCTTTTGTAAGAGAGGAGAAATGGTTTTTTCTTACCCCTTTACCTTTTCAGCGACTTCTGTAAGAAATATCGTGAATGAAATACTGATGACTTGGTTAAAAATACTTCATGTGCCAGTTTAAAAGGCGGAATGTGGCTTATATACACGAGCTTAAATATGATGTTACAATTTTTCAAGTGTAAATTTGACGATTAAATTTACTATTAAATAAGTGAGCAATTATCATATATATGGTGAGAAACTTAAATCAGTGAAAGTTATTAGTTATCAGTTAACACTGGTAATTAGTTACCAGACGTGAGGAGACTTTATCTAAGCGAAAAACTGATATAGGAATCATATTTGATTTTTGAACAAAATTAGGTATTGTAGGGGAGCCAGTGCGTTGCGGAGGTTCCCTCCGTTGTAGCAACTGGCGTTGTGTTAGAACGAAGTTCGTAACGCACGGTTATCAATGGTTTGGTGCGTTACGCTGTCGCTAACACAACACCAGTGACGCTCAAGTCTGGAAACCCGCCCACATGACTGGCTCCCCTACGTATTTTTCAAAAATCAAATAGTAGTCCTATATATTGATAACCAATAACTGTTAGAATCCAGCTAGAAAATTCCTAACCAGTGTTTGTCGCAATTGTGATTAAAAAAATCATTATCTGCTGAAAACCTAAATTTAAATAATAGAAATTAGCATATCCTACTGAGATTAGCAATAAATTCGCTGATCTCATATTGTCTTCACCAAATTTATAAATAGCTAATGCATATTCTAATTTATTCCTACAACTATCATCCAGAGCCGATTGGAATTGCGCCCTTAATGACTGAATTGGCAGAAGGATTAGTAAAGCGAGGTCATAAAGTGCGGGTAATTACCGGAATGCCTAACTATCCTCAGCGTGAAATTTACGATGGTTATCGGGGTAAATGGTATATTACTGAACACAAAAATGGTGTCAGCATTCAACGAAGTTACCTCAGAATTAAGTCTAAACCTAACCTCGTAGATCGGCTTTTACTGGAGTTAAGCTTTATTTTCACAAGCTTACCCCAGGCTTTTAAAGGTAAGCGTCCTGATGTGATTATTTTAACAGTTCCACCTCTACTAGGTATCTTGCCAGCAACAATATTTAGTTGGTTATACAACTGCCCATTAGTTCTAAATGTGCAAGACATTTTACCAGAAGCTGCCGTGCGGGTTGGGCTACTAAAAAACAAGTGGATGATCCGAACTCTTGCAGCTTTAGAAAAATTTGCGTATCGGACTGCACACACTATTAGCGTCATCGCCGATGGGTTTCGTGACAATTTAGTTAATAAGGGAGTACCTGTTAATAAAATCGTTTGTATTCCCAATTGGGTGAATATAAATTTCATTCACCCTTTACCGAAACAGAACAACTCCTGGATATCTAGTCATCAGCTCGACGGGAAGTTTGTAGTACTTTATTCGGGCAACATTGCTCTAACTCAAGGTTTAGAAACAGTAATAGAAGCCGCAGTTTGCTTACGTCATATCAGACATATTGTCTTTGTTATCGTCGGCGAATCAATAGCATTGCAAAGATTGCAGGAATATTGTTTATTAAATGGAGCAGATAATGTTTTGTTGCTGCCGTTGCAGCCACGAGAAAAATTACCCGAAATGCTAGCAGCATCTGATATTGGGCTGATTGTGCAAAAGCGTAATGTGATTTCGTTCAATATGCCTTCAAAAATACCACTATTATTGGCAAGTGGTCGCCCGATTGTGGGTTCAGTTCCTGCCACTGGTACTGCTGCTAAAGCAATCGAACTCAGTGGTGGTGGGATAATTGTTGAGCCAGAATCGCCCGATGCAATGGCTGCTGCGGTGTATAACTTGTATGCTAATCCGACTCTAGGGACGAAGCTAGGGAAGGCAGGAAGACAGTTTGCTGAAGAAAACTATTCCTTGGAGCAAGCACTCGATCGCTATGAAGGGCTGCTTTCTAATATTGTTGCGAACCAAAAATCCACTGTGAGTATCTTGCCAAAATTGGAGTCTAAAAAATCAGTTGTGGATGGTTGAAAGATATGGGGTACAACAGTTCTGTTAGCGGTAGTGGGAAGTTTAACCCTTTCTGAGTAAAAAAGTGAGATTCCCTGCTCAGAATTTATAATGGGCGACAAATATAAAACTAAGACTTACGCACTGTACAAATTAGTCATGGTATGCTTTCACCGAAATAGCTTGTTTCAGACTTTGACTAATTATATTTATTACCGATAAATTAACCGTGGGGTAGGGGTTTAGCAATGCTAAACCCCTACGAGAAATATGGTTTTTCCGCGATGTATACTTATTGTTTTCTGTCAATGCTTAAGTCCTAAAAACCATAATTTGACAAATTAAATCACCCAAATGGGTGAGTTAAGAATCAACCGATCGGATGACCTAAGTGTAGGAAGTTAAAACTGCTCAAAAATAAGAATCTAGAAAATAGTGATTGATTGGATGGTTTTCTCCGTGAGGACAACTGAATGAAATTCGCAACCTTGATTAATAAAGCTGAATTAATCAGCGTAGGCGTAGCCAGCCGAAGGCATCGCTCCATACCTTTTCTTCCTTAAGGTCAGTATTCACTACGACTTAAGAGCGATAAACTCATCTATAACTTATACAAATTCAGTCTCATGCTAATCTCATGAGCGATCGCATTGAATTTGCCGATTTTCCACAAGAGTCAAGCTCAGGACGCAGTATCTTCAGATAGGGATTTAAAAGCATCTGGAGATAGTTCCGCAAGTATGTAAATTGACGGTATCCTGCGTTTTAGTGATATCCCTACCATACTAGACTCCAGTCATGAATGCTATATGAGAACTTGTGTCAATCTATTTGTGAACGGTATCAGCAGACAAGTTGATTCACTGCAATCAGATGAACCGTGTTTTCTCTCCTAGTTAAGGCGCTACTTTGATACTGACGAAAAAAGTTTTATAAATTACACTTTAAAAAATTGCTAGGAGCTAAGTAATGTACAAATTAACCACAACGGGCTGAAAAATACTTGTTCGTTTTAGGTGCTAGACATCGGGAGCGATCGCACAAATACCCAAAAATATATTTGTCACCAACGTCAAGAAAAAACGGCTAAAAACTATTCCAAATAATGCTTTTAGAAAAGAGTAGATTGATTGCCCAAGTCTAAATCCACAAGACGAGTAACCAAAGATGTCCCATTCTGAGTTCCCTGATTCTTCCCTTCCTGTTGAAATAGAACAGCCTACTGTTAATGATTCTAGTCAAGAATCGCAACCATTGCCAGAGCGATCGCCTAAACGACCTCAAAAGCGCCGTTGGCCTCTAATTTTGGGAATTATCCTGTTAATTGCAGGTATTGGTTTTGGTTGGCGCTGGTGGCAAACTAGTAATGCTAACAATCCAGCAGCAGGCGGGCCATCTGCTGGTAAACCGATGGCAATTCCCGTCAAGCTCGTAACTGTAAAAACTGAAACTGTACAAGAAAGTTCAGATTTTATTGGCTCCTTAGAGGCTCCACAGTCTATACCAATCAAACCACAGATTGCAGGGCGAATTAGCCAGGTTTTTATCAAAGAGGGCAATCGCGTTCAACAAGGGCAAGTAATTATTAGCCTAGAAACTGATGATGCCCAAGCCGTGCTACGAGAAAAACAAGCAGCACTTCAACAAGCACAGGCAAATCTTGCCGAACTCAACGCAGGGACTCGAACAGAAGTAGTTTCCCAAGCCAAAGCCCAGCTAGATCAGGCCCAAGCAAAATATCAAGATGCCGTATCTGGATCGCTACCACAGCAAATTCAGCAGGCTGAAGCTCAAGTTAATTCTGCCAAATCCGATCTAGTATTAGCACAAGCACGAGCAACGCGATACGCACAATTAACAAAAGAAGGGGCGACTTCTCAAGATAGCCTAGATGAATACATCAAAAACAAAGATAGTGCGCAAGCAGCGCTAGTTGCAGCCCAGAAAAACTTAGAGCAACTCCGCAAAAGCAGAACTGCTAATATCCAGCAGCTAGGTGCTGCCTTAGAACAACAGAAACAATTCTATAGACAGCAGGTGAACGGCAACCGCCCAGAAGATATTGCCCAGGGGCGATCGCAAGTAAACCAAGCAGCCGCTCAAGTCCAGTCGGCTCAAGTCCAAGTGCAATACACAAAAGTCCTAGCTCCTTTCACAGGTATTGTTGGTGATATCCCAGTCAAGGTAGGACAGTATGTGGCACAAGGGGATCAACTCACAACATTGACCAAAAATGACTCTTTAGAACTGAATATATCCGTTCCGCTAAATCAAGCCAGCAAGTTGCGCTTGGGATTACCTATGCAAATGCTCGATGCCCAAGGCAAACCCACAGGAAGGGGTAAAATCAGTTTTATATCTCCAAATGCCAGTTCCGATTCGCAGACAGTTTTGGTAAAAGCCAACTTTGGCAATTTGAGAAATCGATTGCTTAATCTTCAGTCAGTGCAAACCAGAGTAATCTGGAAGGAACGTCCGGGAATCTTAATTCCAGTTACAGCAGTATCTCGCTTGGGTGGAGAGACTTTTGTATTTGTGGCTGAAGCGCCATCAGCAAATAAAGCTGAAGCACCAACAGAAAATAAAGCTGAAGCGCCAGCAGAAAATAAAGCTGGAGCGCCATCTTTAGTGGCTCAACAAAAACGTGTGAAATTGGGAGTTATTGAGGGGAATAATTATCAAGTTATCGAAGGACTAAAGGCTGGAGACAAAATTGTTGTTTCCGGTATTCTCAGCCTAACTAATGGCGCTTCTATCACTCCAGCACAGGAACAAGCGGGTAGTCAGAAGCCTTAGCTGAAAAGGGAAGGGGAGAATTAATTCGTAATAGAGCCTCCGGCACGCTCTGCGAACCTAATTCGTAATTAATTTTTGCTGTTATCTATGTTCCTCTTCCCTGTCTCCTAAAAAGATCGTCGGATGAGGAGATGGGGAAGACTAATTTTAAGGGGGAATGGATGAAAATCGCTATTGGCAGTGATGAACGCACCAACCTTACCGATCGCATACTAGAAGAACTTAAGCAGCGTGGGCATGAAGTTATAGCCTTTGGTTCCTTAGCTGAGAATGATTTAGAAGTTGATTGGCCTCTCAGTTGTAGTAAAGTTGCTTTGGCAGTAGCAACCCAGAAAGCAGATGAGGGAATTGTCTTTTGTTGGACTGGTACTGGCGCATCTATTGCCGCCAATAAAGTTTCAGGGATACGTGCAGCTTTGTGCCATGATGCTGAAACTGCACGCGGGGCGAGGATTTGGAATCATGCGAATGTCCTAGTATTAAGTTTACGTGCGACTACAGAAGCGATCGCTAAAGAAATATTAGATGCCTGGTTCACCACACCCTATTCTGAAGATGAGTGGAACATCCTGCAAATGGAACGGATTAGACAGTTAGAGAAGAATGCTTTATTTCAGCAATCTTAGACCACTGAGGGTAACTAATACTGTAGAACCTTCATGCCCAATCACACCAATAGGTAAGTTAATACTTCCGAGAAAGTTGCCCACCAAAAGCAACATAATGAAACCCAACGCTACGACTATATTCTGTTTGACTATGGATTGCGATCGCCTCCCTAAATGTATCGCCACCGCAATTTTTTCTAGCTTGTCTGCCATCAGTACTATATCTGCGGTTTCCAATGCCACATCACTACCAGATATCCCCATTGCTATACCTATAGATGCTTGGGCTAAGGCTGGTGCATCATTAATTCCATCGCCTACCATTGCCACAGTTTGATACTTTTGCTGGAGACGGCGAATTACATCTAGCTTATCTTCTGGTAGAAGTTGAGCATATACTTGATCGATTCCGACTGCTTTGGCCACAGTTTGAGCAGTTTCTTCATTATCCCCGGTTAGCATGACAATTTGCTCAATTCCCAGTTTCTTTAACCGGGTAATGGTTGCAGATGCTTGCGATCTGACTTCATCTGCGATCGCTATTACACCCATCACCTCTGTCCCCCTGCTCCCCTGCTCCCCTGCTCCCCTGCCTTCCTGTGCTACCCAAACCACAGTTTTACCTTCTTGCTCCAAAGATTGAGCCATTTCCTGCAATTCTTCAGGTAAATTTGTGACATACTGCTGCACAAAAACGGTATTCCCTACAATTATTTGTTGTTCTTGAGCAATTCCGACAATTCCCTTTCCAGGTATGGCTTGTACTTGGATCGCACCAACCAAATCTAAATCACCAGCCGCCTGCACAATTGCCTTACCGATGGGATGTTCTGAATAGGATTCCACACTAGCTGCGGCTTTTAGTACATCTGCTTGGGTGTATTTACTAAGGGGAATTACTTGGGATACCTGCAACTGTCCTGTTGTTAGAGTACCAGTTTTATCAAATGCGATCGCTCTCACTTTGCCAATCTTCTCCAATTGCGCCCCATTTTTAAACAAAATCCCCTGTCTTGCACCATTGGCGATTCCTGAAAGCAGGGTGGGCATAATTGCAGCCATCAGCGCACAAGGAGAAGCAACCACCAAAAAAGTCAGCGCCCGATAAATGGTAGTTTCCCAATCCCAACCCCAAAGAAATGGCGGTAAAGTTGCCAGCAATATCCCGGCTACTACAATTACTTTGGCATATCCTTTTTCAAAGCGATCGATAAACTCTTGCGAAGGTGGTGCTTCTGTCTGCGCTTGTTCTACCAAGCGAATCACACGCTGAATCAAACTACTTTGGGCTGGTTTGTGTACCTTAATTTGCAATGCACCATAGCCGTTAAGTGTGCCGGCAAATACTTCTGCACCCACTGTTTTTTCTACAGGTAAAGACTCGCCTGTGATTGCAGCTTGATTGAGAGTGCTGTAACCAGATGAAATTATCCCATCGGTAGGAATTAGCTCTCCGGGTTTGACGACAATCTCATCACCTACTTTTAACTGACTGATAGGAATTTCTTCTTCCCTTCCCTGAAGCAAAACTCTGGCTGTATCTGGTGTCAGGCTCATCAAACTGCGGATACTGCGCTCAGTTCGCTGCATGGCATAGCCTTCTAATGCGCCACTGATGGCAAAGATGAGAATTAAAATTGCCCCATCAATAATTAGATGATATTCTCGTCGCCATAAGCCGAGGCTAGCAGCACCAATGGCGGCGACAATCATCAGCAAATCTACATCGAGTTCTTTTTCTTTGAAAAGAGTAGTCAATCCTTCCCGCGCACTTTCGTAACCACCAATAACGTAAGCAGCAGGTAGAAGTAGGAATGCTAATCCCAACCAGCCGAGATGCAAGGCGAACCATCCGAGAAATAGCAGTAAGCCACACGAAATGGCTGCTACAGTATCTGCGTGTTCTCTGGTGAATTGGTTGAAACGTTGGGGGTAGAGCATGAGAGATGAATTAACAAGGACTCTTTTAGGCTAAACCTTGACATTAATGTTAATGTCAAGGTTTATAATAATTTTGAAACGCAGAGTGACATTGAGGGAAGCGCAGCTGACTTTTCACGGTATCTGGAAAACCTCTCTCTAAATCTCTCTCCTAAAAGGAGAGAGACTTTGAATTTTTCCCCTTCCCGCGTCGGGAAGGGAGTTAGGGGGTTAGGTTTTTCGTAGGCTTTTCCACAGAACCTGAATTGTCAGGGAAGCGCAGAGGTAGACAGAGTTAAAGCTTTATCTGTGTTTTTGGAGCGTTTTTCAAAAGGGGGAGTGGGTAAATATGACGATTTAACTGTTAGCTTTAAAATTGAACAAAGAGGAAAAATATATGCTAAAGCGAATATATATTGATAACTTTCGCGGCTTAGTAAGTTTTGAGATTAACTTTGACTCAATTAACCTATTTCTTGGTGGTAATGGTTCATGTAAATCAACAGTTTTTGAAGTTTTACGAAAAATTCAAATTTTTATCAGTGGTGACGAAAAAGTAGAAGGAATTTTTAAATCTGCTGACTGTACTCGCTGGCAAACTTTGCAAGTTCAGCGTTTTGAGCTAGAAATTGCTGGAAATGGTGGTAATTATAAATATGAACTCGCTATTAAACACAATCAAGAAAAAAGCCATGTTGAATATGAATATCTTTGGTTTGATAACCAACCTTTATTGAAACGTCAAACAGCTGAAGTTCAATTATTTCGAGACGATTATTCTCAAGATTCAAAATATTCATTTGATTGGTCACAGTCCCTGCTATCTTCATTAATGCCAATATCTTACAATACAAAGCTGACTTGGTTTAAAAATAGAATGGATCGATTTATTATTGTAAAAATCATTCCTAGTCTGATGCTTGATGGCAGTGAAATGGAAGAAATTAAATTGTCTTATAGAATGGAAAATTTCGTTTCTTGGTATCGTTATATCTCACAAGATCAGGGTAAAATAGCTGATTTGATGAATGTTTTGAAAGATGTGCTAGATGGTTTTCTAAGTTTTAAATTTGAACAATTTAGTGAAGAATATCGAACTTTAAAATTACGTTTCTCGAAAAACGAAGATAGGAGAAATATTATTGATTATCGATTTGGGGAATTATCTGATGGTCAAAAAGTGGTAATCGCTTTATATACTATTCTCTATTGCACTGAATCTGAAGATTATACTCTTTGCATTGATGAGCCCGAGAATTTTTTAGCTCTGCCGGAAATTCAACCTTGGCTAATTCAACTTTATGATTTCTGTATTGACGGTAAAATACAAGCTTTACTAATCTCCCATCATCCTGTATTAATTAATTATCTTTTAGCTTCACCTATAGGTTATTGGTTTGAGCGTCAAAGTAATGCACCTGTACGAGTAAAACCAATTAGTAATAAAGAAACTGAAAATTCGGGATTACCAATTTCAGAACTGATTGCGCGGGGCTGGCTCTATGACCCAGAATAGAGTACAGATAGTAATTTTGTGTGAGGATCTACAACAGCAAGTTTTTGCCTATCATTTTTTGAAAAAACGAGGATTTAATATAAATCCAAGAAACATCACAATTAGGACTTCTCCAAAAGGGAAAGGTGCAGGAGAGGAGTTTGTTAGAAAGCATTATGCAGCAGAGGTTAAAGAATACCGGAGAAAAAACTATCGTTCAGGAATGCTAGTAGTGTTGATTGATGCAGATACTGCGACAGTAAAGGCAACACTGAAAGAATTAGATAATGCACTGATAGAAAATTCACAGGAACTTCGTAAGCCTGATGAGAAAATAGCAATCTTTGTGCCCAAAAGAAATATCGAAACTTGGATACATTATTTACAAACAGGAGAAGTTGTTGAAGAAGAAGGAGAAAAATCCAAATATCCAAAATTTCCTAAAAATGAGGCAATTTGTAAACCTGGTGTTGAACAATTAGCAAATCAGTGTTCTCAAGGGAGTTTAGATGAAAATGCACCGCCATCTCTTCAGGCTGCTTGTGAAGAATTACAAAGACTTTTACCGTTATTAGATAAATTATGAATGCTAGTAGCTTAACTATTAAAGAACTCACTGATGCAGTCGGTGGCGGTTTAACTCCGCGGATGGTGCGACATTACCATCAATTAGGACTGTTACCGCAACCAGTGCGATCGCAGAGCAATTATCGTCTCTACACTAAAAAAGATGTCCTGCGGTTGCAAAGGATTGTCGCACTGAAGCAGCAAGGGTTTCAGCTAAACCATATCCGCAATATTTTGGAGGTGGAACCAGAAACTGACACAACTGTTAACCTGATGGGACAACTCCAGCAGCAATATCGGGCGGTGATGCAACAAATTTCGCAACTACGCCAAACTGCATCAGCACTAGAAGGATTATTGGGGCGCGATCGCCATTGTCAAGTTATCCAGGCGGAAGTTTTGGCACAACTCAAGTTACTTGATGTCGAAACTCAAGCCGGATTGGGAGGATTGGAAAATCTCTGGAGTGGCTTAGATGCCGAAATTCATACCCATTCGGAAGCTTTTTCAGAATCGTTACAACGTTTACTACCCGATTTATCTAATCGTTCGGAAATTGAACAACACTTAATTTCTCAGTTGGTTTTGGCTTGTGGCGATGTTAGTTTAGTATCCTTTGTGAAATTGAGCCGAGATGCGATCGCAGCTAGTCGAGAAGCTTTATCTTCAAGGTGTCAAATTGTTGTCGATACCCAAACGGTTGCTGCTGCTTTGGATCAAACCCGATTACTTCACTTGGGATGCCACATTGAAACCTTGATTGATAATCCTCATATTACCACCCCCACAGAGGCAGAAGTTGCCTTTTGGCAGCATCGAGAATGGCGATCAAAATTGCAGCAAGTAAGTAAGGGTTGTGTCCTGGTAGTTGGTTATGCTCCCTCAGTCCTTGTAGAAGTTTGTGAAGCCATTGCCAACCAGAAAATTCAGCCTGCATTAGTAATTGGAATGCCCATTGGCTTTAGTCATGCTCCCGCAGCCAAGCGACAACTTATGCAACAAGGGATACCTTTTATTACAGTTGCAGGAACTTTGGGAGGTGGCGCTTTAGCTGCTACAGCTTTAAATGCTTTAGTGGAGTCACTCATTGATAAGCCAGATTGTCATTGTTATCTCAAAAATATAGTAGATTCTTCTGAGTGCTGAAAAACAAGTACTCGGTTAAAACATAAGGATACTCAGTAATTAGCACTACTGAAAATAATATTGTTAAATAATATTGAATTTGCTAAACTTTACCAGTTTTAGTAATTCAATAATTCATAATTGTGGCCATAAGTTACCAATTTGGTATAAGTTGCAATATAAATTAGAACATTTTATAGTAAACAGACTCTGGTAGTTAGAGTATAAATTATCATGCTATCCAATCTCAATCAGAGTATAGATAAATACAAGTACGCTGAAGGAAGTTAGAAGTAAAGATAACTCAGATGTATAATTAGCGCGTCTCCTCCATAATCCCTAACAAGATTGTGATTTAAGACTGGTAGGCTTTCTATTTTTTACTTTAATTAAGGGCTTATGTGGCAACAAGAAAAAAAAGATACTTCGATAATCAGGCTGATACTATGGGTTGCCTTAGCTACAACTCCTATGGCAGCAAGTCTCCTGGTGTCAGAACCCATACTGGCGCAATCTAAATCTGAGTCTCCTTCGTTTGCACTGCCGCAAAAAGTGCAGAATGGGACAACAGTTCGGATTAATGGTTCAAGTAGCTTGAGTCCAATCAACCAAAGCCTGAAAGACAATTTTGAAAAACAGTTTTCGGGTACAAAAGTTAATGTTGCCGCTAATGGCACTGATACGGCACTGAAAGAGTTGCTAGATGGCAAAATCGACATCGTAGCAATGGGGCGGGGATTGACACCAGCAGAAAAAGCCCAAGGATTAGAGCAAGTTCGCTTGCACCGTGAGAAGATTGCGATCGTGGTTAGCACAGATAATCCTTTCAAAGGTAGTTTGACTAGTAAGCAATTTGCCCGGATTTTCCGGGGGCAAATTACAAATTGGTCACAAGTGGGAGGCCCATCAGCAAAGATTCGGTTAATCGATCACCCTAGTACGAGTGAGACTCGCAATACTTTTCGCACTTATCCAGCCTTCAAGACTGCTGAATTTGCTACAGGGCCAGATGCTACCAAACTAACTGATGAGAATACCGCAGAAATTATCAAACAACTGGGCAAAGACGGCATCAGCTATGTGTTAGCTAATCAGGTGTCAAAGCTGCAAAATGTGCGAGTTTTGCAGTTAAATCAAGCCTTGCCAGAAGATGCAAAATATCCTTTCTCGCAACCTTTAGTTTACGTTTTCAAAAAAAATCCCAGCGTCAGCATAGTAGATTTTCTTGGCTTTACCCTTGCACCGCCAGGACAGAAAGCTATAGAACAAGCTAGAACGGCAGAAGCAACTGCTGTCGCAGCCAACATCACACAACCTTTTGTCACCTCTACTCCCAGCGCCCAGACAACACCTGCTGTTACACCTTCCCCTAGTGCCAGTGCTTCTGCATTTGGCGAACAGCCTTTTGTCGCTCCTGCTACACCACAAAGCAGTCCAATTGGAAATAAGGAAACACCATTTTGGTTACTCCTACCTTTGTTTTTTACTACTGTAGCTGGGGCTTTATTATGGTGGATTCTGGGAAAACGCCCATCGCCTAGCGATCAAACAGATAACTTACCAGAATCAAATCCTCATCCACCTAGTACAGAAGATGGAGAAATGGCGTTACTCAATGCCGGCACCGCTCCCTCCATTAACGGAACGATGCTTGTAGAACAGCCATTGCCACACTTCCAAGATCAAGAAACCCCCGATCGCACTCCTTTCAATATCTATGCTCAAACAGAATCTGACCTGAGTGAAAATGGTACTCAAGGGACAGCCAATTTAGTACAAGAGCCAACTAATGGTACTTCTAACCTCTATGAAGGTACAACTTCTGCTGTAACTAATGGTTCGGGAGCCGCAGCTTTAACTGGTGGCGCAGCTTTAGCAACGGGCATAGGGGCAACTACATGGTCTGCCTTTACTAACAAAGAAACAGAAACAAATCCAACTGATGAAACGGTTGAGCTAAATAATTATACGGGGACAAACACTCCTAATTCTGATGATATTGCATGGGATATAGAAGCCCCAGCAGCTGTAGTAAATACTCCCTATCCTCATCTGGGTAATATTCCAGAAGAAATATCTGATGTGCAACTGCCTTCATCTGAAGTGACAGCCCCACTGCCAGAATTACCAGATGTGCCAGAAGTAACATCTAATTTGGGATATTGGGACACAGAAATTAGTGAAGATGAGATAGATGAGGAACTTCAGGCAGAATTGAACTGGTTAGAAAGTATCACCTCAACTGAAGATACAGCTTCAGTAGATGAATTGCCTTTCCCAGAATATGGCAAAGTGGAACTGTCACCGTTATCAATCACCTCAACTGAAAATACAGCTTCAGTAGATGAATTACCTTTCCCAGAATATGGCAAAGTGGAACCGTCACCGTTACCAACATCTTCACTAATCGATTTACCAGAATTGTCAGAAGAAGATTTATTCAATGTGGTAGCAGATGCAGCCGAACCTCCTACCAATGTGGTAGAAGAATCTCAAACAGAGCCAATTGGGGAAGGTGCTGCTGAAAATGACTCCATAGATTTTGCAGACATTGCGGCTTTAGCCGCAGGTGCAGGGATTGGAGCCTGGGCGATTAATCTTCCATCAAATACCCAAGGAGAAACTGATACTACAGTAAATGCAGAAGATGAGAGCAGTATTTTGCTCACACCGCATACTTCTACATTGGCTCATGTCTCTTGGGAAATTTCTGAAACCAAGAAAGCTGCATTGCGTCAACAGGGTGGCTTTCAATTGGTAGTTCGGCTGTATGATGTGACTGGCATTGACTTGAGTTATCAAAGTCCTCAACTTATCCAGCAGTATGAATCTGAAGAGACAGCACACGATCGCTTGTTAGAGATTCCCGTCAACGATCGCGACTATATAGCAGAAATTGGTTATCTTGCTGATGGCGAGCGCTGGTTATTCATTGCCCGTTCAGCAGTTATTCGTTTCTTCAGCCCTGTGCATCCAGATCCGATAGTTGATAATGTAGCGATGCCTGCGGCGGGCTGCGCCAACGCGGATGCAACAGATATTCACTTCGTAGACGTAGAAGAAGAGAGCAAAATATTGCTCACACCCTATACTTATACATCGGCTCATGTCACTTGGGAGATATCCGAAACCAAGAAAGCTGCGCTACATCAACAGGGCGGCTCTCAATTAGTTGTGCGGCTGTATGATGTCACAGGCGTTGACTTGAGTTATCAAAGTCCGCACCTTGTCAAGCAATATGAATCTGAGGAGACAGCACACGACGGACTAGTGGATATTCCCGTCAACGATCGCGATTATATAGCAGAAATTGGTTATCTTGCTGATGGCGATTGCTGGTTATTGATCGCCCGTTCAGTAGTTGTTCGTTTCTTCAGCCCGGTACTTCCAGATCCAATCGTTGATGATATAGCAATCGCGGGTGAAACGGATATTGACTGGGATGTAGAAGAAGAGATTAGGGAAGAAGAAAACAGCATTGTCCTCACACCTCGTACTTCCCAATGGGCTGATGTTTCTTGGCAGATATCTGAAACCAAAAAAGCAGAATTGCAACAACAGGGCGGCTCTAAATTAGTAGTGCAGCTGTATGATGCAACTGGCATTGACTTGAGTTATCAAAGTCCTCAGTTTGTCCAGCAGTATGAATGTGACGAGACAGCAAACGATCGCTTTGTAGAAATTCCCATCAGCGATCGCGACTACATAGCTGAAATCGGCTATGTCGCTGATGGCGGCCGTTGGTTGTTCATTGCCCATTCTGCGATCGTTCATGTCTTCAGTCCGGCTGATACAGATTCCCCCGTTGAAGATGTAGCATTAGCCAGCGAAACAGCGATTAACTTTGAAGATGTAGCATTAGCGGGCGAAACAGCTGTTGACTTGGTAAATGTAGAAGAAGAGAGTAGTGAAGAAAGCAAAATACTGCTCACAGCCCGTACTCCCAAATGGGCTTATGTCTCTTGGCACATTTCCCCGACTCAGAACGAAGCACTGCATCAACAGGGCGGCTCACAATTGGTAGTGCGGCTCTATGATGTAACTGGCATTGACTTGAGTTATCAAAGTCCTCAACTTATCCAGCAGTATGAATGTGAAGAGGTAGCCCGCGATCGCTTTGTGGCGATTCCCGTAAGCGATCGGGACTATATGGTTGAAATTGGTTATCTAGCTGATAGCGATGCCTACGGCGGTAAACTACCTTGGTTACTCATCGCCCGTTCACCTAACCTTCGCGTCTTCAGTCGTTCCCACGAAGATTTTTGGTTTGTGGCGGATGCAGAGTTGATTATTCACGGAGCAACCCAACCAAATACAAACGTCAACATTAGTGGACATCCCGTCAAAGTCAAACCCGATGGTACTTTCCACCTACGTCTCCCCTTTTCAGATGGTTTAATGGACTATCTCATCACAGTCGCGGCTGATGGAGAATCCACTAAAACCATCCATAAAAAGTTCTCTCAGGAAACTTCAGAGAACTAGTAATTACGCTAAAATATCCCTTTTGACCCTATTCTCCCTTTTTAGCCTACGGTTCCTATTACCCCCCTTAATCTCCCGATAAAATTGGGGAACTTTAAGAGACTTTTGCCCCCCTTTTTAAGGGGGGTTGGGGGGATCAAAAGCCTATGAGGCCACTCTCAAAGACTTGTGTGTACACCGTAGTCTTTATAAGGGGAGGGTTAGGGTGGGGTAAAACCTATGTTCTTCAGCTATTTTTAGACCAATACGGTTCAGTAAAGATTAAAACTTTTTATCAAAGTCAGTTTTTTTAACGTTCGCGGAGCGTGCCGGAGGCATCACCACAGAGGCGCAGAGAACACAGAGAGAAGAAAAAAATGCTTAACTGAACTAACTGTATTGATTTTTAGACTTGTGCGTACACAGTAGCCCCTTTTAGGGGGAAATAGGGAGAAGGTTAATTTGCTCAAAGTATTGCATGATAGAAATCATTCGTCCTGGCTTTTGCTTGCGAAAAATACCGAAATGAGAAAGCAAACTGGGGTTTGAATAAGTCAAAGGTCATTTTACTTGCGGAAAACACCAAAATGAGAAAGCAAACTGGGGTTTGAGTAAGTCAAAGGTCATTTTGCTTGCGGAAAACACCAAAATGAATAAGTCAAATGACCTTTTGAGTAAGTCAAAGGTAATTTTGAGAAAGCATTTCAATATTTTGAGAAAGTAAACAGACATTTTTATATCGCTGCAATGACAGATCCTCTTTACCACCTGAACACTGCTGCGATCGCTACAACTAAGTCGGTGAGAATAAATCAAACTATGTTAACTAAATATAAAGCTAGATAAATTTAGCTCGTAGTAAGGGCTTTAGCCCTTTTCTTAGGACTAAAGTCCTTACTACAAACATTTAATTGTTTACACCGCTCTACTTAGCGTTTCTTAATCATACGAGTTACATCATAGCCCCCTCCTCGCTTGCGGGGAGGGGGTTAGGGGTGGGGTTCAGTACCTACTCAACTGAGAACCCTTACCCAACTTAAGTTTGATTTCTGAAAATATACGTAGGATGTGTTAGCGACAGCGTAACGCATCAAACCCATGATAATAGTGCGTTACGAACTCTGAAAATAATAGTAATATATATCTTTACCTCTTAAATAAGAGACTCAGCTATTTCTTGAAGTGTTTTATTCAACTTCTCCCTTTTATAACCAAGCTTAAAATAATTAATAGCATTCAAAAAGGGTTGCTTAACATGATTAACATAAGCTGACATAACATCACTAGCTTGATGATTTTTATCTCCTAATAAATAATCAACAACTTCCCTATCTTCAACACCACGCAAATTATGCATTAATTGATTACGAAGGTCATCTTCTGTATTTCTATAAGAGTCAAAATACCGTAACAATAACGGCCACTTGACAAAAGCCTTATCTATATTGTTTAACCAGGCAATCAGAGCAAAGTTTTTGTTAGTAATATCAAAATCTTTATCTGTATTAAATCTAAACCTCTCAACAGGAAACTTTGATTTTTGTAAAATCACTTTTTTATCATCAATACTTTGATAACTAAGCGATTGCTTTAAAAATAAACCACGGGGAATCCATTCTAGTAAATCAGAAACTTTTTGAGAGCTACCGTTTACAATCACAGTTTCATTAATCAGTGCTACTTGTGATAAGATAGCCACCTTCAAAAAAGTTTCTTGAGCAGCCGCCAGAAGAGTAATCCCTTGGAGATAATTTCTTTGATTGAAGAAAAAGCCTATGAGGTCAAGAGCATCAACAATGCGCTGCGTAGCTTGGGGAATGGCAAAATCTTCGCTGCTATCTGTTAAAGGACTATGAAGATTAAAAAAATCAACAATCTTCTCTAAGTTAGCTATAGCAGTTTTGTCTATTCTCTCTATATCTTCTAATATTTTGAGTGCAGCACCAGGCAAGCCGCCGATAATTAGCTGCTTTGCTTTTTGAATCTGCATTCCCCGCCGATAATTAGAGCTTTCAATAGCTTCTGATTTAGATTTCTGCTGATAATTTTCATCAAAATATTCATTACTAACTAAAAACTTAACTTTCTGAAATCTACCTAAGCTAACAAATTGTACAGCCGAAGATATAGCAGGAGTTCCTGCTTGATGACTAACATAAACAGGTTTTAGTGGATTAGAGTCTAACTTGCAGAATGCTTCTTCTACCAAAGAAAGGGTTTCATTCCAATTATCTATACCTTTATTGGCGTTTTCTATATCTTTATCGGCGTTTTTTGGTTTAAGATGTAAAAATTCTAATTTACAGTCAAACTTTTCTTTAAGATACCACTCTAATAGAGGTCTAAGTGTACAAGTATCTTGCCAATAAGGACATTTTTCGTAAAGAAGTTGGTCTTGATGAAATATTTCACTTTGGTCTGTCAGCAAAATTATAATTCTTTCCGGCTTGATGTTGTTATGTAAGAAAGATTTACAATAAGTATCAAGTAGCGGAAATTCTAAATCTGAACCATATTTATCTAGTTTATTGCCATAGACTAGACCTAAAACTCTAGCAGGTACTGTATACCCTGCCTCTTTATTATAAGGATCTTTCTGAGTAAGCGAAGCAAACTCTGTACATTCCAAATCGTATCTAACTTCACTATATAAACTTCCCCAGTTTTTATCATGTTTGAGAATAACATCACTATTACCTGTTGTGACAATCCAAATAGTCATAATTTACTATCCCCAAAGTTTGGTAAAGTTGCTGGTTGCTAAGAAAGTTAAAAATTCTTGTGTTCTCTCATCTTTTTTATCAGGAAAAATTGTAAGTAACTCTACAAATTCTCTTCCCTTCCGCTTCATCTCTCCTTCTTTATTTTTGATATAGCGCGGGTACATTCGATGCCAAATTCTCCCAATTTGACTCATTTTCCCTGTGAGACTTGAGCCTTTAATTGAGTTGCTTCCTTGGTAATTGCCGTGAAACCATCTCACAGCTAAACTATCATCTTCATCTTGGGCAATGCGTCCCCAGACTTGAACTTTTTGCGGATGGAATGATTCACGCCAAGAAGTTAATTTATTAGTTGGGGTTTTTTCTTTTAATTTCAGCCAGTTATTTACAGTTTTATGAATATCATTCAGGATATTAGTGATATGACTAAGGCTATTTACAGGGAAATAGTATTGATTTGATTGCTTGGGAAATTCCCAATGACAGCCTATCATGGGTTTACCATTTAAATAGTCTGGAAAGAATAGACGATGGTCAATGCGTCGCCACGATTTACCAAAGCCACCAAGCAGCATCGCAAATCTTAAAATTTGGGTTGCTAAGGTTTTTAATTCTTTTTTGTATTCTTTTGAAATATCACCCATGCTGAGAATATTTAAAGTTCCTGTATTTAATTCATAAATAGGCATGGTTACATTTCCATATCGATATACATCCATCTCTAAATCAACAGCATTAAAAGCAATTCCTAACTGGCCGACGACAGCACCATTTTTCCCTGCAAATCCTCCCCAAAGTTCTCTAGTTAATTCTTCGGCTGTAATTTCATCGGTAACGCCACTAAATAACCGCAAAGTGTGACCGCGTAAAGCAGCTTTAAATATATTCGGACGAAATTCGCCGGTTTTATCGATTAATTGCGAGGCTAATCCTTTTCCACGCAGATTAACGCTGACTAATTTGGTTTCTGGGTGATTTATCGGTTGGCCGTAACCAGCACTAACTCTAGAACCAATACCTCGTTCTATGGCTTTATCCCAAATACTCCAGATAGTCTCCCATTCACTAAGTTCTATTTTTTTAGTGCTGGAAATGCCGAATATTAAGGTAGGTTTGTAGAGGGATATCTGAATAAATGCTGAGTGGCTACCTTGATTTTTAATTTGCCAATCTTGTTGAGGATGAACTACATCAATTAATGGTTGTTCAACCCAAGTTTCATCTTTGGGATAACCACCATGAAAGCGAAGAATTCCCGGTATGGTATCGTTACTATTTAGTTTTCCGCCGCAATATCTTGTACCCTGTTCTGAGGTGCAAGCACGGAGAAAAGCGCCTTTCATACTTGCGCCTGGGTAAAATGGAAATCCTTTTGCGGCAATGACTGGGCGAGTTATATCTTCATCTTGTCCGCTATTAGAAACAAAGCGCCAAGTTATTTTATATTCCTTTGTTTTAACATTGGCGTTAAATGTGGGAGGGTCTATTGCAGCACCGTCTACCCATTCATCAACCCATCTTTCAGACTGTTTGGGATTTCCGATATATTGAATTTGGCCGCGTCCTGAAACTTGGGCTTGAAACATTAATGGGACTTCATTACTATTCGTCATCACCAGCTCCTGATTTTTTATAGCGCTGAGTCCACCAAACTAAGCTGTCACAGAATTGAGTGAGAACAGCTAAACAAATTCTTTGGTCTTCGATGGGAAGTTGCCATAATTTGGCAGCGATTTCTTGAATTTTTGGAGTGTCTTTACTGCTAACGTCTTCTTGGGGAAGGTTAATTCCCGCTTGTTGCATGATTTTGGTAAAGCTTTTCCAGGTATCGCGCCAATATTGGCCTTTGGGTGGTTCTTTGTCTAAAAGTCTTAGTTGTTCTCCCCAAAATCTCTCTAAGCCATAAGCTACGGTTATCCGCATTTTGTGAGATTGACCAATGACACCTTTTTGGTCGCGGTGTTTGAGGATTAAACGTTGTGCTTCTTGGTCTAAGTCGTATGATTTCCAAGTCATAAGTTTACTAATTCGTAATTCGTAATTCGTAATTCGTAATTGAAGAAAAGATTTGTAGAGTGGGTTTGGGATGAAACCTAACTTATGGTTCTCGTGTTAGGTTTAGAGGATGTTTGAAAAATCCTCTTGTTGGTAGAAAAACGTTCTAGATTCCCCTAAATCCACGCCACTTGCTTCACTTGTGGAGACCCCAAGACCGCAATGGCTTCCCTTAAAAAGGGAGACTTTGATTCCGGTTCCCCCCTTTTTAAGGGGGGTTAGGGGGGATCTAAAAGTGCCCAAAGTCACAGCGAAAAACTTTTCAAACAACCTCTAAGATTCCATTTAGAGTTAAACTACAGTGACCAAAGCCGATTGATTCTAAGCCACCAAGGTAAATATCTGTGTTTTGTGTATCACTTAAGGGTTGCCATTGTTTACCTGATTTATCATCTTTGATGGCGATGGGAAAGACTAAAATTGTTCCTTCGGGTAAGGCTTCGGTGTTAAAGAAGCCGCCACCATCGACTACTTTTTGGTCGGGTTTTAAACGGACTCGACTTTGGCGATATAATGCCATGTCATGAATCATGGAAATATCACTATCGTCTACTATTACTGCTGGTTTTTCTTTTCCAGTTGGGAACCAAGGGGATAAGTCTATGGTTTTGGTGATGCTTAAAAAACCTAAGTTGAAAAATAAGGTTTTTTTACCTTGCGATTCTCGCGCTTTTAAGTTTTTTGAACCTGTGTAAGGGTCTGGTATTTCTATTTCTTTGAGAGATTTACCGTTAATTTTGATAGTGTCGCCGGCTATTCTTTGGTAGCGTCGGAGTAAGCGCGGACTAGTTACCCAGACTATTGGTTGACCCGGACAAAAAACTGGTAGCCAAAGAATTGAAGCGTATTCAAATTTGATGAGAGACTCGTTATTAATTTCTGATTGTTCTGAACCTGCTTCGTTACCATACCAATAATTTGCTGCTTGTTCTCCATCTATCAAGCGCATTTCGGAACGCAGGCGACCGCGAATTGAACTACCGGGAAGTATTCCAGTTTGAGTAAATTGGTCACGAAAGATGAGGTTTAAATTACCACTTTCTTCTCCGGCTGTAGCACCGACGTGCAGAGGTGCTAAGGTTTCAATTATTCCATAAGCTTTTTTGTACATTTTAGGCGACTCCTTTAATTTCTGTTGGTAAACATAGACCGCATCCTACATGTTTCAGGCTATAACCTTCTTTGGGAAACCATGCTTCATCCCATTCGCACCAAGGTTTATTTAAAGGTTCTGCAAGTACATAAACACTACCAGCTGGAACTGCGTAACGTCCCCTTCCTAAGTTACCTTTGGCGCGGTAACGGTAGGGTAATGGTTTATCTGTTAACATTTCTACGGTTTCGGGAAAGTTTTCATGTTGAGGATGGCGGTGAGATAAACGATTTGAACCCCAGATACCTGGTGTAATTAAGGCGAAGGTGCGTTTGATTGGCTGATTTAATAGGTTTAAAAATTTTTTATTTTTGATTTCTTCGCATTCGATTTCGACTATGTGGTTTTCACCACCGAAGCGATACCAGCCATTTTCTAGGGGATAGGTTGAGAGATAAACTAGGCAACTGTCGTCTGACATTTGGACGGAATTTTCTAGAAATAGTCCGTCGGAGTTTTCTACACTACGTTCAGTTGTTTTAATTTTGGGATGGAGAAAAGATATATATTTCCAAGGATTATCAGCAACCGATTGATTAGATTTTAAGGTTTGGGGTGCAATTCCCCATGAGTTTATCGATTGCCAACGATAATCTGGTTCTAGTTTTTCAGTTTTATTTTCTAACTGCCATTGACTATCTTTTAATGCCCATTCATCTACTGCTTTTTTGCCAATGATTTTATTCCAGGGTATGGGAATATAAAAATTTTGCTTGTCTTTTAGTTTCGCCCAAAAGGGGCCAGCTACAAATAGGTTAGCACTCAATTCATTTTTAGGAAATTTTTCGGTAATTTTGTTAACGCTAAATATTAAGCCTGATAGGGTTGCAGCTTCTGGAGGGAATTTAGCGCCGGAACGACCAACTAGGTTTTCTGGTGAGAGAAATGCACCTGCACTTCCATACATTAATCCTAATGGGTTGATTGTTATTAAGTATTTAAACATAAGTGGAGTGGCGAAAGTTAGGTGTTTTAGGGTGGGTTAGAGTTGGTAACGCACCGTTATCTAGGGGTTGGTGCGTTACGCTGTCGCTAACGCATCCTACTTTAATTAAGTTTTTTCAGAAGAAAATCGAACCGCAGAGGATGCAGAGGACACGGAGAAATAAGAATATTAGTAAGTCTGGTTGAGAGGTTGTTTGAAAAGTAGTTTGCTGTAATTTTAATCACATTATTACCCCCCTTAATCCCCCCTTGTAAAGGGGGGAAACAAGAAAAATCCGGTTCCTTTGACTGAGTAGCCCGCAATATTTATCGTTATTCTCCTTTACAAGGGGGGAAACAAGAAAAATCCGGTTCCCTCCCCTTTATAAGGGGAGGGTTAGGGTGGGGTAAAAAATATTTGATACATCAATCATGACTTTTCAAACAACTTCTGAGGTTTGTGATATCTAATTTATGCATTTTTATTAGATTTTTCCTGATTTAATTACTTAAATGCCAGCCTACTTTGATTAAGTTACTTATCCAATCAATTGTGGCTTTGCTTCTTTCATAATTATCATCTTCTTCACTAAAACCTACGAGATGTTTAGCACTTTCATAATTTAGTAGTTGTTTACCTTCGCCGGGAAAGTAAATATTGAAGAATTCAATGGCGAATTTTTCGACAAAGGTCTTTTTGTCAAGGTTAAATGCCCGCCGCGATTCTAATTGAGCTAAATCTTGATAAATATGACTCCAGTTTGATTTTTTTTCTCTGTCTTGATATTTGGTCAAGATGTTTAAATAATCCCAAGGACAAGTCCATTGGACATATTGACCACTATTAAAAACAATTCTGATGGTGACTCGTTTTCGCCCTGATGATTTGGCTAGTTTTTCTGCTTCCCGACAATGTTGTAATATATCCCTCTGGGGAACGCTTGTACCTGCCCAAACAAATCCGACGCTTAAGCCTATTTTTTGATCGTGTTTTTTCCAGGTTTGGGGTAGTGTAGTTAACCATGCAAAAGCTTGCTTGGCTGTAATCGGTTCTTGGTCTTTTTCTCGATAAATTACGCCTAAAAAATCGTCTCCACCTGCATAAACTATTCGACCCATTTCTTGGGGAAAGTCTCTGGTAAAGTCTTTGCCCCAGTTACGCATGGCTTGGCTAAAGTTTTGAAGTTGTTCATCTCCGTTTTCTAATTCGGCTAATTTCTTTAGGTGGTTCCCAACTTCGTCACCATCACCCATAAACCAACCTGTCCAGCGTCCTTTATCTTGCTCATTTTTGGTTTCGGGGCCTCGATAAATTTCGCTGAAACTTTCTAGTTTAGACATCCCTAATTGGTTGGCTATTTCTGGTAGGGTGACTAAACGTTTCACTAATTCGGGGATACTTAATTTTTCATTGAGTGCAAAAAATTTTCCCTCTGGTTCTCCATCTGGGGAACGATTTTCTAATACGCAAGCGAGGCGTTTATAGAAGGTTTTGATTTCATCTTTTTCTATTGTCCACTGGCGATTTTTAGGATTTCTCGTTTCTCCACCTAATCCGGGGAAGGCTATTCCATCGGTTCCGGTTAAACTCGAACTCTCTCCAATCCAGTTGACTGCTGTCCACCCACGGGAAAGTTTACGGGTTTCTAAGTCTTCCATCGCTGCTTGTATGCTGTCGCCTTCTCCCCAAAATATCTCCCAGGCGTGGTTTCCCCAGTTTGTCCACTCTCTTTCCCAGTGATAGGTATAGTTTGGTAGTTTCCATTCTATCCAAGTGCGACATTGATGTAACATTTCTTTCCATGCAGATAATAGAGTTTTTTCTACCTGTGGTTTTGAAAATTCTCCTTTTATCAGAATGCGGTTTGGCATTCCTTTTTGCAAGTTGGCGCGGGCTGGGGAAATGACTGTTGTAGTTTTTTCTGCTTCTTGTACTAACTGCTGGCTAAGGTAGGAGAGAATGAGGGATGCACCATACAAGTCTCTGAGTTTACGGGATTTCTCGATAAATCCTTGGACGGGAGCAAAGGTTATGGCTGTATATTTGGTCACGTTTGCTTGTGTCACGGGTTGCAGTCTTGCTTAAGTTACTGTAAAAAGTTGAGTTTGTATTCAGTAGTTATACTTTGTAATAATTTTTGATTTGCCGATCGCAATTCCCAGCTACAATGGCTAAATTCATCTGAGCTTTGACCTCACTTCCATTCCTTTCTCCTAAGACGGCTACGGTGTACACACAAGTCTTTGAGAGTGGCCTCATAGGCTTTTGATCCCCCCAACCCCCCTTAAAAAGGGGGGCAAAAGTCTCTTGAAGTCCCCCAATTTATCAGGGGATTTAGAGGGATCTGCAACGATTTTGGGTTTGTACAAAGATGTGTGTACACCGTAGCCTTATAAAGGGGAGGGAACTAGATTTTCCGGTTTCCCCCCTTTATAAGGGGGGATTAAGGGGGGTAATTTGACTTGTGTATACACGGTAGCTCCTAAAAGGAGAGACGCTTTGAATTTTACTCCCCTTCTTTACAAGGGAAGGGGTTGGGGGTTAGGTCTGTGTTCTATGCAATTGAGAACTGCTATACATCTTCTCGGAAAATTTGATGATGTAAATACCTTTTGATGCGAATGACGAAATTTAAGTTATTTAAAAAGGCGATCGCAATTTGTGGTTACATAGACAAAGCCCTTTGGGTTCACCAGTCGCTTGTGCAGGGAAACCTTCTTGTAGCCATAATCTCATCGCCTGCACGGGTTAAGGATGTTTGACTTGCGCGAACTAGTAGGTGTTTTAAAATTTGATGCAATTTTTATTGTTCAAAAGCTTATGCAATCTAGCTTTGAGTGTGATGACTACAATATGGAGATTCGCGCAATTCTTATAAGCTTTGCCTGTTATGCTTTTGAGGCGATTTATAAAAATAATATCTTGACGAGTCAAAGGCTGAAATGTTACTTTCTTTCTAGGTTCGCGCAAACTAGCTTTGAAACCTTTGCAATATCAAGGTTTCAGAATGCAGCAGTCACTTCTATCATTTAGAAGTGGAATTAATGGAAATAAAAACTCGCACAATTAGCATTAATCCAGCGCTCCGGGTCACTTCTATCATTTAGAAGTGGAATTAATGGAAATAACGGATAGAAATAATCAATGATGACAGCAACTTTAGTCACTTCTATCATTTAGAAGTGGAATTAATGGAAATAACCCACTCATGCTTCATAGCAAAGCCACCAACGTCACTTCTATCATTTAGAAGTGGAATTAATGGAAATTCTGACAGCCTAGTGGTGGTAGTCATAACGATAAGTCACTTCTATCATTTAGAAGTGGAATTAATGGAAATAGTATCTGGTAATTGACATGGTTGATCATCCAGTCACTTCTATCATTTAGAAGTGGAATTAATGGAAACTGCAACCTCCGAAGCGACTTCTTCTGCCTTGGTAGTCACTTCTATCATTTAGAAGTGGAATTAATGGAAACTTTAATAACTGTGACACTTTAGAGTGTGTCATCGAAGTCACTTCTATCATTTAGAAGTGGAATTAATGGAAACGTATTTCTAATTAAGTTTTATAGCCAGATGAGTTAGTCACTTCTATCATTTAGAAGTGGAATTAATGGAAACTTCTTCAGCGTACTGATTCTTCACCAGAATACTCGTCACTTCTATCATTTAGAAGTGGAATTAATGGAAACCTGTGTAGTTTTCTCAACGGGTGAAGACGCTTGTAGTCACTTCTATCATTTAGAAGTGGAATTAATGGAAACAGACGCAGATTCTTTGGGTAATGGCTTTGTGCTGTCAACTGCGCGTCACTTCTATCATTTAGAAGTGGAATTAATGGGAACGCACCGATATACTTGTAAAGTACTTTGATGAAAGTCATAAGCATTTATTGGTAATTTTCTAAATAATTTTATCGAAACTTAATGTTTCGGTTAAATTTAATCAGCAAAATCTGCAATTACTTATTGCAAAGCTGCTTTGACTTATTCAAAAGCAGCTTTGACTTTCTCGTTTTGGTGTTTTCCGCAAGTCAAACAAGCTTTTACTTTCTCCAAAGCTGCTTTTGCTTTTACATTTCGGTGTTTTCCGCAAGTAAAATAAGCTTTTGCTTTCTCAAAATGGCATTTGGCTTTTTGATTTCGGTAGATTCAATAAGCTGATTTAGGTTTGGCGGACAAAGCACTGCGATCGCAATTCGTGGTTACATAGACAAAGCACTGCAATCGCAATTCGTGGTTACATAGACAAAGCACTGCAATCGCAATTCGTGGTTACATAGACAAAGCACTGCGATCGCAATTCGTGGTTACATAAACAAAGCACTGCGATCGCAATTCGTGGTTACATAGACAAAGCACTGCGATCGCAATTCGTGGTTATATAGACAAAGCACTGCGATCGCAATTCGTGGTTACATAGATAAAGCACTGCGATCGCAATTCGTGATTACATAGATAAAGCACTGCGATCGCAAATCATGGTTACATAGATAAAGCACTGCGATCGCAATTCGTGGTTACATAAACAAAGCACTGCGATCGCAATTCGTGGTTACATAAACAAAGCACTGCGATCGCAATTCGTGGTTACATAGACAAAGCACTGCGATCGCAATTCGTGATTACATAGATAAAGCACTGCGATCGCAATTCATGGTTACATAGATAAAGCACTGCGATCGCAATTCGTGGTTACATAGACAAAGCACTGCGATCGCAATTCGTGGTTACATAGATAAAGGACTGCGATCGCAATTCGTGGTTACATAGATAAAGGACTGCGATCGCAATTCGTGGTTACATAGACAAAGCACTGCGATCGCAATTCGTGGTTACATAGATAAAGCACTGCGATCGCAATTCATGGTTACATAGATAAAGCACTGCGATCGCAATTCGTGATTACATAGATAAAGCACTGCGATCGCAATTCGTGGTTACATAGACAAAGCACTGCGATCGCAATTCGTGGTTACATAAACAAAGCACTGCGATCGCAATTGGTGGTTACATAGACAAAGCACTGCGATCGCAATTGGTGGTTACATAGATAAAGCACTGCGATCGCAATTGGTGGATACAATGGCTAAACCTGCCTGGGCGGTGACTTTTATATCTTCTCGGAAAATTTGAGGAGATAAATACCTTTTCATCTAAGATGATTTATGTCACGCACAGGCACGGAGACGCAAAGAGGATGAGGAGTTTTAGATGTTCATCGACACCACTCGCCAAATCCCCGAAACCCTATATTTTTCGTTGAGTGGTGTCGATTCCTTACTGGGTAATGATTTGAGGTATGCGTGTTGTTCAATTTCACACAAGGTATATAATGTATTTTAGAGTAGTGTCGATTTGGTGGCTGAAAGCCTTACGAGGCAGAGGCTCCTGGACGAACTCTTTACCGATTGCTTTAAATCGGAATTAATGGAAACGTGGTTCAAATCCACTTCCCGCCACCAAATTAAAACAAACTTTACCGATTGCTTTAAATCGGAATTAATGGAAACTTTACCGTATCGGCGAGTCCCCGACACTGCAAATCTTCACTTTACCGATTGCTTTAAATCGGAATTAATGGAAACGTCCTGCGCTGCTTGGCCAGTCGCTCGATCGGCTTGCTTTACCGATTGCTTTAAATCGGAATTAATGGAAACGAAGGTCAGTTCATAGCGCTTCGAATGATCTCAATTCTTTACCGATTGCTTTAAATCGGAATTAATGGAAACTTTGCGCAGTCAGCAGGTGTGTCCAATGTCGTCCCATTTTCTTTACCGATTGCTTTAAATCGGAATTAATGGAAACCAATCAGGCGCGGTCGATATATTGAAAGAAGAAAGCTTTACCGATTGCTTTAAATCGGAATTAATGGAAACTTTCACAGTCGCTATATTCTGCCCGAGCTACTTCGTAGCTTTACCGATTGCTTTAAATCGGAATTAATGGAAACCCTTGAGAGGCATAATCAAAAGTTTTTTGATAAAAACTTTACCGATTGCTTTAAATCGGAATTAATGGAAACAAAAACGCCGATGCGAATGCAATGAACAATGCTGCCCTTTACCGATTGCTTTAAATCGGAATTAATGGAAACAGAATTTTTCCCCTGTGCCTGTAAAGTGCTGGGATTTTTTGGACTTTACCGATTGCTTTAAATCGGAATTAATGGAAACTGCTTTAGACGATGCTCGTGCAATAACTTCTGCCCATCTCTTTACCGATTGCTTTAAATCGGAATTAATGGAAACCATCTATTTGCTCTTTGTCCAGATATCTGGACTAACTTTACCGATTGCTTTAAATCGGAATTAATGGAAACACATATATTCCTCCCAAATCTATTAGTGAATGTGACTTTACCGATTGCTTTAAATCGGAATTAATGGAAACAAAAAATCAGCAGCAATATACGAAAGTAACCCTAAAGCCTTTACCGATTGCTCTAAATCGGAATTAATGGAAACATTTCAAGTTCATAATTTTCGTTTCACTAAAGTAACTTTACCGATTGCTCTAAATCGGAATTAATGGAAACAAAAAACAAAGTTACACTTACCAAAGCAACCTTGAATTACGAATTATTTCGTCATTCGCTTGAAAAGCCTAGACAACAAACAAAAAACAGCTAAAAGTTAAAGTAGAAAAACCTTTAACCTGTAACTGTTGATGATTTGTCACTTCCTCATCGGTATCCCCGGTAGCGGGAAATCTACCTTCGCCGCAGAACTCGCCAAACTGGGAAATTATCGCATCGTCTCTACAGACGCAATTCGCCAGCAACTCTACGGCGATGCAAATATTCAAGGTGAGTGGAATCAGGTTGAAGAAAAAGTAATCTCGGAAATTGTGAATGCCTTAACTCAAGGTGATTCCATAATTTATGATGCAACTAATGCCAAGCGGGGATGGCGGATGGAATTACTCAGTAAGCTGAAATTTTCTCTGGCTGTTTTTCCTCTGTGGATGGCGTGGTATTTGCAAACTCCCGTTGCAATTTGCAAGTTATGGAACCAACAACGGGTTCGTCAAGTTCCAGATTTTGTCATTGAAAATATGCACAAATCTCTCCAAAACTTTCCGCCAATAGCTGCGGAGGGATTTGCAACAGTCAAAGAAATCGATGTCACCTCGCCGAAGTTCGACATTGAACAAATTGCAACCCAAATTCAACAGCTTTCGCATTCCCTTACCAACCGCGCTAACCGCAATAGCCACATTATTTTACATTCTTACAGTCAGTTGTTAGATTTTGAACGGCTGATGTATTTAATTTCTCTCATCATTCGTTATCCAGGAATTGGTAATTTGCAAACCACTCATGGGAGTTTAGTAGAAAGCATTTTTGGTAACATTCCTGAGTTTGCCAATAGCTTAGAAGAAATTACCGCCTTCATGGGTAAATTGTGCGGTCAAATTTACGCCAATGAAAATGCGATCGCATCTGATTTAAACTGGTTACAAGAAAATTCTCTGATTGGCGTTAATACTATTGCTAATCTGGAAAACCTCTCTCCAAAACTCTTTCCTAAGAGGAGAGAGGCTTTGAATTTTCCCCCTTCCCTCATAGGGAATGGGGTTAGGGGGTTAGGTTTCGAGGGAACTCACAGTTATTCTGACTTTGACAGCTTCCAAAGATTAATAAAAATCATTCGGTTGATTCTCCATCACCCATTTTTGCAAGATACAGGAAAGGGAAGTTTACAAACTTTGATATCTGCACTCAGAGAAAATGGGATTATTCAAGGCGATAGATTAGATACAGTCCGCAAGGATATAGAAAAGGTTCTCAAACCTTATAAAATATTGCCAGATTTTCCCCTCAGAGATGGCTACTTTGCGGGGACAGCGATTTTGTCAGCATTAGAGTTAACCAAAGTGTTTGATGTTCTCCAGTCTCAGGCGAAAAGTCTTGATGATCCCGTAGCGTTGGAGATTTATGAAACATTTGCTACCCGAATGACAAAAAGTAAGTTGGGGGTAAGTAATGTGTATCCGGTACGGGGCATCGCTAATCGCAGTATGATAGATTCAGAGTTTTTACCCAGTGATGCCCTTTCTAAGAATTTACAGCAATTAGAAGAAGCGATCGCTAAAGGACAATTACTAGAATTAAATCGCTTTGTTGGCGGCGGTAAATTTGCACTGGATGAAGAAGGCTTTTTTTTAGCATTTCCTTTGCAAATTGTTTTTTCTAATCAAGCATGGTATTTAGGTTTTGAGTGTGAAGGTGGAAAGTATGCCGGACTCTTCCGATTTGAACGTTTAGATAGATTGTTTATTGGTAAACCTCAAAGCAAATTGCGTTCTCTGGTGGAACAAAAAAAGTCATTAGAGAAATTACAGAAACTCTCAGATGCTAGCGCGGGGATTTTTTTAGGTTATAGTGCGAGTGATCAGCATCAGTTTCTCAGCCAAGATAAACAAGAGCATTCACAGGCTTGTGTGACAATAGAACTGTGGTTTAATGATTTTATCTTCCGGTTTATTAGTGAGGGAACCAAAAGGTTTTCTGCCAGACAAATGAAGATGTCTGCACCTGTGCAAGGTGGAAGGTTAATGTTACCTAAGTCAATTTTCTGTCTGAAGAAGACCACAGATAAAGACTTTCCCAATCGCTTTCGGGTAATATTGCCTAAATGGTCTTTAGGTGATGTAGAGTTTCTGCGATGGATTGTTGGCTTTGGTGGTAACGTGAAGGTAGCGCAACCAGAAGCCTTGATGGTTAAGGTTAAAGCAATTGGTGATGCGATCGTTCGGGTTTATGAGTAAGCTAAACCACATCTAGTTTGCATATCTAAAATTTTTATAACTCTTGTGGGGTGGGCAACATGAGCGCCCTAATTATGCAATTTAAATGTAGAACAGCTTAGAGGATGTTTGAAAAGTCCTTTTGTTTGGTAGCAAAACGTTCTAGAACCCCCTAAATCCACGCCACTTGCTTCACTTGGCGAGACCCCAAGACCGCAGTGGCTCCCCTTAAAAGGGGGACTTTGATTCCGGTTCCCCCCTTTTTAAGGGGGGTTAGGGGGGATCTAAAAGTGCCTAAAATCACAACGAAACACTTTTCAAACAACCTCTTAAACAGAAAGATATCGGCGGGTTCTATGATATAATAAGCATTTAGAACTTTTACCAACCCCGCCGCAGAGACAGTAAAAGAACATTAAAAATTCGTCATTCATATAAAAACCCTAGCTTCAACCATAAGTTTGCCGCAGGAGTTTTAAAGCATAATGTTGCCGTTGCCACAAACTTATAGTTGAATTCAGATGTAGTTTTGCGTAAGTCTTATATATTAAGTGGGCGATACTGGATTTGAACCAGTGACCCCATCCGTGTGAAGGATGTGCGCTACCACTGTGCTAATCGCCCAAGATTTTTTATATTATCATAACTAACCCAGATTTAAGGTTGCAAAAATACATTTTCTGCCAGCATCAATTATTCAGAGATTATTCGGGTTGATTCCCTTCTGTTGTAATCTAGCTAAAAGCTCCTGAAGCTGTTGTTGTGTTTGCTCTAGTTCTTGCTGTTGCTTAAGTGTTACTTCTTCTGGTGTTGAATATCTATTACCATTATCGTCATACCAATACAACCATTCTCGCATGATTCCTTGGTAAGTTCCCCGCTCACGTCCAATACCTAAACCAATTTCCGGCATCCAGACTTTATCGCCTGGTTGTAAAATATATTCACAATTAACTAAACGATAGACTTCTAAACGCTGACGCTTACGACGTAAGCGGGTTGGTGCATAAATGACATAATACAAAATGCCTAATTGGGCATAATCTACTTTCTTTTGTTCGTATTCAAAATTGTAAGTTTGGGAAACAATTTCTAACGATAAGATTGGGGAAATACCATCTTCTTCCCACAGCACATAACTAGAACGCCCATTTTCTCCAATAAAACGTTCTACACCCAAACTTAAAAATCCATCGGGGACAATCGCAGGTTTATTAGCTATATAATAAATCCCCATATTGATCCCAAAAAACCAATCATCACGAGCTTGCCAAATAGCAGCTAATATCGCTAACAATAAGTTGGGAATTAATATTTGCAATTCGTTATCCACAGGGGTTTCATCAGAATCTGGCAATTCTGCTGATGAAGGTAAGCACTCTAATGGATTGTAGTTGAACATAAGCAGTTCTCAATCCCAAATGTTAAATTTAAGTACTTAGGCATAATGAAATATACAATAAAATCCTAGTTTGTAGTGAGCGATTCATCGCTCATAGCAAGGTTGATCAGGACTAAAGTCCTTACTACAAACTTTAATTTATTTACGCCTAGCTACTAAGAGGATGTTTGAAAAGTCCTCTTTTCGGTATCAAAAGTTTTAGATCCCTCTAAATCTCCCTTAAAAAGGGAAACTTTGATTCCGGTTCCCCCCTTTTTAAGGGGGGTTAGGGGGGATCTAAAAGTGCCTAAAATCACAGGAAAACACTTTTCAAACAACCTCTAAGACCTATTTTCCGCATAACTTCAGGGTAGCTCAGTCTGCACATCATAGCCAGTAGCTTAATTACCTTTATTACTTTCTATAATTGCTTGACTTAAATAAATCACTGATTCAATTTTGGTAATATCTTAGACTACTTGCTACGTATCTAAGCTCTGAGTGCAGGAGTCACTGAAAATTCATTTCTTTAGTTTATCTAAAGTCGTATCTAAGTTCTCAAATTACCTTCCTAAGATAGAAGCAGCAACCATAAATTGCCATACACAACTAAAACCCAATTAACAGCTAGTGGCTGCGGAGAATCTCAAAATGGCTAGAACGCCAGAATCTTTAGAATCGTCTATCAATGAAATTACAGACTTAGCTCTAGATCGTGATTGTACAACCTTATCCCGTCACGTTTTACAGCAACTTCAGAGTTTTTCGCCAGATGCCCAAGATTTAAGTGCGTTGATGAATCGCATCGCCTTGGCAGGTAAACTAGTTGCACGCCGCATGAGTCGCGCTGGTTTAATGGAAGGCGTTCTTGGTTTTACTGGCGAAGTTAATGTCCAAGGAGAATCCGTCAAAAAGATGGATGTCTACGCCAATGATGTGTTTATCTCAGTTTTTAAGCAAAGCGGCTTAGTCTGTCGCCTCGCTTCTGAGGAAATGGAAAATCCTTACTATATTCCCGAAAATTGCCCCATTGGTCGCTATACCTTGCTGTATGACCCAATTGATGGCTCATCCAACACCGATAATAATCTCAGTTTGGGTTCGATTTTCGCCATTCGCCAACAAGAAGGAAATGATAGCGATGGCAAAGCAACCGATCTCCTCACCAATGGACGGAAGCAACTCGCTGCCGGATACATCTTGTATGGCCCTTGCACAATGCTGGTTTATACTATAGGTAAGGGCGTTCATTCCTTTGTCCTCGATCCCAGCTTAGGAGAGTTTATTCTCACAGAAGAAAATATTCGGATTCCTAACCACGGTTCGGTTTACAGCGTGAATGAGGGTAACTTTTGGCAGTGGGAAGAATCGATTCGAGAATACATCCGCTACGTTCATCGCACAGAAGGCTACAGCGCTCGTTATAGCGGCGCAATGGTGAGCGACATCCATAGAATTTTAGTTCAAGGCGGTGTGTTCCTTTATCCAGGTACAATTCAAAACCCAGAAGGGAAATTGCGCTTGCTTTATGAAACCGCTCCTCTAGCCTTTTTGATTGAACAAGCAGGCGGTCGTGCTACTACAGGATTGGTAAATATCTTGGATGTAGTACCGAAAAAACTGCATCAGCGCACACCTTTAATTATTGGTAGCAAAGAAGATGTAGCAAAGGTGGAGTCTTTTATTCAAAACGGACACTAGAAGATAATTCGTAATAGAGCCTCCGGCACGCTCCGCGAACGTAATTAGTGTTACGTAAGGGTTTTAGACGTTTTATTTCTTTGGTGCTGTATTCTCATCTGCCATTAATTAAACGTTAATCATGGTGATTTAAGATTGGGGATGCAAAATAGCGCTTTTTGAAGATCGATTAAGGATTATCTCAGCTGGCCGATGCGATAAGTGATTGGGAACGCCACAATTCAAAAGTAAGCATTAATGCGTTTTGCCAACTTTACTTAGAAACATCACTATACAGGAGTGAAATAAACTACCTATGGCTACCAATCATCTACTAGAAATTAAGCAATACGGTCAAAGTATCTGGATGGATAATTTGACCCGTGACATTATTCAATCAGGTGAACTCAAAGACATGGTTGAAAATCAAGGTATATCTGGGATTACTTCTAACCCAGCTATCTTTGAAAAAGCGATCGCAGGTAATGTCATTTATGATGCCGATATAGAAGCCGGAGTTCGGGCTGGCTTACCCATAGACAAAATTTACGAATCCCTCGTTTTTGCAGATATCCGTAACGCTTGTGATATTTTACGCCCAGTTTATGAAGCCTCGAATAGACTAGATGGTTATGTGAGTATCGAAGTCCCACCAACCATTGCCCATGATACCGAAGCAACAATAAGTGAAGCTCGGCGCTATTTCCAAGAAATTGGTCGGGAAAATCTGATGATTAAAATTCCCGGTACAGAACCTGGTTTGCCAGCAGTGGAGCAAGTAATAGCCGAGGGAATGAATGTTAATATTACCTTGCTATTTTCTGTAGAAAGCTACGTAAACACAGCTTGGGCATATATTCGGGGCTTAGAAAAACGGCTGGCTGAAGGTAAAGACATCAGTAGAATTGCTTCAGTCGCTAGCTTCTTCCTCAGCCGGATCGATAGCAACATTGACGGCAAAATTGATGCTAAGTTGAAAAAAGGCGTTGATGATATTGCCGTGGAAGCAAAGCTAAGAGCTGTGAAAGGGAAAGTAGCGATCGCTAACGCCAAGGTAGCTTACCAAGAATACAAGAAAATCATTAGAAGCGAGCGTTGGCAAGAGTTAGCAGCAAAAGGAGCCACAGTACAACGGCTACTTTGGGCTAGTACCAGCACCAAAGACCCCAACTACAACGACGTGATGTATATCGAAGAGTTGGTTGGCCAAGATACCGTTAACACCGTACCACCAGCGACCATAAAAGCTTGTGCCGATCATTGTAACGTTAGCGATCGCTTAGAAACAGATGTAGATAAAGCTTACACCCTGATCGAAAACCTCAAAGATCCCGACATCAACATCGATCTTGATGCCGTCATGGATGAACTGTTAGATGAAGGTATTGACAAATTCGTCCAGCCCTTCCAGTCCTTGATGAACTCTTTAGAAGACAAGATCAAGGTATTGTCACCAGTGTAGGGACTGGGGAATGGGGACTGGGGACTGGGGACTGGGGACTGGGGACTGGGAACTGGGGAATAAGATTAAAAATACTATTTTCCAAAACCTAAAACCCAAAACCCAAACCCAATACCCAGTAGCCAATCCCCAGTACCCAATCTCAAAATCCAAAATCCAAAATCCAAAATCCAAAATTGTTATGGTTAGTCTGCTAGAAAATCCCTTGCGCGTTGGCCTGCAACAACAAGGGATGGCTGAACCCCAGATTATAGTTATCTTTGGCGCTTCTGGTGATCTCACCTGGCGTAAATTAGTGCCAGCCCTTTACAAATTGCGGCGAGAACGGCGTATTCCTCCAGAAACTACCATTGTTGGCGTAGCCCGACGAGAATGGAGTCATGAATACTTCCGCGAACAAATGCAGAAGGGCATGGCAGAGGCACATCCTGATGTTGATTTAGGCGAACTCTGGCAAGACTTCTCTCAAGGTCTATTTTACAGTCCTGGGGATATAGACAACCCCGAAGGCTACCAGAAACTGAAAACCTTACTGAGTGAATTAGACGAAAAACGGGGTACGCGAGGCAATCGCATGTTCTACCTCTCCGTTGCCCCTTCATTCTTTCCTGAAGCGATTAAGCAGCTAGGAAGCGGCGGAATGCTAGAAGATCCCTACAAACATCGTCTAGTAATTGAAAAACCCTTTGGTCGGGACTTGGCTTCTGCCCAAAGTCTTAACCAAGTGGTACAGAAATATTGCAAAGAAAATCAAGTATACCGCATTGACCACTACTTGGGTAAAGAAACAGTCCAGAATTTGCTGGTGTTTCGCTTTGCCAATGCAATTTTTGAACCCTTGTGGAATCGTCAATTTGTTGACCACGTACAAATTACCGTAGCAGAAACCGTAGGCGTGGAAGATCGGGCTGGCTACTATGAAAGCGCTGGCGCACTGCGGGATATGTTGCAAAATCACCTCATGCAACTTTACTGCTTAACGGCGATGGAAGCGCCAAACGCAATGGATGCCGACAGCATCCGCACAGAAAAAGTGAAGATACTCAAAGCTACTCGTTTAGCTGATGTTCACAATCTGTCGCGGTCAGCAGTCCGTGGTCAATACAGTGCTGGCTGGATGAAGGGTCAAGCAGTGCCAGGGTATCGGACAGAACCAGGCGTTGACCCCAACTCCACCACACCCACTTATGTAGCAATGAAGTTTTTGGTGGATAACTGGCGCTGGAAAGGTGTTCCTTTCTACTTGCGTACCGGAAAGCGGATGCCGAAAAAAGTCAGTGAGATTGCAATTCACTTCCGCGAAGTTCCATCTCGGATGTTCCAATCTGCTGCCCAACAGGTAAACGCCAATATTTTGACAATGCGGATTCAGCCAAATGAAGGTATTTCCCTGCGTTTTGATGTGAAAATGCCGGGAGCAGAATTCCGCACCCGTTCCGTTGATATGGACTTTAGTTATGGTTCCTTCGGCATCCAAGCAACATCCGATGCCTACGATCGCTTATTCCTTGATTGTATGATGGGCGATCAAACATTGTTCACACGGGCGGACGAAGTAGAAGCAGCTTGGCAAGTAGTAACACCAGCCCTTTCCGTTTGGGATGCACCCGCCGATCCAAATACAATTCCCCAATACGAAGCCGGTACTTGGGAACCAGAACAAGCAGAACTCTTAATTAACCAGGATGGCCGTCGCTGGCGCAGACTGTAAATATTAGTCATTAAGAGCCACTCCGTTGAAACAAGTGGCGTTCATTAGTCACTAGTAAAAACAAATGACCAATGACCAATGACAAATGACCAATGACAAATGACAAATGACAAAATCCAAAACTTCCTATGCCTACGCAAACTTCTACTATTTTTTCACTTCAGGCACCAAAAGATATTTCGCTTAACGAAATAGATGCGGAACTGAATCAAATTTGGCAAAGCTACGGCATTACTGGCGAGAACGGTGGACTTCCCAGTGCTACTAGGGCAACAACGTTTACTTTAGTAGTCTACGAACCAGAAGAAACTCAGTATTTGTTGGCTGCTTTAGGATTTTACAACGGCCCAATTGATGGGATTTTAGGGCCACAGATGGCAGCAGCATTGCGGGAAGTGCAAAAGAAAAATGGTCTGCCAGAAACCGGAACAGCAACACCAGAAACTCTGACTATATTACGAGAAGAATTTGCTAAAGTTCAGCGAGGCGGAGAACATCCTGCTGCTGGTTTAAATAACGGCAGCCCGAGAATTGCCGATGAAATCGCTCTCCGCAACCCCTGCCGCATCATTGCGCTATTTCCTATTGCTGGCGAAGATGAAGGAGTTAAGGCTCAAGTTTCTGCCTATTGCCCGATTCAAAAGCAATCGTCAAGAACACTTATCTGCTGCGAATACATTACTCTCAGTGGTACTGCTGCTGCCTTAGAACGCATCGGTGGGATGATTCCAGCATTATTGATTGGCGGCTTGCCGAAGTTTATTTGGTGGAAGGCAACCCCAGACCCTAACAACGGTCTATTCAAGCGCCTAGCAGCAATCTCCAATAATGTGATTGTAGATTCTTGCAACTTTAACGAGACAGAAAGCGATTTACTCCGCCTAGAAGAGTTGGTAGAAGCGGGTGTACCTTTAGCTGATTTAAACTGGCGTCGCCTCGCATCATGGCAAGAATTGACAGCCGAAGCTTATGACTCACCTAATCGTCGTGCCGCCCTCAAAGAAGTTGACCGCGTTACGATTGATTACGAAAAAGGCAATCCTGCCCAAGCTTTGCTGTTTTTAGGTTGGCTAGCAAGTCGCCTCCAATGGCAGCCAGTTTCTTATCAAAAGGAAAGCGGTGATTATGATATCACTCGCATCCATTTTATTTCTCAAGATCAGCGACAAGTAGAAGCCGAATTAGCAGGAGTTCCGGTTGCTGATGTGGGCGATATTATTGGTGACTTGATTGCCTTGCGCCTCAGTTCGACAAATCCCCAGGCAGACTGTGGTACAGTTATCTGCTCAGAAACTGGTGGTTGTATGCGGATGGAAACCCACGGTGGTGCCCAATCTGCTGGTCTGTTTCAACAGGTGACTTCACTTTCAGAACAAAAGGCGGAAGTATTGCTAAGTCAGCAGGTACAACGCTGGGGTCGTGAGTCACTGTTTGAAGAAAGTCTAGGAGTGACAGCGAGTATTTTCAAATTGGCGAATTAATTTAGATGTAATACCAATTTTCTATGAAGCTGCATATAGTTCGATTCCCCCTAGCCCACGCCAGTCGCTCATGGGGGAAACCCCCAAGACCGCGCTGGCTCACCTTTATAAGGGGGGAACCGGAAAAACATCTATTAAAGTCCCCCTTTTTAAGGGGAGCCACTGCGTTGGGCGGCTCTGCCGACTTGAAGCACGTGGCGTGGATTTAGGGGGATCAAGATATGTGCAACTTCACATTAAATTGGTATAACCCCCCTTCTCGCGTCGGGTAGGGGGAATTTTTTTAATTATTAAAGTCAAGATGAATGGCTAGAAAAATTTAATTTATAAAATAGTGAAGATTGTTTATTAAAATATTTTGTATCTTTTTTAAAAAAGAATTATGGAGTTTGAATTTGATCTTAACAAAAGTGCAACTAATAAAGCTAAACATGGTATTGATTTTATTGAAGCACAGAAACTTTGGACAGATGTGAATTTTACTGAAATTCCTGTACGCACAACAAACAGATGAGCCTCGGTTTCTAGTGATTGGCAAAATTATTGGAAAATATTGGTCAGCAGTCATTACTTATCGTAGTGATAAAATAAGAATTATTTCCGTTCGTCGCTCTCGTGCTGAAGAGGTAAATATTTATGAAAGCTGAAGAATTTGATACTAAATTCGATAATGGAGAAGATATTACTGAGTTTATAGACTTATCTAACGTACATCGTCCAGGTTATGAGCAAAAAAGTGTTAATATTGACCTCCCTATTTGGATGATTCAAGCTTTAGAACATGAGTCCAAGCGTTTAGGAGTGACATCTGATTCTATTATGAAATTATGGCTGGCTGAACGTCTTGATAAAAAAATTATTCCTGAATAGCATAAAAGCAGCGATTTTAATCAAATAAATAATTCAATATTTTTGTTTGACTTTGATTTAATTTGATACCGCTAACATAGCTGACTATTTAGTTTAAAAAATAAACAATTATCCATGTCTGTAATCATTGCTGGAGAACGTAGTGGGGTGGGCAAGACAACAGTCACGCTCACCCTTTTAGCATCTTTACGTCGTCGCGATCGCTCAGTACAATCTTTCAAGGTAGGCCCAGACTACATCGATCCAATGTTTCATCAACATGTAACTGGTCTTCCTTGTCGCAATTTAGACCCAGTGTTGACTTCCGAAGCTTACATTCAGCAATGTTTTGCCCGTCATAGTCAACTGAGTGAATATGCCCTAGTGGAAGGGGTAATGGGATTATTTGATGGAATTGGGCATGGGGCATTGGGCATGGGGCATGGGCAAGAAAAGCAAAAATCAACAGACTTTGCGAGTACGGCACATATCGCACGGCTGTTAGATTTGCCTGTGGTGTTGGTGGTTGATTGTAGCAGGTTGTCTGGTTCTGTGGCTGCGATCGCTCACGGCTACCAATCTTTTGATCCGAGAATTAAAATAGCTGGGGTAGTATTAAATCGGGTGGGAAGCGATCGCCATCTCTCTTTACTAAAAGATTCTCTAGAACCCTTACAATTACCTATTCTCGGCGTGCTACGCCGTCAAGATAACATCACAATTCCCGATCGCCATTTGGGTTTAGTTCCCACAGCAGAACTCCCCGAACTCAACGCATTAATTGATCGCCTCGCCGATTTAGGAGATACTTGCTTTGATTGGCAACATTTATTACCCCTGTTAAAATCAGAACCTCTCCCTCATCCTCCTCATCTCCCTCATCTCCCCTCCTCGATCAGAATTGCAGTCGCCCGCGATCGCGCTTTTAATTTCTATTACCAAGACAATCTAGATTTACTCCAACAACTTGGTGCAGAACTAGTTTTCTGGAGTCCTTTAGAAGATGCTGCAATACCAAAAGATATACAGGGAATGTATTTTGGGGGAGGTTTCCCAGAAGTTTTTGCCCAGCAGCTAGCAGAAAATACCAGCGTTCGGGACGCAGTGAAAACAGCAATTATCAAAGGAATGCCTGCGATCGCTGAATGCGGCGGATTAATGTATTTATGTGAGCAAATTATCGATTTTGAGGCTAAATCTTGGGCGATGGCGGGAGTTCTACCGACATCTGCTGTCATGGGTGGGCGTTTAACTTTGGGCTATCGTCGTGCAGTAGCTTTGCAAAATAATCTGTTAGTAAAGGCAGGTACAACCGTTTACGGGCATGAATTTCATCGTTCCCATTTAACCTTGACTCCTACTCAGCCCCTATTTGAAACTTCTCGCTACGATTGTGACGAAAATATGGGATGCGAGGGATGGGGTTTACCTGCAAATGTTCACGCTTCTTATGTTCATCTGCATTGGGGAGAAAGTGGAGAAATCCCCCAACAGTTTCTTAAAGAATGTCGGAAGCTATGAAAACCTAAGATTCAGAATAAGAACCTTAAAAGATCAAGCGGTAACTTTTTCTAAGCGCAAGATTACCGCGTCTGTTGTCATGATTTTTTTGATTCTCTATCGATCGCTCAATCCAAAATCTGTTAACCTGATGATTAACTTGGCAAAGAAGTCATATTCATATCGTCATTCAACTTGCGAATTAAACGGGATAACTCACGAATGATATTTACCGCAATTTCAGGAGTTTCTTCGATCGCATCATACAATTGTTCTTGGGTCAGTTCCAAAAATTCGCAAGGTTCCAAAGTCGTAGCACTGGCAGAACGAGGTTGAGTATCAAATACTGCCATCTCACCAAAATATTTTCCCTGTTCCACCTCTGCAAGTTGTTTATTGCCGATGTGAACTTTAACCCTACCTGACACTACAATATACAGCGATCGCCCCTCTTCCCCCTGGCGAAAGATGGTGTAATTAGCTGGAAATGACAATTCGTTCATTACTGAAGTGAGCCGCACAATAAAATCATCCCGCAATTCCTTAAAAATCGGGACTCGCCGGACAAATAATAAACGGTCAACACTGGTTAGCATAATTACAAATTGAAAGTCAAATATTACTGAAACCGAAGCCAGAGTGCAATTAGTCATATTAACCGATGACGATCGCTAGATGCAAAGAATATCACAGACTTTAGCGACATTAGGGGCATATATAGTAATACCAATTTGAAAAAGGCTTGCGAAAGATAGAATCCCTTTCTCGTGTTGCTATCCTCCAGTCGTATAGAATTCATTCTGTTAGCGGTAGCGGGGCGTTTAGCCCATTCTGACTACTGACTACTGAATTCTGTTTCGATAATAATTAGTTAGAAATATTTTATTAACCATTAGCTAACTCAAGCTTTACTTGTTGCCATAACATAATGTGCTAAACATTTATCCTGTAATACTTCTTCAGTTTGCAATTAGTTATCATGGAATCTAATCACTCATTGAAGCTAAACCGCCGTCAGTTTTTGCTCCGTTCAAGATTTCAGTAGTATTGTAGGGTATCTTGGCAGAGCGTAACCCTGCACAAGTTTGGAATATTACGTTACACTATTGCTAACATACCCTACGTATATTTCAAAAATAAAATCCTGACTATTAACCATTTTTAATAGTAAGTGTTTTAAGTAAACGTCAATGATTAAAACAATAATTGCTTTTCTTATTATTGGGCTGATTATCGCTGGAATTTTAATCAATCCCATTATAGTCAAAAGGCGAAGAAACCGTCTCAAACATCTTCCTTTTCCCCCACTTTGGAATGCAATTATTGAGAATAATCTTCCCATTTATACCTGTCTTTCTCCCGATGAAATCAGACGACTTAAGGGACATATTCAAGTATTCTTAGCAGAAAAACAATTTATTGGCTGTAGAGGATTAAAGGTAACACAGGAAATGAAAATTACCCTAGCTGCTGTTGCCTGTTTACTCCTACTAAATGAACGTGGACAGTACTTTCCTAAACTTCGTTCAATTCTGGTGTATCCCAACACTTATTTTGTTAAAGAAACGACTCCTATCGGAAATTATGTTGTTGAAGAAAAGCGCGTGGCAAGGCTGGGTGAATCGTGGACAACTGACCAATTAGTGGTGTCTTGGGAACAGGTGAAACAAGACACTACTAATTGGAGAGATGGACGTAACGTTGTGCTTCATGAATTTGCCCATCAGTTGGATCAAGAAGATGGGAAAGCTGAAGGGGTTCCTATACTGCAACACAACTCAGATTATCCTATTTGGGCAAAGGTAATGACAGAAGCATATCAGCAACTTTGTAATGACGTTCTACAAAATGCAAAGACGGTAATGGATAGCTATGGTGCAACAAATCCCGCAGAATTTTTTGCTGTAGCGACTGAGACATTTTTTGAGAAACCGCAGCAATTATTGTCCAAGCATTCAGCACTTTATGAGCAACTGCAACGTTACTATAAATTAGATCCTGTCCAATGGGTATAAATTTAAGTAAGTAAACAATATTTAGCTATCTTTCATAACTTTATTCCTCACTAAAAACCTTTAAGAGGTTGTTTGAACAAGTATTTCGCTGTGATTTTAGGCACTTAGCGATCCCCCCTAACCCCCCTTAAAAAGGGGGGAAACGGAATCAAAGTCCCCCTTCTTAAGGGGAGCCACTGCTCCACTTGGGGAGACCCCAAGTGGAGCATGTGGCGTGGATTTAGGGGGATCTAGAACTTTTTGATACCGACAAGAGGACTTTTCAAACAACCTTTAAGACTGAAGACAAAGAAGGTGATTGCTAATCCAAAATCTAAAATCCAAAATGGTATCAGGTAGAGGCAATTCATGAATTGCTTCTACACCGTGTAGTTTTGTGTAAGTCCTAACTTTGAGTAGTTTACGCCTACTTTATTAGGACGTTTTCATTGCCAAAATCTTCAAAGCCACAGCTTCAGAAACAGGCATCACCGATAATCGATTTCCTTGCCTTACTAACATTAACTCTTCAGTGCTAAATTTTTCCTTGAGTATTGATAGCGAGATTGGGTTAGAAAAAGTCTCAACAAATTCTACTAAAACTGTTTGCCAGCGAGGGGATTCTGAAGTTGATTTGGGGTCGTAGTATTTACTTTCTGGCTCAAACTGGGTCGGGTCAGCAATATCTTTTTTTACCACACGCATTAAACCAGCAATCCCAGGAGTATTAGTGTTTGAATGATAGAAAAAAGCTAAGTCTCCTTCATGCATAAGACGTAAAAAGTTGCGAGCTTGATAATTGCGAACACCATCCCAGATAGTCTGATTTTGCTGTTTAAGGTCAGTAATACTATAGGATTCTGGTTCTGATTTCATTAGCCAATAATTCATCTACACACGTTATAAATATACAAATAACAATGATTTTCAAACAAGGGTATTAAGCCCCTTGTCTGAAATAATAGCTGGGATTTGCACCAAGTTGTGATATTGACTATTTAGCTTAACTGCGGGAAGCTATAACGGCATAAAATGGATCTCCTCCAGCTGCACCTAACCACTGTAATAAATTGGGTAATGCTGACTTATGAGCTATAACTTCTGGGGTTGTAAATCCTGGAACGGAGGCAAAATAGGCTTTGACTAATTCCACTCGCTGTGCTTCAGAAGCCTCCCGCCAAGCTTGAATTGCTTTTTCAAAAAACATCCGGTTAGAAAAGCTGATAATTGCGACACCACCAGGTTTCAATATACGGTAAATTTCGGAAAATACTGCTTCTGGATATTGCACATATTGCACAGATACGCAATTGAGGACAACATCGAAATCTTCATCTGCTAAAGGTAGCTGCGGATTTTGGTTAAGATTTTGCACAAAGTAATGATTTAAGCGGGGATTTCGTGCCAATTCCTCAGCGTTGAGTCCATGTCCTTCCACATGCTCAAACTGCATCTCTTGTGGCAGATGGGACACCCAACTGCTCATCATATCAAAAATGCGGGTGTGGGGTTTGAGGCGATCGCTATATAAATCTGTTAGCTGTTGAATAAATCCTTCATCTACATGGGTGACAAAGCGCGGATAGGCATAAAATAGCTTATCGTCTTTGTCATCTAACTTCAGGCGTTGATTGGGTCTTAACTGCATAAATCTCTGTTTTGGAGAACTTCTTCGGAAAAATACGGCAATTGTAGGTATTTTTCAACAATCCCTATGTAAGATATTTTAATAACAACAGGACACATAACAATTTGTAATTCGTAATTACGTTATGCATCTGGGTCTAAATCTCCATCCAGAATGGAGCGAATTATAGAGAGAGGTCTTTTATTCTTACTAATTTTTTCATCCCGTTAGTGAGTCCGCGTACTCCCGTGGATAAATAAGTTCAACACCACGTCATTACGAATTACGAATTAGTAAATGTTCTATAAACTAAACTTCTTGCAGCATATTTGGCGACATATCCGCCTAGTCGGATTATTACCCTATTTTAGTTTGTTAGTTTTGATACTGCCCTTATTATTATTTACTTCTGGGCATAATAGTTTGATAGCACACGATGAAGGGCTTTACGCATCACGCGCACGTCTGATGTTTGATTCTGGCAATTGGATAGCTCCTTGGGACAAAGCACATCATAAAACCCCCGGCCCTTATTGGTTAATTGCCAGCTTCTACAAGCTTTTTGGTATCAGTGATACTACTGCGCGTCTTCCTAGTATGATTGCTGGTATTTTTAGCTTATTGTTTGTATATGAAATCGGCAAAATTATACTAGGCAAAAAATTAGCTTGGCTAGCTACTGTAATTTTAAGTCTGGAATTTCTCTGGTTGCAATACTGCCGCTTAAGTACACCTGATGTCCCGATGGTTTTCTTGGTTCTTCTAGCTATTTGGTCTTTAATAAAAACAGAACTACATCCTAAATATCACTATTTTTGGAGTTTTATAGCTGGTTTAAGTTTCGGTTTAGGCTTTTTAATCAGAAGCTTTATGATTTTTTTGCCAATTATAGCTTTATTGCCTTATCTAATTTGGGAACATCGCCGTCATCGTCATCTTACTAACCCATTTTTGTATTTAGGTTTTTTTGTAGGTTTAATACCTACCTGTGTTTGGCTGTGGTTAAGCTGGTTGCACTATGGAAATCAAAGTTTTGAGGAGTTGTTCAAATTTGTTGTGCAGCAAGGTTCTAATGACCATTATGATAATGGGCTATTTTTCTATGTATGGAATATTCTTTTAAAAGCATTTCCTTGGGCTTTTTTCGGAATTTTAGGTTTATTGTTGACTGTTCAGCATCCTATTGAGCGTTACCATTTGATATTAGTTGGCTTTCCATTTATATTATTTGGAGAAATTAGTTTTTTTAATACTCGTTTATCTCACTATAGTCTTTGTCTTTACCCATTTATAGCTTTGTTTGCATCTGTGGGTTTGAACTGGTTAGGCAATATTTACCAAACAGAAACGCACTTACAATTACCTCTTAAAAAGGAGAAAATAAATCTATTAAATATTTTTGCAAAGAAGAATCTACCCCGAAACTTGAGCTATAGTTTTGGTGGATTAGGCGTTTTACTTATAATAGCAAGTATTGTCGTTCTGAGTTGGGGTGGTTCTGACATCCGCAAGTATGCAACTATTGGCTTGGCTATGGGTTTGGGTTGGTTAGTTTTACCTGTGGTGTGGATTGGCCGTTACCATTTGGGCAAAAAGTTTCTCACAACTCGTTACTGGATTGCAGGTTGGTTAATTCCCTGTTGGCTAGCTTTGGCGGCGATGGGTAGTATAGGTCTGTTGAGCGATTATAATCCTGTTTTGAGAACTTTTTTACAAGAACCTGCGATCGCTTCAATTATCCAATCTAATCCTGTTTACTTTGTGCAAATAGACGCTAAAACCAAAGTACTGCTTAATTTCTATCTTTCTAGTCGCCCCCGACAGGTAGCTTCTATCTCCCAATTACCAGCTTTGAGCTATGCTTTAATCTATGCTAACCAGTCCTCTACATTATCTCGACCTTACCGCATTCTGGCTACAGTCAAAGAGTATTTGTTTATTCAAATCCTTTTCTAAGAGAGATTAAAATAATTCGTAATAGAGCCTCCGGCACGCTCCGCGAACGTAATTCGTAATTAAGTTTTGCAACGGGGATTTAGACCCTGGCACAAAACTTGCCGCTTGTTAGAAGCGGGGGAATTAAACCCTCTAACTTTGTTAAAATTTAGGTAGGGGTAATTCATGAATTACCCCTACATAGCTTTATGCAAAAAACTGCTGTAATTAGGCATTGTGTTCAAGTCTTAGTTGCAAGTTTGATACATTCTGTTTTGAGAAGGACTAAATTATCAGTCTCAAAAACTGTACAAGAGTTAATTAATGTCGCTAAAACAGGTACAAAATTATTCTGTAATTTGGCATTTGCTTGTTTTGCTGCTGGCTGATATTGTTGTAGCCAAGTGTTTTTAGCTATATATTCGGGAATAAATGCAGAACGTTCTAATAACCAAAAAGTGACGTTGTATTTTTGGATAAAGTCTTTAATTTGGTTAATATCTTCACTATATTGGGCATTAATCAGGTCAAGCATCCGTTTGCGAAATTGAGCATAATATTTTGTATGAATTGGTAAAGCATATTCTTTACCCACCAAAATTGTTCTTTGAGCAAAGATAGGTATGTTATCTGCTTCTTCGGAAGTAGAGGCTATGACAATATTTTGTGGTTGCTTTTGCAAAAAATCATATAATGTTGGGGCTTGACCCTCTACATAAGGAGTTTTGGGAAAAACTTTTAAGCTACTAGGGTACAAAACTAATCCTGCACTAAGGATAATAATAGTAGCCAAGCTGAAAATTTGTCTCTCATTTTGTCTCGACCTTTGCAACATAGCATCTAAAATCAAAGTAATAGAAATCGCTGCTGCAAGAGCAAGTACCATCTTAAAAGTATGATGGGTGTAACGGCTAGGCCAGTGTAACTTAAAAGCTAATGCATGTGCAGCAAAAAACATTATCAAACTAGCTATTGCTACCTGTATTAATAATTTAATTTCATCATTTAATTGCTTTACTAGGGGAAAAAGAGACTGGAATTTCATAATAATTGGTAACAATAAACCAAGTAATAATTGCGGAGGTGAAATTAAAGCAAAAAAACCGCTATCTCTACCATCAAACCAATAACTAATAATATTATGGCTAAAATAGCTAAATCTTCCTCCATGCCAGTACTCTGGCATAGTTATCGCAACAGCAGCAGTAATTGTCGGGCCAAATTGTGATGATTGAATAGCATAAGTCAAAATTACAATCCCAGCAATCATAATGCTGGCTGCAAATAAAATAAAATCCTTTCGATTCTGAGAAATAGTTATCTGCCCATTCTGCCAACTAAATAATCTCATCAATAAAATTAATAACTCGATAAAAGCTATTAAAGGGTATATTAAAGCTTGGAGTGCAAGGACAATTAATATACCAAACATAGAAGATCGGATTAAATAATATAAAAAAGCTAAAAATAAAGGATAAATAAAATCTCTAGGGGTAGCAGAAAATAAATCATCCTGTAGACAAAGACTTTGATTTAAAAGCAAAGAGGCAATAAATCCCACTATTGGTACTGGTAATATCTCCATACAGACTAGAAAGCAATAGCTAGTTGTAATTAGTCCCAGTACTATTGGAAAAATTTTGCTAAATAAAATTAAATCGATATTTAAAGCTGCAATTATTTTATAAAAAATACCATATCCAATTGGTGTCACTGACTGGAAATAATCAGCGATTAAATCCCCAGGAAATAAATCTGGGTTAATATAACGATACATCCAAGAAATATATTCTCGTGCATCGTCGCTGACAATATATTGACTGCTGAAAGCTTTTCGCAGCCCCAGAAGAATATAACCAAGAGCAAAAGTTAGACTTAGACTGTACCAAAAAATGACGCTCAATCTAGATTGCTTACGTCTGTTTGTTTGAGTAATAGGTGTTGTTAAAAGTTTTTGTAATTGTGGAATTAGCATTGGGCCGATCTATGTCTGAATAAATTAATCAGAAAAATTAACCTTGGAGTTTATTATATACACAAGAGGTAAGAGGATTCTAGAAGATTAAGGTGTACCGAGTTTTCCAAAAACAAAATAGTAGTCCTATTTTTGATTTTTGCAAAGCTAGGTAGAATTCAATAAATCTTATTTCCTGTTACCTATTGCCTATAGAATTACTATTTGATTTTTGAACTAAATTAGGTATTGTAGAGTGTGTTATACCATTTCTTTGTGAAGCTGCGCCAAATTTCCTTTGCTTATTAGTGCTTAGTATTACCACATTCTCGGCACTGTCAAAAATTCTCAATTCAATTTCTTCCCTAAAACAGATGCAAAGAAACTATTGCTAAAACAAGTTAAATTAGGTATAATAGTACGTACGCTAAGTAATATGTGAAATGGTTTCTACATCTAATCATTCCCCAGCTTTAGATTCGTGGCAGCAAAATCTGGCACCATACAATTTGGGCTACAGAATAAAATTAGTATCACAACTGCTCGGACGCAAGTTTACCGAGAGGCTAGAACCTTTTGGACTTACGCCATTTCACTGGCTAGTGTTGTGCTGTTTGTGGCAAGAAGATGGTTTACCTACTTCTAGTATTGGAGACAAACTCAAACAAGTGGGAGGGACTTTAACAGGTGTACTAGATCGCATGGAAGAACGCGGTTTAGTGCGTCGAGAACGCGACACTCACGATCGCCGCATCTGGCGAATTTGGCTAACGGATGCAGGTAAGGAACTAGAAACTATCTTACCGCCAATCGCTGCCGCAGTTCGTGATGAAGCGATGGATGGTGTTTCTTTCACCGATCGCGAACTGTTTTCCCAAATCTTGAATCGAGCGATCGCTAACCTCTCCTAAAGATAGTCCCACAATCACCCGACCGGGGGAAGTGACATTAATATTTGTTTTGAGATAATATTACGCATACTAAGGAAATAAGATTTTTTTCAGGAAATATTACGCATTCTAAATAAACGACTATCAATCAAAATTATCGAACGAGTGAGTTAAGGATCATGAAGGCTAACACTTTTAACGGGCGCAACCAAAACAAAACCATCGTTATAGAGAAAGAATTGATTCCTAATTCCGAGACTTTAGAAGCTGTAACCACAGAAGCACCTGTTGTAACTCCTGAGATCGAGAAAGAAGTTCCACCGAAGCGGAAAAAACCGACTGGTTTGATTTTGGCAGGATTAGGCGTAGGTGCGATCGCCGCAGCTGCTTTTGGTTATCACTATTGGCAATACGCCTCCACCCATCAGGAAACAGACAACGCCACCGTTGCTGGAAACATTCACCAAGTTAGTAGCCGGATTCCGGGAACTGTAAGTCAGGTGCTTGTGAATGATAACCAACTGGTGCAACCCGGACAATTGTTAGTGAAATTAGATCCACGCGACTATGAAAGTAAAGTACAGCAAGCAGCAGCAGCCCTAGAAAATGCTCGTGGACAGGCGCAAGCCGCCCAAGCAAATATTGCCTTAACTTCACAAACCACCACTGGTAAGACAACTCAAGCGCAGGGAGATGTTAGCGGTGCGGTAGCAGCAATTTCTACAGCCCAAGCAGCAGTACAAGAAGCCCAAGCTGGGATACCAGCAGCGCAGGCTGAAGTTAGACTAGCCCAAGCAGGAATTCCCGCCGCCCAAGCGCAGGTAGCGCAAACAAATGCGAATTTGGAAAATGCCCAAGCAGATTACAATCGTTACAACCAATTGTATAAAAACGGTGCGATCGCTCGTCAGCAGTTAGACACAGCCAAGGCAGCTTATAACGTGGCTACAGCACAAAAAAACGCCGCCATTCAGGGAGTAGAACAAGCTCAAGCTAAATTAGCCTCCGCCAAAGTTGGTGTCGCCAAAGCCCAGTCTCAACTAGCACAAGCGCAAGAAAATGTCACCAACGCCCAAGCTAAATTAGCAGCATCCAGGGGCGGATTACAACAAGCTACCGCCGGCGGACAAGATACAACAGTAAAACGTAGTCAATACGAAGCGGCAAAAGCTGCGATCGCCCAATCGGAAGCATCGCTCAAAGACGCGCAATTGCAACTATCTTACGCCAACGTTACCGCCCCCAGTGCCGGACGAGTTGGTAGAAAAAACGTAGAAATTGGCAACCGAGTAGCATCGGGAACACCATTAATGGCGATCGTGGATAACGAGTATTGGGTAATTGCCAACTTCAAAGAAACCCAATTAGAAAAGATGCGCCCAGGAGAACCAGTAGAAATCAAGTTGGATTCTTTCCCTCATCACACCTTTATTGGCCGTGTTGATAGTCTCTCGCCAGCTTCCGGCGCTCAGTTTGCCTTATTGCCACCGGATAATGCTACAGGTAACTTTACCAAAGTTGTCCAACGCATCCCAGTAAAAGTAGTTTTTGACCAAAAGAGCATTCAAGGATACGAATCGCGGATTACTCCGGGGATGTCTGCGGAAGTTGCTGTGGAAGTCAAGTAATATCATGTCCACCAAGTTACCCATAATCAAAGAACCCCTCGCCGCTTGCGGCGAGGGGAGACAAAGCACAGCTTTGGCAGGGTGGGGTTCTGCGGGTTTAATCAGTAATCAAACGAGAAACGCTAAAATACCAAATTGCCTGCAAACAGATGAAAAACCTCTTTCTGTTTATGACATTCTCATACATCTAAGAGGCTGTTTGAAAAGCATTTTGCTGTGACTTGAGGTACTAGTTAGATCCCCCAAACCCCCCTTAAAAAGGGGGGAACCGGAATCAAAGTCCCCCTTTTTAAGTGGCGTGGATTTAGGGGGATCAAAACGTTTTGCTACTAATGATAGGACTTTTAAAACATCCTCTAAAGACAGGCGTATACAGAGGAGGTGAGATGATATTTATGAAAGCAGATTAATAGAAAGCAAGCCTAATATGAAAAAACCGTTACTACCTGCTTTAAAGTCAAGAAACTACCAACTATTTTTTGCCGGACAAGGTATTTCCCTAATTGGGACGTGGATGACGCAACTTGCAACTATTTGGCTAGTTTATAAGTTGACAAACTCCCCATTAATGCTAGGAGTGGTGGGATTTTCGAGTCAAATTCCTAGCTTTTTTTTAGCTCCTTTTGGCGGAGTATTTGTAGACCGCTTTTCTCGTTATCATACCTTAATTAGTACGCAAGTTTTGGCGATGATTCAATCGTTAATATTAGCAGTGCTGGCGCTGACTGGTGTGATTCAGGTATGGCATATCATCGCCTTGAGTTTGTTTCAAGGATTTATTAACGCCTTAGATGCGCCAGCCCGCCAAGCATTTGTGCCGGAATTGGTTGAACGCAGAGAAGATTTAGCCAATGCGATCGCGATCAACTCTACCATGATCAACGGGGCGCGATTAATTGGCCCTGCGATCGGAGGTTTATTAATTGCCAGGGTTGGAACTGCCTATTGTTTTTTATTTGATGGTTTAAGCTACATTGCTGTAATTGCCGCTTTATTGGCAATGAAAGTTAAACCTTGGAAAAATGTGGTTACTGAGGGGAGTCCTTTACAAAAAGTCAAAGAAGGTTTTGTATATGCTTTTAGCTTTCCACCCATTCGCTCCATCTTATTGCTATCAGCTTTAGTCAGCCTAATGGGACTGCAAAATACTATTTTAGTACCAGTTATTGCAGAAGAAGTTCTCAAAGGTGGTGCAGAAAGTTTGGGTTTTTTGATGGCGGCTTCTGGAGTTGGAGCTTTAACTGGTGGTATTTATCTAGCCACACGTCAAACAATCTTAGGAATTGGTAACTTGATTGCCTTTGCTCCAGCAATTTTAGGAATGGGTCTAATAGCCTTCTCTTTCTCTCGATTTTTACCACTTTCTTTATTTACAATGTTATTTGTTGGCTTAGGTACAATTCTCCAAATTGCTGCTAGCAACACCTTTTTACAAACAATTGTTGAAGATGACAAACGTGGGCGATTGATGAGCTTACAGCGCTTCCGGCTATTATGCAATACAGTTTTCCTCTTGCCCCTCTCCTATCATAGCTTTCAGCTTTGAGGATGTACCTCATAGCTGCCGTAAGTGCTGTATATACAATGTCATTTTTGGGGATGATTCCCGTTGGCAATTTGTTAGGAGGTATATTAGCCAGTCGTATTGGCGCACCTAACACTTTAATTCTTGATGGGATAGTTTGTATTTTAGGTTCTATCATTTTTAGTAGACAGTTGCCTACTTTAAGGCAAATAATGCTTCCAATTTATGAGCAAAAGGGCATTGTACTAAGTAATAAATCTTTGGATAAAAATCCCAGAAAGATGGTATAAAATCTAATAAAAATTCTATTGCTTAATCTTGAAACTGGAACAACACTATGGCTAATGCAGGTGTAATTCGTCAGCAAGCACCACCAGAACGTGTACCGCTAAAAACCTGGATTGGTGTATTATCTAGTATGCTTGGTGCATTTATGGCAGTATTAGATATTCAAATAACTAATGCTTCGCTGCAAAATATTCAAGCGAGTTTAGGAGCAACCCTAGAAGAAGGCTCTTGGATTTCTACAGCATATCTCGTAGCAGAAATTGTGGTAATTCCTCTCACAGGATGGTTATCACGGGTGTTTTCTCTACGACGTTATTTGTTAGTTAATACTGCACTATTTATTTTCTTTTCTATATGCTGCGCTTGGTCGTGGGATCTCAATTCCATGATTTTCTTTCGCGCCTTACAAGGTTTTAGTGGAGGAGTATTAATTCCTACTGCTATGACAGTTGTATTAACGACTTTACCCCAATCTAAGCAATCAATTGGACTGGCTGCATTTGGCTTTAGTGCAGTTTTTGCACCTTCAATTGGCCCGACATTGGGAGGTTGGTTAACAGAAAATCTTGGCTGGGAATACAACTTTTATATAAACGTAATTCCAGGAGCATTAATGCTGGCTGGTATTTGGTACGGAATTAAGGAAGAAAAACCCCAAATTAATTTACTGAAACAAGGTGATTGGTGGGGAATTATTACAATGGCTATTGGATTAGCTTCTTTACAAGTTGTTTTAGAAGAAGGTAGCCGCAAAGATTGGTTTGGTTCTGCATTGATTGTCCGCTTAAGTGTAATTGCAGTAATTTTTTTGGCAATATTTTTCTATATTGAATTAACTCGTAAGCAACCATTTATTAATTTACGACTTGTGTCTAAGCGTAACTTTGGTTTAGCGAGTATTGTCAATGTGTCGCTGGGGATAGGGTTGTATGGTTCAATTTATATTTTACCGTTGTATCTCACCCAAATTCAAAAATACAGTGCGCTGCAAATTGGTGAAGTGTTGATTTGGGCTGGTATTCCCCAACTGTTTATTATTCCCCTCATCCCCAAATTGATGCAACGGATTGATGTACGTTTAATGGTGGCTGTTGGTGTAACTTTGTTTTCTATAAGTGCATTTATGAACTCTGGAATGACTAATCAAACTGGATTAGATCAGTTACGATGGTCGCAATTTGTGCGTGCAATGGGACAACCCTTAATTATGGTGCCGCTAACGTCTATCGCCACTGCTGGATTGAGTCCAAAAGAAGCAGGCTCGGCGAGTGGTTTATTTAATATGATGCGGAATCTCGGCGGTTCTATAGGAATTGCATCTTTAGCAACTTTATTAAGTAATAGAGAGCAATTTCACTCGAATAGATTGGGTGATGCAGTATCTTTATATAACCCAGAAACTCAACAGCGAATTGACCAAATGACACAGTATTTTGTCAGCCAGGGAAGAGATTTAAATACTGCTCAAAATCAAGCGATCGCATCCATATCTAATGTAGTCCGTCAGGAAGCTTATGTGATGGCTTTTAACGATTGTTTCTATTTTATTGGCATTGCTCTATTACTCAGCGGCCTTGCTGTTTTATTCTTCAAAAAGGTGAAGGCAACTGGTGGCGCTGTCGCTCATTAGAGGTTGTTTGAAAAGTCTTGGGCTGTGATTTTAGGAACTTGTTGATCCCCCCTAACCCCCCTTAAAAAGGGGGGAACCGGAGTCAAAGTCCCCCTTTTTAAGGGGAGCCACTGCGGTCTTGGGGTCTCCCCAAGTAGAGCATGTGGCGTGGATTTAGGGGGATCTAAAACTTTTGATACCGATAAGATAACTTTTCAAACATCCTCTTAGATTTGTTCTATCTATGGTTAAAATTTTTGATAAAGCTAGGACTTATGCACTGGACAAAAAATCATGTTATGCATTAAGTTAAATACGTAATTTCAGGTTTTTATTAATCATTCATTAATGTTAAATAGACCCGCATCGTAGGGGCAATTCATGAATTGCCCCTACGACGGATGTGGTTTTTCCAACGATGTATCAAAAAGCGAAAGCGCTAAGAAAACTTTGCCTCTTAGCGCCTTTGGATGAGATGTTTTTCTAACTTTCTACACCATCTCTGATGATGCTTGCATCATCTGCTGCGGCTGCGGCTGGAACATAAACAACGAATACACCACATCTCGGCGGATGTTCACCATCATATCCAAGAAGAGTTCGTAACCCTCGCTCTTATACTCAATCAACGGGTCTTTTTGACCGTAACCACGCAATCCTACCGATTCGCGTAAGGCATCCATTTGTTGCAGGTGTTCCCGCCACAAAGTATCAATGCGTTGCAAAATAAAGAAGCGTTCAGCTTGGCGCATTAGTCCCGGTTGAACTTGGTCGATCTGCGCTTCTTTGAGGTCGTAAGCAATTCGCACCTGTTCATGAAGGAAGGCTTTAATCTCGCCGACTGTCATATCTTCTAATTGATTTGGCTGCAAGTCTGCTAGCAGATAGACGAATTCTTTGACTTTTTCAACCAACTTTTCTAACTCCCACTCTTCGGAGGGTAAGTCTATGTTGATATAGTAATCAACGATGTCATCCATCGTTTTTTCAGCGTATTTGATTACTTGTTCTTTCAAATCTTGACCTTCTAACACCCGGCGGCGTTCGGCGTAAATAGCACGACGTTGATTATTCATCACCTCGTCATACTCAAACACCTGCTTCCGAATATCGTAGTAGTAGGTTTCAACTTTTTTCTGTGCGCCTTCTAAACTGCGGGTAAGCATCCCCGATTCGATGGGCATATCTTCTTCGACGTTGAAGGCTTGCATTAACCCAGCAACGCGCTCTCCACCAAAAATTCGCAGTAGGTTATCCTCTAAACTGAGGAAGAATCTCGTGCTTCCAGGGTCGCCTTGTCTTCCTGCACGTCCGCGCAACTGGTTATCAATCCGCCGCGATTCGTGGCGTTCTGTACCAATTACGTGCAAACCACCGATTCCCACCACTTCATCATGTTCGCGGGTAGTAAATTGTTCGTATTCTTGCTTAATCCGCTTGTAAGCTTCCCGTAATTTAAGAATCACCGCATCGTCTATGGGAGCTTTTTCTGCGGCTATAGCTACCTTGTCTTCTGCTTCCAGTTCGGGTAAACTGCGATCGCCATACTCACGAACTGCAATTTCTACTGCATCTTTGAGTAGTTTCTCTGTCTCTTTTGTCAATTGAGTAGGGAAAATTTCTGGTGAAGCCCGCCAAGTTCTAACTTTTTTACCAGGGACAAAGCCTTGACCACCACCATGTCCTGTAGGCAATCCCGCTGGTCTTTGAACGCCAAAGCTATCTTCATCTTCTGGCATAACGATGCGGGGCATAAAGTATTCCCGCAGCTTCAAACGTGCCATGTATTCGGAGTTACCACCCAAGATTATGTCTGTACCTCTCCCCGCCATGTTAGTAGCAATCGTAACAGCACCTTTCCGTCCAGCCTGAGCGACGATTTCCGCTTCCCGCTCGACGTTTTCCGGTCTGGCGTTGAGTAATTCGTGGGGAATCTCTAGCTGCTTCAGCAGTCGGCTGAGAAGTTCGGATTTTTCGACACTAGTGGTTCCTACTAATACAGGTCTGCCAAGTTCGTGCATTTCGGCACATTCTTTTGCGATCGCACCCCACTTACCTGGTTCTGTCTTAAAGACCATATCAGATAAGTCTTCGCGTCTTCTGGTTTGGTTGGTGGGAATTACGGCAACTTCTAGTTTGTAAATTTTTTCAAATTCTGGTTCTTCCGTTTTTGCTGTTCCCGTCATTCCGCCCAATTTTGGATACAGCAAGAACATATTTTGATAAGTAATTGTCGCTAGAGTTTGAGTTTCTGGCTGAATCTCTTCGTGTTCTTTGGCTTCAATCGCCTGGTGTAATCCATCACTCCAACGTCGTCCGGGTAGCACCCGACCGGTAAATTCATCCACAATTACCACTTCCCCATTGCGGACGATGTAATTTACATCCTTAAGGAAAAGTTCTTTGGCTTTAATTGCATTAAAAACGAAGTGCGCCCAAGGATTTTCGGGGTCAAATAAATCTGTGACTCCCAAAAGATTTTCGGCTTCTGCAAAGCCTTCATCTGTCAATAGCACGTTCCGAGCTTTTTCATCTACATCATAATGCTCGTCTTTTTTGAGCGCAAATGCGATTTCAGCCGCTTGCAGATACTTTTCTGTAGGTCTTTCTACCTGCCCAGAAATAATCAGAGGTGTCCGCGCCTCATCAACTAAAATCGAGTCTACCTCGTCAATCACGCAATAATTGAACGGGCGTTGCACCACATCTGCCATTGATGTCGCCATGTTATCCCGCAGGTAGTCAAAACCGACTTCGCTGTTGGTAACATAAGTGATATCGCAATCGTAGTTTTTCTGGCGTTCACTAGGAGTCATGGTTGACTGGATTAGCCCCACACTCAGCCCCAAAAACCGATGCACCTGTCCCATCCATTCAGCATCTCGACGAGCCAGGTAATCGTTCACAGTGATGACGTGTACACCTTTACCAGTCAAAGCATTTAAATAACTCGGTAAGGTTGCTACGAGGGTTTTACCCTCACCGGTTTTCATTTCGGCAATTTGCCCTATATGTAAAATGATACCGCCAAGCATTTGGACATCAAAGTGCCGTAAGCCTAACACACGCCGTCCTGCTTCCCGAACAACGGCGTAAGCTTCTGGTAAAAGGTCATCCGAGGCTTCACCTTTGGCAAGCCTTTGTTTAAATTCGACAGTTTTTCCTTTTAACTCTTCATCAGAAAGAACTTTAATGTCTTCCTCTAAAAGGTTAATTTCAGTAACAGAAGGCTGGTATTTTTTAAGCTTACGAGCGTTGGGGTCGCCCAACAAAAGTTTTAACATGGCAGGTTATAGAACTGAATCAAGGGGGATGGGGATTAAAGGGTCGGCATTGATTATAAACATTTAACCCAACCCAACCGTCTTGGTCGTGGATGGGTGTGTAATGAGAATTACCTCAAAAACAGGAGAAAAACTAGCCAATCAGTGCCTTAGATGATTGGTTTTAACTCTTATCTTATATTTACTCTTTCTTCATAGTATCATTTTGCCCCCAACTGGGACAGAGATAGGGCAATAGGTGAAAGAGTTACGAACAAAAAGATCCCCGAATTCTTGAAGAAGTCGGCGATCTGAGCCTCTCTCAAATAAAATTGCTATAACTTCTCACTTCCATTCTGCTGATAGGCGGCGGAAATTGTAGTCGCTAGCACTGGGATGACAGCTGACACAGCTGCCAAGCTGGACAGGACGTGGTAACTTAACTCCTGGGTGTAAAGCTTTGAAATAACGCGAGTTGTTGAGGCGATACGGTGTTTCTTCATCGTCTAGCTGGACACGGGAGAAAGTCGAAAGATATTTCCACACCAAAATACGTGGCGGATCGACTAAAGGCTTTAGTTGTGCGCCGTAGTGCTGCGAGTCTTGCAGGAGATTTTTCCAAGTTTGGGTGGGTAAAACGGCTGGTGGTAAGGCAATGTGGCAGGTGGCGCAGTTTTCTAAGTACAGTTGTTGCGCTAGCTGATACTGTGCCGGCACTACGTCAACAGTACCAATTTCGGCGGGAGGAGTAGCACTTTGAGCATTAGTTGCCAAAGCTAGAAGCCAACCCATAGCGAGACTCCACGTTACAATTACCAAAAGTAAACCGAAAAATTGGCGTTTGAACTCGCGTTCGGCACTTTGCTGTAACCCTTGGCGATCGCGATCGCGGATTTTGCGCTTAACAAAAATTGACATTCCTCACATTCCCAGATATTTACAAGTGGCGCTTGTGCTAATCATAGGACTTACGCACTATTGGTAGTGTTTCTGTTACCCAATCAACACGATCCTTTCCCCAAAATTTCTCACATTGAACTACCCAAGTCGGAACTCCAGGATAGCCAAACTGTTCGTATTCAGTTTTGCTGCTTCACCGTAGATTAACTCAAGAATGCGATCGCCATTTAACCGAAGTCAAGCAACCTTTGAATTCAAAATCTTTTCTAGAAACCGACATACACATTTGTTACACCCAGCACTATTTAAAGTTTAGTGATTGGGAGAGGACAATATATTTTTTTTCCACTTCAGACTGTTGACCTTCTGTATGTGGGCTTAACTGAAGCCAATCCTGAAAGCTCATTCCTAGTTGTTGGATAACTTGCACTTCTACTAAATAAGCTTCAAAGTGATTATATAGCAATCCGATTTGATTTCTGAATCACTCGTAGAGGTAAGGGACTGGGGACTGGGGACTGCGAATAAGGAATAAAGGTGTACTGAGTTTTGTTCAAAAATCAAATATGAGTCCTATAGGTTTCAATTATATGTTCAAAAGAAACTTCTCCTGAACATCTATAGTATTTCCACTAAATTTATAGAAAATTTATCTAAAGAAAATCTAAGTTTCTATTTCCATCTTCCGTAATTACTCTAAAAGGTACTTGTTAGTCATTTACTCAAAAGGAATACATTCATCTTCAGTAGTGCATACTCGCAATACTCCTTCAATTTTAGTAGAAACTACAAATAATCTTTTTGACTTAGCTACTGGAAATCATTTTTTAAAAATATCCAGTTCTGCTTTCTCATCATACATTTCAGTAGTTATTATATATCTGTTTACATTAATTCGCTATTTTGACATTAAATTTTGCTTTTAACCCATTGACGAAATTCTTTAACTAATTCCAAATAATCTTTTTCTCCCACCTGCTCTAAAAAGTTAGAAATCTCTGTTAATGGCAGATTTGGAAATGCTAAACTCTGTTCAACAGATATATATTTCTGATTTTGTAAAATGTTAATACTAAAAAAATTGCCATCATATTGCCAAATCTCTCGTACACCCATATCAGCATAGACTTCAAAGCGATTTTTAGAACTGCTAGTAATATCAACTTCCACTACCAAATCTGGTGGCGGGTCTTGTTGCAAATTAATTCTTTTTTTTCCCTTGATTAACTGGATATTTCTAATGTAAAAGCATTCATCTGGTTCTGCACCACTCAGTTCTGGACGTTTGAAAGTAGTAGAACCAAGAGGGTCAATTCTAACGTCTAATTCTTCTCCTAAAGTTTCGACAAATCGACCTAATACTTTTTTGTATCGTTCATGTTCAGGTGAAGGAACCATGATTTCTAAAGTACCTCGATTGTAAGTAAGCCGGAGGCGGCGACTAGCACTAAGTTCAGTTAGCAAGTTTTCATAAGTTTGCCAACTGATACCCGATAAGTGGATGATTTCTGTGGATTGAAGCAGTGTGTTGCTAGTCATAGCGATATGTAATGTAGGTTCTCGCTGTACAATAGCCGTTCTTGCCCTCATTGTACTTTAAGCTCAATCTTCTATAAAGCTAGGTATCTGGTTGCTACAGTCGCGGTGAAAACTACTAAGCTGGTAAATAGCACGTTTAAAATTTAGCGGAAATTCCGAATCGCATTCATCGGCGGTTTAGAATTCCTCATTGGCGAACTACCTGTAATTACATTATGTTTGATGCTCTATCCGATCGTTTAGAATCCGCCTGGAAAAAACTGCGGGGACAGGACAAAATTTCTCAATCCAACATTCAAGACGCATTGCGCGAAGTACGCCGCGCCTTGTTGGAGGCAGATGTTAACCTCCAGGTAGTCAAAGATTTTATTAGCGAAGTTGAAACCAAAGCACAGGGAGCCGAGGTAGTTACTGGCGTGCGACCTGACCAACAGTTCATCAAAATTGTTCACGATGAACTGGTGGAGGTAATGGGAGAAGAAAATGTTCCCCTTGCAGAAGCCCAGGAAAAGCCGACTATTATTCTAATGGCTGGGTTGCAAGGTACTGGTAAAACGACAGCGACCGCTAAGTTAGCCTTACATTTGAGAAAATTAGATCGTAGCTGTTTGTTGGTGGCGACAGACGTATATCGCCCAGCAGCGATCGACCAGTTGCTGACGTTGGGTAAGCAAATTGACGTACCAGTATTTGAACTAGGAAGCGATGCAGATCCCGTAGAAATTGCCCGACAAGGTGTAGAACGCGCTAGGGCAGAAGGCGTAAACACAGTAATTATTGATACTGCTGGTCGGCTGCAAATTGACGAAGATATGATGGCGGAATTAGCCCGCATCAAAGCAACTGTCCAACCCCATGAAACTCTCTTGGTGGTGGATGCAATGACCGGTCAAGAGGCAGCAAATCTGACTCGTACCTTCCACGATCAAATCGGAATTACCGGGGCGATTCTCACCAAAATGGATGGTGATAGCCGTGGTGGTGCAGCGCTTTCAGTACGAAAGATTTCGGGAGCGCCGATTAAGTTTGTGGGCGTGGGCGAGAAAGTCGAGGCACTGCAACCCTTTTATCCCGATCGCATGGCATCGCGGATTTTGGGCATGGGCGATGTGCTAACCCTGGTAGAAAAAGCCCAGGAAGAGTTTGACTTGGCAGACGCTGAGAAAATGCAGGAGAAAATTTTGTCAGCGAAGTTTGACTTTACTGACTTTCTCAAGCAGTTGCGAATGCTGAAGAATATGGGATCTCTGGGAGGCTTCATCAAGATGATCCCAGGGATGAACAAGCTCTCAGACGATCAACTCAAACAGGGAGAAACCCAGCTGAAACGCTGTGAGGCAATGATTAACTCCATGACTCGCCAAGAACGCCATGACCCCGATTTATTAGCCAGTTCTCCCAGTCGGCGGCGGCGGATTGCTTCTGGCGCCGGTTATCGAGAGTCAGATGTGACAAAACTAGTGGGTGATTTCCAAAAAATGCGATCGCTCATGCAGCAAATGGGTCAAGGTGGCTTCCCTGGAATGCCGGGAATGTTCGGCGGTGGCGGCGGTATGGGCAACGCCTTCGCTGGTGCTGGCAATCGTCCCGCAGCCCCAGGATGGCGTGGCTATGGTGGTGATGCAGGTACGAAAAAGAAAAAACCCAAAGAGAAAAAGAAAAAAGGTTTTGGCAATCTTTAGTTATTGGGCATTGGACATTGGTAATTTACAAATGACTAATGACTAATGACTAATAGCAGCAAATGCTAGGCAGTGCTAAAATTAGCATTTCGACCTCAGAATTTATCAGCAGAGGAAACTAACCCTCAATTTCTCGGCAACAGCCAGATTTAGGTTACTTCCTCGCCGACTAGTTGCTAACTAATCTCTAAACAGGAGAATGATTCTTCAACCATGATCAAACTGCGCTTGAAGCGATTCGGTAAAAAACGGGAAGCAAGTTACCGAATTGTCGCCATTAACAACCTCGCTCGCCGTGATGGCCGTCCCTTAGAAGAATTGGGATTTTATAACCCCAGAACCGATGAAGTGCGATTAGACGTTCCCGGTATCGTCAAGCGACTACAACAAGGCGCTCAACCCACTGACACCGTACGTCGCATTCTAGTAAAAGCTAATGTTTTTGAACAGGTCAGTGCAACAACAGCCGCATCATAATTTCGGAACAAAATTGCCAACAGCCAGTCCCAACTATGTTGATCTGGTTCGGTTTTTGGTGCAGCCGTTTTTGGAATCTCCAGAGACTTTAAGCGTCGATTGTGAAATATCTCAAGCCCTAAACCGGGTTTGGGTTCGCATCGCCTTCGAAAGCACAGATAAAGGAAAAGTGTTTGGTCGAGGGGGACGCAATATTCAGGCGATTCGGACAGTAATTGCCGCAGCCGCAGCCGCAGCTGGGCAATCAGCATACCTAGATATCTACGGCAGTACCACTCCGGGCCGCGAAGGTATGTCTTTTGATGAAGACACAGAAGATCGATCGCCACCGCCGACTAGGAGAGAAGTGCGTGGAAATGATGGGCCCAAACCCATTGTTAAACCCCGCCTCCGCTAGGTTAAAACTAGAGAGCAAATCTGAGCGGTTGTAGTCACCTCCGCTCAGAATTTTTGTAAACATGGAAAGTAGCAAAAAGATTTTTGGAGCTTTTTTTGAACTCTTGACTAATAGGGGCGTAAATCTGTACGTCCCTACAGACTATTCATTTGTTGCAACGATTTTTCTAAGATGTAAGTAAAAAAGCGTAATTTTGCCATTGGCAAGAAAATATTAATACCAATTTAAAATTAAAAAATAATTGCGACGATGGATTTGCCAAAGCGATTACCACTAAGTCTTTGACAATCTAAAATCTAAAATCTAAAATCCAAAATGGTATAATCTTTGTCAAAAATAGATCCTTACGAATTAAAAAATACTATGGCAGGTGCTTTAACAATTCAGCTGCCGAATGTTCCCAGTGCGATCGCTCTTGGGGGAGATGGAGAAGAAAATCTCAAAATCTTATCTCGCCAAACAGGAGCCACTTTAGTGCTACGCGGACAGGAATTAGTCATTTCTGGTACTGAAGGGCAAATCGATCTGGCTTCTCGATTAGTGCGATCGCTTGAAGACCTCTGGAGTAAAGGCAATACTATTTCCAGTGCCGATATTTTAACAGCCCGTCAAGCCATAGATAGCGATCGGCAAGGGGAACTGCAAGATTTACAGCGAGATATCCTTGCTAAAAATCGCCGAGGCGAAGAAGTCCGTGCTAAAACCTTCCGCCAGCGTCAATATATCGACGCACTGCGTAGGCGCGATCTTACCTTTGGGATTGGCCCTGCTGGTACCGGCAAGACTTATCTCGCCGTTGTTGTCGCCGTGCAAGCACTCCTTGCCAACCAGGTTGAAAAGCTAATTTTAACTCGTCCTGCCGTCGAAGCCGGTGAAAAACTCGGTTTTTTGCCTGGAGACTTGCAGCAGAAAGTTAATCCCTATCTTCGCCCACTTTATGATGCTATTTATGAATTCATCGACCCAGAAAAAGTACCCAGTTTAATGGAACGCGGTGTGATTGAAGTCGCGCCACTCGCCTATATGCGGGGACGCACCCTCAATAACGCTTTTATCATTGTTGATGAAGCTCAAAATACTACACCCGCTCAGATGAAAATGGTTTTGACTCGTTTGGGCTTCCGTTCGCGGATGGTGATTACAGGAGACATGACACAAACCGATTTACCACTTCACCAACAATCGGGTTTAGGAGTGGCTTTACAAATTTTAAAACATGTTGAAGGCATTGCTTTTTGCGAATTTAGTCAAAAAGATGTCGTGCGTAATCCTCTAGTTCAGCGTATTGTCGCTGCTTATGAACAATACGAAAAATAGGTATTGGGTATTGGGTATTGGGTATTGGGGATCAACAAATACGAAAGGATAATAATTTATGAGTACTACTTTGAAAGAATTTTTAGAAGCTTGTGAGACTCTTGGAACCTTGCGTTTAATTGTTACTAGCAGTGCGGCTGTTTTAGAAGCACGGGGTAAGGTTGAAAAGCTGTTTTATGCAGAATTACCAAAGGGTAAGTACGCAAATATGCACACCGAAGGTTTTGAATTTCACTTGAATATGGACAGAATTATTCAAGTAAAATTTGAAACGGGTGAAGCGAAGAGAGGTAATTTTACAACCTATGCTATTCGATTTTTAGATGATAAACATGAGTCTGCTTTAAGCCTATTTTTGCAATGGGGTAAACCGGGAGAATATGAACCTGGTCAGGTAGAAGCTTGGGAAACTTTAAAAGAGAAGTATGGGGAAGTTTGGGAACCTTTACCAGCAGAGATTTAAATTAAAAAAATAAACTTGATTTAGGGTTCCCCAGATCCCCGACTTCTTGAAGAAGTCGGGGATCTAAATATCAACTACGATTTAACTAAAAAATCAACAAAAAACTACTGATGCTTGTAATAAAGGTAATTTGGAGTTCTTGCTTGTTGGTTATATTCCTAATATGGAGTGGCGAAGCTTTTGCAGGAGAGTTGTCTGAACGGTTAGCAAACTTTCCCCAGTGGGAAAAATTAACTTCAGTGCAACCGGCTTCGGGTGATTTGATTTACCCGGAATGGATGGCTGGTTCTTGGCAAGTTACGAGTACTTTGGTAGATTTAGCAGCACCTTTAGCACCAGATATCGTAACTCCAGGGTTTGAAGGTAATCGCCGCCAATTAAATCAGCCTGTGAGTTTTGTAGTAAGATTTGTAAAGGCTCAACCACATATATCCAGTTTAAAAATATTCCCTCAGATAGATTACAAATTTCAAAGCTTAGTGGCCGATAGAGCATTTAATAGTTTGAATTTGGCACGGGCTTATTTAGGGGATGAAGCAGTGTTATCAGTCAAAGTAGATCCAGATTCACCTAATCGTCAGATTACATTCTTGCGTAGTAGTCGCCAATTAGTTTCCATTGTGACTGCACGGGCTACAGAAACTGTCTCTGATAGCAAATTCATCACCACAGAAGTGTTTCAACAATTATTTAAAGGTGGTTCACGCCCCTATTTAAACTCGGTAGAATCTACCACCGCTTATCATAAACTTTTAACGACTAATCCGGCAATTGAAGCAGATCAAGTTACTGCTGTCTATCTTTCACCCCAAGATCCAGATTACTTTAAAGCTGGTTCTCGACCAGCTGCTCTCTATCGCTATCGCCTAGAGTTTGTTCCAGTACAAATGCCTAATATTCAGAAAGAATGATTTAAACTTAATAGACCTTGACTAATTTGTATTACGTTTGTAGTATGCAAATTCCAAGCTCACGATCGCGCTCTTGGACGGTGTGCATCATGGCCAAATTTCAAGATATTGTCAATTATTTTCGCTCTGACTGGAAGCTGAGTCTTTTTAGTATTACGATATCCAGCATTTACGAAATTATTGATTTGGTTGTTCCTTATGCGATTGGGCAGATTTTAAACGTTTTGTCTAATCAACCTTTGGATAAACCACTTCAAAGTGCGATCGCAACTTTTTCGGAATCTACCAATTACCCAGTTAATAAAACTCTATCTTTGGGTATATTACTGAGTTTAATATTTGTTGTCACAGTAGTGAAAGCGCCTGCACAACCTTGGTTAACCCATTGGTTTCATTGGGATATAACCTTAAGGATGCGTCGCCAGAAAGCCCAAACAGCCATAGAAAAAATTCTCACTCTTCCACTGGAATTTTATGATGAAAATAACCCCGGACGCATTGCGGGAAGAATAGCTAGAGGTATTTCTAACCACACTTTTACTTATCCCGAAATTGCCGGACAGTTGATTCCTAGATTAGTTCGAGTACTGGCAATTTTTGGATTTATATTGTTAATTGAGTGGCGAATTGCAATTTTGTATTTGATTTCCTTTGTAGTTATTTTGAGCTTAAGTTTAAAGCATTTAAAGCAGCTGATTTGGCACGAAACTATTCTCGATAAATATTCAGAAGATACAGAAAGTCGCAATTCGGAACTAATCACCAACATCAAAACGGTGAAAGCATTTGCTACAGAAGCTAATGAACTGAAACGGCAAAAGCAACGTTTAGATCGGGAATTAATGGTAGTTGAGTATCGTGTTCACAAAGGTTATACGAAACTAGCTACTTGGCAAAAGACTGTAATTCAGTTTTGCGTGTTTACTATCTTGGGTTTGACTCTAGCAGCAACGGTAGATGGGAGAATTTCTCTTGGTCACTTTGTCATGACCTTAACTCTTTCTAGCATGGCTTATGCGGAATTACAACCTATTAGCACTTTGGGAGAAGTTTTTGCCCGTCGTTATTCTTCGATGATCCGATTTCACGAATTTCTCCAAGAACCAACTGCATCTGATTCAGTGAGTCTTTTAGAAGAGAGTAACCACACAGAATCACCTTATAAATTTACTGGAAAAGTTGAGTTGTCGCACCTCAGTTTTGGATATGATGCCAACCGTCAAGTTTTGCAAGATATTAACTTGTTGATTGAGCCATACCAAACAGTGGCATTAGTGGGGCGTTCTGGTTCTGGTAAGTCTACTTTAGTGAAACTGCTGTTGCGATATTTTGAACCTCAATCAGGTCAAATTCTGATTGATGGTCAAGATATTCGCACTTTAAATGTGGGTAAGTATAGACGGAGATTAGCGATCGTTCACCAAGAAGTAGACGTTTTCAACGGTACTATATTGGATAACCTGACTTATGGTAGGCGGGATGCCAGCTTGGAGCAGGTTAAACAAGCCTGTAAGATTGCGAGAGTCGATGAAGTAGTGCAGCAGTTACCCCAAGGTTATTACACCGTCGTAGGGGAACGAGGTGTTAGGTTATCTGGAGGACAAAGACAACGGTTAGGAATTGCTAGGGCGTTGCTAGTGGAACCAGACGTGCTGATTTTTGATGAAGCCACCTCTAGCTTAGATTATGAATCTGAGCGTTCGATTCAGCTAGCGATGCAATCGATTCAGGGTACTTGCACCACTATTGTGATTGCTCATCGTTTAAGTACAGTGCGGGAAGCAGATAAAATTGTAGTTCTGGAGCAAGGAAAGATTGTAGAAGTGGGTAGCCACGATGAACTCTTGCGTCACGAGGGCATTTACCGCCGTTTACACTCCCTACAAGAAACAGGAGAACTTCTAAGTTAGGGAATATAGACATTTGGGATTTTGGATTGATTCCATAAAAAACTAAGATTTACTCTTATCGGCTTCTTTCTGCGCCGCTTCACTGTATTTCTTATATAGTTGAGTCCGAATCTTAGCTTCCTGATAACGGCTGTGTTTTTGTGGCACTATACCCATTAAATCTGAAGCCCGTTGCCACTTAGCAGCGATTTCTAACCACTGAGTTGAGGTTGTGGCTGTTTTACCAGATATAGAAGCAAGATTTGCAATTCGCACAGATGTTGCAAATGGATCATTAGATTGATCGTCAAAACTATTGTTAGGAATACGAGATGGTATTGGGGCTTTATTCTCGTTAGTATTTGTAGTTAAAGATTTGGAAGTTTCTGGTTGCATTAAGTTTTTCAGTTTATTACCTAATTGGGCATAAACAACCCAACTAAGCAACAACAGGGAGCATAAACCAACTCCTGCTAATATCTTTTTTTTATGTTTACTTTGGTGTTTTTCTTTGTTAATAAGTACCAAAGGACGAGATACTTGAGATTTAGGGAAACTCGGTTTTCCTAGTTCAGCTTGAGCTTCTGTCAAATCTTTAATTAGTTGCTTTATAATATTAGGCTGAATTAATGCAATTTCCTGTGACCAAAGCAATTGACTGTCGCGATCGCTATCTATTTCTTTTAACCATAGTAATTGTTGTTCCCGAACAATTCGACTGTTGATATTAACTCGGCGAATGTAACGCGGGGCAATGGACTCAAGAATTTGCTGAATTTGTTCTACAAGGGGAGATTGCTCAAGTTGCTCTATCCTAGCCGCCTCGCAGAGAAGTTGTAAGACACCATCAGAAAACATGGCTCTAGTTCTGACACCAGACTTAGCTAGTTTCTCATTCAATAGCTGAATAATTGCAGCAACGCTACCTTGTTGAGCTTGCCAACCGATATCGTTTATCCGATCTACCATCTGAGGTTTGGTGATAACTCTTCCACCCTGACTGATTAACGTATTCATTAATTTAGGGACTCTTTTCTACTGACCTTGATCTTGTCTTCGATTTTACGAGTAAAAAGATGAGTTGCCAAATAAAATCATAAAAGTCGAGCCTCCCTTCTCGGTTCGGTAAAGATGCTCGATCGCGTTCAGTTAATTTGACACTCCCACGCCTTAAAAGTGTAGGATTCTTGAACGTAAACTGCGCTTTCAGGTTAACGCCGATGCTGGCGGATAAGCTACCTGTTTGACATAGTACATTATCATGTTTTTTAGCGATCGCACGAGCTTAAGTTAAGTTAGCTAAATATTATCAGGCTCAACACCAAGCGATCGCAACTGTTCCTTCAACCTTTCCACCTGAGACTGTGCTTGTTCCCTGGCTAATTTTTCCTGTTTTAGCGCCTCTGCCAACTCCTCTGGAATCAGCAACTTTTCCCCAGTATCTTCTCGATAAAAACCAATCAGTTGCCCCTCTATTTGCAAACGCAGCTGCAAAGGTTCACATCGACTATCTGTAATTGGTTCATACACCTCGCCTCGCAGCCGATACCCTTGCAATTGCTCTTTAATCCACTCTCCCTTGGGGTCAAATAACCAGTATTCCAGTACCCCTAACTGCTCATACAGTGTCTTTTTAAAGCCCGTGTCCTGGTTTTTAGTGCCTTCGGAAGTCATCTCGAAGATGACTACAGGTACTTGTCCCTCTTCCCATATCTTGTAATTATCCCGCCCTCCAGGAGCAACATTAAAAATCACCATTACATCTGGAGCTACCCGCAACCTTGGAAAACCCTGAGCATAGTAGAGAAACTGGTTACTCAAAACCGTTGCTTGCTTACCCAGTAAATATTGCCTCAATACTTCTAAAGTTGCCAATAGAGCGCATAAATGAACATAACTTTCTGCCAAAGGTTCACCATCCGAGCTTGGGTAAAAAACTTCTGTTGATTGAGAACTGGGTAAGAGGCTAGTCATAATTAGCCACCTGATTGAGAAGATGGGTGCATGACTATATTATCTCAGAGACTTTCGCTGATATTTCTGGAACTTTGTGAGTAATTTTCGCTTTTTTTGGCTTTTTGTTAGAATAGCAAGACTATTTAGTACAGCGATCGCTACATTAGAAGATATATATAAATAAAAATCATTATTGATTTTTATTCTTCGCAGTTCACACAAAACCATGAGTGCAAGTACCATTATTTCCGAAAATCCCTTACTCCAAGGCGTTGGCTTACCTCCCTTTGCAGAGATTAAACCAGAACGAGTAGTACCAGCCTTCAATCAGTTATTAGTAGAACTTGACGAGCAACTTGCCACTTTAGAGGCAAGTGTACAGCCTACTTGGGGTGGTTTAGTAGAACCCTTAGAAAAGCTGACTGAACGGCTTACCTGGAGTTGGGGGGTGGTGAATCATTTAATGGGTGTTAAAAATAGCCCGGAACTGCGCGAAGCTCATGAAATCGTACAGCCACTAGTCGTACAATTTATCAATAAGCTCGGTCAAAGCCAACCCATCTACAATGCTTTTAAAGGACTTCGTACCAGTGAGAATTGGGCAACTTTAGAATTAGCCCAACAGCGCATAGTAGAAGCCGCCATTCGAGATGCAGAACTTTCTGGTGTTGGCTTAGAAGGAGACGCAAGAGAGCGTTTCAACGCCATACAAATGGAGTTAGCGGAACTTTCTACCAAATTTTCTAACCATGTACTTGATGCCACTAAAGCCTTCAGCTTAACCCTAACAACACAACCAGAAATTGACGGTTTACCACCAAGCTTAGTGAGTCTAGCAGCCCAAGCTGCTCGTGCAGCTGGCGAAAGCAATGCCACACCAGAAAATGGCCCCTGGCGGATTACTTTAGACTTCCCCAGTTATGGCCCTTTCATGCAGCACAGCACCCGGCGGGATTTGCGTGAAAAACTCTATAAAGCTCATATCACCCGCGCTTCTGCTGGCGATTTGGATAACAACCCCTTAATTGAGCGCATTTTGAAGTTGCGCCAAGAACTCGCAGATATACTAGGCTTTAAAAGTTTTGCCCAATTGAGCCTCGCTAGTAAAATGGCTCCCAATGTTGAGGCAGTCAACGCCCTACTAGAAGAACTACGCCGCGCTAGTTATGATGCTGCTGTTAAAGACTTGGTAGAACTCAAAGCTTTTGCAGCAGCCCAGGGAGCAGCAGAAGCTGAAGATTTAAAACACTGGGATATCAGCTTTTGGGCAGAACGCCAAAGAGAAGCAAAATTTGCCTTTACTGCTGAAGAATTGCGTCCCTACTTCCCGCTTCCCCAAGTTTTAGATGGTTTATTTGGACTAGTTAAGCGATTATTTGGTGTTACTGTCACCTCTGCCGATGGTCAAGCCCCAGTCTGGCATGAGGATGTCCGTTATTTTCAAATTGCTGATGAAACTGGTTCTCCCATAGCCTATTTCTACTTAGACCCCTATAGCCGTCCAGCCGAAAAACGCGGTGGTGCTTGGATGGATGTGTGCATTAATCGGGGTAAAATTACTGAAAATGGTACGACTGCCATCCGCTTACCAGTAGCTTATTTGGTGTGTAATCAAAGTCCTCCCATCGATGGGAAACCTAGTTTGATGACCTTCTATGAAGTAGAGACTTTGTTCCACGAGTTTGGTCATGGATTGCACCACATGCTTACCAAGGTTGACTATCCCGGAGCCGCAGGCATCAATAACGTGGAGTGGGATGCAGTGGAACTACCTAGTCAGTTTATGGAAAACTGGTGTTATGAGCGACCCACTTTGTTTGGTATGGCGAAGCATTACGAAACTGGTGAAGCTCTACCGGAGCATTATTATCAAAAGCTACTAGCGGCGCGTAATTATATGAGTGGTACTGCCACGCTGCGACAAATTCACCTGAGCAGTGTGGATTTAGAACTACACTACCGCTATAAACCTGGTAGTAATGAAACTCCATCAGATGTGCGTCATCGCATAGCCAAGACTACTACCGTTTTACAGCCACTTTCAGAAGATGCAATTTTATGTGCTTTTGGACATATTTTTGAGGGTGGTTATGCGGCTGGTTACTATAGCTACAAGTGGGCTGAGGTACTGAGCGCTGATGCTTTTGCTGCTTTTGAAGAAGCTGGGCTAGAAGATGAAGAGGCTGTAAAAGCTACAGGTAGGCGCTATCGAGATACGGTACTGGCGCTTGGTGGTGGTCAACATCCAATGGAGGTGTTTAAAACTTTCCGGGGTCGTAAACCAAGTACGATCGCTTTGCTCAGGCACAATGGTTTAGTCAGCGCTGCTGTAAACTAAACAATACCTCCGTAGGGACGTTGCATTGCAATGTCTCTTGCATCAATCCTTAAGCCAGTTAACAATTCAAAATTCAAAATTCAAAATTCAAAATTAAAGACAATTTCAGATGGGGATTTAAACCCCGACTGAAACTGGGACTACCTTTATGGTTGGGGTCTTAAACCCTTTTATTTACGATAAATGTTGGGTTTTTAGCGTTAGCTGAACCAGATTGACATGGATATCGGCTCAATCTCAATAAGAAACCCCCTCTGCTTTGGTCATAGTAAAGTGATTACAAAACAGAAGGGGTTCATTTTTTATTCTTGTATAGGCAGATTTTAAAGATAATACTGGCAAAAAACCAGTTTCTCCAATGTTGTGTTTATTTTTACCTGCCTACTCAGTTCAGCCTATTTCCAATCGGGAATCTCAGCATCCTCTCCACCAATCCCGATTCCAGTGTTAAATATCTCGGCATCAGTTAGATTAAGATCGTTCATTGATGCTTTGTACACATTAGAATCGTGAATTGTAGCGCGAGTAAAATTTACTCCGTTGAGATTGGTTTGCTTCATATTCACATTGGTTACATAAGCTGATGTTAGGTTAGCACCTGCCAAGTTTGCACCAGTTAAGTCAGCACCTTCTAGGTTAGCCCCTACAAGGTTGGCTCCTTGAAGCTTTGAGCCTCTCAAGTCAGCACCAATTAAATGAGCGCCACTTAGGTTAGCTCCCGATAGATTGCACTGGATACATTCCCCAGTTGAAAGCAGCTTTTGTAAATCCTGCGGATTTTCGGCTCTAACCGAGGTAGCGATAAATAGGGGAGTTGCTAAGGCCATGGCCGCTAATAGCTGGAGTTTCATATATTTTCCCCCTTAATAATCAAGTTGCGTCCGTTCTGTCCCTCACAACTCTATTATCTCACTAAACTTCGTGAGGTCAATCTGTCTATGTACTAACAAGTTGGTTGTGATCTGAAACAGCTATGATAGCGAGATCGTAAACGCCATATATCCTGTTTTTGGTCGATTTTTACCCGATAAACCCGAAAAAGGTTCCAGTGTTAAATCTCTGTTAAATCTTTTTAAGAGCTTGCACTACTGGTTATAATTTGCCTATTTCGATAAGTACTTATACTCTATCAAATGATTTGATCGTAAATTAGGTTAAGTCTCTAGAAATTCTCGCATATACTGATTAACCAATTCAGGCTGTTCTTGCTGCACCCAATGGCCACAATTAGGAATGTACTTGATTTGAAAGTCCCTAACATAAGCTGCGGTATCGTAGGTTAGTTCCTTACCGAGTGCGGTGTCATTTTCTCCCCAAATCATCAGTGTTGCTACTTCCAGAACACCCCAATTTTGATTTAGCATTCTCTGTTGAAAAATATTGCGGTAATAGTTCAACATTGCTGTGAGCGCACCGCGTTTTGCCGCAGCATTTTTATATGCGTCAATATCGGCTTTCGTAAAAGCATTCTTGTTAACTGCTGTACCTTGAAAAGCTGTTTCAATGGCTTGGTAGTCTGAAGATTGTAAAAGTAATTCTGGTAGCCACGGTAGTTGAAAAAGAAATATGTAGTTGCTACGTAGCAACTGTTGGGGAGTGCGTAACCCTTGGGCAAACTTGGCAGGATGAGGCAGGTTAAGGATAATTAGTTGCTCTAACATTTCCGGGTGAGCATAAGCAAAATTCCAAGCGATCGCACCGCCCCAATCATGTCCAACTAATACACATTTTTGATATCCTAGTCCTTTAATTACTCCCTCAACATCTTTGATAAATTCATCCATTATATAAGCTGATTGCTCTGTTGGTTTATCACTATCGTTGTAGCCACGCAAGTCAATGGCCACAACTTTAAAGTTTTGGGCAAATTCTGGTATTTGATGCCGCCAAGAGTACCAAAACTCAGGAAACCCATGCAACATCAACATTAAGGGGCCTTCACCTTGAGTAACGTAGTGTAGTTTTACCCCATTGGTAGTTATATATTCGTGTTTCCAATTCGTTTCAAATATAGTCATAGGTTGTGTTTTTTGTTGGTGATATTCATTATTTACAATTTTTTTGATAAAAATATCTATTAAAAGATACTTTTAAAATAGCAATTCAACTTTGGATAGATATTCGTAGTAAAATAGCAGATTTTCATCCAATTACTAGAATATAGTAACTAAAATAAAAAATCCCCTTTATGAAATTTATTTAGCAGTTTCTTTAGTCAAGGCAAGAGCAATAATATGATTATTTGAGACACAAATAAAATGAATACAATAGAAACGCGCGGTATCTGGTTGACCACTACTGATAGTAAAGTTCTCAGGTCAAAGGAACGCATTGCTGAGGCGATGGATTTTCTAGCTGAGACAGGATTTAATGTGGTGTTTCCCGTTGTTTGGAATAAGGGAGTAACTATGTATCCTAGTCAAACAATGCAGCAGACTTTTGGTGTCGAAATTGACCATCTCTCTGTAGGCCGTGACCCTTTAGAAGAAGTGGTGGTGGAGGCACGGCGAGTTGGGTTGAAAGTCATTCCTTGGTTTGAATATGGTTTTGCCAGTTCCTACAATTTGAATGGTGGTGTGCTTTTACAGAAAAAACCGGAATGGGCTGCGCGTGATATTAACGGCAACTTACTGAAAAAAAACGGCTTTGAGTGGTTGAATGCACTCGACTCACAAGTGCAGGAATTCTTGTTAAATTTGGTGCTGGAAGTTGCGAATAACTACGATGTGGATGGTATTCAAGGTGACGATCGCTTCCCAGCATTCCCGTGTGAAGGTGGCTATGACGTGGGAACTGTCAGCCGCTATCGTCAGCAATTCGATCGCAATCCGCCAGAGAATGGCAAGGATAGGCAATGGTTACAGTGGCGTGCAGATATTCTCACTGACTTTTTGGCGCGTCTCTACAGGGAGGTGAAAGCAGTTAATCCTAATTTGCTAGTAGCGATCGCACCTAATATCCATGATTGGGCATTCCAGGAATATTTGCAAGACTCACCCACCTGGCTGAATCGGGGAATAGTCGATATGATTCAGCCGCAGATTTATCGCCGTGATTTTGGGAGTTACCGTGCGATCGCTGATAAACTAGTAAGCCAACAGTTCACTGATGCGACACTGCCCAAGTTAGCACCGGGAATATTAATGAAGCTTGGCAATTATTCTATTAGTCCAGAATATCTGGTGCAGGCAATTGAATACAATCGTCAACTTGGTATTCAAGGAGAGGTATTCTTTTTTTACGAAGGTTTGCGCGAAAATAACAATACCCTAGCTAAAGTTTTGCGAAATGGCCCTTATGCTAAGTCTGCATCATTTCCCACTCTGTCAGATTTGAATGCGGCTGGTGTGATTAACGAAAGGACATCTTCTATTTGGCAAGGGATAGAAAGGTTGTTAAAAAAGATTTTTTAAGGAAAAAGTCGCGTGGAATCTCAATTCTCAGTGGAACAAGTAATTAAAATTCTCAAACAGGATTTACCAACACTTTTTGAAAAAGATATCTCTTATGACATTTATACACAAGATATATATTTTAAAGACCCGGTAAATTCATTCAAATACAAATTTAACTATCGCATTATATTTTGGACTTTGCGATTTCACGCTCGGCTATTTTTTAGCCAAATTTACTTTGATGTGCATGATGTATCTCAGTCAGCCGAAGATATGATTTTAGCAAAGTGGACAGTGCGGGGAGTGTTGCGTGTTCCTTGGAAAGCAGGTTTGCTTTTTAATGGCTATTCAACATATAAACTCAATCAAGATAATTTGATATCCGAGCATATCGACACCTGGGATAGAAAGCCAGGCGAAATTTTAAACCAGTTTTGGCAAAAGGGAGGAAAGAGCTAATTTAGATACGAACGAATTAACGCACAAAAACGCCGAACCTATGTTTTGGCTTGTAACCAAATAGCTTCTATAATAAGATTCCCAAGTTTTTAGAGTAGTTGGGAATCTGAGTTTTTCGATGACTCTATCGCAAACTCGATCATTGATCGGTTGGATCGTCAATGCTTTCTGGTACTAAAGCTGGATTACTCTTACGTTCTTCTGGTGATTGCTCCCGAATAACATCGTCCATTTTCGCAGGGTGTTTGATTTTGTCGAGTACCTCTGGACTTAGTTCCGATGGTTCCCCTTCTGGATTAGATTTTTCAGCTTGACTAGGAACTGTTTCCTTATTCATCACTATTTCTCTAAACTTATACACCAAGCTTAAGTTGTTCTGTGGTGAGACACACACTATCTTGAGACTTATTTTCCACAACAGAAGGTAATAAAGGCGATCGCTCAATTCCTTAGACGCAAAGGAATTTCTTTGCGTCTTTTTGCTACATATAGCTTATGGATTAATAAATGCAATATTTACTACTGCTACGGGAATAATTTTGTATTTATATTTGTGACTTTTAAAACTTGAGATTATTCGGTCAAATTGCTATTATAAAATGATTCACTTATTTATAGGTGTAATTAAATAAGTAGACTATATTATCTTTTACTGTACATTTTTAGCCTTCCCGGATATTAGAGCAAATAAATACTGAAACATAATATTAATTAGTTTTTATGTTTACTTTGCTGATTTATCATGAAGTTTATATATTGCTGCTAACTTTTTTTAAAAGTTATAGTAATCTGAATTTTAGTGAGTATGTTACTTGTTATCTACCATCTAGCTAAAAATAGCTATTTTGCAGGTATATACTACTAGTCTGTCAAGCTAGTAATGAAAAGTTTGTAGTAAGCACAAAGCGTTCTAAGAAAATAATGACTGAAGTCCTTACTACGAACTTTCTTACCCATGAATTTAAACTTGACAGACTACTACCAATCAAGAATTGTGCTGTAAGTTCTTGAATTTGTCACTTCAAATTGTACAGGATGACTATTTAGCCCGACACAACATTAAAACCCGTTTCCATCACTTATGAAGAGATTCCCCTGTGCTGAACTGGTCGCTTATGCATCTCACCACACACCATTATGGCGGCAATTATCAGCTAACTCATCCTTGGTGGGGGGTTTACTGTCCTTGTTGTGCAAGTGATAATTTTGCCCAATCCCAGCATTAAGAGTTGCTTTAAGTAAGTCGGTAGGAATAAATCAAACAATGTTACGAAACGTAAACAGGTTTAAAACTTTTGCTAATGCCTAATAACAAAGGACAAATGACAGATATCTCCTGTCGAAGACGCGAGGCGATCGCCAGTTACCTTTAATTCCGCCGACCTATTTACACTCACAAACCTAAGTAAGACATTGAGCTTTTTTAATGCTTAGTTGCTAATAGTACTTATGCTCTTGGTGAAGTTTCCCTCAAGAATAAACTTCTAGCAAAAGTACCCGACGACTCTTATCACAGCTACAAAAACATCGTTTACCAAAGAGGACTTAAGCCCTAAAATGCCTCTTTCACTAGGATTTTCGTCTAAGTTGCAGGAGATTTCGGTTGCTCCAGACTTTAGCATTAGGTGCAAAAAAACCTTTCTAAGAGAACCAAATAATCTGCTATTTTAGGTTGCAAAATACGGAAAGCAATGATGCTTTTGTGACTGATGGGCGAGAGCCAATAGTCTGTTTGTTGCATTTGAGCTACTGTTAGATTGGCTAGATTAGCGAAAGATACAGAAAACCAATCTAATTTTTGAAATACTATATCCTGGCAACCAGTCGGGCGATTTTGCTATGGAGCAATAATATGGATTGATTTAATTGTAATTCGTGATTTCCAACTTAACAGAGATTGGTTAATTAAGAGTTGGGGGGTGTGAAATCTCTGTACTAACTCAAATGTGACCGCTATATTTATTTGATAGTGTTTCCAACAAAGTCACGGTGAATTCCGAAAAGGTAATTCACTAATTTTGCCTGCAAATGTTAATTTGATTCTAGAGCTATTCTAATGAAGACACTTCCGATTAGTAGATACAGATTTTTCCAAAAGCTCCAGCCTTTATCTTTATTGAAAAAAATCACCGGTAAGTCGGTTACTGGTTGTTTACAAGTGTTTAGCACTTCAGGCTCTTGGTCATTATATGTAGACGAAGGTAAACTAATTTATGCCTGCTACTCAGAGAAAATGTTTGAGCCACTTTACAGGAATTTGCAAAGCTTGAGTCAGCAAATTTCTACTCTCCCTCGTGAAATTCACCAACAGTTACGGGCGATATTTGAAACTGGGATTGAAAATCAAGCGATACCGAACCCAGATTATCTGGCTATTTGCTGGTTAGTCAATCAGAAATATATTAGTCCTTCTGAAGCGGCGATGCTGATAGAGCAATTGGCGCTAGAAGTTCTGGAGTCATTTCTGAACTTAGAAGAGGGGAGTTATGAATTTATTCCTGAAAGTTTTCTGGATGACATGCCAAAGTTTTGTCATCTGAATCTCCGCTTACTGGTTGAACAATGCCAAACACCCCGAAGCGTTAGCGTCTCTGAAAGAGAAGCCTCTCGTAGAGAAGCCGTTTATCGTCAAACACCACCAACTTCTCAGTCGCATCCCTCAGAATTATTCAAAATAAATGAGCTAAAACCTAAAAGCAAAAGTACACCAAATTCGTCTAGAACAAACAGCTATAAACCATCAGCCTACAGGGGTCAGCAAATCATCCAACAACCTGCTGAGAAAAAAATCTACACAATCTTTTGTATTGATGACAGTCCTACAGTATTGAATGTTATTCAAAGTTATTTAGATGAGCAAATGTTCTCTGTTGTGGGAGTTACCGATTCTCTTAAAGCTTTAATGCAAATTGTTAATACTAAACCCGACATAATTTTCTTGGATATTTCAATGCCTAATTTAGATGGATATGAACTATGCTCTTTGCTGCGTAAAAACTCAAATTTTAAAAATACACCTGTGATTATGGTGTCAGAAAAAGTAGGATTTCTAGACAGAGCTAGAGCTAAAATGGTTAGAGCCTCTGGCTATTTAACTAAGCCTTTTACACAAGGAGATTTACTCAAAACAATCTTTAAACATATTCTTTAAATATATTATTTAATTTACTATTATAATAAATAACTCACTATAATCAACATATTTTTTGAAGTTTAAGGTTGATTATTATCTGAATAACTACTATTGTAGTGATAGATGATTGTCTGGCTGAATTAAAATAATTATTCACTAGAATCCAATCCAGATGCGATTATTACTGATGTCGTAATACTGGGAAGGAGTGGATTGGAATTGTGTCGCTTCATCAAAATAAATCTGACTAATCAAAAATATTTTTGCAACAGCATTTTTTTAGAAGATATAAAGGTTCAAACAATTAGCTAAAAGAACAAAATAAAGTTGCTAAATTCTATGAATTATAATTCTTATAGTTTATGCAAAACTATAGCGCTTCTCTTTTGAATGCAATACATTTTGACCTCTCTCCAAACCTCTCCCCTAAAAGGGGCTACGGTGTACACACATCTTTGTACAAACCCAAAATCGTTGGAGATCCCCCTAAATCCCCCGATAAATTGGGGGACTTTTAGAGACTTTTGCCCCCCTTTTTAAGGGGGGTTGGGGGGATCAAAAGCCTATGAAGCAACTCTAAAAGACTTGTGTGTACACCCTAGCCTAAAAGGGGAGAGGCTTTGAATCTTACTCCCCTTCCCTTGCAGGGAAGGGGCTGGGGGTTAGGTCTATATTCGATGCAATTGAGAACCGCTATATACATGGTAGGGGCAATTCATGAATTGCCCCTACCTAAAAATCTAGTTCCTTTTGAAGTTATTGTAAAAACGGCGATTCCTCGCGTCTCTTTTCTTAACCGAATAGTATTGATTAAAAACTATCCTATTGGCTTGAGATAAAAAATTCCCCACAGCTAGAAATTAGGGAATTGTCAAAAGTTACCAATTACTCATCTTGGAAACGTTTTCAGTAAATCATCCCCAGGAATCACGGTAGTGTAAAAAGTATATTTGTGATTAGCAACATAACGGCGGTCTTGTTTAACAATCGCCATAAACTCTCTATGTCCGTCACGAGTACGTCCCACTAAACAACCCGCGCTAGCAAGGCGAATATCATTCCTGGGGAAATCAAAGCCGTAGTGTTGATTCACATAAAAATTATCACCTGTATCAAGTTTGTCACCAGTCCGTTTAAAATCTTTATTGAAATCTCTACAAACAGTGATATCTCCAACTTGCACTAATGCTTCGTGAGGTTCTGCTGTGCCGTGGATGCCAACAGCCCAAGCTTTGTATTGTCCAAACTGAATCCTAGCTGCTCCTTTGGGATTCATCGGATTATAAGTGTAGTATTTCCCTGGTTCTGTAGTAGCTTCCCAGTGATCTACGATTTTGGGAACGCCATTTACTACTTCAATCACAATCCGGCGATCGTTAAATTGATTGGGTGTATCACTGTTGAGAGTCCAGTCTGCATCTATACCCTCTACATAAACAATGTTGTATTCTTTGGGATTGGTAAATACCTGATAATCTTTGGATAGCAAGTATTTCACAATCTTACTAGCAATGTCATTGCCTAGTTTTAAGGGAGGTTGAGGAAGATCGTCTATTTTAGTTTCAATCAGTTTCTTGGCTGTGACTGCTCCTAAAAAGTCACTCTCTTCAGTCTTTGCTAATTCTTGAAATTTTTTGAGAGATATCACAGAAACAGGGCCAAATTTCCCATCGGCTGGAGGTTCTAGCAAACCTAAGCCGATTAACAGTACCTGAATTTGACGAGACAAATCTGCATCTTCTGCGATCGCATCAAATGACCATTTCTCATCTTTTCCCAAAAAATCTTGTAGTTTCATTATGCACCTGCTTTCATTTACTTACTTCTAAGTATAAACATCATTTTAAAATTGATGTTGTTTGAAACTATACTCTTAGCTAGAACACGATGTTACAATTTTTACTATTAATTTATGATTTAGCACACAAAAATTCACAGATATTACACTGAATAAAAAACTATTTATTGGCAATACATAGCAGTCCTAAATCACTTGTGAAAAGTTAGATCCCCGACAACTTTTACGAAGTCGGGGATCTGGACACTGCGAATTTTCACAAATCACATAGGATTGCTATTAAGTTTTTTTGGTTAATATGGTTCGAGTTCAGAGGTTGAATGGTGAACAATTTCGTAGGGGTGCAGGAGTCTGCAATGAGCGCACATTGCCTCAATGCAATCCTTGATACAGGCTACATTATTAATTAGCTCAATTTCTCTGCTGCGCGTCCAAGCAGCAACTCGTCGTCAGGCATCGCCTCTATAAAACCCGAAATGACTAACGAAGAACTGCTGCAAATTATTGAACAAGCTGCCAGAGACAAGGTGACAGAATTAGACCTTTCTGGGAAAGGGTTAACGACGCTGCCGCCGGAAATTGGACAACTCACCAACCTGCAAACCCTCTACCTCAACAACAATCAACTGAGCAGTTTGCCACCGGAATTTGTCCAACTTACCAACCTGCAAATCCTTTACCTCAATAACAATCAACTCAGCAGTCTGCCATCAGAATTTGTCCAACTTACCAACCTGCGATCGCTCTACCTCAACAATAATCAACTGAGCAGTCTCCCACCAGAATTTGTCCAACTCACCAACCTGCGATCGCTCGACCTTACCAGTAATCAACTGAGCAGTTTACCACCGGAAATTGGAAAACTCGCCAACCTGCGATCGCTCTACCTCAGCAACAATAAACTGAGCAGTCTGCCACCGGAAATTGGAAAACTCACCAACCTACAAATCCTTTACCTCACTAGCAATAAACTGAGCAGTCTGCCACTAGAAATTGGAAAACTTACCAACCTGCAATCCCTCTACCTCGAAAACAATCAACTGAGCAGTCTGCCATCGGAAATCAGGCAACTGTCAAACCTGCAAACCCTCAACCTCAGCTTCAATAAACTGAGTAATCTGCCATCGGAAATTGTCCAACTCACCAACTTGCAAACTCTCAACCTTGGCAACAATCAACTGAGCAGTCTGCCATCGGAAATTGGCCAACTCACCAACTTGCGATCGCTCTACCTCAGTTTCAATAGACTGAGTAGTCTGCCATCGGAAATTGTCCAACTCACCAACTTGCAAACTCTCAACCTCAACATTAATCAACTGAGCAGTCTGCCATCGGAATTTGTCCAACTCACCAACCTGCAATCACTCAATCTCCGTAACAATCAACTGAGCAGTCTGCCATCGGAAATTGGAAAACTCACAAACCTGCAATCCTTTTACCTTAGCTTCAATCAACTGAGCAGTCTACCACCAGAATTTGGACAACTCACCAACCTGCAATCCCTCTACCTCGAAAACAATCAACTGAGCAGTCTGCCAACGGAATTTGGCCAACTCACCAACCTGCAATCCCTCGACCTCAGCGACAATCAACTGAGCAGTCTGCCACCAGAAATCAGGCAACTGTCAAACCTGAAAAAGCTGGATCTTCGTAGAAATCCACTCCCCATTCCGCCAGAGATTTTGGGGACGAAGGATTTATCCGAAAATCTGGGTGATGTGAATGAAATTCTAGATTTCTATTTTCGGGTGCAAGATCCAAACGAAACCGAACCCTTCTACGAAGCAAAATTCTTGATTATTGGCGAAGGAGGAGCCGGTAAAACCTCTTTAGCCAAGAAAATCAGCGATGAAACCTACCAACTCCAGCCAGATGAGGAATCAACTGAAGGCATTGAAGTGATCCGGTGGCACTTTACACAGCCGAATGGCAAAGATTTTCGCGTTAACATCTGGGATTTTGGCGGTCAGGAAGTCTACCATCAAACCCATCAGTTTTTCCTCAGCAAGCGATCGCTCTATGCTTTAGTTGCCGACACTCGCAAAGAAAACACTGGTTTTTACTGGTGGCTGAAGGTTGTCGAACTCTTGAGCGACAAGAGTCCAGTTATCATCATCAAAAACGAAAAACAAGACCGTCAGTGCGAAGTTGATGGCGGCCAGTTACGAGGAGAATTTGACAACCTCAAGGAAATTCTGCCAACCAATTTAGATACTAATCGCGGTTTAGCAGAGATTAAAAAAGCTATTCAGCTATACATCAGCAATCTTGACCATGTTGGTACACCTCTACCAAAACTCTGGGTAAGAGTCAGAGCCGCCCTAGAGAACGATTCCCGAAATTACATCAGCTTTGAAGAATACTGTAACCTTTGCCGAGTTAATAATTTAACTGACCGTAAAGATATGCTGCGCTTGAGTAGCTATTTACATGACCTCGGCGTTTGCCTCCACTTTCAAGACGATTCTACACTCAAACACTACGTCATCCTCAAACCGGAATGGGGTACAACTGCCGTCTACAAAGTTTTGGACAGTCAAACTGTCAAGCAAAAGCTAGGTTGTTTTACCAAGGAAAACCTTAAAGATATTTGGCAAGACGGCGAATATGCAGATATGCGAGATGAACTCCTGCAATTAATGATGCGGTTCAAGCTTTGCTACGAAATCCCTGGCCGCCATGACATTTATATTGCGCCTCAATTGCTTTCTATTGGAAAAGCTAATTATACCTGGGACGATCGCAATAACTTAATCCTGCGCTACACCTATACATTTATGCCCAAAGGCATCCTCACCCGCTTTATTGTCGAGACGCACCCTTGGATTGAACAGCAAAAACTCGTTTGGAAAAACGGTGTTGTTCTCAACAAAGACCAAACTCGTGCTGAAATCATTGAAAACTACAATCAACGGGAAATTAAAATCCGTGTAGCCGGAAACCGCAAAAAAGAATTGATGGCTGTCATCACCCATGAACTCGAAAAAATCCACAACTCTTACGAACGTTTGCAATATCAAACCCTAGTTCCTTGTAACTGCGAAAAATGTGACGGAAGCCAAACTCCTTATAGTTATCCTCTGAACGAACTGCGTGAGTTCCTAGATGATGGTGCTTACCTGATTCAATGCAGGAAAAGCCGTCAAATGGTAAATGTCCGCAGGTTAATTGATGATGTGTTGTTCCAATCTGATAGACCAGATAAGGAAGTCAACCCCCAGGTTGCACAGTTGCAAAACGAACTGGAACGAAAGCGAGATGAATCATTGACACATCGGTTACGAGATAGCAAACAAGAACAAAAACTCATCATGAATAGTCAATCTGCAATGGAATTCGAGAAGGAAATTTTCATCTCTTATGCTTGGGGTGGAGAAAGTGAGCAATTTGTCAATCAACTGGATGAGACTTTGCAGGCAAAAGGAATCAAAATCATCAGGGACAAACGCGATTTGGGCTACAAAGGACTAATTAAAGCCTTCATGGAACGGATAGGAAGGGGTAAATGCGCGATCGCAGTTATCAGTGACAAGTATTTAAAATCTCCCAATTGTATGTTTGAGCTAGTGCAAATTGCTAAAAATGGTGAATTTTATGATCGAATTTTCCCAATTATGCTAGCAGATGCCCAAATTTATAAACCTGTTGCAAGACTTAAATATATTAAGCATTGGGAAGAAGAAATTAAAGAATTAGATGAAGGGATGAAAGGCGTTAATGCAGCTAATTTACAGGGGTTTCGAGAAGAAATTGACCAATACACTGAGATTCGCAACACGATCGCAGAACTAACCAATCTGCTAAAAGATATGAACACGCTTACCCCTGATATTCACAGCAAATCAGAGTTTGAGGAATTGTTGAATGCGATCGCACAGCGTTTAGATGAGTAAAAATAACCTATTGATTAAGCTCAGAGGTTGAGCAATGTCTCCGACAAGCTAGACTTACGCCCTTTTAAGTAGACAATTTATGTTCTAAGGTACAAGCTTTAAGTTCAAAAGTAGAATGATGAGGGTTAAAGGCGCAACTTCGAGGATAAAAGGTGCAAGTTCGAGGATAAAAGGTGCAACTTTGAGGATAAAAGGCGCAAGTTCGAGGATAAAAGGCGCAAGTTCGAGGATAAAAGGTGCAACTTTGAGGGTTAAAGGTCGAGCGATCGCCTTTTTTACTCGACAATTAGTGTTAAAAGGTGCAACCTCCGAGTTCAGAGGTGGAATGATGAAGCTTTGAGATGGAGCGATCGCATCATCAACAACAGTTGAGCGCATACCGTTGAGATGAATCAGACTGAGAATATTCTACTCACCAAATAAACGCCCCCAAAAACCCTTCTTCTCATTCCTATAAATCTCTAAGTTCTTACGAATAAGAGTGCTACTAGGATCGAGGCGAACAGCTATTTCCAGTTCTGCGATCGCTTGCTCCAACTTCCCTTGCTTGTCCAGTGCTAAACCCAGGTTATTGTGAGCGTTTGCATAGTTTGGGTCGATTTGCAAAGCTCTTTGGTAGGCGGCGATCGCTTGCTCCAACTTCCCTTGAGCGTACAGTGCAATCCCAAGGTTATAGTGAGCGTTTGCATAGTTTGGGTCGATTTGCAAAGCTCTTTGGTAGGCGGCGATCGCTTGCTCCAACTTCCCTTGCTTGTCCAGTGCTAAACCCAGGTTATTGTGAGCGTTTGCATAGTTTGGGTCGATTTGCAAAGCTCTTTGGTAGGCGGCGATCGCTTGCTCCAACTTCCCTTGAGCGTACAGTGCAATCCCAA
>NZ_JBALDL010000017.1:0-10078 GCF_036917465.1 Nostoc sp.
AACTGTAAACCGCCGTCCCATTGCAATTTATCTAAATCCCTATTAGGGATTGAAACGGAGCAGCGAAAGTTATGGCAACCTCTACGATTACAATTGCAATTTATCTAAATCCCTATTAGGGATTGAAACTCATCATGAAAAGTTATACCATCGCAGTGAAATAATTGCAATTTATCTAAATCCCTATTAGGGATTGAAACCCATAAGCTTTTGCTTGGCGCTCAATGAACCGATCGAGATTGCAATTTATCTAAATCCCTATTAGGGATTGAAACTTAGACTGATGAGGTGTTTTTGGTATTCAGCTAAACATTGCAATTTATCTAAATCCCTATTAGGGATTGAAACAGACTTCTCCAGGGTTTATCTGCATTGACTACTCAATTGCAATTTATCTAAATCCCTATTAGGGATTGAAACTGAAGCCAAACAAGCTGCTAATAATTCTACTCATTGCAATTTATCTAAATCCCTATTAGGGATTGAAACGCGACACCTCGCGGGAAGGACTGCTAGATTTAATAGCATTGCAATTTATCTAAATCCCTATTAGGGATTGAAACCCTCTCCTGTTTTATTGGGGAATCAAAAATAAGTAAAATTGCAATTTATCTAAATCCCTATTAGGGATTGAAACTAGGCACAGGAAAAGTGACACGACCAAGCTCGTCGATAAAATTGCAATTTATCTAAATCCCTATTAGGGATTGAAACCTGTAATTCTGTGTTTTGAGCATTGTGTGAGCATTCACAAGATTGCAATTTATCTAAATCCCTATTAGGGATTGAAACAAAGCAAGCACAGAGTCATCGGGAATAATAATTCCATTGCAATTTATCTAAATCCCTATTAGGGATTGAAACAGATATTAATTGTTCGTCCAATTTTTCCAGTATCGGATTGCAATTTATCTAAATCCCTATTAGGGATTGAAACAGGTACATTTCTACAAATTCGCATGAAATTGCCACCCTTATTATTTATTGCTGCTTATTGAGAATACATCTGATAAATTTTCCTCTTCAAAATGTGTTTTTTAGAGATAAATGTAATTTTTTACTCTTTTTTGATGAATTTAATTCCGTAATAACCGATTGTGACAGTTAAGGGTGCGGAATGTGAGATAGATTTGAAGTCATCGCAGTGTTTCATCCCAGAGCTAGACGCGAGTGTTCTTCATAGTTACCTACTATAAGGTAGGAAATGTACCTCACCGAATCGGAAACTGGAGAGAAAAATGAGGTCGTGGACTAGCTAAAGTTTTGGAATTCGTCATCATGTATGAACTAATTCAAGCTGTCTTCAACGGTGATGAAAAAACTGCTCTGCATCAGTTGATTTCTACGTTGAGTGCTTCAGGTAAGGGTTATTTTCTGAGAAATGAGATTTTGCAAGCTTTTGCCGATTACTGTCATCAATCCCAAAAGCCAGCTTATTTTTACCACTCTTCTTCTGTTGGCAAACTGATAGAGTACACTCACGAAATAATTATCGAGGAGGAAAATACCTGGTTCGTGGTTCGACCAAAGATTGCTAACCAGCAGGTTTGGCGACTAACAGCCGATTTTAATAACTTCGAGCAGATGACACCGCAAGTACTGCTAGATGTAAGAGATCGCTTAGTCAACCGCTACCAACCCGACATCCTCGAAATCGACCTCCACCCCTTTTATGATGGTTCTCCCAGAATCGACGATCCCAGAAATATTGGTCAAGGTTTAGCCTTCCTTAACCATTACCTGTGCAATCAATTGTTGACTGATCCCGAATATTGGGTAGAAATGTTGTTTAAAGCATTACAGGGCTTAAAACACAATGGGGTTCGCCTACTGTTTAGCGATCGCATTCCCTCCGGTATTCAGTTAGCCAAACAAATTAAGTTAGCACTTAATTTGCTAAATGAGCGATCGCCTGATGAACCTTATGAAAAATTCCGCTTAAACCTCCAAGAACTCGGCTTTGAGCCGGGTTGGGGTAACACTGCGGCGCGAGTTTCCGAAACCCTAGAACTCCTCAACCGACTCATTGACTCCCCAGAACCTGGCATCTTAGAAGCATTTGTGGCCCGTGTCCCCGCCGTTTTTCGCGTCGTCCTCGTTTCCATCCACGGTTGGGTTGGGCAGGAAGATGTTTTAGGAAGAGATGAAACACTCGGTCAAGTTATCTACGTGCTTGAACAAGCTCGCAGCTTAGAAAACGAACTACAGGAACAAATTAAACTCGCTGGACTAGACCAGCTAGGCATTAAACCCCACATAATTATTCTCACTCGGCTAATCCCCAACTGTGAAGGAACATTTTGTAATCTGCGTTTAGAAAAAGTCCAAGATACTGAAAATGCTTGGATATTGCGCGTTCCTTTTGGTGAATTCAATCCAGAAATCACCAACAATTGGATTTCTAAATTTGAGATTTGGCCTTATTTAGAACAATTTGCCATAGATGCAGAAAAAGAATTACTAGCTCAATTTAAAGTCAAGCCTAATCTTATTGTTGGTAATTACAGCGACGGTAACTTAGTAGCCTTCCTTCTATCTCGCCGGATGAAAGTTACCCAGTGCAACATTGCTCATTCTTTGGCAAAACCTAAATATCTATTTAGCAATTTATATTGGCAAGATTTAGAAGAAGAATATCATTTCTCCGTACAATTCACCGCCGATTTGATTAGCATGAATGCCGCCGACTTCATTATCACATCGTCCTATCAAGAAATTGTCGGCACACCCGACACAATAGGTCAATATGAGTCGTATAAGTGGTTTACAATGCCGCAGTTGTATCATGTAGTTGATGGCATTGATTTGTTTAGTCCTAAATTCAACTTAGTGCCGCCGGGAGTAAATGAGAATATTTTCTTTCCCTTTAGCCAAAAAGAAGACCGAGATTCTCACCTTAGTACACAAGTCCACGACTTACTATTTAGCCGCGAAGACCCCCAAATCTTTGGTAACTTAGATCGCCCTAATAAGCGACCAATCTTTGCCGTTAATACCATTACTTCAATCAAGAATCTCACTGGTTTAGCTGAATGCTTTGGTAAAAGTCAGGCGTTGCAAGAACGTTGTAACCTGATTATCTTAAGTAGTAAACTGCATCCAGATGAAGCTATAAACCGAGAAGAAGCAGAAGAAATTCAAAAACTCTATGACATTATCGATCGATATCATCTCTCTGGCAAGATTCGCTGGGTGGGGATGCGTATCCCTAGCATTGAACTCGGCGAAGCCTACCGGGTAGTTGCAGATTCTCAGGGAATTTATGTCCATTTTGCCCGCTTTGAATCCTTCGGGCGGAGTCTTTTGGAAGCGATGATTTCCGGCTTGCCTACTTTTACTACTCAATTTGGCGGTTCTTTAGAAATTATCGAAAACCAAGAAAACCGATTTAATGTTAATCCTACGGACTTAGAAGAAACAGCAAAGAAAATTATAGAGTTCCTTGACCAATGCGATACTCACCCTGAATACTGGCACGAAGTTTCAGAATGGATGAGTCAGCGAATTCATAATCGATATAATTGGCATTTACATAGTAATCAATTACTACTGCTTGCAAAAATGTTTACTTTTTGGAACTTTGTTGCACCAGAAAATAACGAAGCCAGAGATCGCTATATGGAAACCTTATTTCATCTCATTTATAAACCTAGAGCCGAAAAGATTTTAGAAAAACACATGAGGGTAATTCCTAATTCCTAATTCCTAATTCGTAATTGGGAGTAGATTGGATATTTTGAGTCTATAGAGAAGGGGAGTTAGAACTTGAAACATTAAGCTCAGATACTCGTTCATCCATTTTTGAACTCCGTTCATCCACCTTTGAACTCCGTTCATCCACCTCTGGACTCCGTTCATCCACCTCTGAACTCCGTTCATCCACCTTTGAACTCCGTTCATCCACCTTTGAACTCCGTTCATCCACCTTTGAACTCCGTTCATCCACCTTTGAACTCCGTTCATCCACCTTTGAACTCCGTTCATCCACCTCTGAACTCCGTTCATCCACCTTTGAATCAAATTTCCCAATTCCCACTTTATGGAAACAAAAGGCCGTTCTCGCCATTTTACATACACAGACTGGATATTAAGCGAAACCCAGTTTGACCCAGACCAATTGCAATCTAAAGAAACCGTCTTTACAATCGGCAATGGGTATCTAGGAACAAGAGGCAGTTTTGAGGAAGGGTATCCTCATGCATTGCCAGCTACTTTCATCAACGGTGTCTACGATGATGTGCCAGTAGTATACACTGAACTGGTAAATTGCCCTGACTGGCTACCCTTGATAATAATTGTGAATGGCGAATCTCCTTCCCTGCGGGACGCTGCGCGAACGGAGACGCTACGCGAACGCTTCCGTCTCGATCAAGGTGAGATATTAAGCTACGATCGCCAACTCGATCTCCGTCAAGGACTACTCACCCGTGCTTTGCGTTGGCGTTCTCCCAGTGGAAAAACCATAGATATTAGCTTTGAACGCTTTGCTAGTCTTGCAGATCCGCACGTGTTGGCGCTACGCTGCCATTTAACGCCAGTAGATTTCGATGGGTTAATTGAAATTCAAGCTAGTATCAACGGCTATCCCGAAAATCAGGGTTTCAATCACTGGGAAGGACTAGATCAGGGCAAAACAGACCAAGGAATCTGGTTGCAACGCCGCACCCGCCACTCCCGAATTGAACTCGGTATGGCTGCTAAGGTGACAATATTAGGTGCTGAAGCATCTTTGCAAGTCAATACTGCACCCGGTTATCCAACCTTAAGCACTACCTTTTTGGCTAAGGCGCAACAGACCGTAACAGTAGAAAAATTAGTCACAGTTTTTACCTCGCGGGAGATTGATACCCCAGTCTCAGCCGCTCAAGAAAAACTTGCGCACCTGCCAGACTTCGCAACTCTACAAAAAGCCAATCAGCAGGCATGGGATGAGGTTTGGCAGCAAAGTGACATCCTGATTGAGGGGGATAGCACAGCGACTTTTGCTGTTCGCTACAATCTGTTTCAGCTGCTGATTGCTGGCCCACCCAATGATGACAGGGTAAGCATTCCTGCTAAAACCCTTTCGGGATTTGGCTATCGCGGTCATATATTTTGGGATACAGAAATTTTTATGTTGCCCATGTTTATATTTACCCAACCAGCGATCGCCCGAAACCTACTTACTTACCGTTGGCGCACCTTACCAGGAGCTAGACGCAAGGCAACCCATTACGGTTATAAAGGGGCAATGTTTGCCTGGGAAAGTGCTGATAGTGGAGATGAAGTAACACCACGTTGGGCACTCGGAAATGATTTTTATGGTGAAGACGTGCGGATTTGGTGCCGCGATCGCGAAATTCATATCAATGCAGATATTCCCTACGCCGCTTGGAATTATTGGCAAACCACTGGTGATGATGAGTGGATGCAAAAGTGCGGCGCAGAGATAATCTTAGATACCGCTATCTTCTGGGCTAGCCGGGTAGAATTCAATTCGGAGCGCCAACAGTATGAAATTCGGGGCGTAATCGGAGTAGATGAATACCATGAACTCGTTCACAACAACGCCTTTACAAACCGGATGGCGCAATGGCATTTAGAGAAAGCGATCGCAGTTTATGATTGGTTGGTTCAAAAATTCCCCGAACGAGCCAGAGAATTAGAAGAGAAACTGCAACTCACCTCAGAACAGCGAACGCACTGGCAAGATATTATCGCCAAAATATTGTTTCTCTACGAGCCATCAACAGAACTAATTGAGCAGTGCGAGGGATTTTTCCAATTAGAAGATATAAATTTAGCAGACGACAAAGGGCGCGATCGCTCCATGCAAGCCGTTTTGGGTGTGGATCAAACTAACAAATATCAAGTAATAAAACAGCCAGATATATTGATGCTTCTTTATTTAATGCGAGAATCAACAGATTTTCCCTACAGCGAAAAAGCATTGCAGGTAAACTGGGATTACTACGCACCCCGTACAGATATTACTTATGGTTCGTCTCTTGGCCCAGCAGTTCATGCCATCTTAGCTTCCGATTTGGGCAAATCAACCGAAGCTTACGATGTGTTTATGCACGCGTTAATGGTGGATCTTGAAGATAACCGAGGTAACACCAGCGATGGAATTCATGGCGCTAGTGCTGGCGGCATTTGGCAAGCTGTAATTTTTGGATTCGGTGGCATCCAAATCACCGAAAATGGCCCCGTAGCCAATCCCCATCTACCTGATCGCTGGACGCGCCTAAAGTTTAAACTGCGCTGGGGCAATAAATGGCACGAATTCGATCTCCGCAAAGGACAAGTCGCACAAGATATAACTAGTCAACTAGAATATCTCCAACTTTCCCTATCTCCAAATCCCCCCTTATCCCCCTCATCTTCTTCATCCCCCCAAATCCCCAGTCCCCAATCCCCAATGCCCAGTCCCCAATCCCCCAACATCCAAGGATTCATCTTCGATTTAGATGGTGTGTTAACAGATACAGCAGAACTTCATTATCTAGCTTGGAAGAAGTTAGCAGATGAAGAGGGTATACCATTTAATCGGCAGGACAACGAAGCGCTGCGGGGTGTATCTCGCCGTGCTTCCCTCATGCTGATTCTTGGGAATAGACCATATACAGAAGCACAAATCTTAGAGATGATGGAGCGCAAAAATCAATACTATGTGGAATTGATTCAAAATATGACATCCAAGGATTTGTTACCAGGTGCGATCGCTCTTTTGGATGAACTGCGACAAGCGGGGATTAAAATCGGCATTGGTTCAGCTAGTAAAAATGCCCGCACAGTAATTGAGCGATTGGGCATTGCTGATAAAGTAGATGCGATCGCGGACGGTTACAGCGTACAGCAACCCAAGCCAGCACCCGACTTATTTCTGTATGCAGCCAAGCAGCTAGGAATCGAACCAACGCAATCTGTGGTTGTAGAAGATGCCACAGCAGGCGTTGAGGCGGCTCTAGCTGCTGGAATGTGTGCAGTAGGACTCGGCCCCGTTGAACGAGTTGGAGCCGCTCATGTTGTATTACCCAGCCTAGCAGGTATCAAATGGGCAGATTTAAGAGCCAAATTGAGTGACATTGCTAGATAAGAACATTAAAAAACTTCTACATAAGATTGATCAAAAGCGCGTCGCCCTTTTGTCTTTGAGAAATAACTGATTGCTTTTCATTTAAAATACTGGTTAGAACTAAGCTAAAAAATTTTTAATTTGCATCCTCCAAAAAATAAATCTCTTGTGGGGTGGGCAACATGAGCGCTCTAATTGTGCAAATTAAATGCGCAACAGCTTAAGCTTAATGCTGCTTTTTATTTCTTATGGGTGTGCTTTTGAACATTGTTACCTTCCAATAGATGCCTAAACCCCCGCAACTTCAAGCTAACAAGCTGACGAAATTGTGTTGAGAGCTAAAAGTACTAAGCTTTTAAGTTATTGTCCACCCAGAAAGACTGTACAAAAATAAATCACTTTTATTTATCGAATTCAAAATAAAAAGTAATTGCTTATATACTGAAATGTCTTTAAAGTGGAGTTAGCCGGTCAACAATTAGTTGATTGTAAAGTTTGTCTGAACAATAGCTTAGGTAAACAAACTTAATGACTTTGTATATTTAAGTGTAAGTTTAAAATATTACGCCTGTGGTGATCTCTAACAAATCAGAATACGCACTTCTAGCTCTCTTAGAGTTAGCAACCTGCTACCCTAACGGTGAAGCGCTGCAAATTCGAGAAATAGCGGTCTTACAAGACATACCAAACCGCTATTTAGAACAACTTTTAGCAACATTAAGACGTGGAGGTTTAATTAAGAGTATACGCGGAGCGAAAGGTGGCTATATTCTGGCACGAGACCCTGGAAAGATTACAGTGTTAGATGCCTTCACCTGCATGGAAGGGTCAGATATTGTTGTATCTGATTCTGAGCCGACTCCCAACACAGTAGAAGGTGAGCTAATTCAGGAAGTTTGGCAGGAAGCACGTCAGGCTGCTAATTCCGTTTTGGAAAAATATACACTCCAAGACCTTTGTGAACGAAGATCGCTCCGAAAGCAAAAGGAACTTATGTATTACATTTAGTTAAGGATGAAGTAGGAAAATTTGTAACCTTTGACTAGTTAGGCATTTTTTGTGATGCAATCCTTATTGGTAGTAATAACGAGACAACCTCTGAGGCTGTTATATGTCTGAAGTCAATTCTCAACACCCCATAAATACTGCCGCTACTCTTGTAGAGAGTTATGCAGCAGGAAAACGAGACTTTAGTAAAGCAGAACTGGGTAATGCCGATTTGCAAGGCATTAACTTGAAAGGATCTGACCTCAGTTATGCTGACTTGAGTGAAGCTAACCTAAGTGGCGCGAATCTTAGGGGAACTGACCTGAGTTTCGTGGATCTCAATCAAGCTAATCTGAGGGATGCCGATCTTAGAGGAGCATTATTGATGTCAGCGAATCTCCGCCAAGCCCATCTCAAAGGAGCAAATCTGGAAAAAGCAGACTACGATTGCAGCACCCATTTTCCTCAAGATTTCGACCCAGTGAAAGCGGGTATGCAGATCAAATTTGAGGATTGATTAACAATAGAGCCAGTTCAAGAGAGAGGAATACTGCCCTCTGACTCCTGCCTCCTTCAATGCTCTTACTCGCCTCAAGATAGAAGAGATTTCTGCCAAAAGAGTTTATTTTAGTAGAAAAGCCTATCTATGAGGTTGACAATGGAGACAAAAAGTGGAACCATCAACCGACGCGCACCACTAATTACTGCTGGAGTTTTTCTTGGTGTAGGTCTTGGAGGCTTTATTGATGGAATTTTACTGCATCAGATCCTCCAGTGGCATCACATGCTCAGTAACATTCGACCTTTGACAAACATGGCGAATATAGATTTGAACATGCTATGGGATGGGTTATTTCATAGCGTGAATTGGGTATTCACCGTGGTAGGACTTGTGTTGCTATGGCGTGCTGGAGGGCGTGATGATGTTCCTTGGTCATCACAGACTTTTATTGGGTCAATATTGATTGGAATTGGATTGTTCGATTTAGTTGAAGGTTTAATTGACCACCAAATTCTCGGTGTCCATCATGTCAAAGCAGGCCCAAATCAGTTAACTTGGGATTTAGGATTTCTTGCATTAGGTGCATTACTTGTTGTAATTGGCTGGATAATGACAAAAAAAGAGTCAAGAGTCATTAGCCATTAGGCATAAGTTATTCTCCATTCTCCCCCTTGTCTTCCACTCCTCTACTCCCCCATTCCCCTCTATGCCTACAGATACTTTTGAAAAAACTAGCTGGAGTTGGCAGTTATCTCTATTCCAGCAACAAGTGGGGGAATGGTGGGAATACCAGTTCTACCGCTTTGAGCAAGCTCTACCAGAATTGCCTACTGGATGGTCAATTAGCCCTTGGCTTGCTGAATTGCTGAAATTCCTCTTTTGGCTGGTAATAGCTTTATTTACAGTTTGGATAAGTTGGCGATTATGGCGAGAATTTAGTCCTTATCTATATTCTTGGCTAAGTAGAAGTGGCAATTTTACTGATTTTCGTGCAAAGACTCGCTCTAGTGAGTCATCTATAGCCCTTTTATTGGAGCGATCGCAAGAATTTTACCGTCAAGGTAACTACCGTGAGGCTTGCCGTTGTGTTTATTTAGCGATGTTGCAGCAGTTGGATAAAAAAGCGATCGTACCCCACAAAATCAGCCGTACAGATGGAGAATATCTGCAATTGCTGCGATCGGCTGTGACTTCTATACAGCCCTATGAAACTTTAATTACCACTCACGAGCAATTATGTTTTGGTAATGCCGAGATTTTGCCAGACAATTATCAACAATGTCGGCAAGCTTATCGGCAAATTTCTCAAGAATGATAATGATGACAAGGCAGGGATAAGGACACTCGCAGTCAATAACTACAAAAAGAAGAAAATTGCATATTGCATAAAACAAAACTCGGTAGCTAACATGTATCATAGCTACCGAGTTTTGTTTTTAAGATTATCCCTGGCATCGAGCTATTTTTGCGTAGGGCGACCCCTAAACTATCGTTGCCGCAACAGTGTTTCACCTCTGAGTTCGGGAAGGGTT
>NZ_JBALDL010000018.1:0-26940 GCF_036917465.1 Nostoc sp.
GGTTTCAACTTCAACCAATCAATCATTGACTCTGAAGGTCGTGTAATTGCAACTTGGGCGGATGTAATCAACCGCGCTAACCTGGGTATGGAAGTGATGCACGAGCGTAATGCTCACAACTTCCCTCTTGATTTGGCATCTGCACAAGCGGCTCCTGTTGCTCTTTCTGCTCCTGCTATCAACGGTTAATTCTCAAGGACTAAAAGTAAATAAAAAGCGCCCTCCCAATTTGGGAGGGCGCTTTTTGTATGGATGTATAAGAATTGAAAGTTCAACCCATTTACAAAATTTCACCCGCTAGCAACTTCACATAGCGATCGCGCAGAATCCCCGCTTCAATCATGCGATGATATTCATCTACGAGCATTTGGCTGGCGTTTTCATGCTCACATCATCTCTGTAAGTCTGACTTAATTTTACAGTGTCTCAAAGAGGCGATGCCTGCGGCGGGCTAGGTCTACGCACCTCACAGCTCACCTCGCTAACCCGATAGGCTCAAAACTACACCACTCATAACCTAGCTGTATAACGACTGAACTCACTGGTCATCAGTCCAACCGAATTTTTAGGTTAATAATATTGTAATATCAACTAATATTCCAAAGATGGCATATTAGTTCAGGGTGCGAGGAGCCTGTGGTGAGTGAAGAATGGCAGATTATTTACTACCAGCAGGTAGACGGGACTCAACCAGTTGAGGAGTTCTTCAATGATCCTTCGCTCACCAAGGGCGAATTGAAGCAGTTTCAACTGCGCCTCTACTATCTAAAAAACAAAGGATTAGCCTTACTGGTCGAGCGTTCAGATATTTTAGACAAAATAGAAACAGAAAATAATCTTTATGAATTACGTTTGGATAACACTCCTAACAATATCCGTATCTTTCTCTGTGCATTAACACCTAAGCGTCTAATTTTGCTGCACGCTTTTAAAAAAAAGGGGCGTAAAACTCCACCAAATGAAATTAAGATTGCAGCTAATCGGCGAGATTTGGTAGTAGCGAAGGAGGATAAAACAGATGAGCAATAATCCCCATCTAGGCGGCGATGCTTTAGTTTCCTTAAACAAAATTATCCAGGATACACCTGAGAATCGTCTGGTCGAACGTCAGGAGATTTTTCGGCTTGCTTTAACTCAGGCAATGCGAAATGTACGTAAGCGGCTTGGACTTACCCAAAAGGAAATGGGTGAACGGTTTGGTGTGGGACAAAGTTGGGTATCCAAGTTGGAAGACATCAATAATGATCACACGTTTGACTCCGTACTTGCCTACTTAAACGCTTTAGGCGCAGATTTTGAGGCAGCGATTATTATAGAAAAGCAGCGGGTTGAAATAATTGCAGCAAATCTGACTGTGGATAAGATAGAAGTAGAGGCAGCCATCAAGGCAATATTTGAAGATGCTGACGACACAGAGCCTGTGAACGAAGTGCCAACCGCAGATTTTAACTTAATCTCACCGAAAGAGAGAGAGACATATTCTGAGGCACAGTATGTTCGGCATCGACAAGGAGGTTCTTGGGGGAGGGATAGTGTGGCATGAAAACAATTACTTTTTATTCGTATAAAGGTGGTGTTGGTAGAACACTGGCCGCAGCAAATTTTGCACTTTATCTAGCTAAACTGGGTCGAAAAACTGTTTTAGTAGATTTTGATCTGGAAGCACCAGGTTTAGACGCAAAATTTGCCCAGTTTTCTGGATTTGAATTACCAGCTGATCAAAAAGGACTTCTTGATTACATCCTAGATTATCAACAACAAAATACTGATCCAGGAAGCATTAAGCAAATAAGCCTTCTGATACCAATTCCTTCAAAAAAAACTTCACCCTTGTGGCTCATTCCAGCAGGGCAATATCTCTCCGATGAGTATTACAGAAAGCTGACTGAGCTTAACTGGAATTTATTATTCTCTAAAAAACGTGATGGGGTTGCGTTTTTTCAACAGTTTCTTGCCCGGATTGAAAAAGAATTACAGGCAGATTTTGTGATTATAGACTCCCGCACAGGCATTACCGAAATAGCAGGTATTTGTACACAGCAGCTACCTGATGAAGTTGTCATGCTGTCTCCTTTGAGTTCAGAAAGTATCAAAGTAAGCAAGCATATTAAGCAGCTAATTCAGCAAAGTGCAGTAGCCAAAGCGCTTGGAAAGTCAATCGATGTTAAAGTTGTTGTCTCACGCGTACCAAAACCTAAAGATTTAGACGGCTTTAAGCAAAGATGTTGCCAAATTTTTGACATAGATGAGACTAAACTGTTCTTTTTGTTTTCCTGTGAGAATCTAGAACTAGAAGAGTTCTTGGCAATTGCTGATCCTGACAGTAATAAGGAACTAGTAAGCAATTATGTGCGATTATTTTATGGATTGAATTTAGAACTTTCTAGTGAAAATATTCGGGCTGAGATTGAGCAAATAGGTAGTCGTTTGCTCTTTTCATCTTCACTCGAAAAGTCAGAAGAGGATATTTTAGAGCTAGTTGCACTCTATCCGCATCCAGATGTATATCGTACTGCTATGCGGTTCTTCCGGTTAAGGGAGAACACAGAAAAATTAAGGTCTTTTGGTTGGGAACTCCTTGAGCTATTACCAACTGACCAAGAAGCACAACAAATTCTTGCGGAAAGCTATTTATCTGAGCGGAAGCTTGATAAACAAGATAAGAAAAAAGCTGTGCGTGTCATCGATACCCTATGGCAAAGGGAAGAACTTAACTCAGAACAATCTGTACGCTACGCAGATATATTGGAAGATTTAGAAGAATATTCTAAAAGTTTTGATGTTGTTTTTCCTTTGTGTGATGATCAAGAACTTGATGATGATATCCAAATCCAAGCAAAATTGATTGCAGCTAGAACAGCTTTGAAGCTAGGTCAAACTGAGATTGCAGCGAGATTAATTCCAGATATTCCTCCGAAGCAGCTAGGAGGTTCGCTCATCTTTTTAGCAATAGAAACTTTGAAAGATAATGGAGATTTGGAAGGTGCGTTTGAGTCAGCTAAACAGTTTATACGGCGAGACTACAATCCTACCGTTATAGAGCAAGCAGCTAGTTTGGCTCACCACTTAAATCGTGTCAAAGAGCTAGAAGATGCAATACGTTCACTTGCAAAACTCCGTATATCAAAGGACGAGAGTTTTTACCAAAACTTAAAAGACTGCGGATTGTCTGAACTAGCACGTGAATTACAAAAGTCGTCCTATAAGTATTCATCAGGTCATAATATTAAATAACCAATCCAAAATGCTGTAAAAATGTCATCATAGTTATGGTAATAAGACACTGGAGATAAGACAACGGTTTACGCACGCCCTTTAGCACGGTTAATTGAGCAATTGCAACGGCTGCCGGGAGTTGGCCCTAAATCTGCCCAACGACTGGCTTTGCATATTTTGAAGCGTCCAGAAGCAGAAGTAGAGGCTTTAGCACAAGCTTTAATTGAGGCAAAAAAACAGATCGGTTTGTGTTCTGTTTGCTTTCATTTATCTGCTGAACCTGTTTGTGAAATCTGCCGGAATGCCAATCGGGACAACAAAACTATCTGTGTTGTAGCAGATCCCCGCGATGTGATTGCGCTCGAAAAAACCCGCGAATATAAAGGCAAATATCACGTTTTGGGTGGGGTGATTTCTCCAATTGATGGAATTGGGCCAGAACAGTTAACTATACTGGCTTTACAACGGCGAGTAAGTCAGCAAAAACCCCAAGAAGTAATTCTAGCAATTAGTCCAAGTGTAGAAGGAGAGACAACAACACTATATATCGGTCAGCTACTGAAACCATTTACCAAGGTGACGCGGATTGCCTTTGGTTTACCTGTAGGTGGTGATTTAGAATATGCTGATGAAATAACACTGGCACGAGCATTAGAAGGACGCAGGGAGTTAGATTAGACTTAATTCAAAGGTTTATAAACTAAAAGTAAAGATTTTGAGGTAGGAGCAATTCATGAATTGCCCCTACCTCTAAGGATTAATTCGGTTTACCTGTAATTGTAAATGCTGCCCAGTAGTAAGGATGATTATAAAGATTTTTATCTGATGCCATTTTACTATTTCTATATAGTTGTGTGGCTAAATAAGTTTGAATTCGTAATTCTTCAGGATGCAGATTATTCAAGATATCTTGATACCATTTTGTCAGTTCTCCAGCAGTGAGTTCTTTCAGCCACCGTGTTGCTTCGGCTAAGGCAGTAACTGCTGATTTATCAGGCTGTAATCTTCGGTAAAACTCTATCATTACCAAGGCACTAGCTGAAGATTCTACAATCCAAAGAGTACTCACTACATGAGGAACGCCTTGATTCACAAAACCACTAGCTAAACTCACATATTCGCTGCTGATAGTGTAGTTGCTAAGACTTAAATTTTCACAGTCAGAGAGAGTAATCAGGTTGTAACTTGATAGATTTTGTTGGCAAATTTCATCTAGAGTAAGTTTATCTTCACCTGCTAATGCTAATTCTGATTTTTTGGGTTCAGCCAAATTATTAGTTACATGACCTGTAAAATTAAAGATGTTATATCTATAAAACAAGGCATTTTCAACAATATCTTTTGTAGCTTCTACTCCCTGAATTCGTTCGATATTATTGAACATCTGACTAACAACTTCAGACTCCAGTTTGGCAAATTTTAGTGGAGGATAATCTGCACTTTCAGGATGTTCAACACTCAGCAATAACTGATTTTGCCACTGCCAAATATCTTCAGTTCTGATTGATAAACCTCTTTGCGCACTAGGTAGATAGATGGCGGTGAAATTTGACTCCACATTCGGTAACTCTTCCTGAGATTGAGAAGAGAGATGGAAAAGGGTATGAATGGGCAATCTATACAAGTCGCGGTGAGGAATTAAAACCAGTTGGGTGATGCCTTCGAGTTCCTGGGTAATTGTGGAAATATTCAGGATGCTATACAACTGCATCAACTTCTCTTCCATATCAACTCGCCAAGAATGTTGGCTTTTACTTTCTTTGTCTTGGGCTGTGGTGCGATATTCTTGGTATTGTTGATGCCAATCTTCTAGCCAGATTTCAAATTCAATTAGGCGTTGTACTGCTTCGGGTAGCGGTAATTCATTGAGACGGATAGCGTCTTCTCCTAAAGGTATTCCGCCGACATCTTGCATGGGTGTAAATAGGAGAATCGGTGATGGCGCTTGGTCTTTGAGAATGAAAGTATGTAAGGCTACTGGACTAATATGCCAGTAAATAATTGCTGTTGTGGGATTGAATAGTTGTTGAATTGCACTATAATGGGGCGAGTAAATATTATCATTCCATCCAGAAAGCAGCCTGTTTAAACAAGCATTTTTGCCTTGTTCGGCAATTTCCCAAGCTTCTACTAAATCACCAGATTCTACTGCTAAATCAACTGCCAATTGATCGAAGCCGGCAAATTTCAAAGCTAGCTGTTTTTTACTTTCATCTGAGCGAGTTTCTTCACTCAGCAATTGTCGCAATAAATCTGTACCGCGTTGCAGCAATTCTTGAACTTGTGTTGTTTGTCCCAAACCCATTAGGACTTTGCTGAGAGATTGTAAAACCTCTAAGTGGAACTGGGGAAAATATTCTAGTGTCAGAGTTAACAGCGCTTGATGGTATTCAGACGCTGCTTTGCGCCAATAATCGCGGGGATTGCTATGTTTTTTGCCTTGTTCGTAGTAAGTATTAGCGATCGCCAAATGCAATCTCCCCCAACCTTCTGGATGGGTATCTGTCCGCAGATGCTTTAACCCTTCTTCATAGCTGGCTAATTTTCCTTCGTAGCCAACCTGTTGTAAGTCGGGATTTATCGCTGTAATACTACTCGACAAATTCCGCAATGCGTCAGTATCTACTAAATGACCGATCGCAGTTCCCCTACCAATCCAAGCTTCCCAATAATCTTGTTTAATTTCCAAAGCGCTGTCATAACAGGCGATCGCTTCAGCAAATTGTTCTAAATAAAACAGTGCTACTGCCTGATTATACCAAGCTAGATGGAAGTCGGGTTTAATGGCGATCGCTTGGCGATAGGAGGCGATCGCTTCTTGGCGACGACCTAAGTTGTCTAACGCTATACCTCGGTTGTACCAAGCTAAGTAGAAGTCGGCTTGAACTGATAGTGCTTTATCCCAGGATGCGATCGCTTCTGACCACCTTCCTAAATTAAACAGCACCACACCCCGATCTATCCAAACTTCGTGATACTCTGGGTCAATTTCTAGGGCTTTATCGTAGGATATAATCGCTTCTGCAAATTGTTCGCCGACAGCTAGGGCTATGCCTCGGTGATACCAGTTTTCCTGGTCTTCTGGTTCCAAATGCAGGGCTTGGTCATAACTGGCGATTGCTTCGGGTAGCCAACCTAATTTCAGTAGTGCCAAACCCTTGCTAGACCACGCTTCTTGATAGTCTGGCTTGACTTCTATGGCTTTGTCAAAAGATGCGATCGCTTCTTCAAAATATCCTAATTCTCCGAGAGTTCCGCCTCGGTTGTACCAAGCTTTGTAGAAGTCGGGTTTCAGTTCTATAGCGGTTTCGTAAGATGCGATCGCTTCTTCAAAACGTTCTAAATGGAATAGTGTTAAACCTCGATTAAACCAATATTCGGAAAATTCTGGTTCAAGTTCAATAGCTTGATCGTAAGATGCGATCGCACCTAATAAATCACCTGTTTTCGCTTGCTGAAGACCTTGGTAAAACCACCCTTGAGCGTGGGTAATCGGATTATCGCTATGTCGCTCAATAGTCCCAGGAGAATTAGTGCTTTGAACTGCCAAGTTAGAAGCAAGTTGCTGGACTAAATTGGTACTCTGATCCAATCTCACCCACAACTCATCTAATGTATTAGCCACATTTGGCTCTAAATTTGTCAAAGCGTTATCCCAGGTTTCCACTGAGGGAGAAGTTGTTAATTCAGTTCTTTGTCTAGTAGAAAGGAGATTTGCTCCTGTTGTACTTTGAATAACTTCTTCATCATCAAACCTTAGTTGGGTTAACAAGGTAATTGAATCTTCCTTTGCGGGGAGAGGAAGATTTTCGGGTATTGTGGTTTGGGCTTCTTCCCTTTCATACTCCAATACCAATTCCTCTGAAATCTCGGTGAATCTTTCCTCAAAAGAGGTATTTTCCGGTGCTGATGCGATTGGCTCAACATCTGGCGCGTCATATTCCCATAACTGCTCACCTAAGCTACGAATTAGCTCTTGCCCAGGCGAAATTGGGATAATTTCTTCATCGGTTATGATTTCTCCAACATCTGGCTCATCATCCTCCCATAACTGTTCGCCTAAATTGCGCAGCAGTTCTTCCCCAGGAGTGGTTTCTATGACATCTGCCTCATCATATTCCCATAACTGCTCACCTAAATTGAGGAGCAGTTCTTCCCCAGCAGTAATTTCTGCCCCATATTCTTCAGGAGTGATTTCTAAGCCCTCTTCTGGATAATTCTCCTCATACTCTATCTGCGTAGGTGAGTTTTGCATCATTCGGATGCCAATGTCATAAGCAACATCTCCAATTCTGCCAACACCAAGTTCCCCCAATTGCACCATCTGGGCTGCTAAAAGAGAATTCGGTGTAGGTGAAGCTAGCAAGCTTTCGCCAAACATCACCAACCAATCTATCCAGCGTTCAGCCGGAATCCGATTTTCGACCCGTTGCAGATACCTCAATGCCCACTGTCGTCCTCGTGCTTGATGCACGCCTTCCAACAATTGGATAAACAATTGTTCTAGATCGGCATTGGTTAGTTCTGGTAGTACACCCACCAGATTACGCCCTCTCGCACCCTTGAGAGAACTACCCTGCTTACTTTCAATGAGGCGCTTTAAAAACCTTTTAAGCGACTGCGATATCCGCCTGAGCATCTGCCACACTATTGGATTTTGTTTTTCTAGATTGTAGCCATCGTTGTGTTAAAAAAATCATCAATTACGTAAAAATCCATTAGATTGTGACGGCGCTTCCGTCGCAGGTTAGCAAAAAATATACAAACATTCAAGAGTACAGTATTACAACGTTACAATACAATTCCCCGATTCGACTAATTTTCTGTTTGCTCTGTAGTCGATTGACCGGCAGGATATAATTGATCGATCAATGCCTGGACAAGCAGTTGTGGATCATCTGTTTCAACGGCAAGCTGTTGAGCAATCTGCTGGCGTAAGTTTTCATCGTCCTGCAACATCACAAACAACTCTTCTAGGGTGACAGTCTGGTATTCTCCCTCTGGGGGGTTCTCTGGCGTATCTACTGATTCTGATATGGGGATAATTGGCTCAGAGGGTAAAATCGTGCTAACAGCATCTGTTTCTTCATATTCCCAAATTGGTTCGCCTTGATTGCGTGTCAACAGCTGCATCCCGATACTATAGGCAACATCTCCGACTTCTCCGATGTTCAACTCACCTAGTTGTACTAACCGCGCAGCTATTTCATTATTGGGTGTAGGTGATGCTAGCAATTTTTCGCCAAAGCGCCCTAACCACTTAACCCAGTCTTCAGTTGTAATCCGATGTTCAATATTATGCAGCCACTTTTGCGCCCAGGCTTCCCCTCGTGCTTGATGTACTCCTTGCAATAGCTCGGTGAAGAGAAATTCCAGATCGGTATCGCTTAGGGGTGGTGCTGGTTCTTTTGGGATATTCCCTCTAGATTTTGAGACATTCTGTTTTCCACCGAACAAGCTCTGAAAAAGCTTTCTGAGCCATTGAAATAGCCGCTTGAGCATCTGCTGCACCATCGAATTTTGTTTATCCTAAAATTGTAGCGATCGCACTGGACTATAGCGTTAGTTCAGTCAATAAAACGTATAGTCATTAGTCATTTGTCATTTGTCAAGAGTTATTTTCCCCTACCCCCCAATCTTAAATAGAACAAATGTACTAAATGCTATGCTATAATTCCGATACGTTGATGTTGGAATCATAGTCAAGAATATGATCTGGTGGCTTGCTTTCCTGAGTGCCAAAATTGACGGCACTAGTTGAATGTAAGCGCTATGGCAATATCGATAAACAAAGCAGGTACGAGAGTTTAAAATAATTGAATCCTAAACTCGACTCGGTGCTACTAATTCACGTTGAAAGGCATTGAAGTCTATTTTTCCATGTCTTACGAACCCCTGCACCACAAATATCGCCCCAAAAGTTTTGCTGAACTGGTGGGACAAGAGGCGATCGCTACCACCCTCACGAACGCGATCGGCACATCCAAAATAGCCCCCGCCTATTTATTTACTGGGCCAAGAGGTACGGGGAAAACTTCTAGCGCCCGGATTTTGGCTAAATCTCTCAATTGTCTCAAAAGTGATCGCCCCACTGCTGAACCCTGCGGCGTGTGTGATGTTTGTCAGGGAATCACCAAGGGTTATGCCTTAGATGTAATTGAAATCGATGCTGCTAGTAATACTGGTGTCGATAATATCCGCGAGTTGATTGAAAAAGCCCAGTTTGCTCCTGTGCAGTGTCGTTACAAGGTTTATGTCATTGATGAATGCCACATGCTCAGTACCCAGGCATTCAACGCGCTACTTAAGACCCTAGAAGAACCACCGAGGCACGTAGTTTTTGTATTGGCGACAACAGATCCACAACGGGTTTTACCAACAATTATTTCGCGCTGTCAAAGGTTTGATTTTAGACGCATTCAATTAGAGGCGATGGTTAAGCATTTAAGTGCGATCGCATCTTATGAAAGCATTCATATTTCACCTGAAGCTGTAACCCTTATAGCCCAACTTTCTCAAGGCGGGTTGCGGGATGCCGAAAGTTTACTCGATCAATTGGGTTTATTAGCTGGTGAAGTGACACCAGATAGAGTTTGGGATTTGGTGGGGACGGTAAGCGAACAGGACTTATTGGGGCTTTTAAATGCGATCGCTCAAAATAAACCCGAAGCGGTTCTAGACTGTACTCACTACATTCTAGATCGTGGTCGAGAACCCCTAACTCTCCTCCAAAATCTTGCCGCCTTCTACCGCGATTTACTCATTGCCAAAACTGCACCCAACCGCCACGATTTGGTTGCTTGTACTCAGCAAACCTGGACGGCGCTGGTTGAGTTTGCCCAATACTTCGATATGAGCGTGATTTTAGCGGGACAGCAACACCTGCGAACATCGGAAGTGCAAATTAAAAACAGCACCCAGCCACGTTTGTGGTTAGAGGTAACATTACTAGGATTGTTACCCAGTGCGACGAATATTCAGCTACAAGCACCAAGTGTCGCGCCGCGAGTTAACTCACCGGCTGTTTCTCCTAGCTATCCTCTAGCAGTTCCCCAAAATCATGCAGTCTCTTCTTTACCGATAGCTGAACCACAAACAATTCATAATTCTCCAAACCATCATGTAGCGCCTGCTCAAAATCAGCCCGTTGCTTCATCTCCAGTAGTTGAACCGCAAACAAATCATAATTCTGCTGTTAACTCAGTTTCACCACCAACCCCAGAACCTGTAGCTGTACCTGTGTCGCCTGCGAACGTTGAACCAGTAACTTCAGAAGTTGTTGGAGAAGCACAATATGATTTAACTCAGGTTTGGCAACAGGTGCGTGCTAATTTTCCGATGCCTTCCCGACAAGCTTTACTCGGGCAAATGTGCCAGCTAATAGAGTTTAACGGTACTGTAGCGCGTATTGCTGTCAAAGGAGCTAAGTGGTATGAAACACTTAAATCCGATCTCCCGATGATGAAGGCAGCTTTCCAAAAGACTTTTGGGTGTGAAGTTCAGGTAAACTTGGAACAAATAAGCTCTCTAACTGCTACCTCCGCTAAGAAAGCTCCTCCGCCAAAAGAATCTAGTCGCGTCCAGCAACCAGCTACTCCAAGTTACAACCAGCAAATTTCGCCTCCAGCGCCAGTACCACAGCCAGCAACGCCACCACCAGCACCACTAAAAACCGAGCCGGTAGCAAGAAATGGAAATGGGGCAAATGGAAATGGGGCAAATGGAAATGGGGCGCAAACTTTGCCTCCAGCACCACAGCGAACACCTGCACCTGATTGGGAAGTTGATGAAGTAGCGATCGCCGCCCAACGTCTAGCAGAATTCTTTAACGGACAAGTTATCCGCTTTGCAGATGATTTCCCAGAATTTTCCGATTCCATAACTACACCTGAATGGGTAGAAGAATCAGAAGTGGATGATTAAAAATTGGGCATTGGGCATTGGGCATTTGGGAAAGACCTGAGAAAGTTCTCCTCTGTCCTTCTACCCCTCTACTCGATCATCTCCCTATTTCCCATGCCCCATGCCCCATTACCTATTCCCCATTCCCAGTATGTAAGGTTTTCACCCATTTTAGGCGCTTTGGCCTTACCGACATTCGGGCAGTAGCACTGCTCATTACGAGTAGCCAGTGCAACATATATAAACTGCCACGCATAGTTTGCACTAGCATCAGCAAATATGTAGAAAGTGAGAATTTCGGATCTTGACGGATGCGCCTTAGACCTGTATACATTCCTACCATCGACATGGTAACGGACAAACCTGTAATGGGACTTAACATTGGTGGACGATGACGCGCGATCGCCATTAATAAATCTGGGACTGTTGCTGTGGGTAAGATATACATAATCAGCATAAAAATCAGCAAATCCCAGCTTTTGCGCCATCCCATGCGGTTTTTGAGAATTAAATCCCAATAATCCAGATAGCGTTGATAACCGCCTTCTGCCCATCGGTTGCGCTGATGCCAAAGTGCGATCGCATTTGTCACACCTTCTTCTTGCACTGCTGGATGGAAAACACACTCAATATCCCATTTATCCAAATGTAAGCGGATTGTCAAATCCAAATCATCGGTAATGGTTTCCTCATTCCAGCCACCGCAGCTTTCCAAGGCTGAACGCCGGACAAATTGACCATTGCCCCGCAGTTCGCCAATACCACCAAGGGCAGTGCGCTGTTGCTGAAACCAGGTATCAAGAGCCATTTCGGCCATTTGCCCCTTAGTCCAAAAGTTTTCTTTAGCGTTGGCAATCGCTTTTCGCACCTGCACCGCCCCCACTTTTTCTCTTTGAAATAAAGGTATTACTTGTTGCAGCATATCTGGTGCAACTTGGGCATCAGCATCAAATACTGCTATAATTTCACCCTTTGTCAGTGGCAACACCTGATTCAATGCCCCTGACTTGCCGCCACTAGCTTCTGCTGAACGCCTGAGTACTTTCAGTTGGTCGTGTTTCTGCTCTAATTCTGCTAATAAATGTGGCGTGCGATCGCTGCTGTGATCGTCAATAATCCATACTTCATATTGCCCACCTGGATATTCCAGATTACAAAGATTTTTGACTAATTTTGCAATTACCGCTTCCTCATTTTTCGCAGCCACTAACACAGATACAAAGGGCAAATCTCCCTGTATTTCTTTTGGATGGCGACGGGATTTAGTAAACACTACCACCAAGGCATGAAATCCTAGAATGGTGGTCAGTCCTAGAATAAATATAGAAGCCCAAGAAACTAAATGTAGAGCGATCGTGCCACTCCAGACAACGGTCAAGACTAAAGCTGCCTTACGTCTACGACCTTGAAACCGGGATGGTAAAGACATAGGATCTGTCTCTAACACTGACTCCTCATCTACTGATAGGTCAGACAACAAGGAGTTGAGCGGATCAAGCTCTTGATAAGAATCTTCTTCGGGCCAGGAATTCGCTGGCATAGGTTAGGTTGCTTGATTCAAAAACCAGTATTTGTCTACAGTTAGTAATTTTACGGACAAATATCCCTAAGCTACTTTTCCCGATATTAATCGGAATGGGCAAACTGCAATACCCGCTATCCCTAAGCAAAAAGCCGACGGGACTACCTTTGTTGTCACCGCCACTCTGGATAATTACTTAGCATTAACCACGTTTCCAACTCTTAGACAGAGGCTTGATTCCTTTGATAACCACTTGGGCAGGAAGCTTGTAGAGTAGAACTTTCTTCAATGAGAACTCCGGTTTATGCAAAGTGATACCAAGGTAGGAGCAGCTTTTTGTTGGGAGAAACAGCAATAATAACATCCACAACTTTATAGTGGGGATTTTTCATGTTATGTTATTGCGCCCAGCTTCGATCAAAGTTAATGCAGCCTTATTGTAACCGAAATTTTAATATTTCTTAGCAGTAACTTCATTTATGCGGCATTGAGTAAAAGAGGCGGAGGGGCTGGGGGAAGGGTGCAGAGAAGAGGAATTTTCTCCCTGCTCCCTACTCCCTCGTTCTACTGTGTGCTTTAGGCACATCTTTTGGGAACACTACTAACATCCACTAATATCCTTAGTTGCCAACTAACTTGAGGAATATTTAACAATGTCTATTGAGCAACTCCAGCCTGCTACTCAGCAACAAGCCAGTGTTTACTTACCTTACGTCCAAGGTACTAAGCGCAATTTCTTACCCTATGCCATCAGTCTTTATCAAAAAGGGGTCTTGGAAGGACACCGGAAGATAGAAGCTAGTGAACATATACCCTTCGTCGCCTCCTGGAATGTTGCTACTTTACCCTCAGACTTAACCCGTTGCCGAATTCAGTTTGATGGTAACGCAGACCTGAGTTACGAACTGATGATGGCTAGTTTCGAGTTTATTAATTTTTTAATTGAAGTTATGGACAACTATAAACGTCATCGCCTGACCGATTTTTCACAACCGTTTTACCGCAAGTTATTGCGTATAGACGATTGATTAAACTCAGCCGGACTTTTACAAGTTCGGCTTGTATTTAAAATTGATAGGTAAGCAAGTTCGTAGTAAGTATTTTAGAGGATGTTTGAAAAGTTCTCTTTTCGGTATCAAAAGTTTTAGATCCCTCTAAATCTCCTTTAAAAAGGGAGATTTTGATTCCGGTTCCCCCCAAGTGAAGCAAGTGGCTCCCCTTAAAAAGGGGGACTTTCAGAGACTTTGCCCCCCTTCTTAAGGGGGGTTGGGGGGATCAGCAAGTGCCTAAAATTACAGCCAGCCACTTTTAAAACATCCTCTAAAATTGGTTTAATTGAATCTGTAATTAAGATACTTTGTGAATGCTCCTGAAGATTTTTCACAAATGTACCATCTGAATCTGGTAAGTCGCTGTGATCGGGTAAAGTTAATGTTGATAGGGAAGTCACGTCGCTTCGCTCCGAATTCAAAATTCAAAATTCAAAATAATAACCCCGATAAATTTAGTTGCTCTGTGTCATGAGTCTTTGTGGGTCATAATAAAAACTAAAATTATATTTATATTGTATCAATAAGAGGCAGAATAAATTTATTGGTTCAAAATTCCTCTTAGGCATTTTTTGATTTTGAATATTTCAATCCAAAATCAAAAATTTAAAATCCAAAATTTGGGGATTGAATAGTGTTAATATTTTCTACAATTTTGCTTTCGAGACTTTTTCAATTTGCCCAGTAAAGTATGCTTCTTCATATTTAAGTTGTTGTGCTATTTTCAATCCTTTTTTAAAAGCTGTTAATGCTTGAGGAAAATCTTTGCGTTCTAGATGTAATTGCCCAATTTGGTCGTAAGCTTGCATCACCCCGTACAAGTTGGCGGCTTGCGTCTGTGTCTGTACAAGAATTTGGCTAGTCTGTAAAGCTTCGTCTATTTGTCCTTGAGAACGGTACAGTGCAATTAACTTCTGCAAAGCTTCACCAGCACGAACGTATTCTAGTAATTGCCAAGCAGTGGTATAAGCTTCTTGATAATTATTAAAAGCTTCTAGGAGTAAGTTAGGATCTTTCTTTGCTAAAGATTCGTAATTTGAAGCGATCGCTAGCTTTAATTCTGGGATTTTAGTAAGATTATTTTCACTAACATAAATTTTTACTAGTCTATTAAGTACATTCAATGACTGCTGCGGTTGCTCTGTCTGCTCATAAATGTAAGCCAGCCGTTGCAGATATGTTAACTCCTTTATATGCTCACCTTGGGAAGTCGCTAAACCCAATAATTCCTCGTAGACTGGGGCAGCTTTGGTATAATCAAACCAAGTTAAATGTAGTTCGCCCATTGTCTCAAGTATTTCTACTAGTGCTAGCGGATCTTTTTGCTCTCGCACCACTAACAAAACTTGGTCGTAAGCTTCTACAGCTAGTTTAATCGATCGCACATCTTGGTAAGCTTGGGCTAGCGATCGCCACAATTCTAGATCGACTTGGGCAGTTTTTTTCTGAGATTTTGCCTGTTTTTGAATGGCTTGCAATCGCTGCAAAATATATTGTACTTCTTCTCCATTGTTTTGCTTCCAGGCGATCGCCCCGACTCGTGATAGCGCTTGCACCTCTGCGAATGGCCCGAAAAAGCGCCGCAAGCGAAGTTCCCGGTTCCAAATTTCAAACGCCGTCACCTGATCCCCTCCTTGCAGTTTCGCTGCTGCTTCTTGATTTAAGGTATCTAGTGCTGGCTGTAACTTTTGCTGTTCTTGAACAGTTAACGGCTGTTTATCCTTGGGCGAACGTGGCAGCAGTGGATCGGGTGTGGTAATTTCTAGGGGACTAGGAGGAAATTGATCCGGTGGTTTGGGTTTTTTAGTCTGTGCCAATGTCAAGGAATTGCTAAAGAGTATAGCGGCAGTCACAATCACAATTAAGCGCCTCAGCATGGGTACTTTACCTTACCTTGAGTTAGTTGCATGAGTTAATTATCCCCATGCCATATTATTTTTACCTTATTCCAGAAATTCCGAAGCGTCACTTCTGCGAAACGCTACGCGAACGTCTGAGAGGATGTTTGAAAAGTCCTCTTGTGAGTATCAAAACGTTCTAGATCCCCCTAAATCCCCCGATAAATTGGGGGACTTTGATTCCAGTTCCCCCCTTTTTAAGGGGGGTTAGGGGGGATCAACAAGTGTCCAAAATCACAACAAATTACTTTTCAAACAACGTCTGAAACTGTCTAAAATGTTTGAATTTTGAATTGTTAAATAGTCTACGTATTTAATCAGTCAATTTAATATCAAGCTAATATAAGCTCAATCTGCAAGCAGAGCATCTCAAGGACAATCAAGCCCTTGAGGTATTCAAAGATAGCCAGAACCGGATTGAATCAATGGCTTTACATCCACGAGAAACTATATCAATCTCAAGACTTGGCAAGAATTGATTTTGCTGACTATATTCAAGATTTAGTAACTAATTTATTTTATTCATACAACGTTAATTCCAGCGCCATTACCTTGAAAATGAACGTTGAGGAGGTTTTTCTAGCTATTGATACAGCTATTCCTTATGGCTTGATTATCAATGAACTTATTTCAAATTCCCTAAAATATGCTTTTCCCTCAAGAGAACCGGGAGAAATTTCTATTGGCTTTTGCTCTCTAGAAGCAAATTTATTTACACTTACTATCAGTGATAATGGTGTCGGTTTTTCCCAAGACTTTGACTTTCAAGCTACATAATCATTAGGACTGCGGTTAGTTAAAGGTCTAACACATCAGTTACAAGGCAAAATAGATTTTATCAGTTATAACGGAGTGAAGTCTAAAATTATATTTCCGAATAAAAACTTCTAACCTTATAACTTACCAAAGTCATGAACCCAATAAATATATTAGTTGTTGAAGATGAATTCATCGTGGCGATGGATATACAAAATCGGCTTAGAAAATTTGGATATACTGTTCTGGGACTTGTCGATTCTGGAGAAGAAGCAATTAAAAAAGCAGCAACCGATTCTTTAGATTTAATTTTAATGGATATTCACCTCAAAGGAGAGATGGACGGGGTGGAGGCTGCTCAAATAATTCATAATATTTTTAATATTCCAATAATCTATCTTACTGCTAATGGAGATGAATCAACACTGAATAGAGCTAAGGGAACAGAGCCATTTGGCTATATTCTCAAACCCTTCAAAGAAAAAGAGTTAAAGTTCACTATTGAAATTACCCTTTCTAAGCATCAGACGGAAAAAAAATTAAAGCATAATGAACAATGGCTGACTACTGTACTTAAAAGTATTGGAGATGCTGTAATTACTAGTGACGCATCTGGAACTGTGAATTTTATGAATCCGATTGCAGAAGAGTTGACGGGTTGGAATTATTCAGATGCCTTTGGTAAAGAAACAACTGAAATATTCAATATTGCTCATGAAGAAACGCGAAAAATCATTGAAAGTCCAATCAGACAAGTTTTTCAGTCTGGCGTTACTGCCGGTATACCAGAGCAGACGATACTTATTGCTAAAAACGGTACACAAATTCCAATTGATGATAGTATTGCAGCGATTAAAGATGACAACGGTAACATTACAGGTGCAGTTTGCGTTTTTCAAGATATCACTGAGCGTAAGCAGATATTAGACGCATTAGCGCGTCGTGAGCAAGAATTCAAAGCATTAGTTGAAAATGCACCTGATATTATTTCCAGATTTAACCCTCAATTACAATACGTTTACGTTAATCCGGCTATTGAAAAGGTTACAGGGATATCAGCCGAAACATTTATCGGCAAAACAAACGCAGAGTTAAATTTACCAGAAGAATTTTGCGCGATATATGATCATAAGGTTCAGCAAGTTTTTCAAACTAAACAAGAAACCGAGTTTGAATGCAGTTTAGCGATCGCTTCTCAAACAACACATTACCATACCCGTCTTGTCCCTGAATTAGCTAGCGACGGTTCAGTATACTTTGTCTTAAGTATTTCTCGTAACATTACCGCTCTCAAACTGGCGGAGGCACAATTAATTCATGATGCTTTTCACGATATACTAACTAGCTTGCCAAACCGTGCCTTATTTATAGAACGGCTAGAACGGGCGTTGATACTGGCAAAACGACGTGCGAACTATACATTTGCTGTTCTCTTTCTAGACCTAGATCGCTTCAAAATTGTCAACGACAGTCTCGGCCACATGATTGGCAATCAACTCTTAACTGCCCTTGCTCGTAGATTAGAGAAGTGTCTGCGTGCTGGAGACACAGTTGCCCGTATAGGGGGAGATGAATTTACAATTTTGCTTGATGATATCAACACCATTAATGACGTAACGGGCGTAGTGGAGAGGATACACAAAGCTCTGACATCTGCATTCAAACTCAGCGGATATGAGGTATTTACTACCGTCAGCATTGGTATCACCCTGAGCAAGGGTAGTTACAACCATCCAGAGGAACTGCTGCGTGATGCTGACATTGCAATGTATCGTGCCAAAGCATTAGGTAAAGCACGCCATGAGATGTTTGACTCAACCATGTACACCCAAGTAACGAAGCTATTAGAGTTAGAGATGGATCTACGGCGGGCTGTTGAACGCCAGGAGTTTCAGGTTTACTACCAGCCAATTGTTTTGTTAGAAACTTGCAAGATTATTGGTTTCGAGGCTCTCGTTCGCTGGCAACATCCACAAAACGGATTAGTTCCTCCAAATAACTTTATTCCACTAGCAGAAGAAACTGGGCTAATTATTCCTATTGGTTATTGGGTACTGGGTGAGGCTTGTCGGCAGATGCGGGCTTGGCAAATCCAATTTCCAACCGATCCACCTTTAACAATTAGTGTAAATCTTTCCACTAAACAGTTTTTACAACCCAATCTGATTGAGAAAATTAACCAAATTATGCAAGAGACTGGCTTGGAAGCCAGCAGTTTAAAGCTGGAGATTACCGAAAGCGTATTGATGGAAAATATTCAATCAGCAACTTTGATGCTTTTGCAGCTGCAACAGATGAATATCCAATTACATTTAGATGATTTTGGCATAGGCTATTCATCTTTGAGTTACCTGCACCGCTTTCCAAGTAATGCCTTAAAGATCGATCGTTCTTTTATTACTAAAATTGGTGTTAATGGAGAAAACTTGGAGATTGTTCAGGCGATCGTTACCCTAGCTCAGAATTTAAATATAGATGTAATAGCAGAGGGCGTAGAAACAGTAGAGCAACTAGCACAACTTAGAACCATGAGATGCAAATACGCACAGGGATATTTTTTCTCCCAACCCCTGGATAGCAAGTCGATAGAGACATTAATTGCATCTGGCATTTAGTCGAGAGAACAATAGCTTCATCGACGAGGAAAGGGGGCAGGGGGCAGGGGAAAAGAATTTTTAATTTAAAAAAGGTCATTTACTCTCTTTTTCTGCTGCGGCTCGTTCCTGTGTTAATCTGTCGATCGCATCACCCAAGGCAGTAGTAAGGCTATTGCGGGTTTGGGCGTGGTTATCTTGTTCAGTTTTCAAAGCTTGCAAAAGGCGATCGCGTTCTTTGATTACAGCAATAAGTTTAGCTTGCAACTCCTCCACAGATTTTAGCTGTTCTATCTCTTTTTGGATCGTTGTTACTGATGTCTCAGCAGCCAGTGTTTCAACCTCAAAACCTCGCAGTTTATGCAAATCTGCCTTCAGAGATGCGATCGCCTGTTGGGACAATTGGGCATCTGTGCGGCGTTGTTCTGCTTCTGTGTTGTAAAGCTGTCGCCATTTTTGCGTACTTTCCCAAGCCGTATTGCGATCGCTCTGAAGTGTCGCCATCTGCTCTCTAAGTTCCTGGATTTCTGTCAACCACTGTTGTGTAAAATCTTGATTCATAGTTATTGGGGATTGGGGATTGGGGATTGGAGATTGGGAATTGGGAATTGGGAATTGGGAAATAATCATAAATGGTTCTTCTCCCCCTGCTCCCTCATCTCCCCACTCGGTATTATTGCGGTAAAAAGATAAATGCGATCGCTACGCCAAATTTGGCACAGTAGTTAAGAAGCCTAACCAGTTTTACCTCTAAATTATGCCAAACCCTCGTTTTTTCCGCTTCTTTCGCCACCTCAATTGGCGCACGCTCAAAAAAACTTTTGCCAGGACAATCGAAAGACGACTTTTGGGACTAGCTTCGGAAATCGCCTTCAATGCCATGTTATCGCTGTTTCCAGCGATTCTTGCTGTCCTCACAGCTATTGGTTTATTGGCAGAATCTTTACAAGATACCTTTAAACAGTTAGCGGCACAACTTAGTCAAGTCTTACCTGAACAAGCCCTGGTTCTGATTCGTGATTTTGCTACCACAGAAATTACCAATTCTAGAAACAGTAGCTTATTTTCTCTGAGCTTTGTATTAGCAATTTGGACTGCTTCTGGGGCGGTGAGTACCGCGATGACAGCCCTCGACCAAATCCATCAAATTCCTTCAGAAAAGATCCGCCCCTTTTGGAAAGCCAAGCTTGTCTCTTTGGGATTAACAGTCGGTACTATGTTGCTTTTAGTGCTGGCTTCTTTCTTAGTGTTTACTAGCGACTGGCTGTTAGGAATGGTAGTACGCGAAAATGGTTCTTTGAGCTTCTTATTGCATCTTTGGCAGCTGTTACGCTGGCCTTTAGCTTTAAGTATTGTTGCCATCGCCTTTGGCTTTGTCTATCGCTATGGGCCAAGTGCGTGGAACTCAGGCACACCAATGATGCCTGGAGCAATTTTAGCAGCTGTTTTCTGGGCAATATTGTCTGCCCTATTTCGGCTTTATGTGGCTAATTTTGGCAATTATAATAAAGTATATGGTGCTGTAGGGGCTGTGATAGTTTTGATGCTCTGGTTGTCGATGAGCGCTGCTGTACTCTTAATTGGCGATCAGTTGAATGTAACAGTCGGCAAAGATATGCGCCCAAAAGCGCAGTCAGAATCTAACGAAAAATATTAATTTGTAAATCCCTGAGAAAAGTTTTGCAAAAGCTCAGTAGGGGAGTAGAATGTCTAACGATTCAATACAAAGTTAGCGATCGCCTTCATGCCAGATTCTAACCCTCGGTTTTCTATGATTGAACCTGATGCCAAAGCACCCACCTTGAAGCGCCTGCGTCAGTTAAGTCGGCTCCTAGATAATATTATTACCATTCCTGGTACAAAGATTGGTTTTGGTCTAGATCCAATTTTAGGACTTATACCTATTGGTGGTGATTTTTTGGGTGTTATGTTTTCTAGCTACATTATCTTAGAAGCAGCGCGGCTGGGTGTATCTAGAGCCACTTTAGGCAAAATGGTTGTAAATGTGATCCTTGATGGCTTAGTAGGTGCTGTTCCAGTTCTGGGAGACTTTTTTGATTTTGCCTGGAAAGCTAACACTAATAATATCAAGCTCTTGGAAGAATACTTAAAGTTTCCCAGCGAACAAAAGAGTGCAGACAGATGGTTTATCATTGCCCTTTTGTTTGGATTGTTGATAATTTCCATTATTTTAGTAGCATTACCCGTGATACTAATTAGAATGCTGTGGAATGCTTTAAGTGGGGGTTAAATTAATTCGTAATTCGTAATGGGCTACGCTAACGTAATTCGTAATTGAAATTTAGAGCATGATACATAAATTGCTGGGATTAAACTGAAGTATTTGCTGAGTACCTTGTTAGCTGCTATTGACATCAACTAGCAAAACTATAGAAGTCATATTTGACTCCTTCCTATTGCCTGCTTGCCTAAGCAAATAAATTCCAAAATCATAACAGACTGCTATAGTTAAATTATTTATGATAAATTAATGAAAGATTGGTGGCAGGCTACCTTCCCTAAAGGACGGCAAAATCTAATTATTAGTGATATTCAAGGGTATCCTGTACAAATTTCCTATGGCGAAAAAGGTAGAGGTAAACCACTAATTTTATTACATGGCATGGGTAGTTGGAGCTATAATTGGCGACATAGCATAGGAGCATTATCTAAACATTTTCGGGTAATTTGTTTTGATGCCAAAGGTTTTGGTTTTTCTGAAAAAACATTGTTTCGCAAAGAACATAACGGTCATCAAATTATTGAGTTTCAAAGAATTATTCAAGCATTGTGTGATGAACCCGTAATAATTGTGGCTGAATCTCTAGGGGGACTAGTTGCCCTTGCCCTAGCTCAAGAAAATCCGCAGTTAATCAGACAGCTTGTAGTAGTAAACGTACCTGTTTTTACTAAACAACTACCTCATTGGGGTATGTGGTTACTAGCCCAAATTCCGCGAGAAGTAATAGAAACAATTGACTCTTTACGTTTGGCATATTTGTTTGCACCTCTACTAAGAGAAATTATGGCAATAGAAAGACGTAGGGTATTATTTGATCCGTCAATTTTGACCCAGGAAGATGTCTATTGGATAACTTACCCATTTATTGAATTTCCTGGTACGATTGCCAAAGTTGCTGAAGAGTTACAAATAGCAGCACGAGAAATTGAGAATTGGCAAGTAAATAAACCAAATATGCTTACCAAAATTCAAAATAACCTGAGTGCAATTAAATGTCCTACACTAGTTTTGTGGGGCGATCAAGATAGTTGGTTTCCTGTTAGTCATGGTGAAAAATTACATCAGCATATTCCCAATTCCAAATTAAAAGTTTTGTCTAACTGCTATCATGATGCCTCAACAGGTGCTTTTGAGGAGTTGAATGCAGCGATTATTGAGTTTTTACGGGATACTGAATTTTGAAAGAGAATTCTGTTTCAATAAAAAAAGAGTGGGAGGAAGCATATCAGTCAGCTTTCAAACTCCCACTCTGCCATTTGCTGCTGAAGCGAACAGGAATTTATACAGACGTTACCCGTTATTTAGGGGCTAATGCGTACTTCAACAACAACGCCTATACGCATTTAATATTCCAGTTGCAGCAAATGCCAAACCTGATTATTAATATTTATCTGCTGAGAAAAATCCCCTGCAAATAATTGCTAGAGATAGTATTTTTATAAATCACTTAGTAGATGGTGTTTGACCAAAGCAATTTACTTGTGTGGTAGCCCCTGATAAAACCCTTGAAGTCGTTTATCTTTATACAATTTAACTTGGGTAATCGGAGCCTGGTTGCCATTTTGCCAGGTTTTTAAATTCCCTAATGGGACTCATATCATGTCCGCCAAATTATCCATAATAAAAGAACCCCACCCCGCCAAAGCATAGCTTTGGCGGGGTGGGGTTCTTCAGATTTAATTAAATAATCAAGGGGACATCATATCACGTGAAAATTAAATATCAAGCTAGACAATTGTATTCAGCAGAAAATTCTTAACCTTGATTGGTACATTGGTGATTCCTAAAAAACCACTCTTAAGCGATAGTATAGCTGTAGTTTCTTTTAATTCTCCCATCTATCATGCCAAAACAGTCTTTAGGTCTTGATAACCAACTCTATAATTACCTTTTATCCGTTTCGCTGCGGGAACCGGAGATTCTTTTGAAGTTGCGCCAAGAAACCGCTAGCCATCCCAGAAGCAGAATGCAGATTTCACCAGAACAAGGGCAGTTTATGAGACTACTGGTGCAGCTGATTGGAGCCAAGAAAACCCTGGAAGTTGGCGTATTTACAGGTTATAGTTCACTCTCAGTAGCCTTAGCACTTCCTGAAGATGGTAAGATTATTGCTGCTGATGTGAGTGAAGAATTTACTGCGATCGCTCGGCGGTATTGGCAGCAAGCTGGAGTTGCCGATAAAATCGATCTGCGACTGGCTCCAGGTTTGGAAACTCTAGATGCGCTTTTGGCAGATGGAGAAGCCGAGACATTTGATTTTGCCTTTATTGATGCAGATAAAGAAAATTATGATGGATATTATGAGCGATCGCTGCAATTAGTTCGTCCAGGTGGATTGATCGCTATTGACAATGTTTTATGGTTAGGAAAAGTTGCCGATCCGCAAATTCAAGATGAAAACACCCAATCAATTCGGGCGTTTAACGAAAAGTTACATCATGATGAACGGGTTACACTTTCCCTTGTCCCAATCGCCGATGGACTAACTTTAGCTATCAAGCGATCTTAGGAATAAGAATTAAATAACATACAGTTAATGTCCCTGGCTTACCTCACACTCAATCCCTCTCCTTATAAAGGAGAGGGAAGTTAGAGACAGAATAAAGTTTTGCATTTTATTTAATCCACGTTCCTTAGTATAGTTTGATTTCTAATTCTTTATAAATTATGCAAACACCAGCCAAAACCATTATTTCTAGGTAGGGGCAATTCATCTTTCTAGGTAGGGGCAATTCATGAATTGCCCCTACCTTCAGTTAGAAGTTGTAGCCAAGTCCTAATTGTAGCCCGACATCAGTGTCATCCATAAAAGCAGCATTTACAGCGCCATTTAACGTAAATTTGGAACCGAGAGGAACGTCTACACCACCAGTTAGCAGTAATCCAATATCGGTATTGCCATTAGCTTCTATGGCTACACCAGCGCCGATATAAGGAGCTATAGCGAAGGTTCGTCTACCCACATCAGCAGTTGCGCGGGGAGTAAAATCTAAAGTCAAGGGAACCATAAACAATGTATCATCCCCAAAGATCACTGATGGCCGCACTGAGATATTGCGTGTCAGACCAATTTTGCTGAACACTGCAAAGTTACTGTTGCCCAAAGCTGTATCGTCACCGCTCAAACCAATGTTACCACCAACCCCTATATAGCTAGGGCCACCAAGAGTAGTTCTACCTGGTTTAACATTAGGCGTTGTGCCATCTGTATTCCCTGTTGGTGGTTGATTTAACTGACTGATGTTAACATCAGGCGGGACAAGGACTTGGTTAATTGCATGGATAACACCATTGCTAGCTTTAACGTCTGCCTGGATAACTCTGGCATTATTCACCGAGATTTGATTGCTAGCGCGATCGATTTGAATATTTACCGGTTTTTCTTCAGCAGTATTCAGTTGCCCAGCTGTGAGTTGACTAGAACTTACTGCACCAGGAACGACATGGTATGTCAAAATCTTAATCAATGCTTGTTTGTTTTCTGGTTGCTGTAACTGCTGTAATGTTGCAGCAGGCAAAGCAGCAAACGCTTGATCCGTGGGAGCGAAAACTGTATAAGGGCCTGGTTGTTGAAGAATATCTGTTAAACCAGCTATCTTTAATAAAGAAGTCAGAGTTGTCAAAGAATTACTGGATGCAGCAAGAGAAACAATATCAGTACCGGTTTGAGTGCCGCCAGCAGTTCCACCTACAATATACTGACTAGCTGGAAGATTGCTAGCAATTGGTTGTACCCGTCCCTGTTTAGCCAAAGCTTGATACAACAGTGCCGCAGCTTCTGCACGAGTTAGGGGTTGTTGCGGATTGAGTTGTTTGACATCTGGATAATTAACAACAATATTAGATTGTGTTGCGCTAGTAACACTTGCAACAGCATAGCCTGGAATATTTGAAGCGTCCGTGTAATAGGTGCTAAGGTCAGTACTGCTTCCAGTGCTGCTAGCAGTCAAACCCAAACCACTTGTTAAAGCAACGATCGCCTGTACTCTAGGTATTTGTTCGCTTGGTTTAAACACGTTCCCAGGATAGCCTGCCAGAAATCCTGTTTCGTAGGCGTACTGAATTACAGAAGTCGCCCAATAGCCAGCCGGAACGTCTCTAAATCCACCTGCGCTTAATTGCCGAACTCGGTTTTGGCTAGGGAAAGCTTTTTGAATAAGTGCAGCAAATTCAGCACGAGTTACAGCTTGATTTGGTCTGAAGCTGCCATCAGGAAAGCCAGCAATCACACTATTGTCAGCTAGGGCTTGAATGAAGGGACTCGCCCAATAATCTGAGGAGACATCAGATAAGTTAACTCTGGAAGTTGGGGTTGGTGTTGCAGATGGAATAGCATCTTGAGATGAAGCTGGGGCAGAAATTACGATAGGAGTTATTGTCGCAGCTGTCATTCCCAGAACTACTAAAGCAACCCTTGCTGATGGCCAACGAGAAAAACTAAACATGGAAATATCCCCTCTTGAAATACTTAGATTGACTACTGGAAAATACTGGATGCAAGGTTAAGTGAATAGAAATATCCAGATGATTGCTTGGTTTGCCTCGATATCGAAGCGTTAACTCTGGAATATTAAAGTGTTGGACATTATAAGTAGCTGCTCTGACATCTCATCACATTAATCCAAATCTTCACCACATAATATTGCTAGAATTCCTATTTGATTTTGCAGAAACCGCAAATCGCAATAATAATGATAGGCAGTGTTTCTGTGGTAATATGGTATGTTGCAACAATAAAGATGATTAATGCCAGTAGGCGATTTTGTCAGATTTAAAATCGCATGCAAGCAATAAGGTTATGGGCTTTTAATAGCCGTCTCTCTATAATTGCCAATGAGGGTTAAAGCAGTCAATATCAATGTATCATGATATTTTGCAAGATTTCAAAAATAAAATTTCTCTAAGTGATATGGTGTATTATTATTCTTTATAGTAACATTATACAACTAACTAATGGCTAGGGTTTGAGGAAAAACTTTCACTCCTTAGATAGTTGTTGTTGATGATGGAATAATTTCAAATAATAGACTGCAAATTAGCGATCGCAATCAATATTTTGGGGCAATCATGCCCCAAAATTTTTTTGTAAAAAACAATTTTATGAAAATCTACCCAAGCCAAGGATAAACTAGGGTTTTTGAATTTCATCGAAGTCCAACGTCTTTGTGCGTTTTGAGCCAGTCAGAAGGGCTGCCTATCTCTGCCGTAGCAAATCTGCAATTGAGGTTAGTAATTCATAATATGGTTTCTTCACCTTGGAACAGAGGTTGTGAAGACAACAATAGCCAGACTAGCTCACCATTTGGCTTATAAAAGCCACACACTACATTCAAGCAAGGTTTACCTTTTTTAGCAGCGATCGCAGGGTGAGTCTCACTGAGTAAAGGAGAGCCATCTTCATGAATAAATTTCCACTTGGGATCGAGTAGATTTTGCCCTACAAGCTGTTCTGCGGTTAGTCCTAAAATGCGATCGCTATCTGCATTGCAAGCTTGAATAGTGCCATCAGCCAACAGAAGCACCATTCCCTCTTGTTTTTTGGCTAGCAGCGAATAATTGGCTTTATTACTAACTTGCCTGTGCAGCAGCTTTTCATTAGCCAGCTGGTTTTGGGACTTTTCCGCATCTGGCATTTTATCAATTAAAACTGGATTCATCCATATCAAAACTCCGTTCATCCACCTTTGAACTGGATTCATCCATATCAGAACTCCGTTCATCCACCTTTGAACTGGATTCATCCATATCAGAACTCCGTTCA
>NZ_JBALDL010000019.1:0-33438 GCF_036917465.1 Nostoc sp.
ATCTCAGTTGCACTCGACTTGATAAATCCTCAACATTTAAGAAACTGGTTTGCTAGTTGCTGCTACTGTACCTCATAACAGCCGTAAATGCTGTATGATTGCCATCAGCAATTGAAGAAGGCAGCTATGCTGAGGGCAGAAGGCTTTTATGTTCTATTCAGAGGGGGATTCAAACCCCTCCTGAATAGGAGCCACCAAATTAAAAATTTGGTGGGGGTCTTAAACCCAAGTTCGGTACGGTCACGGCCTTCCGTGCTAGTTTCAGTTTTCCCTTCAGCATAGCTGCCTCCAGCGCTGGAGCCTTTCTTGGTAAACTTGCTATTTGGTGAATTATCTAAAATGACCTGAATGCATTAACCCTTCATACAAATGAGGGGTTTTGAAACCTAAACTTTCAGTTACCCTGAAACTGGATAAGCTGTTGCGTATTTAATTTGTATATTCGATTCGGGCAAGATGCCGGCACTACAAGAATTTTACGTTTTCGTATTATACAATTTAGCTGCACATCACCTTATTCAAGGCAAGTTTGCACTCAAGAATGATGATTATAGTCAAGTATGGGAGTTGATTCCCATACTTAGGTTAAAGCTTGATTGCCCTTTTCCTGTCCTTGTGTCCCCGCTTACCCTAATGGTGCAGACACGATCTGCTTTTGCTGTTCTTGTAGCCAGGCTTCAAAGAGTTCATTCAGCAGGCGCACTTTCATAAATTCATCGAGTTGTGCAGGAATAAATTTTTCCAGCCGCAAAATCACGAACCAGTCAGCAATACGGGTAGGGGGCAATATCTGACCTGGTTGACTGCTTGAGAGCATTTGCACCATTACTGGATGTAGTGCATTCAGTTCAATCGGGCCTACTAACCCACCCGTTTGAGCTTCTGGCCCGAGTGAGTATTCCCGCGCCAAGTCAGCAAAAGAGTTTTCTTTTGCCTGAATCCGAAAGTAAAGTTCTTGGGCTATTCCCACATCCTGGGTTCGCAGTAGAGAATAAATTACTTTGTCTAGTTTTGTCTTGGACTGAAAAAAGTAGGATTCTAGTTTATTACCCCAAGTGGCTTGCTTAAATTTTTCAATTTTCAGCTTCCGAGTGGTAATAATTTCTAGTTGTTCAGGAGTCAGCCCTTGACGTGCTATCCAAAGCTGGATATCTTCTTCATTTTTGAACTGTTTTTCAGCGTAAAACTGCTGTTTAGCTTGGGCTACTTCTTCAGGTGTACACTCTATTACTACCTTCTCAGAGTGTGAGTTTTGCTCTATCGCCTCATCGATGATCAATTCTCGCTGCAACTGTGGCAGCATTTGGTAACTTGCCAGCAAGGAAATCAATTCACTGGCTGTGATTGTACGATTACCGATTTGGATAGCTTCAGTCATTAGCTTTCGGGCATCTCAAGAATATCTAGTTTGTTAAAGAAGCTCAACCGTAGCCCATTCACTGGGAGCTTTTGTCTTAATCTTACCGAGATAAGTACAGTAATCTCACTTTTTTAATAATTACACACTTTAAAATATACAGTTTAAACCTCGTCTAGGTTGAAACCCTTAGTTTTTCGCACTCTATTATTGTCTGAGGGTTAAGTAGTGTTTCTCTACTTACTTGTGTTGGGTTCTTTTAATTACATATCTCATGCAGTGCCATTAAACGCTCACGGCTACCAGCACGATCTGCTTTTAATGCTTCTTATTTCAAGATTGCAACATTTTGGTTCCAGCGATCGCAGTTAATTTTGAGCATCCCTGTTTTGTTATTTGTCACCCCCACTTCTTCACAGTAATAATCTTCTGACAAAACTCCACTTCTCAAGATGGATGAGGTTTAAAAGAGTATTTGGGAAAAACCTTTCGACAAAGATAAAAATTGAGTAAGGGTAAGGGTGCAGAATATGGGATACAAATTTTTATAGCTTATTAAGATTTGTTACAAATTGTCAAAAATCAAAAAAGCCAATATTTTGACGTGTTGCCTTTTTCATCAGGAATTTACAGCAGAATTAAGGAGTCAGAATAAGCTATGTCCCGCTAACAGAAGTAAAACACGCTTTATTCCTGGCTTTGAAACTTAGCCTGGGTAAAATACCCAACTTGAAATCTGCTGTATATATCTAATACCGAAAAAATTTAACATCTACAACGACTCTAAATAGCTCAAAAGATCCGCCATTTCTTGGGTGCTAGGCTGAAATTCTGGCATTGGTGGCGTTTCCCCACTGATCACCTGATGAATCAATCCATATTGAGATTTATGCTTGGAAACAGCCTGTAAACTTGGCCCTACTCGTCCGTCTGCTTCTAAACCATGACAACCAGCACAGTTAATTTGAAAGATCGCGTGTCCTTGCACTGGGTTTCCTGTTAGAGATAAAACACTCTTGACATAAGGATCGGAGGCTTGAACCAACTGAACACCAAAAAACCCCAAAGGGACTGATAGCAGTATGGCCAGCGTCAATAAAACAATGCGCTGAATCAAAATTTCAGGTTTGGTAATCTGGTTATCCAAAAGGTTTGCGGTGAAAGTTTAGGTGTGCTAAAAAGTTTTCTTTTCCTACACATAGCTTAAAAGTTCTTGATTGTGTCTGCAAGCATAGGAGACTATTTTCTTGTGAGCAGTTGCCTTACAAAAAGTCTGTAGGGCGCAGGATTCATACTAAATTTGGTAAAATCAAAAACAGGCAACGAATATTTAATAATTACAAAAAGGAGATTTCCAGTGGTTGAACCCCTGCTATCAGGTATTGTCCTTGGTCTAGTTTTCGTCACCCTCGCCGGACTGTTTTACGCTGCCTATAAGCAATACAAGCGCCCCAACCAGTTGGGTGGGTGAGGGAGTGCTGAGTTAGGAGTTAGGAGTTAGGAGTGAAGAGTTAGGAGTGAAGAGTTAGGAGTGAAGAGTTAAGAGTTATATTGTTCCTCATCTCCTTTATTTGCCCCTGATTTCTCACTCCGAATTCTGTAGAAAGTAAGTGATGTGTTGCCGTAAACCTTCTCTCGGCCAATTTCCCAAGCGGGAATCTCTGGCGGTGTCCAACCTTGTGAGGCGTGTTCAACTGCGATTTCGCCACTAGGATCTAAAAGTTGATGGTGAGCGATCGCTTCTAATACTGGCTGATACAATCCACTGGCGTAAGGTGGATCGAAGTAAATTCTATCGAATTGCTTGCCTGATAAAGTCTTTAACTGCTGCGTAATATCTCCCCGCAATACCCGAAATTCTTGCTCGGCATTAGCTACCTGCTGCCAATTTTGTTGAATGGTGGCACAGGCTCGGCTGGATTGTTCAATACCGACTGCTAGGCTAGCTCCTCTACACAAAGCCTCTGCGCCCATTGAACCAGTACCGGCGCACAAATCTAGCCAGCGACAACCTGCAATTTCTCCCTGCCAAATATTAAAGACTGCCTCCCTTACCCGCGCACTGGTAGGTCTAGTTTCTTTCCCTGGTAAAGTTTTTAGCTGGCGATTCCCGTAAATTCTCAGGCTCATTGGTTATTAGTCATTAGTCATTGGTCATTAGTCATTAGTCATTGGTCATTAGTTTTAGACAAAGGACAAAGAACAAATGACAAAAAGAGTTTAGGCAGGAATTTTTTCGCGGACTTGAGCAACAAAATTAGATAGGATTTGCAATCCGATATTAGAGGATTTTTCGGGGTGAAATTGAACTGCCATCAGATTTTCGTGAGCGATCGCAGCTGTGACGGTTTGAGTACCGTGAGTGATGGTTGCTGCACGGATTAGCGGGTCTATTGGGTCAACATAGTAAGAATGGACAAAATATACCCAAGGATCGGACGGTAAATGCTCCCATAAAATACTTTTTGCCTGAGTCATTTCCAGCTGATTCCAACCCGTATGAGGAATAGTGATGTCAGGTTCTGGACGAAAGCGCCGTACTTTTCCTTTGATAATTCCTAGTCCTGGTTGAGTACCTTCTGCACTTGATTCAAAGAGAATTTGCAATCCTAAACAAATTCCTAAGAAAGGTTTACCGGATGCGATCGCTTCTTTAATGGGTTGTTCCAAACCACGCGATCGCAGGTGTTGCACTGCTGGATCAAATGCTCCCACTCCCGGCAAAACTATTGCATCTGCCTGCTCTAATTCCTTTGGAGAATAAGTAACATTAGGAGTTGCCCCAGCTTTTTCTAAGCCTTTACAGACTGAGTGCAAATTTCCCATCTCATAGTCTACGACCGCAATTACTGGCATTCACCTGCTCCTTGTAAATTTATTATTGGAGGGTTTTTCTATGTTTTTCTATTCTAAATAATATTTGATATTAAGAAAAGAATTCTATTAACTTATTTTGACATTTGCCTAAAAGATCAACAGTCGAATTTTTCTGATGATTTATTACTTGAAGTTACCAAACTCGATCTGATACCAGATGAATTAAGTTTTTTACGCCAGTTACCCGTAGATATGGAACTTGCCAATACTTAGGTAATGGAAAAAATCAATGCAATTAAACCTGAATACATCATCTGTTGTGTGCAGGCTGGAATCCTTACACACTTAATTGTGTAAGCATTTCCTAGCTGTAGAAAAATTAAAAGTTGATATAGAAAAATTAGTGTGGAAAGAAGTGGCAATTCAGATTAGCCACGACTGCGGTAAATTTATCTTTACTATTCATTCTTGGACTACTTAGACCAAAATCAACTCACGATCCGTTGTCTGTTTATCCACATTTCGGTTCTAAACCAAGAAAATTTGATGGGGATTCTGGCGATTTCGTATTAATTATTAACAAACTGGCACTTTCATCAAGTTGTTAATGTCTGTATGGTGAAAGAAATATCTAAGTATATGTTGCCATTGTTACTAATTTTCCCAATCGCTCAATCAACTCCAGCGACACTACCACCTGAAGAAGTCTTACAACCACAAGAAGTACGTCCTTTACCAGGTAAATTGGATACAGTACCAACCTTTAACAGCAATAGTCCAGAATTGGTGTTGAAGGAAGGAATTTTACTCTCCACTTTTCCACCAGAAGGCAAAAAAGTCCCGACAGCGCATTTGAATTTTCCCTTTCGAGGACGATTTGATATTTTTGCCCATCATGTTGCTAGGGCTGAACCTCCAGAAAATTTGCTATCGCTCTATTTAGGGATAATTTTGCACAACCCTGGTTCGGAAACAGTGAAAGTGAATATTTGGCAGGCGGCGAGTTATTTGAGTCAACCGGATGCACCATTTATTCAGTTACCATCCTTTAGCCAAAATCCTTTAGGAACAATTTTTGCAGGCCCAGGCGATCGCGTCATGTCTGATGTGTTGAGGGGACTACGACAAGAGATTTTCCCTGGCCAAATTGAGATTCCGGCAAAGCAAAGTCGGATGTTACTAAATTTACCAATTCCTGTACAGGGATTGACACCACCTCTAAATGGGCGGTCTACATTCATCAGATTGCAAAGTAATGGCACTGTTTATGCAGCTAGCCTAGCCATGTTTGCACGGGTAAATCCTGATGGCAGTGAGCGATCGCCTACTTTAGAAGAATGGCAGAATTTACTCAATAATGGTGATTTAGCTGGGCCACGAGATAAAGCGCCCACTCCCCTAGAGGAAACTGGCAAGCCGATAATTTATGGGCGGGTGGCTGGAGTGGCTGGTGGTTCACGATGGAGAGCCTTATTAGTAGATAATCCTAAAGCTAGGTATCTAACTATTCCCCAGCCTGGTCAAGTGTTTTCTTATGCTCTGAGTACCCTGCATGGCGGTACATTAGGAACTGGTCAAATTCAAAGTGCTACTATGCTGGTGCGCTATCCTGACAGCGCATATCGCGCTCATGGCAACTATGGAATTCAATATAATCTGAAGTTGCCGCTATACAACAATACTCAAACTTCTCAAACTGTGAGTGTATCCATACAAACCCCGCTCAAGAAGAATCAGTTAGTCAAACCAGGGTTACGCTTTTTGAGTACACCAGCCCGTGAAGTATTTTTCCGAGGAACAGTTCGGGTACGATACAAAAATGACCAAGGTCAGCCACAAACTCAATTTGTACATTTAGTGCAAAAGAGAGGTCAACCAGGAGAACCGTTAGTTTCATTAAAGATGAAAGCTGGCGATCGCTCTTTAGTAGAAGTAGACTTTCTCTATCCACCAGATGCTACACCACCGCAAGTATTAACAGTGTCAACTCAGGCTGAAACCCGGTATTAAAGAATTCGTAATTCGTAATGACGCTAGCAGACTCGCTACCGCTACGCTAACGTAATTATGTTTTGTTATGGGGATTTAAATGTTGATAGAAAACAAGTGGTTTATAGAACTGGTGGTATCAACGCCTCTTGAATTACGAATTACGTTAGCGAAACCGCGCAGCAATTACTAATTATGATTAATGATGGATAATAGAGCTTCGATACTAGTTTTTACAACAATTTATCAAGCGATCGCGTGCTGGCTTGAAGATCAAAAGCCGCCCCCTGGTCAAATGTTTGATTTGGGTGGATATCGTCTACACCTCTACATTGGAGGAGAAGCTAGTCCAACAATTGTTCTAGACCACAGCTTAGGAGGAATTGAGGGCTATCTTTTAGTTGAAGAATTGACGAAGTTAGGACGAGTATGTATCTATGACCGAGCGGGTTACGGATGGAGCGATCGCAGCCCATATCCCAGAACCAGCAATCAAATTGTGACAGAATTAGATACACTGCTTACAAAAGCCGGAATTAAACCACCCTACATTTTGATAGGAGATTCTTTTGGTAGCTACAATGTCCGACTTTATGCCCATCGATTTCCTGAGAAGGTGATTGGAATGGTACTCACAGACGGACTACATGAGAGTGAAATGCTCAAAATGTCTTTTCAGTTGCAAGCATTGAAACTATTTTTTATATCCGGTTTTTTCATGTCTATTCTAGGATCGATACTTGGCATTATTCGATTAATGAGGATATGCAAAGTATTTGAACTCCTGAAGCCAGAATTAAGTAAATTTCCTAATCACTCACTTAATTACATAAAACGTTCCTTTTGCCGTCCTAAACACTGGATTACGATGAGCCGAGAAATGTTAAATCTAAGTAAGAGTGGACGTGAGGTTATCATAGCTAACCAATTTGGTGATATGCCTATAGTTAATATCAAAGCAAATTCTTTTTTCAAACCTTCTTTCTGGACTCTTTTTATTCCTCTACGAGGTGCTAACCAATTGCGGCAGCAGATGCATGTAGAATTGCTGAAGTTATCAACAAACTGTACTCAACTTCAAGCAAGTGAGAGCGGTCATTTTATCTGGGTAGATCAACCTGATGTTATTATAAATGCTGTAAAAATTGTTCTAGATAAAGTTGATCTTTCTCGTCCGGGTTAACGGGCATAGATGCTGAACAGGGAAACTATGAATTTTGTTTTGCATTATTCATAATTCAATTATTTTCTTTTCTCCCCAATCTCAAATTTTATGGATTCAAATCCAGCATTGTGTGCAGCGATCGCAAATCATATTACCACCAGTCCCCAGCAACGAATTACTTTCGCCCAATTCATGGATCTGGCATTATATCATCCTGAATACGGCTACTATTCCAGGGATGCACTCAAAATTGGCTTTAAAGGTGGCGATTTTTTCACCTCTCCCAACCTCTGTACTGACTTTGGCGAGTTACTAGCAGAACAATTTTTCCAAATGTGGGAAATTTTAGGAAAACCTATACCCTTTTCTCTGGTAGAAATGGGAGCAGGTCAAGGGCTGCTAGCATTGCATATCCTTAAATATCATCAACAGCACTATCCAGATTTTTTTACCGCCCTGGAGTACATCATTGTTGAAAAGTCCCCAACTTTAAGACAAGAACAGCAACAACGCTTACAAGATTTACCCGTCCGTTGGTGCAATCTAGAGGATATACCACCAAATGCGATCGCAGGCTGCTTTTTTTCTAACGAGTTAGTAGATGCGTTCCCCGTCCATCAATTCACCCTAGAAACAGGCGAACTCCGAGAAATTTATGTGACAACAGATAATAATCAAAAAGAAACCAATGCCCCATGCCCCATGCCAGATGCCCAATGCCCATCATTTGTAGAAGTCACAGGAGAACCTTCAACCCCCCAACTGGCAGAATATTTAGACTTAGTGGAAATGGATTTTAGTCAAACTGCATATCCAGATAGCTACCGTAGTGAAATTAATTTAGCGGCTGGTGACTGGTTGAGTATAGTAGCAGACCGCTTGCAGCGCGGCTATGTGTTAACAATTGATTATGGCTACCCCGCCAGCCGTTACTATAATCCCAGGCGATCGCAAGGAACGCTACAGTGTTATTATCATCATCGTTTCCATGACAACCCTTATATCAATATTGGGCGACAAGATATCACTGCCCATGTTGACTTTACGGCTTTGGAACGCTGGGGCGAGAAGTGCAATTTAAAGAATATTGGTTTTATCCAGCAAGGATTATTTTTGATGGCGCTTGGCTTAGGCGAACGGATTGCAGCCCTTTCTTATCAAAAGCAACCCCTCTCGGAGTTACTACAACGACGCGACGCATTACAACAACTCATAGATCCCACAGGACTAGGCGGCTTTGGAGTTTTAGTTCAGAGCAAAGGTCTGAACGATAGAGAAATTTCTCAACCCCTAAAAGGATTGACCTTGCCAGAGTAAAAGTAATTTGAAAAGTTAAAACTCTATTTAAGAATGCAGTATCAGTCTTATTTCGACTAGCATAACAGTAATTACTGTAAAGTTAAACACACTACCAAAGTAAGAATTATGTCCACTCATGACCTGTTAATGCTAGCAACACTACTTACCCCTGGTATTTTACTGTCAGTGATAATTATGGTGACATTTGCGGCTGGTGGCTAATCAGCAGATATAGAGTTATCAGTGTTCATAAATAACTGATAACTGATAACTGATAAGCTAAAAAACATCTAATTTGCATAATCTAATTAAACATAACTCTTGTGGGGTGGGCCGAAAAGCCCGCCCACGTTATGCAATTTTAATGTAGAACAGCTTATTAAAATCAAACAATGAAAACGCGATGTCTACAACAGGCTACGCCTACGCTGTATTAAAGGAACGTGAAAAATGAAGGTGGCATTTCTGGGAACTGGACTGATGGGACTACCAATGGCTCAAAGGTTATTAGCCGCAGATATACAGCTAGTTGCCTACAATCGCACCCCAGAAAAATTAGCACCATTACAAGCAGCTGGGGCTGAAATTGTTACACATCCCCGTCATGCCATTCGTGCTGCTGAGTGCATAATCCTCATGCTTACTAATGCCCCGGCCATTTATAATGTGTTGCTTTCAGATACTGCTTGGCAAACCCTAGAAGGGCGCACGATTATCCAAATGGGAACAATTACTCCCACAGAAAGCCAGGAAATTAGAGATGCAATTGTTGGTGGTGGTGGTGAGTATTTAGAAGCACCTGTATTAGGGAGTATCCCGGAAGCAAAAGCTGGCAAGTTGAATGTTATGGTAGGGGCGGAGCCAGAACAATTTCAACGGCACTTAAAGCTACTCCAAAATTTTGGGACAGAACCTTTACTAATAGGCCCAGTGGGATCTGCGGCGGCGCTTAAATTGGCATTAAATCAACTAATAGCTTCCCTGACAACTAGCTTTGCTCTGAGTCTGGCTTTTGTCCAGCGTCAGGGTGTCGATGTAGATGTGTTTATGCAAATCTTGCGCGACAGTCCACTCTACGCAGCTACCTTTGACAAAAAGCTACAAAGGATGTTGGATGGTAATTATGCCGATCCAAATTTCCCGACAAAACACTTGCTCAAAGATACAGAATTGTTTATCTCTGAAGCGAAATCTCGAAGTTTGGATCTCAGCAGTATTAAAGGTGTGCGGCAAATCTTGCAAACAGCCATGAAAATGTCATTTGCTGATGATGATTACTCATCGCTATTTTCTGTAATTAAAGAATGGGGTGAATAAATTTTCGTAGGGTTGCACAGCTAGCTGTGCAACCCTACTTAAAAAGGGAAAGTTTCTCCTTACACCCTAATATCCCTGATATACCTTTTGAAATAGTGAATTAAAAGGTTTTAATCTTTAATAACGATATTACTGCCCATCAGTAGTAGTTGATTGAGGAAATGGTAGAGATTCAGTCTGGGGCTGTTTCTGGGGCTGAGGCTGAGGTGCTGGTTGAGGATTGAGAAATTCTTGCCAAGCCTTAATTTGCTCTTGTGCCGCGCTGTAAGCAGCACTACTGCGTGGAATCGATTTTGCAATATCAATTCCTCTAGCAATATCAGACTGACCTTGAGAGCGTGCTATTTCTAACAATTGCTGACTCCACTGGTCAATAGCCTGATTCGCATCCATACGCAAGATGCTATTGTTTGAAACCCGATTTGCCAGTCGTATTGCTTCAACCAAAGCTTCTGGTGTGCCAGAAGCACCCACTTCCTGGGCTTTTTTCCAGTTTTCTCTGGTGCGGATTTGCCCTTCCCAATCATTTATCGCAGCTTGTGCTTCCCCAGAAAGCGCCCTTCCCGATGAGGCAATTTGTTGGGCTGCACTAATGGCGGCGGTGAGATTTCCACTCTGAGCCAGTTCTTGTGCTTGATCCAAGTAGGGTTGATCTTGAACTCGCTGAATCTTTCCTACCCAAGTCCGAATTCTTTTCCGTGCCTCTGGATATAATGCACGACCTCTACGAATTTCGCTAGCCTGAGCGATCGCAGCTTGCAAAGAATTGATATCATCGAATATTGCAATCTGATCGGCCTGATCTAAGTAAGGTTGGTCTTCAATCGTCTCCACTTGGGTCTGCCAGCGACCAATTTCTTGCCTAGCTTCTGTGGCGCGGGGGTTACTAGCAGGGATAAGCTGCACCTGGGCGATCGCAGCTGTTAAATTCGGGACTGTTCCCTGGCTTGCCAATATTCTCGCTTTTTCTAGATTGGCAACATCTTCAATTTCCAACTGCCAACGAGCAATCAGTTGCTGGGCTTCGTTATACACTGGTCTAGAAGGATCGATTTGTTGCGCTTGAGCGATCGCAGCCTGTAAACCAGAAACGTTACCTATCCATGCACTTCTTTTCGCATCAGCAATGGCGATAAAGTCATCTGTTTCGCCCTGTAGTTTCGTACTCTCTGGAATTTGTCTAGCAATATTCAGGGCTTCATCGGCATCCTGCTTATCTAGTTTTGCCTGTGCCAATTCCAGCATTTTGCGTCCAAATACGGGAATCGCTTCCTGAGCTTTTTGATAAAGGTAACTTTCTTGCCCAATAGACTCGGCTAACTTGATGGCTTCTAATAAATTATCTACTACTTTGCTAGAGGCTAAATTTTCAGCTTTTCCTAATTTATCACCATCTTCTCGCGCTGTGGCAATTATCCGATTCAATTGGTCGTATTTAGTACCCGCCCAATATTGATTGTCTACGCGCAGTATTTTGGCGGATAACATGAATGCCGATTGCCAGTGCTGCTCCTTTATTTCTGCGATCGCACCGTTGTATGTGGCTTCTGCCTTTGACCAGATTGTTTGCCATTTGTCAACTTGTTCATCGACTAATTTATAAGCTGCCACATCTTCGGGTATCTTTCGAGCAGTAGCGATCGCTTCCTCTAAATTCCCTGTTTGGAAACTTTGATCGGCTAGCTTCAAAATATCCCGCGACCATTCTTCAATAAAACGATCGATTTCTCCATGCAACGGGTGATTTGATGGTAGTTGCTTCACCAGAGCGATCGCTTGCAATAAATCGTTCACTGTTTCCTTAGAAGCCGCTAACTGAGCGCAGTGTAACCGCACAGAAGCACTAGCTAGCGGCCAGAAAATCGAGGGGCAATTAGGGGCAGATGGCAACTTTAGCAGCATTGCCATTGCCAATAATCCTACACTGCCAGGAATCAACATTAGTAGTACCAGCCATAATGTCCAGCTTTTCATCCAGCGTGGCCACTTCCCAGTTCTACTGTGCTGGGCAGTTTCTTTTGAATTACTATTTATAGGTAATCCTTCTCTATGGTTTTTTTTTCGCCGCTTCACTGACTCGGAGTTAGAACCAGTAACTGGGACATCAAATGGCTGAGTTTCACCGAATTGTTCTGTTCGGGATAATCTTTTGTTTTGATCTGGCTCTCTATCACCGGCTGAAGACCAACTGTCTGGAATATCCCGCTCTGTCATCTCTCACACCAAAATAATTGAATAGCGCTCTGTTTTAGGCTGATAATTCCATTGTTGACATAGTAACTTTCTCATGATTAAAAAGCTACTTTTTTGATTATCTCTCTCCACAGAGTACCATTAACAATCTAAAAAATCAGTGCTAGTTTATACTTTATCCTGAAACAGTAGATTCAGCTTGCAAATCGGCAATTAGTTGAGCTAACTGATCGCTACTTGCCTGATAAACATTGCCGCAGAAGTCGCAAGTTGCTTCAGCACCATCATCTTTAACAATCATATCTTGCAGTTCGGCTTCTCCCAAAATCTTCAGTGCCCCTAAAACGCGATCGAAAGAACAACCACAGTTGAAGCGCACCATTTGCCGTTCGGGAAAGATTTCCAGTCCCATATCTCCCAACAGGTCGGTAAAAATTTCAGTTAAATTCTTCCCGGCTTGCAATAATGGCGTAAATCCTGCCAGACCAGCAACCCGTGATTCCAACGTTTCTACTAGGGCTTCATCTCTGGCAGCTTTTGGTAACACTTGTATTAGTAATCCTCCAGCCGCAGTTACTCCCTCTGCTCCCACAAACACACCTAAAACTAAAGCTGAAGGTGTTTGTTCGGAACTTACTAGATAATGAGCCACATCATCACCAATTTCGCCAGAAACTAGTTCTACAGTACTAGAGTAAGGATAACCATAACCGATATCTCGCACAACGTATAAGTAGCCACCACCAACTGCACCACCAACATCTAGCTTACCTTTGGCATTAGGAGGCAATTCCACAGATGGATTCCCTACATACCCGCGTACCGTACCATCTAACCCAGCATCTACCAATATGCCACCCAAAGGCCCATCACCTTTTACCCGGACATTGACCCTTGATCCACTTCGCTTCATACTAGAAGCCATTAATAGTCCCGCCGCCATAGTCCGACCCAGCGCTGCCGTTGCTACATAAGAAAGCTTGTGTCGCCCCCGTGCTTCTTCTGTTAAACGTGTGGTTATCACACCTACGGCACGAATTCCACCTTCGGCTGCTGTTGCACGAATTAACTGATCCGCCATGAATAACCTTACATTTCTTAACAAGTTCACTTTTTCTATTCTAAGTTCTCTGCTGCTAGAAAAGTGACACCGTAATAATCACTGATTCTATTTGCAATATTAGAAATAGTAATGTCTCACCTTTAGGCAATCTTAGAAAAATGCTAGGTAATTTTCAACAAAGTCAACTACGGATCGAAATTGAAGCGCCAATAGATGCAATTCGTGACAGTCTGCTGCATCCAGAACAACTACAAAAATGGCTCTTAGGACAACGCTTTGCGCCAGGAATGCCAGAAGAACTACTTCCAGGATTTCAGTTTACAACCTGGACTGGGCCAGTCTCGATTCATCATCAAGTAGAGGTTGTAAAATCTAACTGTCTCCGCTTGCTACTCAGTGGAGGTATTGACGGGTTTCACGAGTGGTACTGGGGAGAAGGTTGGGTGCAATCGCGCTTGGAAGGAGTTTCACTTTTGCCGTTGAATTTGGGTCAAACCTTGAGTTTGTTGAGCTTACGTCAGTTTCTGGCAACTCAAGGACGTTGAATTGACTGGAGGTGAAGGGAATGAGAATTGGGGCATTGGTTATTCTTTGCGTCTCCAATCCCCAGTTCAAGAACCAGAAATAATACCTACAATGATTTTTACCAATACAGATAAGTCTTCTGGAACTTGATAGCGTTTCTGGTCTTGAGTCACCTGACGATTTAGACGATGAAAAATCCCAAAACGCCAGTCTTCACCATTCGTAACTGCTCCATATAGAAGTTCAGATGTAGATTTAGTCCATTGGTCAAGTGCTATTAATTCAACAGCGAGTTGAGTAAATCCTCGAACTAAATCTGATTGTTTAGCTTCAATCACTAATAAATTTTGAGGCGCTGCAATATAATAGTCGAGAGTCCCTTTCAGATAATCATTGACAGCAATAGAATATTCTATATTCAGTCTCTGATTAGTTAAATTGCAAACTTCAAACAAAATTGGACTAATTAAAGCTTCCCGCCTCGTAGTTTCATTAACTAAATCAACATGAGAAAAATTACGACGAAGTTGCTGCTGTAAAAATTGGATGTCTAAAATTTTTGATGATTCAGGTAATGTGAGATATTTCCTTTCAATAGTGCAATTTAATTCGGCTAAAATATCATCAATTGTGAAAGGTAATTCAAAATATCGGCTAAAACTATAAGATACACCAACTTGAAGAATACGGCGGGAACTCATAAAAACCTCAGCCAAATTTATCCTCCTATTTTATACAAACTTGGTCAAATCAAATTTTAGACTCCAGACGAGCAATTGAATTAGAGTTTTGAAATCCTTAAATTACTTTTAATCGTCAGCCGTTAAGACTTGCTCAACTGTTAATTCTAACTCTGGAAAGGTTTTAGATTTAATCTGTTCAGAACCAACAAATTCTACTGGTTCGTATAATTATTCTATCAATGTTAAGACAGTGACTTTGCTCGTTAATAGATCGACAATCTAATATTCTGGAATATTTAAAACGTTATACTAAACTCGCTTGGCTCGATAGTCTACAGTTAGTTTTTGTGGATTCGCTGACGACTTCTACCACTAACAAAGGAGGTGATTCGTTGAGTTCAATAACTGCTTCTCGGTTTCTCAACTCCCCCCACTCAGACAATGGAATCACAACTACATCTGGTAATTCTTGATGTATCCCATTTGCCATCTGTTACCGCCCCCTGTTGTCCACTTCCCAGACTCATGGGTATTAGTTTTCCATTAACCAATTCATAGCAGGTATCAGTGCCATCATCATAAGCCAGATACTCTTCAAAGGTAAGTCATTTAGTAACTGCTGGGTTGTAATCATGGCACGATCGCCTGATTTGCCTTTATCTGATTCTAATTCGGCTTTACCACCAACACCGAACAATTAGCCTCTTCCACAACTTGACTACTAACAGAACGCTGGACGATTCGCTTCATCCCAATCAACCCTCTACTGCCAATTACGATCAAGTCAGCGTTGTAAATATTGGCAAGGCGAATAATCTCTTCGGCAGGATCGCCAGTTACCAGTTCTAACTCACTTGTGACTGATAATTTTTCCTGATAGGATTGCAACTGTTTTTCAAGCTGAAAATAAGAAAATGTTGGGGACTCTGCTTGAGGACGATCGGCAGGTAGTTCCATTTCTGACTCTGGCGTGGGAAATACATGACAGAGAATAACATTGGCATCTTTTGACAATGCCAAATTATCTAAACTCTGAATTACTCGTTCTCCAATTTCCGAACCATCCAGAGCTACCAAAATATTTTTTAGCACCGCTCTCGTCTCCTAATAAAAGTAGACTCCTTACATTAGTATCTAGCAAAACTTGTTGGCAGCGACACTAAATTATTTTTCCATCTGCCTATTTAGTGTATACACTTCAAGGCTATGCCATAAATCGGTTTCACCCAACTTTGACGCTAATGCTTTGCCGGAAGATATTTTCGCCAATTCTTTGAGACACTAACCCGTGTCTGAAACTGTTCACTAGCTAACTACAAACACAACTTCTTCTTTAAGAACTCAGCACAATAGGCGGGCAATGTCTAGTAGATGCCCGCCAAAAGGCTTAAAACAGGGTAGCAAACAGTTTATTTGCTATCTACGGAATCACTTTTGTCAACAGTCTTTAAAAAAATTAACCATTCCAAATCACTCTTCTTGCTGAACTCGGCGGCGAACTGAATCAGCATGAGAAGGTAAGCCTTCTGCTGTTGCTAGGACATCAATGGCACCAGCCACATTTTGCAGCGCTGTTTGGGAGTATTGAACAATACTGGAGTGTTTCAGGAAGGTTTCAACCCCTAACGCCGAGGCATAGCGGGCAGCGCCAGAAGTTGGCAAGGTGTGATTAGGCCCTGCCAAATAGTCTCCCACAGCTTCTGGTGTTGAGTAACCCAAAAAGATTGCCCCAGCGTGGCGAATCTGTGGTAAGAGTGCCCAAGGGTCTTTGATTTCTAATTCCAGGTGTTCGGGTGCAAATTCATTTGAGAGTTCTGCTGCTGCTTCGAGGGATTCCACAAGGACAATCAACCCATAATGAGCGATCGCTTTTTCTGTGTCTATTCGCCGTGGATGATCCACTAACTGCCTTTCCAAGGCTAATTGTACGTTTTTCGCCAAAGCCGCATCTGTCGTCAGCAAGATTGCTGCCGCCATTGGATCGTGTTCGGCTTGGGCTAGCAAGTCAGCAGCTACATGCACCGGATTTGCAGTTTCATCGGCAATCACCAGCACTTCGCTAGGGCCTGCCAAAGAATCAATCCCAACGGTGCCATAAACAAGTTTTTTCGCTAGGGTGACATAAATGTTACCAGGCCCAGTAATGACATTCACTTTCGGAATCGTTTCTGTGCCATAGGCTAAAGCGGCGATCGCTTGTGCGCCCCCAATCCGATAAATTTCTTGTACTCCTGCTTCTTGGGCAGCTACCAAAACTGCCGGGTTAATTGCACCCCCTGGGCCTGGTGGTGTCACCATCACTATATGGGGTACAGCAGCAACACGAGCCGGAATTGCATTCATCAGCACTGTACTGGGATAGGCTGCACGGCCACCAGGCACATACAACCCCGCTCGATCTACGGGAGTGTAGCGTTTGCCCAGCACTACTTCATCGTCGCCAAAGTGTACCCAGCTTTTTGGGACTCGCTGACGATGAAACGCTTCAATTTGGCGGCGAGCTAGCCGAATTGCGCCCAACAACTCCTTTGACACCTGCTGATAGGCTGCATCTAGTTCCGAGCCTGTAACTCGAAGTTCTTCTGCTTTCAGGGTTTGTTTGTCAAATTCGGCTGTGTAATGCAATAGAGCTTTGTCGCCTTGGCGCTTCACTGCTTGCAATACTTCGCGTACCGTTGCTTCTTTGTGAAGCACTTGTTCGTCATGGGTGCGATCGCAGATCCGTTGCAGTTCTGCTCTAACGTCTGCCTGCTGAGTAATGATTCGCAGCATGGAGTAAGGACAATGCCAAAATTATAATATTCACACCTGAGATTTAGTATTGCTCTTAACCCACTGGGGTGTGCAAGCTGACTCTAATTCTCTTCTCTAGCTTAACCTGGATTTTTTTGATACTCTCAAGGTTGCCAACAGATGGTTTACTTGAGAAGGCAACTTTATTGCTTAGTCCGACAAACCTTTATAGGCTGGCGGCAGGAAGTGGGTGTGCCATTTCCCATGACCCTTATGCCCTTCCTCTCACTCCTTACAGAGTGCAGGTGGTGTGTTTACACATCCAGTCCCCCAGATTTACAGGGGGCAAGGTCTGAGTATAATTTTTAATTTTACTAACTTTCTAGTAGTTAGTATCTGTACAGACACGATATAACACCGCTTCTATACTTTTAAACCCTGAAATTTAGCTGTTTACAGTTCTTTGCCTCTGACAATACATCCTAAAATTCAGGAAAGATTACATTGGCAATCACACCGCTTTCTCAGGTATTGGTGAGTTAGGGTAACAGTTTTATCTGATATGGCTTATTTTAACGTATTTCCTAAATTCACGACACACTGAATTGGGGACTTGATTGGGGACTTGAAAGATTAGGAGGCAGGGGAAGAGGAACTATTGCTCAATGGCAGATTTTTTTTAGGAAATTATAACATTGGCAATTTTGATGCTATATTAGTAAATCTAGTAGTGTGTGTACATATTAATAGTATTTTTGGAATTGACTGTGGCGAATACAAAGTCTTCTCTCAAGCGTGCTCAAATCGCAGAACGTAACCGACTGCGTAATAAAGCTTACAAATCAGCAGTCAAGACGCTGATGAAGAAATACTCTAATGCTGTAGCTGTCTATGCAGCTAATCCTACCCCAGAATTCAAAGAAGAAGCAGAGGCTCGGTTATCCGAGGCTTACGGCAAAATCGATAAAGCAGTCAAACGGGGTGTCCTTCACGCCAATAATGGCGCAAGGAAAAAGTCGAGATTGGCTCATAAACTAAAGCCTGTAACTCAAACAGCAGCTGAATAATCATGAGTTGAGCCAGTGCGATCTTCTAACTGAGTGAATCACTAGGTTACGAATTTTCTGAAAGCTGTAGTAATAGGCGTAAAACGCCAGTTGCTCACCCGAAGCTAGTGTAGTTTGGAGGTTTTTCACCTGACTAGAGCAGGGCTGCCTTATTAGCAACTACTTTTGTTTATTTTAATTAAAACAAGTGGTGGGCTTGATTTCCCTCTTGAGCATTTGGCGATCGCGTAGCAGCTAGCATAGGAGAAAGATTTACCTATAGGGTCATTTGTCCTTAGTCGCGCTCACGGCTAACAATATTATGACTAACGACAAAGAACAAAGAATGCAACTGGTAGACACGCACGTTCATCTCAACTTTGATAGTTTTCAGCCAGATTTAGCAACAGTGCGATCGCGGTGGCAAGAAGCAGGAGTAGTACATTTAGTCCATTCCTGTGTTCACCCTGATGAGTTTTCCAGCATCCAATCCATCGCCCACGAGTTTCCCGAAATCAGCTTTGCTGTGGGATTACATCCTTTAGATGCTGATAAATGGAATAGCGAAACAGCCGGGAAAATCAAAACTTTAGCTAGTTCTGACTCGAATGTTGTAGCAATTGGGGAAATGGGGCTGGATTTTTACAAAGCTGATAACTATGAGCATCAGCTAATGGTATTTGAGTCACAGTTAGCGATCGCATCTGAACTCAACTTACCAGTAATTATCCACTGCCGTGATGCTGCTGAAGCAACTAGAGAAGTGTTGCAAAAATGGCGCGAACTTAAAGGAGAAAAAGTACGGGGTGTTATGCATTGCTGGGGAGGAACGCCAGAAGAAACCCAATGGTTTCTCGATTTAGGCTTCTACATCAGCTTTAGCGGGACAGTAACGTTCAAAAACGCCAAAGCAATCCAATCATCAGCAGCGATGGTAAGTAGCGATCGCCTACTAATTGAAACAGACTGCCCATTTCTTGCCCCAGTTCCGAAACGGGGTGAGAGGCGGAACGAGCCAGCCTACGTGCTTTATGTAGCCGAGCAAGTAGCTAAACTGCGTCAAGAAACAGTAGAAGCGATCGCCCATCAAACCACCCAGAATGCCTGTAAACTATTCGGTCTGTCAATATAAAGTGGGATCTAATCTCTTTAATTCAGTTGTGCTAAAAAAAATAAAACTCTAGGAAGGGAAAATATGGTAATATTATTCCCTCAAAAACATTTTGCTTGCGCCATAATGATAAAGGAAGGAACCTAAAATTTCTGAGCCTAATTTTCCGTGATGTTATCGGCTTGGCCATCCTCCATATCTCCACAAGCGGATGCTCTCCACACATGACTAACCGTGCCAAACCAGGTTGAGCTAAACTTTTGCACAAAATCGGCTTGATGTGTATTTAACCTATACAAAATCCTTAAACGAAATTGCCTTGTGAGTACAATCCAGCAAAACGAAGTGATTCTGATTCAAAACCGACAAGGTGCGGATCGTTCCCTCAGTCTTAGGATATCTAAGATATCACTGAGAGTCTAAATAGCCGGGTGGATTTCAAACACACCGTCTAGAGCTGCGTCAGCAAATTAACGCGCTTTTTGGAGGGGAAATGAAGAACATAGATAAAACTCAGGAATATCTCAACTGTATATTCTTCTTAAATCAAGACTATAGTGAGTTTTTGTTGTCTGAGTACCCGATTAGGGGCAATTGTCCCCTTGTCAAAATTGCTCATTCCAGCTTTAATGGCTGCGTTTGCCCACACCTGTAAATAGCAAGTGTGTCAGAAGTTCCCAAACAACTAAGGATACTGACTAGCAGTGGGAAGCTTCAAACATCAGTGTCCAAGGGAAAATTTTACCAGGTTGACAAAGGAAGAGGCATGACTAAAGAAACATACATGGAACCCGCGTTTCTGTTGCCCGACTTGATTGAAATCCAGCGAGCAAGCTTTCGCTGGTTTTTGGAAGAAGGGCTGATAGAAGAACTAAACTCCTTTAGTCCTATTACAGATTATACGGGCAAATTAGAATTGCACTTTTTGGGTCATAACTACAAACTCAAGGAGCCAAAATACAGCGTCGAAGAAGCCAAACGGCGGGACAGTACTTATGCCGTCCAAATGTATGTCCCCACACGCCTGATTAATAAAGAAACCGGGGAAATCAAAGAGCAAGAGGTATTCATTGGGGATTTGCCATTGATGACCGATCGCGGCACGTTTATTATTAACGGAGCCGAGCGGGTAATTGTCAACCAAATAGTGCGATCGCCAGGAGTCTACTACAAATCAGAAATCGACAAAAACGGGCGACGTACTTATTCAGCTAGCTTAATTCCCAACCGGGGAGCATGGCTGAAATTTGAAACAGACCGTAACGATTTGGTGTGGGTACGCATCGACAAAACCCGTAAACTCTCTGCGCAGGTACTACTAAAGGCTTTAGGGTTATCAGACAACGAAATCTTTGACGCTTTACGCCATCCCGAATATTTCCAAAAAACCATCGAAAAAGAAGGGCAATTTTCTGAAGAAGAAGCCCTGATGGAGTTATATAGAAAACTGCGTCCTGGTGAACCACCAACAGTTTTAGGTGGACAACAACTCTTAGACTCTCGTTTCTTTGACCCCAAACGTTATGACCTCGGTCGCGTTGGACGGTACAAACTCAACAAGAAATTGCGCCTTTCTGTCCCAGACACCATGCGGGTATTGACTGCTGGCGATATCTTGGCAGCCGTAGATTACTTAATTAACCTAGAGTATGACATCGGTAACATCGATGACATTGACCATTTAGGCAACCGTCGGGTGAGAAGCGTCGGTGAATTACTGCAAAACCAAGTGCGGGTAGGCTTAAACCGTTTAGAGAGAATTATTCGGGAACGGATGACCGTATCCGATGCTGAAGTATTAACCCCCGCTTCCTTGGTGAACCCCAAACCATTGGTAGCAGCAATTAAAGAATTCTTTGGTTCCAGCCAGTTAAGTCAGTTCATGGATCAAACCAATCCTCTCGCAGAACTGACCCACAAACGCCGTTTGAGCGCTCTTGGCCCTGGTGGTTTAACCCGCGAACGCGCTGGGTTTGCTGTGCGGGATATTCATCCTAGTCACTATGGACGCATTTGCCCCATTGAGACACCAGAAGGCCCCAACGCCGGATTGATTGGCTCCTTAGCAACCCATGCGCGGGTTAACCTGTACGGCTTCTTAGAAACACCATTTAGACCTGTGGAAAATGGGCAGGTTAGGTTTGATATACCTCCCGCCTACATGACAGCCGATGAAGAAGACGACCTACGGGTAGCTCCGGGAGATATTCCTGTAGATGAAACCGGACACATTATCGGGCCTCTGGTGCCAGTGCGCTATCGGCAAGAATTTTCCACCACAACACCAGAACAGGTGGACTACGTAGCAGTATCTCCCGTACAGATTGTATCGGTAGCAACCAGCATGATTCCCTTCTTGGAGCATGATGACGCTAACCGAGCGCTGATGGGATCAAACATGCAACGGCAAGCAGTACCCCTGCTCAAGCCAGAACGGCCTCTTGTAGGTACTGGTTTGGAAGCGCAAGGAGCAAGAGATTCCGGGATGGTGGTTGTATCGCGTACCGATGGCGATGTCACTTATGTGGATGCTAAAGAAATTCGCGTCCGTCCTAAAGCTAATACCGCAGAAATTAAGTACACCCTTTCCAAATATCAACGTTCTAACCAAGACACCTGTTTAAATCAGAAACCTCTCGTCCGCATTGGTGAAAAGGTTGTTGCTGGTCAGGTATTGGCTGATGGCTCCTCCACCGAAGGCGGTGAATTGGCGCTAGGACAAAATATCGTTGTAGCCTACATGCCTTGGGAAGGCTACAACTACGAAGATGCGATTTTAATCTCTGAAAGACTGGTGCAGGATGATGTCTACACTTCAATTCACATTGAAAAATATGAAATTGAAGCTAGACAAACGAAACTGGGGCCAGAAGAAATTACCAGAGAAATTCCCAACGTCGGGGAAGATGCCTTACGTCAGTTAGATGAACAGGGAATTATTCGGATTGGGGCATGGGTAGAAGCTGGGGATATCTTAGTAGGAAAAGTTACACCCAAAGGTGAATCTGACCAACCACCAGAAGAAAAACTATTGCGGGCGATTTTCGGTGAAAAAGCGCGGGATGTGCGGGACAATTCCCTGCGAGTCCCCAACGGTGAAAAAGGTCGCGTAGTTGATGTGCGCTTGTTTACTCGTGAACAAGGCGATGAACTGCCACCAGGAGCCAATATGGTAGTCCGGGTGTACGTTGCCCAAAAACGTAAAATCCAAGTTGGCGACAAAATGGCAGGTCGTCACGGTAATAAAGGGATTATTTCTCGGATATTACCGGCGGAAGATATGCCTTATTTGCCCGATGGTTCACCAGTGGACATTGTACTCAACCCCTTGGGCGTACCCAGCCGGATGAACGTCGGACAAGTATTTGAGTGCCTCTTGGGTTGGGCTGGTCAAACCTTGGGAGTCCGATTTAAGATTACTCCCTTTGATGAAATGTACGGTGAAGAGACATCCCGCCGAATCGTGCATGGTAAATTGCAAGAAGCACGGGACGAAACAGGGAAAGACTGGGTATATAACCCAGATAATCCAGGCAAAATCATGGTGTATGACGGTCGTACAGGCGAACCCTTTGACCGAGCAATTACCATCGGTGTGGCTTATATGCTGAAACTGGTGCATTTGGTCGATGATAAGATTCACGCCCGTTCTACAGGCCCATACTCACTGGTGACTCAGCAACCCTTGGGTGGTAAAGCCCAACAAGGTGGTCAACGGTTTGGGGAAATGGAAGTGTGGGCATTGGAAGCCTTTGGTGCAGCTTACACCTTACAGGAATTGCTGACAGTTAAATCTGACGATATGCAAGGACGGAATGAAGCGTTAAATGCGATCGTTAAAGGTAAGGCAATTCCTCGACCTGGAACTCCAGAATCCTTTAAGGTGCTAATGCGCGAGTTGCAATCATTGGGGTTAGACATTGCCGTACACAAGGTAGAAACCCAAGCAGATGGCAGTTCCTTAGATGTGGAAGTCGATTTGATGGCAGACCAATCAGCCCGTCGCACACCTCCTCGGCCAACTTATGAATCTCTTTCCCGCGAATCGCTGGATGATGACGAATAATTCGTAATTGATAATTCGTAATTCGTAATTTAAGAATTAATTACGAATTACGAATTAAAAATTGTTAATTACGAATTAGAAATTGTTAATTACGAATTAGAAATTGTTAATTACGAATTAAGTATGAGACCTGCCCAAACTAATCAGTTTGACTACGTAAAAATCGGCTTGGCTTCCCCCGAACGCATTCGGCAATGGGGCGAAAGAACATTGCCTAATGGTCAAGTCGTTGGTGAAGTTACCAAGCCAGAGACAATTAACTACCGAACTCTCAAGCCAGAAATGGATGGCTTATTTTGTGAGCGCATTTTTGGCCCCGCAAAAGATTGGGAATGCCATTGTGGTAAGTATAAAAGAGTCCGTCATAGAGGTATTGTCTGTGAGCGCTGTGGGGTAGAAGTTACCGAGTCACGGGTGCGTCGTCACCGCATGGGCTATATTAAACTCGCCGCACCAGTAGCTCACGTTTGGTATCTCAAAGGCATTCCTAGCTATATTTCCATCCTCTTAGATATGCCCTTACGGGATGTCGAGCAGATTGTCTATTTCAACTCTTATGTTGTCCTGAGTGCAGGTAATGCCGAAACTTTAACTTACAAACAGCTACTGAGTGAAGACCAGTGGTTGGAAATAGAAGACCAAATTTATAGCGAAGATTCTGTGCTGCAAGGCGTAGAAGTAGGTATTGGTGCTGAAGCTCTGTTACGCTTGCTTGCTGATATCAATTTAGAACAAGAAGCGGAAAGCCTACGCGAAGAAATTGGCAACGCCAAGGGACAAAAGAGAGCCAAGCTAATTAAGCGACTGCGAGTAATTGACAACTTTATCGCCACCGGTTCCAAACCAGAATGGATGGTAATGGCAGTTATTCCCGTGATTCCCCCTGACTTGCGCCCAATGGTGCAGCTAGATGGCGGACGGTTTGCCACTAGCGATTTGAATGATTTGTATCGGCGGGTAATTAACCGCAACAATCGTTTGGCACGCTTGCAAGAGATTTTGGCACCAGAGATTATTGTGCGGAACGAAAAGCGGATGCTGCAAGAAGCAGTGGATGCTTTGATTGACAATGGTCGTCGGGGACGCACTGTGGTAGGGGCAAATAACCGACCCCTGAAATCTTTGTCTGACATTATTGAGGGTAAGCAAGGACGTTTCCGACAAAACTTGTTAGGGAAACGGGTTGACTACTCTGGACGTTCGGTAATTGTGGTCGGGCCAAAGCTGAAAATTCACCAGTGCGGTTTGCCTAGAGAAATGGCAATTGAGCTATTTCAACCATTTGTGATTAACCGCCTGATTCGTAGCGGCATGGTAAATAATATCAAAGCTGCGAAAAAGCTGATATCCCGCAATGATCCCAGTGTTTGGGATGTGCTGGAAGAGGTGATTGAAGGACACCCTGTAATGCTAAATCGGGCACCAACGTTGCACCGCTTGGGTATTCAGTCTTTTGAACCAATTTTAGTAGAAGGTAGAGCGATTCAACTGCATCCTCTGGTGTGTCCAGCGTTTAACGCCGACTTTGACGGCGACCAAATGGCGGTACACGTCCCTCTGTCGTTAGAAAGTCAGGCTGAAGCGCGGTTGTTGATGTTGGCTTCTAACAATATTTTGTCACCAGCCACAGGCAAACCAATCATCACGCCTAGCCAAGATATGGTGTTGGGAGCCTATTATTTAACAGCAGAAAATCCCGGTGCGACAAAAGGGGCAGGAAATTACTTTTTTTCGCTGGAGGACGTAATTATGGCTTTCCAGCAAGATCAAATTGACTTACACGCCTATATTTACGTAAGGTTTGATGGTGAAATAGAATCAGACGAACCGGATATAGAACCCGTGAAAGTGACGGAAAACGAGGATGGTACCCGCACATTACTCTATAAGTTCCGTCGAGTCAGACAAGACGCTAAAGGCAATGTACTTTCCCAGTATATATACACAACTCCTGGCCGCGTTATTTACAACAATGCCATTCAGGAAGCGCTAGCAAGTTAATTCGTAATTTCTAATTCGTAATTCGTAATTGAAGAATTAATTACGAATTACGTAGCTTGCTTCTCGCGCTTGGCGAGTATTACGAATTATTAATTATTGATGACTCAGGACTAATGATTAATGACTAACGAAAAAATGATTTTTCGCAATCGCGTGGTTGACAAAGGTCAACTGAGAAATTTAATTTCTTGGGCTTTTACGAATTATGGTACAGCGCGAACCGCAGTGATGGCGGACAAATTGAAAGATTTGGGATTTCGCTACGCTACCAAAGCAGGGGTTTCCATCAGTGTAGATGACTTGATGATACCACCAACTAAGCGATTGCTCTTAGAAGCAGCCGAGGAAGAAATTCGTGCTACTGAAACCCGTTATCAACGGGGAGAAATCACTGAAGTAGAACGCTTCCAAAAGGTAATTGATACCTGGAATGGTACCAGTGAAGCCTTGAAAGATGAAGTAGTCGTCCACTTCAAGAAGACTAATCCCCTGAACTCCGTATACATGATGGCATTCTCCGGGGCGCGGGGTAACATCTCCCAAGTCCGGCAGTTGGTGGGGATGCGGGGACTGATGGCAGATCCTCAAGGGGAAATTATCGATTTACCGATCAAAACCAACTTCCGTGAAGGGCTAACTGTGACGGAATATATTATTTCGTCTTATGGTGCCAGAAAGGGATTGGTGGATACTGCCTTGCGGACGGCTGACTCTGGTTATCTCACCCGTCGGTTGGTGGACGTTTCCCAGGATGTAATTATTCGGGAATTTGACTGCGGCACTACCAGAGGTCTTGCCATTCGACCAATGACAGAAGGTGCCAAAACCTTGATTCCTCTGGGAACCCGCTTAATGGGACGGGTAATTGGCGAAGATGTGGTGCATCCGGTAACAAAAGAACTGATTGCAGCCCGCAATTCGCCAATTCCTGAAGACTTGGCGAAGAAAATTGAAAAATCTGGGGTGGGAGAAGTTGTGGTGCGATCGCCACTAACTTGTGAAGCCGCACGTTCTGTCTGTCAACACTGCTACGGCTGGAGTTTGGCCCACGCCAAAATGGTGGACTTGGGCGAAGCTGTGGGGATCATTGCTGCCCAAAGTATCGGTGAACCTGGTACTCAGCTAACCATGCGGACATTCCACACTGGTGGGGTGTTTACTGGGGAAGTGGCGCAACAAGTTCGTTCTAAAATCGATGGGACTGTCAAGCTTCCCCGCAAGTTGAAGACTAGAACATATCGGACTCGCCACGGGGAAGATGCCCTCTATGTTGAAGCTAATGGCATCATGCTTTTGGAGCCAACAAAAGTAGGTGATGTTACTCCAGAGAATCAAGAGGTTCATCTAACCCAAGGTTCAACACTATATGTATTTGATGGAAATAAGGTAAAACAAGGGCAGTTGTTGGCAGAGGTTGCCCTTGGTGGACGGACAACTCGGACTAATACAGAAAAAGCAGTTAAAGATGTTGCTTCTGACTTAGCAGGGGAAGTGCAATTTGCCGAAGTAGTTCCAGAACAAAAAACTGACCGTCAAGGTAATACGACAACCACAGCCGCACGGGGTGGTTTGATTTGGATTTTGTCTGGGGAAGTTTACAACTTGCCGCCAGGTGCAGAATTGATAGTGAAAAATGGTGATGCGATCGCTGCTAATGGAGTTTTAGCAGAAACCAAGTTAAGCAGTTTGCACGGCGGTGTGGTGCGTTTGCCCGAAGCTACCCCAGGTAAGAGTACCAGAGAAATTGAGATTATCACTGCTTCTGTGGTCTTAGACCAGGCAACGGTGACAGTCCAAAGTTCTCAAGGTCGCAATAACTACTTAGTTTCCACTGGCAACAACCAGGTATTTAACCTCCGGGCTACACCGGGCACAAAAGTGCAAAATGGTCAAGTAGTAGCTGAGTTAATTGATGACCGTTATCGTACAACCACTGGTGGATTCTTGAAATTCGCGGGTGTCGAAGTCCAGAAAAAAGGCAAAGCCAAGCTGGGTTATGAAGTTGTGCAGGGCGGTACTCTGCTGTGGATTCCCGAAGAAAGCCACGAAGTTAATAAAGATATCTCCTTGCTGTTGGTGGAAGACGGTCAGTTTGTAGAAGCTGGCACCGAAGTCGTGAAGGATATCTTCTGCCAAAACAGTGGTGTAGTAGAAGTGACTCAGAAAAACGACATCCTGCGGGAAGTTGTGGTGAAGCCAGGGGAACTGCTGATGGTGGACGATCCCGAATCAGTCATCGGGCGAGATAACACCTTCATCCAACCAGGTGAAGAATTCCAAGGTAATGTCGCCACGGAATTGCGTTATATCCAGTATGTGGAGACACCAGAAGGCCCCGCCCTGTTGAGTCGTCCCGTAGTTGAGTTTGCTGTACCTGATAACCCAGATGTGCCATCAACTACATCAGTAAGTCAACAAACTGGGCGCTCGATTCAGTTGCGGGCTGTGCAAAGACTACCTTACAAAGATTCGGAACGTGTCAAGTCTGTTGAAGGTGTGGAACTGCTGCGAACCCAGCTAGTTCTCGAAATTGAGCAAGAAGGGGAACAAGACCACAATGCTTCGCCCCTAGCAGCAGATATTGAACTGGTACAGGATACTGAAGACCTAGAAGTTCAACGCTTGCAACTGGTGATTTTGGAGTCCTTGGTAATTCGTCGAGATATTACCGCCGATGCTACCCAAGGTAGCACCGAGACCACACTTGAGGTATACGACGGGATTTCCATCGCCCCTGGAGCTGTGGTAGCACGTACCCAAATCTTGTGTAAAGAAGGGGGGATAGTGCGAGGTGTCCAAAAAGGAACCGAAAACGTGCGTCGCTGTTTGGTGTTGCGCGATGTTGACAGGATCGTTACGAATATTAGTACTCAGCCCAAAGTTAAAGTGGGTGACTTGATAGTAGAAGGGACAGAAATTGCTCCGGGAGTTTTTGCCCAAGAATCAGGGCAAGTAGTGGATATCAAAAATGCCCCTGCTGCATCTGGTAGTGACTCAGCTTTGAGTACTAAAAACTATGCTATTACTAGCCGTATTGGTCGCCCCTATCGAGTCAGCCCTGGCGCTGTGTTGCAGATAGAAGACGGCGATTTGGTACAACGGGGTGATAACTTGGTGTTGCTGGTGTTTGAACGCGCCAAAACTGGAGATATCATTCAAGGTTTGCCCCGGATTGAGGAACTACTTGAAGCTCGTAAACCAAAAGAAGCGTGCATTTTATGTCGCCGGGCGGGTGAAATCAAGGTAGTTTACGCTGATGGTGGTGATGAAGCGATCGCAATTAAGGTCGTAGAATCAAATGGCGTGGTGACAGATTATCCTCTGGGGCCTGGACAAAACTTGATTGTGCCAGATGGCTCAATGGTATTAGCGGGACAACCGTTAACTGATGGCCCATCCAATCCCCACGAAATTTTAGAAATCTTCTTTAGCCTTGGTTCCGAAGATGGAATCTATGCTTGTGCTAGCCTTGCCTTACAGAAGGTACAGACATTCTTAGTGAATGAAGTGCAGATGGTTTATCAATCTCAAGGGATTGATATTTCCGATAAGCACATTGAAGTAATTGTTCGCCAGATGACCAACAAAGTTAGGATTGATGATGGTGGCGACACTACCATGCTTCCTGGTGAATTGGTGGAATTGCGCCAAGTTGAGCAGGTGAACGAAGCTATGGCAATTACAGGCGGTGCTAGAGCACAGTATACCCCAGTATTGTTGGGTATCACCAAAGCATCGTTGAACACCGACAGCTTTATCTCCGCCGCATCATTCCAAGAGACAACACGGGTACTTACCGAAGCAGCTATCGAAGGTAAATCTGACTGGCTGCGCGGGTTAAAGGAAAACGTGATTATCGGGCGATTGATTCCGGCTGGTACTGGGTACAATACCTATGATGAACCCGGTGCGATCGAAGATTATACTGCTGAAATTAGCAGTAGTGTCTTAGATGAAGTTGACGATCCCCTGGATATGGTCTTAGATGACCGCACAGCTCGTACCTATAATTTAGATTCTCCGACTCTTGGTGAATCTGGCTTTGGTAGCAGACGTGCAGAAAGGTCAATTCTAGATGAAGAAGATGAATTAATTGCCGATGAAGTAGTAGACGACGATGATTTCGAGGAAGAAGAGGAAGACGAAGAGGATGATTTCGACGAGGAATAGAGACTTGAAATTTTGCGTCTCTCTTAAAAGGTAAAAAATAAAAAGGCAAAAGAAAATCTTCTTTTGCCTTTTTAGTTTGCTTTATAAAAACATATTTTTAATCCTCCAGATTCTCATCCCCATATAAATCTGCAACAGCATACTGAAAATCGATACTTTCCAGATGAATGATATCTTCTTTTCCATAGGGATAAAGTACCTATCCACGATAAATCTAGCTATTGCTAGATGCTGTAATTCTCTCAAAGGCTATAATCTACATCTGTCGCACCGAGAGATTAACTTGTGGATGTCATATTAGAACGATCGCACCAATTAAAACAAGCCTTGGTTGATTTTGTCCTTGATGCTGAAGGTGAACTGGCAAAAGCACTAGAAACTTATGCAGCAGAACAGTTACGTCGTGGAAGTGGCGATAGTACGCAGCAGGACTTAATCATCGATAGCTTTCTGACAGCCGGGAAAGTCGGTGACAAATCACCATTAGAGTTGTTTATTGAAAGCCATCCAGATTTAGAAGATAGCGATCGCAACCTGATCAAAAGCTGGCATCATAGTTTTATTGGCTTATTTGCCATTACAAACATCCTACCTGATGGTTTTGAATTGACAAACTGGCTTACAGATAAACGCTATATTGTCAAGCCTAACAATACTCAAACATTACAGGCAATATCTCGGTTGAAAGTAGGAGAAATTTTACTAACTCGTATTTCTCCTGTCACCGATAGCTACTGGATGTTATCTGGCCCCTACACAATAATGGGTAAATTAGGTAAACCAAAACTGGCTGTAGCCATTGGTAATTTTAAAGAAAACTATAAAAGTAATCTTTACAGCGATGCTCCAGATTTATTAGAGGAATCTTGGGAATCAGTAGCAAAATATCATCAGCAGTTTGTGGACTTTTTTGGCAGTGATGAAATCACTCTATCTGGATATCATCTGAATAAAAAAATAGCTGAATTTCAAGAAGTAATTACTGAAAAAACCTTCGCAGCAGCAGGAATTGATCCTTCAAAATCTTTAGCAGAAGTGGCAGAAGCGGCTGGCATTGGAGATGAGGAAATTAAGGCAGCAGCACAAGAATTTGGTGCTGATTCTAACGTCGTCTCTCAGATGTTGAACAGCAAAGCCGGCAATAGCAAAATGGTTATGCCCAAGGTTGATTTACCTGCTGAACTTAAGAAAGCAGAACAAGTAACAGCCCTTTCTCATCCGCGTTGGGGACAAATGTTTTTACCAACATATAGTAAGGTGCAAGCAATCTTATCAACAGAAGATTGGCAAAGTGTTCAAGGGGCGGAAAAATTAATTCGCTACTATCTCGAAGATAAAAGTATTAATGCCTTCATTTGGTATCGATTAGCACAACAGTATCCAACTCAATTAGAAAATGTGTTGCAAACATTTTTGAAACGTCCATTTCACCTTGAAAGTGATTTGGATGCACTTTTGCAAGAATTCCACAAACCTATTGAGCCAGAGTTACCAGATATTGCCAGTGTACCCATACATTTGCATAATTTATTTCAGGAAGCTTTAGGAGAAGTTAGCAAATCTAAGCCAAAGAGTAAAGGACAACAAAAATCAGCTAAGGGTTTTCAACGAAGTTAGTAAATATGTAACTTCTCAATCCTCTTGCCAATGCGGATAGGGGCAATTCCAATAGGGTTCGGATAACATCCCCCCGCCTGCGGCGACCCCCTTAAAAATGGGGTAAAGAGGAAAAAATCCCCCCTTTTTAAGGGTGGTTGGGGGGATCTTCGAGAGACAAACATGTTAACCGAACCGTATTGCGGGCAATTCATGAATTGCTCCTACCCAGATGTAGTTTTTCAAACATCTTCTAACCTAGGTCGGTGGATTTTGCCTGTGTAGACACGGTTTCTAACCGCCTTTTTAACTAGACACCTTTTTAACTTTCTAGTATGTAAGGGGCTGTTGCTAGGGTTTGTGCGCCTGCTTGCATCATTTCCATATCTGATGACGACCAATAATGAGGCCTTTGGCAGTGATGTGCTGCTAATAATCCCCATAATCCTCTAGGAATCAAAATTGGTACAACCAGATTGGCACGAACCTGCATATTGCGGAGAAAATCTCGGTGACAAGCTTCGATTGGTTCTAATTCAATATCAGCGATCGCCTTTACCCGTCCTGCCAAGTATAATTCAGCATAGCGATCGTTAAAACAACCATCTGGGCCAGTGGAACCAAGTATTGAAAATCCTTTAGAACTCAAAGATTCAAAAGTCACTTGACCTTGCCACTGCCCGTAAAAATAATACAACACCACCCGATCAACCTGAAGTGATTTTCTGAGTTGATTCGTTGTTTGCCGAACTAACTCATCGCGCTCCATTGTTTTAACAAGGCGGTCGAGTAAATTTTGCAAACCCGGTTCAGAGCGATCGCGGCTATGGTTAAATTTGGAGTGAGGATGAATTTGCACAGTTCTAATATGATGACTAGGTAAATGCTGCCGGATTTATATAGTAATTTATTAGACTTTATTTTGTATTTATAGCAGCAATTCAATTGTAACGAAAAATAATACTACTCAAGCTCTACGATGATTTTAAAATAAATTATTAAGAAATTACAATTTTTCATCGGCACTAGAGATTATTCGGAATTATAAATTTAAAGTTAATAATTTTAGAAATTTACAGATAATATGCATCTTGAGTTTTTTATAGCAGATTAGAACCCCGACTTCTAAAAGAAGTCGGGGTTCTAAATCCCTTGAGGGTTGCTGCCTCTAGTCAACTTACACGCTGTAGGGGCAATTCCTGAACATTGGTGTCAACTCGTATTACCCCCCTTAATCCCCCCTTATAAAGGGGGGAAACAGGAAATCCGGTTCCCTCCCCTTTACAAAGCTACGGTGTACACACATCTTTGTACAAACCCAAAATCGTTGTAGATACCCCCTAAATCCCCCTTAAAAAGCGGGACTTTAAGAGACTTTTGCCCCCCTTTTTAAGGGGGGTTGGGGGGATCAAAAGCCTATGAAGCCACTCTCAAAGACTTGTGTGTACACCGTAGCCAATACATAAGGGGAGGGTTAGGGTGGGGTAACGCGGATAGTGGTGGGAAGTGAGTGAACTCAATATCCAGTCTTTACAAGGGTTTCACCTTAAGTTGACACCAATGATTTATGAATTGCCCCTACTTGGCTACGGTAAGCTTCTAATGCTGCTTCTTTAACGGTTGCATTCACAATGGGAAATGTTGTGAGGATGTAGCTAAATTCATCTTCGGTTAAGCCGTAAAGGTGTGCTACCATTCCATCGAGTTCGGCGCGGAGTTTGGCGCGTTCTGTTTCGTCGGTAACGCCTTGTTGATGGGAACTTAAACCGACTTCTTGCGCGAGTTCGTCAAATTCTGGTGTGGTGCAGATAAGTTTGGCGGCACGTTGTACAATGTCGTTGAAGCTGCGATCGTTTTTTGTTAAACGTGGAACGGGTAGTTGGTAAATGTAAAAGTAATTTAGCGTTGTAGTAACTTTTGTTCGTAGAAGCCAGTCTAAAACAAAGCTGTTCCATACTCCACTAATAAATAATTGGTTTATATTGTCTATTAACTGTTTTCCTTCATCATCAAATATTTTTGCAGTTGGAATTTTGTTACCGTGAAAATTAGGAGGGATGATAGTTGAAATCATTGTCCTCTCATCAGTATTTCGAGCAATATCACGAAAACCTAACCTAAAATATTGGGTTCTTCAGTACTTGTTATGCTTAACTAATAATTAAAATGCCAATTCAATAAGCATCTTACTCTAAAATTATTAAAGTTTCTAAACCCATAAGCGGAACGCTTAATTAGCTTTAGTTTGTTATTGATGCCTTCAACAGCACCACTTGTTGTCCTATTATCAAAGTAAGCTACTATCTC
>NZ_JBALDL010000020.1:0-219636 GCF_036917465.1 Nostoc sp.
ATAGTGTTAAATTAGGGGGCATCGAACCCCCTAATTTAACCGTGCTTACATCCCCGCCCACGAGGGGACGGGGTTTTACACACGTTCAATAAACAGACTGCGACAGCTGCTTGGCAAACGGCACTGAATCAATTTGAGCAGATTCCTGGTCAAACCCTGGCAGGAAAAACTATTCAAAATCAACTAGATCATTATAAGCATGAGTTTCAGGAAGTTGTTGGATTAGCGGCGGGGAACGATCGCATCGGAGCCTTAATTACCGCAGCGCGGCAATTTTCTTGGCAAGCTGCTAAAGCTGGTCAAAATCCGCCGCATAGTGTTGCTGAATGGCGACAGATAGAAAATTTGTGGATAGAGGCAATTGAACGGCTCAAAGAAATTCCCTCAAAAGACGTGGCGGGTTATACCGAAGCACAAAAGTTATTAGCAATTTATGAGGCTAACTTGGGTCAGGTTAAAGTCAGACGACAAGCTGAGACAGATGCTGTGGAGGCTTTGGAATTAGCACAACGAGAAATCGAAAGCTTGTTGGCTTCAATTCCTGTTGATGTCCATGATGTGAGGCACAATCAGGTGTTGAGCCAATTGCAGAGTATTATTAATCAATTAGAAAAAGTGCAAAATGGCACAACAGCCTATCTTAAAGCTCAAGAGTTACTACTATCGGCAAAAAATAAACTTAGACAGCTACAGGTTCAATAAATGGTTAAATGGTGGCGATCGCTTTGGTATTGTTAATTTATCCACCAAAAATCTTTGCAATATAATGAATCGGCTGTACGCCCCTACATCTGTATCAGGATTTCCTGGTATCAGTCCATTTGTACTATGTGTTTTCTGTTTGATTTCTAGCCAGTTGTGGTGAAGCGGTGACGCTTGTACTTGTTTACTGCATTCCACCATTATCAGGTAGTTTACAGTACAGAGCATGAGCGTCAACAACTGGCCATTGGGTGGGATTTTTGAGACGGGAATCGATCCCTTGTAGAAGTTTCTCAATGTCCCAGTAACCCTGCTGATATATCAATTAAAACTGGAGCAGAAATATTTTGGATGCCAAATTGCCAAAAGCACTCAATCAATTTTGATTGGGATAAACATAGGTGTTTTTATACCATTAAGAAATACCCCAGATTCTCTCTGGAGAAGCTTTGCAGGAGTTGTTATGACTCAGGAGTATATCAAAAAGTAATGCAGAGCTTTATATATACGAAGTTTAGTTAGCCTTCTTCTTCAATTGGGATTCTGCCAAATCCAGTTAATTTGCATTTTTATAATTTTTTCATGAATGAATGTCCTGTTTTACCTTTTTACTCACTGTAGATGTGATTAGAAACGCAAGGATTATTGGGGAGAATTCTTTGAGCATCGAAAACGACGGTCGCGGCAGTGGCAGGAATCGTTATATTTTGTATTAGTTTATAGATAGCGTAGGCGCAGCCCGCCTTCGACATCGCTATCGGCTCGTGAAGTTTCCTTATTTAAAGTGGTGTTATGTTGAATAGGGGCAAGGGTAATTAAAGAAATTAATGTCTTTTACCTGCTCCTAAATATAGTTCACCCACTTTAGGATCGTTCAACAGTTCTTGACCAAGGCCAGAGATAGCATCGCGTCCCGACTCCAGTACATAGCCACGATTCGCCATCTCTAAGGCTTTACGGGCATTTTGTTCTACTAATACGATCGCAGTTCCCGCCTGATTAATTTGTTTAATCTGCTCAAATACTTGTGTCACCAAGATCGGGGATAAAGCAGCAGATGGTTCATCTAAAATCAGCAAACTAGGTTCCAACATCAAAGCTTTGCCCATCGCTAGCATCTGGCGTTCTCCTCCAGAGAGAGTACCAGCGCGTTGACGACGGCGATCGCTTAATCTTGGAAACATGGTAAATATTTTATCTTTAATTGGCTTCAGAGGAACGTTAAGCACAAAAGCACCCATCTCCAAGTTCTCTTCAACACTCAGAGAAGGGAAAACATTGGCGATTTGTGGTACATAGCACATTCCTCGTTGAACAATTTGATTGGACTTCAGCCCCACAATATTTTCACCTTTAAAGGTAATTGTGCCTGTGTGGGGGATCAAAAGCCCAAAAATTGCTTTTGCTAAAGTAGATTTACCCGCACCATTGGGGCCAATCACTGTCACTAATTCCCCTGGCGCAACCTGAAAATTCACTCCTTGCAGGATATCTACATCTTTGATGTATCCAGCGTGGACATTTTGAACATCTAGTAAATAGTCATTTGTCATTGGTCATTGGTCATTTGTCATTGGTCATTGGTCATTGGTCATTTGTCAACAGTCAAAAATAACTATTGACTGTTGACTATGGACTATTACGGGGTTTTTTGCAACTCCGGTCGTTCTTCTGGCAGAATTGCCCCTTCTACTGGGCAAACTTGGACACATATACCACAGTCGATGCAAGTGGCAAAGTCAATCCAGTACCAATCTGTTCCCTTGGCATTTTTGCCTGGGCCATCATGAATACAAGCTACTGGACAGGCTTCTACGCAGTCAGCTACGCCTTCACAGACTTCTGTAACAATTGTGTGCGGCATGTTCTCGATTCCCTCTTTTCTGTATCGGCTATTTCTAGCCTAGCAGGGGAGTGGGTAGGGAGCAGAGGGCAGGGGGCAGGAGGCAGGAAGCAAGGGGCAGGGAGAAATAATTAATTCCCAATTTCCAATGCCCAATTCCCAATTCCCAATGCCCAATGCCCACTAACGCAATGATTCGATTTTGGGCGAACCATCAGCTTTGATCCAAGCAATTTGGGCTATGCTGCGATCGCGTGCATATTGGCGAATAGCGTCTGCATCCCTTCCCCCTAAATCAATTTCTACCCGCACCAAATGGGTGGAATCTCGCAGTTTTTGCGCGTAGGCAAAGGCAGGGGCGTTAGCGCTGGCCGTCTCTGGTACTACTAACCAGTTACTCGGTGGGGTTACTTGCGGTAATTGCTGAGTAGACAACAAAACTTGGTATAAATCTTCGATATTGAGTCCAAAACCAATGCCGGGAATATTTTCTCCTTGAGGATGATATAACCCCAGAAGCTGGTCATAGCGACCACCACGCCCTAAAACTCTGGCTTGAGATTCGGTATCGTTGACGACTTCAAAGACAATACCAGTGTAGTAATCTATGGTCTGGATGAGGCTGAGGTCGAGGATTAAGGGAAATTTTCTCTCTGATTCTAGTAACTCTACTAGGGATTTGAGGTTATTCACTGCCTCTCGCTGTTCTTCGTCTAGATCCAAACTACTAACTTTTTGTAATACTTCTGCACTGGGGCCGCGAAGATCCAGCATGATTCTGGCGCGATCGCGGAGTTTGTCACTCAAGGGTAAAGTATCTATAGTAATGCAGTCGAGATGAGCGATCGCACTACGAACTTTATCCTGTAAATTAGCAGGAAATGCACTCAGGAGCGATCGCGTAATTCCTGCTTCACCTAAAATTAAGTGCCATTGCTGCAAACCCAATGCTGCTAGACAATCTGCGACTAATAACAGTACTTCCGCATTCGCCAGCAATCCGCCAGCCCCTAACAACTCCACTCCAGCTTGATAAAACTCTTGCTGGCGATTGTGTCTACTTTCCCAAGTGCGACGAAACACATTGGCGTTGTAGTACAACCGTTGCGGATAAGTTGTATTTGCCATCCGAGTGACAACGGTACGAGCAATGGATGCCGTTAATTCTGGACGTAGCCCTAATTCATCATCTTCACCTTGTAGTTGAATCACCATTTGGCGCTGAATTGCTTCCCCTGCCATCAGAGTATCCATGCGCTCTAAAGTTGAGGTGATAATTCTGTGATATCCCCAACGATGAAACACCTGCTGTAACCGATCTTCAATCCAGCTTTTTTTCTCCACATCCAAGGGCAATAAATCCCTGGCACCCAATGCTGGTTGATACACCATTATTTTTTCTTCCCACCAAACAAACCACCGAACAAACCACCACTACCAGATTTATCTGGTTGCTTATCTCCATTATTGGCGGATGAAGTCACCTTATGATCGTTAGGTTGTTGTCCTAGAGCTTTATCTATTTTAGGTTTCCATTGCAGAGCCGTTTCGTCATTGGGGTCTAATTTGAGAGCGTTGTCGAAGTGGATTTTTGCCATTTTTAGCTGATTTTGCTTCAAATACACCATTGCAATTAAGCTATGGCAGCGACTATTTTTAGGTTCCAGTTTCAGGGCATCTTGTAACTCTACCTTGGCTTGGGCAAATTGGTTTTTGTCAATCAAAGATTGAGCGCGACGAACATACTGTTCTACAACTGCGTCTTCTTTTGGTGGTGCTGGTTCTGGGGGTATATTTTGTGGTGTATTTGGCTGAGGCGTAGCTGACTGGACTTTGGGTTGAGCTGATGGCGGCGGCGCTGCGGATGGTTTGCTGGAACTCCGCATTAAATAGACTAAATTCAACTCACTAATTTGGGCAATGACTTGCTGCACTTGCTCTAAAGAATCATATTGGCTTTGGGCAAGTTTAGCGATCGCAGTTTTATAAACATGATCGAGATTAGGTGTCTGGGCTAACTGTTTAGCCAAGTCGGTGTTGAGAGTTACCGAAGTAGACTCTTGTACTAGCCGCTTGCCAATTTGCGACAAAATTAAAATGTATTCCGTGCGAGTGCGATCGCCAACGAGTTTTTCGTAAGCTGGGTTAACAAGCTTTGATAACAATTCGTTTCCTAGCTGTTTTTGTTCATCACTTTCAGTAAAACTACTATCCGGGTGTAAGCGGCGGGCTATTTGGAGATAGCGTTTCCGAATCTCTTTGACATCCGCATCAACTGGAACGCACAATACTGCGTGATGATCTATGAAATCATATTTAAATAGTCCCCGATCTATTTTTAAAGACATATAGACTTTTAGCACTAAAGGAGCGTTAGATTGCTTTTAGTTTACCCAAAGTCAGGGTGAAAGCCCCCATCCCACTTCCTATACCCAGGCTGATAGTGGCGGAACTTGTAAAAGTTCGCTACTGAGAGAGTCGTGAATATAACCATTTGTGGCCAGAATTCTACCTGACTCAATTTTGACAGGAGTGCCATCGTAGGCGGTAACTTTGCCCCCGGCCTCTTGTAACAAAATTATCCCGGCAGCAATATCCCAAGGAGAAAGCCCTCGTTCCCAGTAACCATCGACACGTCCACAGGCAACATACGCCAAATCTAGCGATGCGGAACCGCTACGTCTGACTCCCTGGGTAAGATGGGTGAGGTGACTAAATTCTGCATAGTTGTTATCAGAGGTTTCGCGGCGATCGTAAGCAAATCCTGTTACTAGTAGGCTTTTACTCAGTTCAGATGTTACCGAAACATTGATAGGACGACGATTTCGCGTTGCTCCCAAACCAGTAGCTGCACTGAATAGCTCATTGTGAAACGGGTCATAAATTACACCAAGTTCTGGAACGCCATTAATTAACAGCCCAATAGAAACGGCAAAAAATGGGTATTGATGGGCGTAGTTAGTTGTGCCATCTAAAGGATCGATTGCCCAGAGGTATTGATTTTCTTGATTACCTAATTTCCCTGATTCTTCAGCGAGGATAGAGTGCTGGGGAAAGTGGCGACGCAAAATTTCTAAAATCAACTCTTCTGAGGCTTTATCAGCAGCCGTGACTAAATCACCAGGGCGACCTTTTTCAATAATTGCGTCTTCTAACTTACCCAAGTAACCTTGCAAAATAGCACCAGCAGCCAAGGCCGCTTCTGTGGCAATATCTAGAAAAATTTGTATATTTGTCATTTGTTATGGGGCATTGGGCATTGGGCATTCTTTAAAGATTTTGGCGGCGAAACTCGGCGGGAGTGAGGCGCATGGGTTTTTCTGAGTTCCAGATGCCTTGGCCCATGAGTCTAGCCCATTGTTGGGCACGTTCTAAACGCTGGTCATATTTGTGGTTAGGCGATCGCCCAACAAACATTGCATTCCCTTGTTTCACTAATTCTTCATTCAACAACACCTTATTTTTCCATACATAAGCTAGAGTTCGTCCGATTTTGTCTTTTGTTTCTAAATCAAACTCTAGGGTTACTAATTCTTCTGCACCACCAATTAAATTCTCTAACTGTTCTTTTGCCCCTTCTCCCCAAGGTCTCTGTCGCAAATCTGGTGCATCAACGCCAACTAACCGCACTTGGGAAATCAAATTCGGTTGTTCAGCCATTCCTAACACTTCCAAACTTTGCCCACTAACTACCCGCGCTACTTTCACCTGAGCCTCATTATTTGGCAGCTGGTTTTTACTTTGGCAACTCACTAAGAGCAATAAGCAAAGCAAAATGGCTGTTTTTCGCACCCAGTTACTAAGACTCACAACCATCACAAATTCTCCTATGGTCGCTGAGAACCTCTTGCGCCCTCCTCCCTGCCCCCTGCCTCTTACCTCCTGCCTTCTCCAATTGTTTATTCCTCATCTAACGGTAAACCCGCTTTAACTTTCCCTCTAGCAAAATAACGTCCAAACTGGAGTTCGTAGACTTCATCTTCGTCTTGTGTCTCTACTTCTAAGTCAGAACGGGGATAACTGACACACAATAAGGCATAACCTTGCCGACGTAAATCTGGCGACAATCCGATCGCCTCTGGCTGGTAAATTTCTCCCGACAATACTCTGACAGCGCAAGCGGTGCAAGCCCCGTTGCGGCAGGAAAACGGTAGTTCTACGCCTTGTTTTTCGGCAGTGTGCAGAATGTAGCGGTCTTCTGGCACTTGTAGAGTATATGTTTCGCCAGTGGCGCGATCGCGAACTTTAATTGTGTATGTACGAGACATCTGGATTTGCGTTGTGGAATTAGGACTTTCAGATTTAATCTAAGAATATCTTTCTTTATCTTTGCATTTTCTGGGATTATATAGTACAATCGTAACTTGTGGCACCTGGAGAGGTGGCCGAGTGGTTTAAGGCGCAGACCTGGAAAGTCTGTAAGGCGGTAACGTCTTCCTGAGTTCAAATCTCAGTCTCTCCGTTAATCCTTACTATACAACGATTTCAGCTTACACGGTTGTGAAAAATACCGTTTTGTGAGATTAGAAGTGGAGCCGTAAGCTTTATGAACGAGAACTCAAACGGTTTTTGGCTTTGGACAAAGCAATCTCGGCTGTATTCCTCAAAGGTACGGTGCGTGGAACGGTAAAGTAGGCGATTTCCCAGATGAAGAGCGGGGTTTGTACCGAAAATACTCTTATTTTCTCTGCCCAAATGCCTTCTTATGAAAGTGGATTAACTGTTATAAATGCTGTCAGAACTTGTTACTTGACAGCAATGAATTACGTTTGTAACTGCTAAAAATAAGGTAATCAGATAATTCCGGGTTAGCATACCAGTAATGACAAAACTCTGCCCGATTGCAACCATCGATACCCTTTAGGTAACAAGTTCTGTAGTGCCTGCGGCAATCCTATTAATGATATTGCTTTTTGTCAGCCAACTGATCTATCCAAAAACTATTTACCACCTAATACTATGCCAGATTTCAGTAGCGAACCGACCCCGGAATTGAAAAATTCCCAGGAAAAATTTCATTCCGGTGACTTAATCTTAAGAATTGAAGGAGAAGTCGTGCCTGTAGTAGATGTCCATCTAGGGCAACAGCAATCGATTTACTTTGAACATCATATTCTCCTATGGAAGCACCCGAATGTTCGTCTTGGTGTCAAAGGCTTGAAAGGGGCTGCCAAACGTTTTTTTGCTGGGCTACAAATTTTTATCAGTGAAGCACATGGGCCAGGAAATATCGCTTTCTCCCGCGAGGCACCTGGACAGATTGTAGTACTACGATTGGAGCCTGGACAGACAGTAGATGTCCGCGAACATCAATTCTTACTCGCTACCAGTAATATTGAGTATAGTTTCTTTTTCCAGCGAGGGCTGGCAAACCTCTTTTTTAGTCGCAGTGGTGGTTTCTTTATTGACCGGTTTATTGGTCAGCAAGAAGGAGGGCTGCTTTTAATCCACGGTTACGGTAATGTTTTTGAAAAATACCTCGCTCCTGGAGAAGTGCTTGATGTAGAACCTGGAGCATGGCTATGGAGAGATTCATCGGTCAAAATGGAGACAGTGACAGCCTTACAATCCAGTGGCGGCATCTTCGGAGCAATTGGGGTAATGCTTGGCGGTATTTCATTCACTCTCAACCGTTTTATTGGCCCTGGTCGTTTAGGATTACAGTCTATGACTTATCACCCACCTGCTTCTGAGGGCGCAAGTCAGGTCGGTGGCAGTGGCAATCTTGGGTAAAGTTGTCAGCCATTCGCTTGAACTTCAAGTCTTTTGTAGGCTTAAACTTGATTTTGATTTAGCTTTTTAACAAGTGTCTTAGTAAAGACCACACTTGATTTTTAATCTCAACTGGTTGTGGATTGGGCGACTGACTATAGGGTTTGGTTTGTGCAATACTGTTGGTAGAAAGTACACAAATAGTTAATTCTCCGTCTGTGTAATACTTGTCACCTCCTCCATTATGAGCTTGCCATGTAGCTCCGACACCAGTCACTTGATATAAACTAACAATCTGATGTGTATAAGCAATACTTTTAATTAGGCTATCTCTTTCAAGGTCAATATTTGGATCAATGTGGTGAGTAATCTGTCCTGTATTGTGGCTAAGTTCAACGCTTTGATCAAATGTCGCTGAACCTAACCATAAAGGTCTACGATCGCTAGTCAAGTCCTTCGATTCCCACAATCGCAGATGATGTCGCTGTTTGGCACTATTGCCTACAGGGAGTTCAAAAGCCAAATCTTGCTTGCGTCTCCATAAATATAAACTACTCACAGGTGCAGTCGGGTAAGAATGTTTGAGGAGAACACTTTTAGCAATACCAGCACTTGAGCGTAAGGTGATTGGGTCTGCCGGATACCAACCTGCTGCCAGTAGCATTTGCACTACTTCTGCTGTTGTACCAACAAATCCAATATTTAGTGGATCTCCTGAGATCCCTTCTGCCGTTTGCGTCGTTTTTGGAGAATGTTCTAGCTTTGGGTTATGTTCGTAGTGATGCCACAGTGCTGGTAAAACGACATAACTCACCAGTCCATATAAGCCGAATAAACCAACTAACATTCCAAAAGCGTACCAAAACCAATGTCGATCTTTTGGACGTGTGTCATCATTCGAGTTAGAGGCTTGTTGCATTGCAATTCGAGCAAGAATTGGCAGTTTTATTTTTTAATTCATCATCCCATCATTGGAAACAATGTTTTAAAAAACTTTGAAATTGTTCATCATTTTGGCTTTTATATCTCTACATGAAGAAAAAAGACACTGATTTTTGTAGTAAACTTTGAGATTTTTTAGCCAAAACAGTAGTAGTTTCTCATGAGGTGAACTAAGAAGTTTTAAAAGTTAACTTCAGAAATTACAGCAGATTGCAGGTTTATGAGGTACAGTAGCAGCAGTTTGCAAACCAGTTTTTTAAATGTCTAGGATTGAACAAATCAAGTGGGGTTGCAATTAATGTATCGACCATTTTTGTTGTTTTTGGAGAAAACTGACGCTAATCAGGCTTTCATCGGTTAAATTACTCGCTTATGCTTCTAGACCCTGACAACTTTTGGGTCTGGTTACACTTAATGGAATTAATCTTTGCTCGCTAAATCAAAAGCGGGATGCTCCCGAAAAAACTTTATCCTTCACAGATATTTCTTCATCAAATTGATGAGATGAAATGGACTGAAGGGTTTGGTCAAATAATCATTCGCTCCAGAGGCTAAACACTTTTCTTTATCCCCCGACATGGCTAAAGCCGTGACCACCAGGATGGGAGTGCGCTTGTCTTGCTCCTGCGCTCGAATTTGGCGAATCGCTTCTAACCCATTCATATCTGGCATTTGAATATCCATTAAAATTAAGTTGAAGGAGTGCATCTGGGTCAGATGAATCGCTTGCAAACCATTGTGGGCAACCATAATTCTAAACCCTTTCAATTCTAAATAGGCTTTTAGCGTCTCAATGTTATCCAGGTTATCTTCTACAAGTAGAACGACAGGTTTCTCTGCTGTATTCCTTGTTTCTACGGGTAAGAATCGTGAAGCAGCAATTTGGTCAACAGCAACGGTGTCATCAAGAGCCTTATCTGAGTTGGGCGTGACTTGTTTCCAGGGAAGCACCACTGTAAATTGGCTACCTTGACCGACAGTGCTGCTAACCGTCACGGAGCCTTTGTGTAGCTCGATAATGCGCCGGACTAAGGCCAACCCTAACCCCGTACCAGCATAACGCCGAGACAAACTGCTATCGATTTGAACAAAGGGCTGAAACAGCTTGTCAATGTTTTCTGGATCAATCCCAATGCCTGTATCGATGACGCTGAAGCTGAATGTTTGTTCTGCTGCATTGCCTTGCAGTTTTAGGATGACAGCACCACCGTTGGGTGTAAACTTAACGGCATTGGTTAGTAGGTTGATCAATACCTGGCGGATGAGTCGTTCGTCTAACTCGATGTCAGCCAGATCAGGAGACGGCTCAAGAGTAAAACTAATTTGCTTTTTGAAGGCTTGCTGTTGGATAAAAGGAATTGTGCTTCGACAAAGTTGTTGAGCTGAAACGGTTGTCATTTGTAGATATAACTTGCCGGATTCGATTTTGGCTAGATCGAGAATGTCATTAATTAGCTCTAATAAATGCTGCCCGTTGGTTTGAATTGTGGTTAAGGTGTGGTATTGTTGCTCAGTTAAATCGCCATAGGTTCTTTCTTGCAAGACTTCAGATAGACCCAGGATGGAGTTGAGGGGAGTACGAAGTTCGTGGCTCATGTTTGCCAGAAATTCGTCTTTGAGACGAGTCGCACGGGCTAGTTCGGCATTGGCAATGGTCAGTCTTTCGTTAATCTTACGAAGTTTTTCCTCAGTCTGTTTGATTTCTGTGACATCAAAGATAATGCCAACGATATGCAGCGCTTGCCCAGTGTCGTCAGTTACGGTGCTGCCTTGCTCGAGCAAATATCGCTTTTCTGGCGTTGCGGGGATGTGAATGCAATATTCGACCTGAAAGGGCTGTTGATTGGCGATCGCAGCTTGAATTACTTCGATAACGCGATCGCGGTCTTCTGGCACAATCAACGAGTTGACTGGACAAAGATTGCCTTGATTGACGATATCTATCGGATCAAGCTGGAATAAAGTCGTTAGGCGATCGTTAAAAAAGACAAATGTATTATCTTGATCGGGATAAAGCTTGTAGACAATTCCCGGTAGGTTTTCAGCCAGGGTGCGATAGGAAAGCTCACTTGCTTGCAGCGCGATCTCAGCTTGCTTGCGGTGGCTGATATCCCTTATAGCTGCTAGAAAAGCTTTATTATCCTGCCAGGTAATTTCCTCAACGCGTATTTCAACCGTAGTCACCCCTGTTGTGGGATGGGGAATCTCCAGTTCAAATATCTTTTGCAGCGTGATGGGAATTCCCAAATCTCTACCCTGGTAGTATGGCTTTTGGTAATTGAAAATCTGATCGGCAGCTGGATTACTGAAAAGAATTTGTCCTTGGGGATTCAGAATCAGGATGCCATCAACTGTCTTAGAAATGATTTCTTTGAGGCGCTTTTCGCTATTTTGGAGTTGTCGCTCAATTTGCTTGCGATCGCTAATGTCTTCCACTACCGTTAGGTTACCGATGATTGTACCCGCAGCGTTATACAACATCGACACTGTAAGGTTGACCCATTGTAACCGACGATCTTTGCGGATATAGCGGATTTCAACGGTTATGGATGCCAACTCACCGCGATGTAAATGAGCCACCTCGCGTCGGGTTAATTCCAGATATTCTAGATGGATCAAGTCTTCCCAGGACATATCCACTAGCTCAGATTGAGTATAGCCAGTCAGATCGCAAAAGCGTTGATTGACTTCGATATAGCGTCCTGATAGGTGACATTGGCTCATGCCGACAGCTGCCTGTTCAAACAAAGCCCGATAGCGCGTCTCACTCTCACTCAATGCTGCTGTGCGTCGAGCAACTCTGGCTTCTAGCTCCTGGTTAAGCTGTTGTAGTGCCAGTTCTGCGTGTTTGCGATCGCTATCATCTGTGCCAATTGCCGTCACAAACCAGCAGCGATCGCTCTCATTCCAGCGAGACGTAAGCGTATCTAAAATCCATCGAGTTGAGCCATCTGGATGATGAAAGCGATACTCAAATGTGGTTTCGATCTCTGCTTTAATTGCTGCCAGCATTGGCTCATGGATAACTGCCAAATCTTCTGGGAAAATTCTCGATAACCAGACTTTTGCTAGAAATTCGTCTGGTCTATAGCCAAAGACTCGTTCGCATCCCCTAGAGTGATAGTCAGTTTCCCAGACACCGTTGGCATAATATCGAAAATGCCCGATTGACGCGCCCGCACTGTTCAACACATCATTCAGTTTTGCCTCTGAAGCTTGCAGAGCTAGCTCGGCTTGTTTCCGATCTTGAATATCTTGAATTAGACTAATGCAATAATTTATAGTGCCATTGGCATCACGAACTGGAGCCACAGTTACGTTGCACCAAAGGAACTCTCCGTTTTTGTGAAGTATACATTTTTTAAGCGCAAAGGAATCAATCTTGTTGGCGAGAAGCTGTTGCCAATAGCCTAAATATAGCTTGAAATCATCTGGTCTGGGTGTAAGACTCTCAAAGCTTTGCTCTAGCATTTCTGCTTCTGTATAGCCTAATTGGTCGCAAATACGGCGATTAGCCCGCAAACATCGACCCGCCACATCCATTTCTACAATTCCCACTGCTGCCTGCTCAAACACAGCACGGAAACGGGCTTCGCTCTCTTTCCGTGCTAGTTCTGCGCGTTTAAAGTCATCGATACCAGTAATTATGTTGACCCAGCCTGTAATTTTTCCTGCTAGGTTTTTGATTGGCACCCCCCGCGCTAGAAACCAGTGGTATAGTCCTTGATGATGACGGACACGATATTCGATCTGAAATAATTTACCAGTTGTAATGGATTGTACCCATTTTTGGATGGTGCGATCGCGTTCATCGGCATGAATCGCTGCCGCTCCACCCAATCCTGTTGCCTCAGCTTGACTTTGCCCCGTGTAGTCATACCAGCGCTGATTGAAGTAGTGAACGGCACCTGTTACATCTGCCAACCAGACCATCTGGGGCATTGCTTCTGCCAGGTCGCGGTAGCGCTGTTCGCTTTCTTGCAGGGCTTGTTCAGAGGATTTGCGATCGGTGATATCAGTCATAGTTCCGATATAGCCAGTCACGTTGCCAGCGATATCAGTTTCCGCGATCGCCAGACCGATCAGCCAGTACACCTTTCCATCTGCTTGTCGGGAGGGGAGGGAATGACCAGAAACCCATTTTAAACCCCCGCTAGCGCTTATCAGGCGAAACTCAGCCGTCCAAGGAGTGAGCATTGCAGCAGATTGGTCAATCAAACTCCGTACCCGCTCTCCATCCTCTGGAACGATCGCATTCCAAAGCACTTGCGCGTCGTTGAGGATTACCTCTGGGGTATGTTCGCAAAGTTTGATAATACCTTGGCTAATAAATCGAAACCTTTTTGTGCCATCCGCACAACGGCAACAATTATAAACCACTCCAGGAACTGTATTGACCACCTGACGCAAAGTTTGCTCGCTCGCTTCCAGAGCAGTTGCCATTGCTTTCTGTTCTGTAATATCTGCGATCGCTCCCACCATGCGAATCGGCTTACCAGTTTGATCGCGGATTGCCTCTCCCCGAGAGCGACACCAAATATATTCACCCGATTGCTTACGTCTGCGAAATTCTACCTCATAGGGCAAATGGTCTTCCAGGTGGCGGCGTAGTGCTGCTTGCATCAGATCGCGATCGTCTGGATGGATCTGTTCTTGAAGCACCTCATAGGCAAACTTGGGGGCGTTTTCGGCTGGGGGTAGGTAGCCTAAAATTTCCCAATAGCGATCGCTGGCAATGACGCGATTGCTGGCAATATCCCAATCCCAGACTCCTTCGCCGATACCGCGAATGGCAAGTTGATAGCGCTCTTTGACTGCGTTTAATTCCAGTTCCAGTTGTTTTTGCTCAGTAATATCGATGTTGACCCCGGCGAGGCGGTAAATCTCTCCAGTTTCGTTGCGAATCGGAAAAGTGCGATTCCAGAGCCAGCGAATAGAGCCATCCGGTCGGACAATGCGATAGCCAAGGGAGTCAACCTTTTCCCTTTGACCAGCTTGCTGGTTAAACGTGATTACGCGATCGCAATCTTCTGGATGAATGAAATCGAGCCAGGCTTGCGGATTGTCATAAGTTTGCTGCAATGGCGTTTGGTAAAGATTTTCCCAGGCTGGGCTGGTGTAAATCATCTGCTCGCCATCGAGGGATCTGAGAAAAAACACATCCTGACTGTTGTCAAAAATTTGTCGGAGTTGGGCTTCGCTTTCTCTGAGGTCAGTTTCTAGCTGGGTGCGTTCGGCTTCTAGCCGTTTTCTCTCGCTAATATCAGTGACATACCCGATAATCTGAGTTAAATTGCCGTTAGCATCTGCAAAAAACTGCGCCTGAGCTTCGATCCAGATGTAATGCCCAGCTTGATGCCGCCACCGATATTGCAAGTAGAGATTTCCCTGATGCTCAAAATACTCTGCGGCTGCCGTTTGCACTCGCTCCTCATCCTCTGGATGAATACTGGCAAACCAATCCGCCGATGTCTGGGGCATTTCCGAGGCGCTATAGCCAAACACCTGATCGGCATTGATGCCCCACGTCACATGATCGGCAGTAGTATCCCATTCATACAGTACTTGTTTAGTGGCTAGCTGGGCAGCGTGATGGCGGTTTTGCCACTCTAGCAAGATGTTGATATAGGCAACTTGTCTCGCTTGTGCTTGCTTTTTGTCAGTGACATTGCGCGCCACGCACAGAAACGATGTGATGCTTCCATCCAGATTATATTCTGGAACGACACGGGTTTGAAACCAGATGGAGCGCGAGTGAATGCAAAGTTGATGTTCAATCGTTGCTTCTTCCCCGGTTGCTACCACTTGCTGAGTTATAGTTTGCCACTCAGCAAAGTGTTCTGGGGCAAAGGTGGCAGCGAGCAGTGGTTGACCAATCAGCGATTCCGGCGCGTAGCCTAACTCCACCTCGATAGAGGCATTGAGATAGAGGTAGCGTAAGTCTCGATCTAGCCGAAAAATCACGTCAGGGGTACGATCTAGTAATGCGGTAAGCTCTTGCCGCTGTTGCCGGAATCTGGTTATCGTTTCGCTGTGTTGAATGGCGATCGCTACCTGAATGGCAAGTTGTTCTAAAAACGTGACCTCGGCCGGTTGCCAATCACGAGGTACAGCCGATTCACTGGCGCTAACGAGTCCCCAAAATTGGTTGTTAACGATCGCCGGAACTAGAACTTTGGCTCTAATCTGCAAACGCTCCAATAACTCAACATGGCAGGGGGTCATCTCTGCGGTATAAATATCAGAAACCACTTGCACTCGTCCTTTGCCATATTGCTCTGCCCAATCTGAAGCAAAGCAAGGATCGTAAATCGCTTCACTGACAAAGGAGCGTTGACCGGCGGCGAGGGACTCTGCCACAACCTGAAACTGCCCATTTTCCCAAAATTTATAGATCGACACGCGATCGCAGCCCAAAAACTGCCTCACTTCAGACACCGTAGCATCGAGTATTTCTGCCAAACTCAGCGAAGCTCGAATCCGCGTCGAGACTGCCATCAACAGCTGCGATCGCTCTGTCTGAAGTTGCAAAGCTATGATTGATGGCTCATCTGGCTGCCCACTTTCTCCAGGTTGCAGCAAACGGCATAAACTCTCGTAGGTCAGTAGCCCCAGCAATTGCCCATTGTCGTCTAATATAGGCAAGTGCTGAATGTGGTGGTGTCGTAAAAGGTTCAGGGCAATCTCAGGAGTAGTTAACTCAGATTGCCGTAAGGCGATCGCTGGCGGTTCAATCACCTCTGCTAAAGTGACTCCAGCGAGCGAACGCCCACTGGCGACTAGGCGTGTCACCGCTCGTTCGCTGAATAGTCCCACTAGTTGGTTTTCAATCACTACAGCTAAACAGTCTGTGCAGTTGGTCGTGGCTGAGTCGATCGCGGCCATTCCGGCATCATTGCAACTTGTAGGCAAAATAGAACTGGAGTTCAAAAGTGCGATCGCATCTGTCACCAGCACATCTGGCGCAACGATGATGGGCGGCGCGATCGTATTCTCTAAGGCTTGCCTTGGTAGAAATGAGTGGGGCAAGAACATAACATTTCCAACAATAGTGGGATTGATAAACATTGGGTTATTCAAGATAAAACCAGAACACCACCCAGGGATTACTCTACCGATTAAGTCTAGCCTATTCCGAAAAGGCAGTCTCTTGGCTTATACTCAAAATATCTAATTGCTTGACTTTTGCTTAGACCCTCTCTGAGTTTCTCAGTACTTCTACGAAAACAGTATTTAGCATCCAGTACTTCCCCCATTGCTAGTAAAAGCTTCCTCTTGATGCACTTAAGTAAACAAGGCAGCAAGGGCAAAATCTATTGCAAATTAAGGGATTATTCTGTTTTAAAAGCAATCTTCTCAGCCCTAATATTTAAAGAGTAGAGTTTTAAATTCAACTCCACTCTCATTGTTCAGGCTTTAACTATGACGGCAACCTACGATATTCGCCTTGTTATCCTTTCATTCTGCATCGCTGTCTTTGGTGCTTATACAGCACTCGACCTAGTAGGACGAATCATGGCAGCCATAAAACTTGAGGGAACGGCTCACTATAATTTACTCTTTATTATTGCCTCGATCCTGTTTGCCCTATGTGCTTCCATCATCGCTCTTTGGCTGACATTCAGAATTAAAGGGGAAGCAAATCCCATCAGCAAATTGCGAAAAATAAGTAGTAGCGTCGTTATGGGGGCTGCAATCTGCGGAATGCACTATACCGCAATGAAGGCTGTCTCCTTTCATCCAACAGTTCAGTCATCGATGGAGATTTCTACCAACGCGATCGATGTATCTAGTCTAGCTACTGCAATTGGTGCTGCAACGATAGTCATCTTAATCCTGGCATTAATTGCCTCATTTGTAGCCCAGCAAGTCAGCATTAAACTTGCAACTAAAGCTAAAGTACTACAGAAAAGCGAAGAACGATTCCGCTCTTTATTTCAAAATGTTTCTAACATCATTGCCACACTTGAAGCCAATGGACAAGTTACCTATGTCAGTCCCTCTATCACTCACATCCTGGGATGCAGCCCAAAGGATTGGGTGGCAGAAAATCTTGCTAAACTGGTGCATCCTGATGACCAATTTGTAGTCGAAAATCTCTTCTGCTATACCTTTAACAATCCAGCCCTTGATGTGACCACAGAATTTCGTTTGCGTCATGTAGATGGCTGCTGGCGAGACTTTGAGGTAATTTTCAAAAACCTTTTAGATGACCCTAATATAGCGGGCGTTGTCCTTACCTGTCGAGACATCACCAAGCGCAAACAAGCAGAAGCCGATATGCGTAAAGCATTAGAGAAAGAACGAGAGCTAAATGAATTGAAGTCGCGCTTTATTTCAATGGCTTCTCACGAGTTCCGCACGCCATTAGCGGTCGTGTCGTCTTCCATTGGCATCTTAGAAGACTATGGACACCGCCTCAATCCAGCCCAAAGCCAAAAGCAGTTTCAGCATGTCCAAAAGTCAATCAATCACATCACCCAATTAATAGACGATGTATTGATGATTAACCAGGCAGACCTGAACGGGCTGGAATTGAACCCAGCACCAGTTAATATCGTTCAATTTTGTCACAATCTAGTGGAGGAAATGCAGATCAGCGCCCCTGAGCACACCATTAATCTTTCTATCATTGATGAGTGCAAACAAGTTAATCGTAGCTGGTTTTATCTCACTTTGTGTTTGGCTCTCAAAACGGCGAAGTATTCGAGTCAAGCTTTGTGCGCTCCTGAGTTAATGTTTAATCCCTATACCCCGCTCTCTAAAGATTTGCTGATTCGACATAGAATCCGTCAGCATCAAAACCGTAGCAACCCTCAACTCGATGAAAAATTACTCCGAAGAATTTTGTCTAACTTGCTATCAAATGCAGTCAAGTACTCCGATCCAGGAAGCACAATCTACTTCAAATTAGTTTGGCAATCAGAAAGTATTAGCTTTCATATTCAAGATCGAGGTATTGGCATTCCCCTTGAAGACCAAGCCCATTTATTTGAGTCGTTTCACCGCGCCAAGAATGTAGGACGCATTCCTGGTACAGGTTTAGGGTTGGCGATCGTCCGCAAATGTGTTGATATACATGGCGGTGAAATCAAGGTAGATAGTCACGTAGGAATTGGCACAACCTTCACGGTTACGCTTCCCGTGAAGCAAATCAGAAAGGGTTATGAAACTAAGAACGAACCGATAAAACGTCTGGTTCTAGCAGCATAAGGAGAAATAATCATGCAATCTACTCTAAAAAAGATTCTAGTTGTCGAAGATGAACCTCAAGTTCGCGAGAATATTGCCTCAATTTTGGGATTTGAAGGATTTTATCGAACTGTGGCTGAGAATGGCTTGATTGGCTTACAAAGGGCAAAAGAAGAGATGCCCGATTTAATTATTTGCGATGTCATGATGCCTGAATTAAATGGCTACGAGTTCGTCGAATTGCTCCGTCAAGACCCGAAAATGGCAACTATTCCTGTCATTTTTCTAACCGCTAAAGCCGATCGAAGCGATGTGCGACAGGGAATGGAATCGGGCGCTGATGACTATCTCACCAAACCCTTCACTCCCTCTGAACTCCGACGAGCAATTGAGGTTCAGTTCAAAAAGCAAACGATGATTGCTCAAAAGAACCAGGTGAAATTTCAGCAGATTTGCAACACCATTACAGTGTCATTACCCCATGAACTGCATACGCCCTTGCAAAATATTATTGCAGTGCCACAGTTATTGATGGAAGACTGGGACTATACATCCGATACTGAGAAATTAGAAATGATAGAGTCAGTTTATAGATCCGGCAAGCAGCTTTATGGCTTGACCCAAAACTTTTTGCTCTATGCCAAACTGGAAGTAACCCTATCCGATGCCGAAAAAGTTGCTGGTATCCGAGAATATGCCCCTCAGACCTCTCTCAAAATGATAGTTGAAGAGACTGCATATCAGGAAGCCGAGAATGCACAGCGAAGATTAGATTTAGAACTCGATCTACAAGATGAAGCTGTACAGATTTCATCTGCAAGTCTCAAGAAAGTTATCAAAGAATTGATTAACAATGCTTTCAAATTTTCTCGGTTTGGTTCTAAAGTCAGTGTCATTGGCGTTTCGAGTAATAACCTTTATTCGCTCTATGTAATCGATTGCGGTTGTGGCATGACCTCTGAGGAAATTGCGAATGTAGGTGCTTATATGCAGTTTAATCATAAATTATACGAACAAAATGGTGCTGGGTTAGGGCTAATTATTTCTAAGCGCTTAATTGAATTGTATGGAGGAGAGTTGACGATCGAGAGTATACCTGACCAACAGACTATTATTCGGATTGCATTGCCAATCCCACTTACTTCTCAAGACGATAGCCAGATGCGAATTGAATCAGATTCAAGGAGTTAAAAAGAGGCTTCAAGATGCTAAATTTACTTCATCCCCTTTTGAATTCAAGCAGCTTTATTCCACATGGACATTGCTATCTCTGGAAACCAGCATTGGTCTCGCTGCATGTGCTTTCTGATAGTGTAATTGCATTGTCCTACTTCTCTATTCCCTGCTTGCTCGTCTACTTTGTCTCTAAACGACGCGACATTCCGTTTAACTGGATATTTCTGATGTTTGGTGCTTTCATTATTGCCTGTGGCACCGGACACCTGATGGATATCTGGACATTATGGTATCCGACTTACTGGTTGTCAGGTTTAGTCAAAGCCTTGACAGCCCTAATTTCAATGTATACAGCCTTGGAACTCATTCCTCTGATTCCTAAGGCGCTAGCGTTACCTAGTCCGGCTCAGTTAGAAGCAGCAAACCGAGATTTGGAACAAGCTCTCAAACAGTTGCAAGAGGCACAATCTCAACTGATTCAAACTGAAATTAAACTGGCCAAAACCGAGATATTACAGCAAAGCGAAGAGCGATTTCGCTCGTTGCTACAAAATGCATCGAATATCATCGCTACCTTAGAATCAGGTGGACGGGTCGTTTATGTTAGCCCTTCTTTGACGAACATTCTGGGATATCAGCCAGAAGGTTGGATTGCTAAAAATCTTCCTGAGTTAGTCCACCCAGAAGATGCTCTTTCTGCGGAAGCTCTGCTCTGTCGAGCATTTGATAATCCATCCCAAAAAACAATAGTAGAATTTCGTTTACATCATGCGGATGGTTCCTGGCATGATTTTGAGGCGATCGCTAAAAACCTCCTAGATGAGCCAAATATAGCGGGCATTGTGATCACTTGTCGAGATATCACCGAACGAAAACAGGCAGAATCCGATGTGCGTAAAGCACTGGAGAAAGAGCGAGAACTAAATGAATTGAAGTCGCGCTTTATTTCAATGGCTTCTCACGAGTTTCGCACGCCATTGGCGATCGTGTCATCTTCCGTTGGCATCCTGGAAGAATATGGACACCGCCTCAATCCAGACCAAAGCCAAAAGCAGTTTAAGCACGTCCAAAAATCGATCAATCATATCACCCAACTCCTAGACGATGTGTTGATGATTAACCGAGTAGAAGCTGGGACAGTGGAATTTATGCCAACTCCAATCAATGTCATGCAGTTTTGCCACGATCTAGTGGAAGAAATACAACTGAGTACCCCTCGCCATCAGATTACGCTGTTTATTACCGATGAACGGAACGCAGCCAGCAACAGTCATGTTCAACTCGACAAGAAGTTACTCCAATCTATTTTGACTAACTTGTTGTCGAATGCTGTCAAGTATTCGTTTGCGGGAAGCACAATTCACTTCAACCTGATTTGTCAAAATCAAGAGACGATCTTCAAAATTCAAGATCGAGGTATTGGGATTCCCGATGACGACCGAGACCACTTGTTTAAGCCTTTTCATCGGGCTAAGAATGTAGGGAATATTCCCGGAACAGGTCTAGGGCTTTCGATCGTCAAAAGATGCATTGACCTGCATGGTGGTGAAATCAAGGTAGATAGCCAAGTAAACATGGGTACAATCTTCACTGTTATCATCCCTACAAATCAAATGGAACTCATAGTTGGCAAGCCTCTGCTCCCGCCATTGCTCTGCCCACATTGAGTCCTGGGCTTGAGCAGGGCTGTTTCATTCGATATGGAAAATCTCTAGGATAAGTATTGTCAAAGCTTATCTCTGGGAACGAAGAGTTGATGATGCGATTGCCTGCTTTGCTGAGTACACGTTCAAACAAGCAGAGAATTTTTGTACTTATCTTGAAAAACATCGACACTGCATTGTCAATTATCAATATTATCAAGCCAAGCGAATTTGTTCTATTGGCTCTGATGAGATGATACCAAGAATTCTTTCGTCAACAATCCGTGTGTTCTATCACCGTCTGCTGAATTAGCTTTCTGGAGCTTGGCTAAAGATCCCATCGGCCATCAGTTGAGTAGCTGCTTGGCCCGGATTTCTCCCAAGCAGTAAAAAATCGATTTACATAACCTGATGTGAGACATTTTTTTGATACAGCATCAATTGAAATTTATGTGTGGAGGTAAAATAAGTCTAAAACCGTAGTTGTTAAGATAAAATAATCACTATATTTTTATTAGTAATGAAATCGAAATGCTCTGTTCATAACAATTTTGCATTACAAAACCAGACTTCGATAAAACCAAGCCCAAAATATCATTAATTAGAGATTCAGGAAATGCACATTGACTTGACATTAACGGGTATTCGATAGAATTTTTAAGCATCTGTAAGCCGCAGCGAAAATCTCTTTGTATGGACTTGAGCGTGTAATTACGATTAAAATCTGCCTTGGGCTTACAGTAATCAATGCTCCTAACTTCAATAACTTGGTACGAATAGTCCCAACTTGAGCATTTTGTAATTCTGTCTTCGCCAAACATTGTTTTCGTAATGCATTCATCAAAACGTAAGCAAGAGAAGAAAACCATAAACGCAATTGATTCCCGGCAAATGTATGGGTACTGGTTCTGTCACTAAAAAACTCCAAATGACAGCATTTTGCCCATCTGCTTCAATCTGGCTAATAAAAGAGCGCTCGACTTTCAGCGTATCAGTTGGGAACTGATGCAAACGGCTCAAGCAGGAGTAGCTGTTTGCAGCAAGCGATCGCTGTTGCCCAAACGCATCATTGATTTCCTTAAAGCTATCTAAGCCAACAAATAGCAGGGCATACTGAGAGGTTGTATTTATGGGTGTCTGTTGAATAAACCGATTGAGTTGCTCGATTAAGTACCGTTTGTTGGGTAAGTGGGTCAACGAATCCCAGAGTGCAGAGTTCTGCTGCGCCTGGGATGCCGCTTCCTGCTTGGCGAGTCGGGCGGCGATGGCGATCGCTGCTAATAATTCATGGACACTAAAGGGTTTCGTCAAATAATCGTCTGCACCCAGGTTCATACCCTGACGAATATCTTCATGGGTGCTTTTAGCAGTCAAAAAAATAAAGGGGACTAATACAGTATCTAGATTCTGCCTTAATGTCGATAGCACCTCGTAGCCATCTGCACCAGACATCATCACATCGCAGAGAATCAGTTCGGGATGCTGGGGTCTCGCAGAGAAGCCGAACCACTGCCTCTTGCCTTATCCCAACGACAAGTTTTTATGCCGACCTATTTATCTCTGCTATGGATTGCTCTCAAGAGTTGATCTCATTTAGTATAGTAGGAGCCAAAGCAACAGGCAGATTAGTCTCAATAGGCAGTTGAAGCGTAAACTGAGTCCAACCCGCTTTGCTACTGATTTGAACTTTACCGCTCAGTCGTTGAGCCAATTTCTCAACCAGTGTTAAGCCTAGACCATTGCCGCCTTGCTGCCATCGATCGATCTCTGGTGCCCGATAAAATGGCTGGAACAGATTGGGGATGAACTCATTCGGAATCTCTGCCTCGTTGCTAACAATAAACATAATCGTTTTACCATCTGGATTTGTTGCCTCAGATGTAGTCAAATCACAACGAGCTTCCAAAACAATCTTCCCACCGGGAGCCGTGTACTTACAGGCATTGTTGAGCAGTTCGCTCAAGATGCGCTTGAAATCTGCGGCATCGATTATGGGCATTGGTAAATAGGGTGGAATGTTGCTCCAGAGAGTTTGTTGGCGTTTTCGAGATTGGGTTTTGAACGGTTCAATGATCGCTGGAATCCAGGTTTGTAAATTCAGCTTTTCCGGTTGCAAGGGACGTTCGTTTGCACCCAAATAATACAAATCGAGCAAGTCATCGATCAGATTAATTTCGCGGGAACACTCCTGCTGCAAGCTATCGATATAGCGTTGCGTTTGCTCTGGGTTGGAGGCTTGTCGCAACAGTTTCAACGCCATTATAATATTGGTCGCCGGTCTTCGTAATTCCTGTGATGCAGTTTCGAGAAACTCGTCTTTGAGCAAATTGGAGTGCTGAAGCTGGGCAACTTTCTGATGGATCTGGACTATTGCTACTTGCTTAGTCAATCGACTTGTAATAGCGTTAAGCAACTCATCCGTCCTAAAGGGTTTTGTCAAATAATCATCTGCGCCTAAGTCCATCCCCTGCCGAACACTTTCACGAGCTGCTTTAGCGGTGAGGAAAATGAAAGGAATCAGCGCTGTGTCTGGGTTTTGTCGTAAGCTAGATAACACTGCATACCCATCAGCGTTGGGTAGCATTATATCACAGAGGATCAGGTCAGGGGGAGTTGTCTGAGCCAAATCAAGCCCCTGTACCCCATCTTCTGCTCCCATCACATCAAAACCCTCAGATTCTAATATATCGAGGATTTCTTCGCGTAGGGGTGGCTCATCTTCAATTACCAGGATCTTAGTCATGAATCTGCTCTACAAAAGCAATAGGCAAGGTTACTATGATTAGAGTACCCTGATTCTCCTGACTAGTAACATTGATTACACCTTGAAAACGATCTACACATTGCTTAACAATTGCTAGCCCTATGCCCGTCCACCGAGATTGCCAACATTGCTACCGCGATAAAACGGGATGAATAATTTGTCTTGGTCGTCTAGGGGAATACCAATGCCTTGATCTTAAATACTGGAGTTTAGACTAAGTAACACAAAATGACCCAGCCACGCTGAGTTGATAAAACACAAGCTTCAAGTATCAAAACCTTTGATATCAAGCAGATTTAGCTTGCTGTTTACGGCGCTTTGTTGTCGTTTTTTTGACTATCGGGTAGCGAATTCTACGCTGTCGTGGTTTTCCTCGTTCCCAACCTGGAGACTTTCCACGGAGTTTGGGCAAACAGGCAGGAGTACCAATACCCTCTAAAATGATCCTCATAGCCTGAGCAACCCTTCCAGGGGTCAACTTATCGACTGACTTTTGCCTTGGCGCTAGCCTCTCCCTTTGGGAGAAGGTAAAGGATTGTCAGCAACGATATCACGAGCCAACCACAATTCCCAAGTAATCATTGGCATTAAGTCGCTCCATCGCTCACACTGTTTGGGAGTACTTAGTTTAGGAAGAGTCCCGTGCAAGCGTTGCTTTAAAAAACGATACCAGTGGTCAACGGTAAATCGACGCAGATAAAGTCGCCAAACTTCAGATAGTGGAGGCATTTCTTCTCCTACCCAAGCCAAGAATCAGAGCGTTCTATTCAGCTAGCGATGCGCTCAATTTTGGGAAGCCGTACTATATACAATCATCATTGCCCACCGTCTCATTACAGTACGGGAAGCAGATAAAATTGTGATTCTGAATAAAGGTAGAATTGTAGAAATTGGTAATCACGATGAACTCTTGCGCTACAAAGGAATTTACCACCGCTTGTACTTGTACTCCTTGCAGCAAACAAACTCGTAAATAATCGGCGCTGTAGGGGCAATTCATGAATTGCCCCTACGACAGATGTGCTTTTTCGAGTTATCCATATTTAATCTTTCCTGTCAATGCGTAAATCCTAGTTTTATTACCTCAACCTTAAAAACTTCTAAAATAGTATAAATTTATACATATACATCTTTAGCAATTTCCTGAATAAATTTCTTTTAAATAAATGTCTCGACGGTTATTTAAAGGAAATATTTTTTGGTCAAATTAATTTCTACTTTAGAGTTTATTATTTATTGATAATAAAGCACAAACTATTGCACCAAGCATATAAACCATAGACACGTCAGCCTCCTTTAAAACTAGAATATAAAACATAGACAAGACAACAAAAATGAGTACTGTTATTTTTAACATAAAATGTAACAAATTCAGTCATAACACCAGGAAAATGCATTAAAGGTCTAGCTCACGTTTTTTACCATTATTGACTCTAGAAAAATATTTGAATTTCTAATAGCATTTAATACTTGAGTATGGGAAAATTATTTAATCACTGTTCTTAATATATTTCTCAAGTGCTTGTCTACCTGATTGCAACTATGACAGTTTTTTTTGTGGTAGTAACTGATCTAGACAAATGTACTCCTACCAAGTATTTTTGTAAAAACTGTTTCACAAATCTGAGCCAATTTTATTGACTAAGATTTTTCACCGAAACAGTGCTGAGTAAAAAGTAAAATTAATTGGACGGGCTAAAGCCCCGCTACCGCTAACAGCACAAAAGGTTTGTTCGCGCAGCATCCCCGATAGTTGCCCCTACCTCCAGGTATGGAAGAAAAAAAAGATTTATTTGTGGGAATTGTTCAACAAATAGGAAGAACAATCTCAAATTCAGTTCCCTCGGTGGGCTGAGAACGCACAGTTAAAGTGCCGCCATGTTGTTGGATAATGGAATAGCAGACAAATAACCCCAAACCTTGACCACGACCAACGGGTTTTGTGGTGAAGAACGGTTCAAAAATCCGCTCTTGCAGACTTACAGGAATCGTACTATTTGTATTTGCGATCGCAATTCGTAACCAATCACGATTTATCACTCCAGTACAAATCCGAATTTCTGGGTGTTCGCTGCTTTGGGGATTATCTCGAATCGCATCAATGGCATTGTTAATAATATTCAGGAAGACTTGATTCAACTGACTAGCATAGCAAGTCACCAGAGGTAGATTGCCATACTCCTTGATGATGCGCACTTCGGGTTGATTTTCACAACCTGGCAAGCGATGTTGCAAAATTAACAGCGTGCTTTCAATACCACTGTGTAAATCTACAGCTTTGATTTCAGCTTCATCTAAGCGAACAAAGTTGCGTAAACTCTGGACAATTTGGCTGATGCGATCGCTCCCCACTTTCATAGATTCTAAGATTCGATTGGTATCCTCAAACAGAAAATTGAGGTCAATTTCTTCCCGCTTATGTTGAATAGCTGGAATAGGTTGGGGATATTCCTGCTCATAAAGCATCAGCAAACTCATCATGTCTGCAATATAATTTTCTGTATGGGTGAGATTACCCTTGATAAAATTAACGGGATTGTTAATTTCGTGAGCAATACCAGCTACCAATTGGCCGAGGGATGACATTTTCTCACTGTGTATTAATTGCCCTTGAGTTTGTCGCAATTTTTTCAAGGTTTGCTCTAAATCTTGGGCTTTTTGGTTGAGAGCTTGGGTTTTGTGTTCTACTTCTGTTTTTAGGGTTTGAGAATAGTTTTCGGTTTGTTGATACAGACGGGCATTTTCCACAGAGATAGCGGCTTGGTTAGTGAGGAGTTGGAGAATCTCGATGCGATCGCCACTAAAAGCGCCTAAAATTAAGTTGTTCTCTAGGTACAAAATACCGATGAGTTTTCCTTGCCGACTAATTGGCGTACACAAAACTGATTTAGGCTGGTGAGTGATGATGTAGCGATCGCTGGCAAATTGCACTGCTTTACTCAAGTCTTCAAACACAGCTATCTCTTGAGTTCTTGCGACTGCATTAATCAAACTTTGAGGAATTTCTGAGTATTGCTCCAGGGGAATTTTTAAGGTTTTCACTTGTTCTTGATCGGCTTGAGCCACAACTAACCATTGTTCCTCTTGGCGAAGAACTAAATGACCGATTTGTGCGCCAGCATTGGCGATCGTAATCTGCATTAAGTTTGCCAACAGTTTGTCTAATTCAATTTCTTGAGAGATCGCTTGTGCAGCTTTCATCACAGCTTGGAAATCTAACCATAAATTTTGGTTGCTAGAGCTTTTAGTTACACCTCTCATCAAAGTTAAGGGGATGGTTGTCGCAGATGTCATGGCAAGATTAGCCGATTGGAGAAGGACTGTTAGTAATTGCGGATATTCTTGTTCTAAATGGACGATTTTTGCCGTTGCACCCCAATGGGCGTAGCCGTAGTAAGCTTGTTGCATATAGTCGGCGGCCACCTTCTCTTTGCCCCAAGCGAGGTAGAATTTGGCAGCCAGCTCATTGCTAAGTGCTTCTTCTTGGATATAGCCGTTTTCTTTTGCCCCCTGAATGGCTTTGTCATAGTAGGTCATTGCGTCTAAATGACCCAAAATTTTTGCCCGCTCTGCTTCAACTAAATCATATTTGTGTTGATGATTGGCAGGAGCGTGGAACGCCCACTGACTCATCAATTTCTGGTTTTCTGCAACTTTTTCTAGTGCCGATTGTTTCTCTGCTTCATTACCATTTGAACAGGTCGCCAGAAGAACGAGGGAGTAGTAGAAATTATGTTCCGCAAACTGCAAGAAGCCAACCATATTTCCCTGGTATTTTTCAGCTTCTTGAGCATGGATGAGTGCTTGCTGATAGTCCTTAAAAATGAATAGAAGAATCGTCTTTGTCAGATGCAGGAGAAACAGGAGAGTTCCGTTTTCAGTTTCAATTAAAATCGGTAGCATTTCTTGCTCATCGAAACTCTCCCCAACCAGTATTAGGGGATCTTCTGCTGCTCCCATCAAATTCAACACCAGTTGACGACAAATCTGCCCGAAGTAAATTTGATACTCTTGTTTGAATTTCAACAACAGATCGATGTATTTTTGCTGTTGCTGATTCACCTGCTCCAGTGTTTCGCCGACGAAGAAAAGATAGTTACAGTAGGAGGCGGCGTTGTAGCAGGCATATTCTACATCACCCATTTCTAATCCAACCTGAATAGCTTCACGTAGGGGAGCGATCGTTTTGCGAACGGGTTCCCGCCAGTGCCGCACAAACACATCAAAAATGTTAATCACTTTTGCATACAATTTCCTGTCGTTGAATAGCTCCAGCAATTTCAATCCTAATTGTCCAAACCGATAGCCTCTTTCAATTCCGGTTGGGCTACCACATAAAACCAGACCATAAAAGGCGTAGCCAAATGCCGAAAATGCCGAGTTGCCAAATTGAATCGATAAGTTCACTAGTGTGTAAGCAATCAGTGGTAACATCTCTGGTTTAGCGTTCAGGCTGGGAGTTACCATAGCGATCGCAATTCGCATGGCTGCTAACTTGTGCGGATCGAGCATCTCTGGCAGGTTAATTAAATCCTCGATCGCTAACTCCAGTGGGGGTTCAGTAAAGAGCGGTTCGCCCAAGAACTCCAGCACTTGCAGAGAAGTGTCGATCGCTGCCAGCATTTGATTCTGAGCAATGTAGAAATAAATCCTAATTTCATACATCTTGACCTTTTGCAGCAAATCCTGGGCGTGCTGAAGAACAATTTCGGAAAGCCGTTCTGCCTGCTGAAAATGGGCAGTCAGGTACTCAATTTCAGCCGCTTCTGTATGAAGGGCAAGGGTGAGGTCGTAATCATGTTGCCAACCGTTTTCTGGGAGCGCTGCCAACCCTGCTGTGAAGTATTTACTTGCCATTTCATAGGCGGTTGCTGCTTTGGCTTTTTGTCCTGCTTGCAGGTTTAGTTGAGCCAGATCCAATTCTTGCAGCTTGGAGATATCGTCACCATTTTGTGCATTCAATAATTCGGGAGAACTTTTTTGAGATGTCAATCTCAGACCGTAATTTAATTGATTGACAATTTCAAAAATTTTCCCTTCCCGCTTTGCTTCAGGCGTATTTGCCCACAGTTGTTGCCCGATTTGGAAGTGGGTAGACTGTTTTTGATCTTCTGGAATCAGACTGTAGGCAGCTTGTTGGACGCGATCGTGCAAGAATTTATAAGGAACGATAATCTCACTACTGCGATCGATGTTGTCTGAGTTATTGGATTGAAAGAACTTGTAGGTTTCACTAATTGGGAGAATCAGCCCTTCTTGTAACGCTATCCATAGGTTGGTCGCTATATCAACAAGTGATGTTTCAGAAACCATTGCCAAGGTCTTCAAATCAAATTGGTTGCCAATACAAGCCGCCAGTTTCAAAACCTCCTGTGTGTCCACCGGAAGTTTCTGCAACTGCAATGCCATAAACTCTACCACTCCATCGGTCAATGCTAACTGCCGCACCGAAGCCAGGTTACATTGCCAGTAACCCAGTTCTGGCTGGAACTGAATGCAACCCTCCTCGTGCAGTGCTTTGAGAAACTGGGTTGTAAAAAAGGGATTGCCTTTAGTTTTCTGATATACCAATTGTGTCAGGGGTTGAGCCAGTTCATTGGGACAACTTAAGGTGTCTGCCACCAACTGATTCACCGTTATTTCCACCAATGGTTCTAGGGTAATTGTATTGATGGTAGCTTGGGCTTGCTGAATCTGTTCCAGCGTCAGCATCAAGGGATGAGCCGGAAACACTTCATTATCTCGATAGGCACCCAGAATGAGTAAATATCCAGAATTGGCTTCACTCATCAATAATTGCAGCAAGTTGAGAGAAGCCGAATCTGCCCATTGCAAGTCATCTAGAAACATCACCAGTGGATGTTCAGGGGTGGTGAAAACCTGAATAAATTTCTGAAAGAGCAAATTGAAACGATTTTGGACAGCACTACCAGATAATTCTGGGACTGGCGGCTGTTGATCGATAATTCGTTCTAGTTCAGGAATCACATCAATGATCGCTTGTCCATTTTCACCCACAGCAGCCAAAATTTTCGCTTTCCACGCCGCCAATTGGACATTACTCTCACTCAGCAGTTGTGCCATCAAATCACGAAAGGCTTGCACAAAGGCACTGAACGGAATATTACGCTGTAATTGATCGTACTTGCCTTTGATGAAGTAACCGCGTTGTCTGACAATTGGTTTATGGACTTCATTGATCGCCGCAGTTTTACCAATCCCGGAAAATCCTGCTACTAGCATAATTTCTGAACTGCCATTAGCGACGCGCTCAAAAGCTTTGAGCAAAGTTGCAACTTCTGTTTCTCGTCCATAGAGTTTTTCGGGGATAATGAAGCGATCGCACACATCCCGTTGTCCCAGGACAAAGGTTTCTATTCTACCCGTTGCTTTCCATTGATTGAGACAGCATTCTAAGTCATACTTCAAACCCAAGGCGCTTTGATACCGATCTTCGGCATTTTTCGCCATCAACTTTAATACTATTTCTGAGGCGATCGCGGGAATTTCTGGATTAATGCTGTGTGGGGCGAGTGCGATCTTGGCTAAATGACAGTATATTAACTCCATTGGATCGTTAGACTGAAACGGTAATTGTCCAGTCAAAAGTTCGTACAATGTCACCCCGAAAGCATAGAAATCACTGCGGTAATCAATGCCGCGATTCATTCTTCCAGTTTGCTCTGGGGAAAGATAGGCAAGGGTTCCTTCCAAAACATTGGGATTTTGGATTTCCTGGGTTTCGCGCGGGAGAAGGGAGGCAATGCTGAAGTCAATCAGCTTGACTTGGTGCGATTCTGGATGAATCATAATGTTGGCGGGTTTGATATCTTTGTGGATCACTTGATGCTGGCAGATATCATGGAGAATATCGGCAATTTGTCTAGCAATTTCTAAGATTTCCCCTAAAGACAAGGAATAATTTTGGGTATAATCCCGTAGGGAAATGCCGCCAAAGTCTTCCATCACCAAGGCATAGCTGTTGCCGTAGGGTTCTAGGCTTAAGGGATGGGTGATGCCAGGAATATTGAGATTTTTGGTAATTGTATACTGGTTACGAAACTGTAATAATTCGCTAAAGGTGGGGTTGTCTAGCTGTAATAGTTTAATCACCACTGGACGCTGACTTGACTCCTGCACTGCTCGATAAACTATTGTCTGAGAACCTGCATAGAGTTCCTCAACAATGGCATAACCAGGAAGGTGCGGCAATGAATTTGAGTAGGGGATTGCTGCCAGTGTCATAGTGTCAAGTTAAAATGTCTAGAAGGTTACAAATCTAATATTTCCCAAGAATTTGGCAGACTAAACATTCCATAAATTATTTACATAATTGGTTAGCCAATACTTCACAAGAATGGTACGAGATAATGGCTCATGTAATTAATTGTTGATATATATCCTAGCCCCCAGTCCCCAGTCCCCAGTCCCCAGTCCCCAGTCCCGAAGCAGCGAACACCGCTACGGCAACGCTTATGCCGCGACAAGTTGAAGCCAGTAGGTTAGCCGTACCATTGATCCATCATAATTTGCTCACACCTTGCGATCGTTTCCTACGCCTCGGATAGTCCGAGAGCGATAAATATTAATTGCAGTTAATACCTTTTAAGTTGGGAAAAAATTCTAGAGCTGCACAAGATACCAGCATCGGATCTTCAATGGGAGGGTTTGTATGTGCAACAATGTGAGCAGCAGTAACTTGTTTCAGAATCCACGACAAATTCTCTTTTCTGGAATTAGCAATTCTTTTTACCTGAGTGTAAAAATATTCCCCACGATTCAAACGATTAGAACCTTGTTTTGCATCACAGCTATAAGTATCATGTTCATCTGAGAGAGATTTATTGTCTTTTGTACCCAAAATTATAGTCATTGGTGTGCTGAACACCGTTTTTAATTCCACAGGTGGTAGTTGATTTCCAGTCTCTTTTCTCAAGCCACAAGGATACTCCATATATTTATCAGGTATAGTATAAGAACCAGCTTCTGCAGCAACAGCTTTTCTGATCCGTGCATGAGGCATAAAAATAATCATCCGATGTACAAATTGCGCTCCAGCAGAATGACCGTATATATAGTAAGTACTTAACTGAAGTTTTTCCCTCTTCTTCACAAAATCAAAAATATTTTCAATATCTGAAAATGCCCATTGATCTTGAGATTTTAGTTGAGCAAGGGATTTTGTAAAAATATTTCCCAAATTATAACTAGCATATCCTGGAAAGTTATTTTGTGTAAATTCAGGGGCAAGTAATATCAAGTTTGTCTGCCTATCACTATAGATTTTTCTCCAATCATTTCTATAATCTCTAGCATTACGTTTTTCCCCATGCATAGCAAAGACTATTTGAGTATTTGAATCGACTTTACTCGGCAGAAAATAGTACACAGGAATAGAGAGTTTCTGAGCTTTAACTTGATACAAAAAACACCCTTCACCTTTTGTCAATAATCTTGAATGACAATTCTCTTGCTCAATTTTTGGTGAATCAGCCTGAGATACTTGAGCTAAATAAACAAAATAAAATAAAAGGAATATTTTAGTAGTAAGAGCAACAAATCGTTTCATAAATAACAATTATAAACTACGCACAACCTCTTAATTATCAAAACAAAATTCAGGAGTGAGGAGCAATGCCCTGACTTGTACTGAGCGCAGTCGGAGGGTTAGAAAATAGGCATGAATTTTGTCCGATTGGCGGACTAATAAATGGGTTTAAAACCCACGCCAAATCTACGAATTGGTGGTACAAGAATTCAGTCACGGGTCTGAATCGACTACTGAATTTATTCTGACTCCTGTTAGCAAAGTGGCGAGTAGCCCATTCTGACTTCTGAATTCTTATTCAATGCAGTCTTCTTGGATTTATTCATAGAGGATGTTTTAAAAGTGGTTGGCTGTAATTTTAGGCACTTGCTGATCCCCCCAACCCCCCTTAAAAAGGGGGGCAAAGTCTCTGAAAGTCCCCCTTTTTAAGGGGAGCCACTGCGGTCTTGGGGTCTCCCCAAGTGAAGCAAGTGGCGTGGATTTAGGGGGATCTAAAACGTTTGGCTACCAACCAGAGGACTTTTAAAACATCCTCATAATTAACACTTTTGGCGTACTTTGTAATTAGTAAGTAAATAGGCGTAATTAAATATAAGATCAAACATCACCCTCAATCCCTCTCTTTAGTAAAAAGAGGAAAGCCGGAGGCAGGGTGAGGTTTTATATTTAATTTGACTCACTTACTTAGTAATCAGTCATTATATGGTAGTTTAATGGTTAAAAATAATTTTTTAGGCTCTTTTAACGTCAGGGGTTATAAGTTCCGAATCTAATGTGCAGTCTTTCGTAAGTGATATTAAGGAAAAAAAGTGGAATTTCAGAAATTATTGTATGTTTTTACCTTAGTAAACATTGCTACCATAGCTCTAAGTGTTCCTGTATTCGCTCAAATCACACAGATTTCCTCCAATTCTTCACAGTCAAGTTGTCGTGTAACTAAAGTAGATACTCCAGTTTTCAAAGAACCTTCAACATCATCCACCGCTATCAGAATATTATCGGCAAAAACAAATATTTCTTTAGCATATATACCAGCTAGTGGAGATAAATTTGTCAGAATTAAATCTCCGACTTCAGGGTTTATTCAAACTGCTGCGTTGAAATTTTGTCAGACGAGTAACAACGCTCAAAACCTGTGGAGTAAACCTATTATTGGCAGTGTATGTCGGCAAATTGTACAAACTGAAACTATCCGTCGCCAACCAAGTACAAAAGGAGATTTTATTACGACACTTTATCCAAACACAATCGTGTTTGTGAACTTGGTTACAGGTAATGTAGTTAAGTCATACAAATCTGAAAATTACATTTGGGTAGAAATCGACCTTTCTAGAAGTTTCCCTGGAGAGTTATCCGGTAATGGTTGGATAGCCAATACTGACTTAGTAAATACTCCTAGATTAAGCAGTCTGGCTTATTGTCGTTAGTAGTTTATTTCGCTTAATATCTGCATTCGGTATGAGTTTATTGTTGAATCTCGCTCCCCAACGCTAGCTCTTAAGGGGCTGGGGGTTAGGTTTGTATTGGACTCAAGCGAGAAGCGCTATATTTGCCTCCTGACAAGAGCATCGCCAGATTGAACATCAAACCAGTGAATATCTTCAGGAGGCAATGTCAGTGTAATATCTTCACTACTCCAATTTTGGTCTGTTGGCAACAAAGCACGGACTGTAATGCCTCCAGTTTGTGAACCCTCAACCCTGACACTGACCAAATAGTGCATACCCAAGTTTTCTATTAGATACACTCGCCCTTGGATAGTTTGGATATCACCTGGTTGGGCAATGCGAACGTTTTCTGGGCGGATACCTAGCACAATCTGGGGTGGTACAGTTGGTATATCTGGCAGAGGTACTTGGAAGTTGCCTAGTATCGCGTATCGTTCCTTACAAGATAGAGTTAGCAAATTCATCTGAGGACTACCAACAAATCCAGCCACAAATAAATTAGCTGGATGGTTATAGATGATTTCGGGCGGGTCAAGTTGCTGGACATAGCCATCGTTGAGCAAAGCTACTTTCGTGGAGAGTGTCATTGCTTCTGTTTGGTCATGAGTAACATAGACCACAGGGACTTTTTGATCTGCAAAAATTTGCTTGAGGTCAGCTCGGACTCGTTCTCGCAACAGCGCATCCAAATTACTTAACGGTTCATCTAGCAGGTACACATCGGCATTACGCACTAAAGCACGACCAACCGCAACCCTCTGGCGTTGACCTCCAGACATTTGACCAGGCTTGCGGTTCATTAACTCTGCTAATCCTAAAATTTCTGCCACTTCTGCCACTCGCTGTTTAATTTCTGTAGGTGGTACTTTTTTCAGCTTGAGTCCAGAAGCGAGGTTTTCGTACACTGTCATGTGCGGATAGAGTGCATAACTTTGAAATACCATTGCGATGTTGCGATCGCCTGCTGACTTATATGTTACATCCACCTCGTTGATCTTAATCTGACCGCGAGTAGGTTCTTCAAGACCTGCAATCATGCGTAGAACAGTTGATTTGCCACAGCCAGAAGGGCCAAGTAAAGTCAGAAACTCATCGTTATCTACTGTTAAGCTAACGTCTTTGACAGGGACGACTTTGGAAGTATAGGTTTTATTCAAATTTTTGAGTTCGAGTTTAGCCATTTTTCTATTTGTCATTTGTCATTTGTCATTGGTCAATAGTTTTTCTTTCTCTGCCTCCCCTGCCTCCCCTATCCTTTAACAGCACCAGCAGTCAGACCTTGGACAATCCGACGCTGGAAAAACAAAACTAGTAAAACCAGGGGTAACGTTCCTATAACAGTAGCAGCAGCGATCGCACCGTAGGGAATTTCAAATACTGTCGCACCACCCAACTGAGCAGCAGCAACGGGAATTGTCTTCATTTCTTCACGGGTCATAAAGGTTAGAGCGAAGATAAACTCATTCCAGGCAAAAATAAAGGTGAGAATTCCAGTAGTCACTAAGGCAGGAAGGGTCATAGGTAGCACGATTTGCCACAGTAATTGAAAGGTGTTGTAACCATCGACCCTAGCAGAATCTTCTAAATCTTTAGGTAATTGTTGAAAAAAGCTTCTGAGTACTAGAATTGTCAGGGGTAAATTGATGGCAGTGTAGGGTATAATCAGCGCCAGATAATTGTTGCCCAGTCTGAGGGCTTGGATAATTTCTAACAGTCCCAGGAACAATAGAATTCCAGGAAATAAAGTCACCATCAGAATGCTAGCGAGGATAGTTTGTTCACCCCAAGGGCGTAACCGTGCTAGAGCATAAGCAGCAGGTGCGCCGATCGCTAAAGCTAAAGTTGTAGAAGTAATCGACACAAAGGCACTGTTGAAGATGTAGCGCCAAAATGGACGACGGGTGAATAACTCAATGTAATGACTAAAAGTGAATCGCGTGGGGAAATAGACAGTGGGAACGGCGGCAATATCTTCGTTAACTTTAAAGGAGGTCAGCAATTGCCATAAGGCTGGCGCTAGGCTGAATAACATTATTAATACAACCGTTATTAACAGCAAGATTTTTTTCAGAGAAAACCTAGTTTTTGCTATTGGTTGGGGAGTTGAACTCATAGCTTAAATAACTCCTGATGTTTTGGCACGGGATTTATTAAGTAAGAAACTAGCGATCGCCACCGCAGCAATTAATATTAAAAATGTCACTACTACCAGGGCTGCTCCATAACCAAAATCTAAGTAGCGCATCACCGTGGAGTAGATGTATAGCGACACCACTTCAGTTGCACCACCAGGGCCACCTCCGGTCATCACAGCAATCAAGTCGAAAATCCCGAAAGCTTGAGCAAATCGAAATAGGACTGCAATTAAGATTTGCGGTAGCAGCAGTGGCAGGGTAATATTGCGAAAGCTTTGCCAAGCATTTGCCCCATCAACAGAGTAGGCTTCGTAAAGGTCTGCTGATATCGATTGCAAACCAGCCAACAGCAGAATGCTGATAAAGGGTGTAGTTTTCCAAACATCAGCAAAAATTGCTGCACTCATCGCCAGAGTTGGATCTCCTAACCAGTTAATTCTAGTTTTAATCAGCCCTAACCGCCGCAGAATATCGTTCACAACCCCAAACTGATCGTTAAAAATCCAAGCCCATGCCAGACCAATTAGAGCGGTAGGCAAAGCCCAAGGTAGAATGGTAATTGTCCGCACTATGCCCCTTCCAAAAAACGCCTGATTGAGAACTAGAGCAATCAAGAGTCCTAGCAGGAGTTCCGAAAGCACAGATGCTGTTGTGAACACAGCCGTAGCCGACAAACTTTGCCAGAAACGGCCATCCCCTGCCATCCGCACATAATTGTCCAAACCAGAGAATACAGGTTGTAGTTCCGTTCCCAAATTCCTAGTGAATACACTTAACCAGAATGCTCGTAAAATCGGGTAGGCAAATACAAACAACAACAGCAATAATGCTGGTGTCAGTAATATCCAAGCAGTCCGTTGTTCCCGGCTTCGGAGTGTATGCGGATTAGTCATTAGTCATTAGTCATTAGTCATTGGTCATTGGTTAATTCTCCCATGTTCCCAGTCCCCAATCCCCAGTCCCTAGTCCCTAGCCCCTAGCAGTCGGCGCGTTTCATTAGCAGCAGCTTGCATTGCTCGTTCTGGCTTTATCCGATTGGATAGTGCAGCGCTGAGATAACGCTGCAAAATATCTGATGTCTGGGCATATTGGGCAACTGGCGAACGTAAAACTGCATTGTCCACAACCTCCAGTAACTGCGGATAGTGAGGGTATTTGGCAACAATCTCTGGGTCTGTAAATAAATCCCGGCGACTTGGCACATAGCCTGCACTTAAAATGAATCGGCGCTGTGCTTCCCGACTGGTAAAGTACTGAATTGCTTTCCAAGCTTCTTCGGGATGTTTAGAAGATTTAGCAATCCCCATACCCCAGCCTCCTAAACAAGCTGCACCAGTCTTACCGTGAGCATGAACCATCGGTTTAATTGCAATTTTGCCTTGGATTGGCGAATTCTTTGCTTGGGCTAAAGGCCATGCATAGGGCCAGCTACGTAAAAACGCTACTTGACCACTTTGAAATAAGCGTCGGGTGTCTTCTTCTTGGTAGGTTGTGACTCCAGGAGGAGAAACGCCCAGGCTGATAGTACTACGCAAAAACTCAATGGCTTGTAATGTTTCTGGTCTATCCAGCCCAACCTCCAACGTTTGGGGATTAACCCAGAAGCCACCAAAACCATTAAGGACTTCCACAAACATTGCCACGAGTCCTTCATATTGTCGTCCCTGCCAAACATAGCCCCAATTCACTCGGCCTTTCTTCTGCAAGGCAAGGGATATTCGCATCAAATCCTCAAAGGTTTCTGGCGGTTTCAATCCTGCTTCTTTGATTAAATCTTCTCGGTAGTAGAGCATTCCCACGTCAGAACGCACGGGAATGCGATACAACTTGTTCTGGTAACGTCCACCTTCTACATCCTTGGGTGAAAATACTGCCAACTCTTGCTTGGAAATGCGATCGTCTAAGGGTAGCAACCATCCAGCAGCAGCAAACTTGGGTGTCCAGATAACATCCATATTCACCAAGTCATAAGGGGATTCACCTAAGATAAAAGATGAGGTGTACAGGTCTTCGAGCAAATTTGTGGCATTCGGCCCCTCAACTAAGTTAATCCGAATGCCTGGGTTTTCAGCCTCAAAATCTCTAATTAAACCCTGCTTCCAAGGTTGGGCATCAGGGGCAGTAATTAACATATTGAGCGTAACTGGTTGCTGCGAGAGCGCTACCCAATTGAACAATACGATCCCCAACAGAATTGCCAAAAAAATCCCTATATGCAAAAAACTTTGTTTTTGGATGAATTTTTGCAACTTGTTTATTGGGTTTTGATACAACATTATCAATGTAGCGATCGCTAATGGTAATAATTATTATAGTTATCTATGAAGGCAACTGTGTTTATTGATTCTCTACAAGTGACAGTTAGTACAAACCTACAGCTGATACGAAGCTGTCAAAGCCACCGCCAAAGCATCCGCAGCATCATCCGGCTTGGGAATCTCATCTAAATCTAACTCCCGCGCTACCGCCTCTTGCACATCTAACTTATCTGCATTACCATACCCCGTCAAAGCTTGCTTAATTTGAGCCGGAGTAAACTCTACATAAGGAAGACGACGCTGGCCCAACACCAAAATCAGTACACCCCGCGCCTGTGCAACCACAATTGTATTTGACATTCGATAAAAGAATAGTTTCTCGATCGCAACTAAATCTGGTTGAAATTCCTCCATCACAGTATGTAAATCATCAAACAAGGTACATAGCCTCAGTCCCATTTCTACATCTGCTGACGTTTTAATTACCCCAAAATCCAGCATATTTACTGTAGTTTCTGGCACTTTCTTGGCAATTTGTGTGCAGGTAATCACCCCAAACCCTAAAGTTGCCAGTCCGGGATCTAATCCTAAAATTCGTTTTTCCATTCAATTCCACTTTTACAAAGCCAGGGTATTGTTTAACTAGAAATACTGGCAATTTTGACCACTAGCTCTTAGTCTAATGGGATAGACAAATATAATAGTTTCACGCCTAGTGTTTTAAACCAAGTGGTGTACATTTTCTGTTAATTATTGTTTGTAGCACTGCTGTAAATCAGGTATGTCAATTGGTTTTCTCAGACAAGCCCTCAACGCCCTGCAAAAGCAGTCGCGTTCTCGTACTTCCTATCGGGTTAACCAGTGGTTCAAATGGTTATCCCCTGGACTATCGGTAAAACGTTGGTTGTTGATTAGTGTTGGAGGTGTACTGCTAGCGAGTTTGGGGTTAGCTATCTGGATTAAGCTGACCCCAATTTTTTGGATAATCGAGTTGTTTCGGAATTTCCTGGGAGTAATCACCAACATCTTACCCAACTATATCAGTGGGCCTTTGGTGCTGCTTGGCGGCTTGCTGTTGGTGCTTTGGGGGCAAACTCGCACTGTAGGCTCAATTACTAAGGTATTAAGGGCAGAAGGGGGAGAAGAACTTATCGATGTCTTGTTAGCACATCATCGATTGTACCGAGGCCCGAGAATAGTGGTAATTGGTGGTGGTACAGGACTTTCTACGTTATTGAGGGGACTGAAAACCTACAGTGCTAATATTACTGCTATTGTCACTGTCGCCGATGATGGTGGATCTTCTGGGCGGTTGCGTCAAGAATTTGGAGTGCTACCACCAGGAGATATTCGCAATTGTTTGGCTGCGCTAGCAGATGAAGAAAAGTTATTAACAGAATTGTTTCAATACCGTTTTCGGGCTGGAGATGGGTTAACAGGTCACAGTTTTGGCAATTTGTTTTTAACGGCAATGAGTGATATTACTGGAGATTTAGAACAAGCAGTTGCAGCTAGTTCTAAGGTGCTAGCCGTGCGGGGACAAGTGCTACCAGCAACTCTCAGTGATGTTCGCCTCTGGGCAGAATTAGCCGATGGCCGTCGCATTGAGGGGGAGTCTAGTATTCCTAAAGCTGGGGGGAAAATTGTCAAAATTGGCTGCATTCCCGAGAATCCTCCGGCTGTACCAGCAGCAATTAAGGCAATTAAAGAAGCTGATTACATCATTATTGGCCCAGGTAGCCTTTATACAAGTCTCATTCCTAATTTATTAGTACCAGAAATTGCCGATGCGATCGCTCAAACAAGTGCCCCCCGTATTTATATCTGCAATATCATGACTCAGCCAGGAGAAACTGAAGGCTACACTGTTGCCGATCACATTAGAGCAATTGATGCTGCTTGTGGGCAAAGACAGCTATTTGATGCTGTGCTAATCCACAAAAAATCCCCCTCAGAACAATCACTCATCCGCTACGCCCAACAAAACTCCCATCCCGTTTCCCTAGATAGAGAAGCTGTAACTCAACTAGGGCGAAGGATTGTTGCAGCTAATGTTTTATATGAAGATGAAACGGGTTTTGTCCGTCACAATCCGCAGAAACTAGCACAAGTATTGTTGCGGTGGTACGGTAGAGGTCAGCCCCTCCGGGGAATTCAAAATTCAAAATTCAAAATTCAAAATTAGGGAAGATGAAAATTTGTTATTTGTCATTTGTCATTTGTGAATAAGCAATGCTCAATGACTAAAATAATTTTGCTATGAAAATTTTTCTTGCAGATACAGAGGCAACACTACGCTTAGGTATTACTCTCGGTGAATCCTTGACTCCTGGCAGTGTAATTTTACTAGAAGGTGATTTAGGCGCTGGTAAAACTACCCTAGTTCAAGGGATTGGCAAGGGTTTGGGAATCGCTGAACCTATTGTCAGCCCCACTTTCACCTTGATTAATGAGTATACTCAAGGACGGCTCCCCCTTTATCACCTGGATTTATATCGCTTAGAACCACAAGAAGTTGCAGCCCTAAACTTAGAAAGTTATTGGGAAGGCGTTGAAGTCATGCCAGGAATTGTGGCGCTTGAATGGGCGGAACGATTGCCCTACAAGCCAGATAGTTATCTAAGTGTGAGTTTAACTTATGAGGATGGGGGTACTCGTCAAGCCGAACTCACACCATTCAATTGTGTCATTAACGAACTCAAAGTAATTTGTAATGATTAATAAAATTGCTCTGTATTCTTCAATTACGAATTACGAATTAGCAACTATTTGGTCATTGCTGCCATTTAAGCTCATCTCCCAACTTAAGCAGGACTTACGCAAAAATAGCTAAAAAGTTTAATTTATCGTTCGCGTAGCGTGCCGGAGGCATACCGCCAAGTCCCCTTCTCTACGAGACACTACGTGAACGCGCAGCATCTCGTTAGAGAAGGACGCAGAGAATTCGTAGAGTGTGCGTAAGTCCTATTAAGTATGAGAAATCCCACTTTATTGAACACAGTACCATAAAATTTCTGTAAATAGTCGAGGGAGAAATCCATGCTCGTTCTATCTACCACTACCACGCTCACCACTGTCAATCACTAACATTGTTATCTAAAGCCAAAATAAATGAAAATTTTTGTAACAGTAGCTTTATTGCTGAAATAATCAGTTAAAAAACTGATTTAGATAGTGGATGAATTAAGAAAATGTAACCTGTTGTTGGGTTTAATGAGAGTTTTGCATAACTTAGTCAGCTTGGTTTAACCCGATTAATTCTCTACTGTCATTAAAAGAATAAATCTGGATTATTTAGCGGCCAAAGCTAGTAGAGAAAAGTTAAACAACATCAATGTCTAACTTTTCCTTATACTTAATATACCCAAACAAAAGTCATAATCTATACACAATAATACTGATTTATCAATGTCTAAAAATCAATTTAAGTAATTTTAGACATCTGTAATGAATACTGATGTTAACAATTTTAAATAAAACATCTCGTATTTTTACATAATTTTCGTAGAAACACGAGATGTTTTATCCTATATTTAGTTGACATTAATTCGCATAAGTGAATGCACTAGTTATCTTTAATGAAAGAAGCGATCGCTTCTTTTATTGGATAGCCAGAATCGTCTCTGGTATAGTAAGTAAGACCTTTATCAATGAATGCAGAGGTAGTATCTATTAACTGCTGAATAATCTCTGGACTAGTGTTATCTATTTCTTCAGTGACTTGTTTGCCTGTAAATCGGTTTTTTCGGTCTTCTGGAGGTAATACAATGCGAGGATCTTTATAAGTCTCTTTTGGCTTAGGCTTAAATGTCTCATTTAAGTCAAATTGAAGACGTAAGTAACGTTTAGACTCATATCCACCCATAATTTGTCGGCAAATCGTACTATCAATCTCAGATGTCGGTTCCATAAAGATATTAGTCAGATTTTGTACCCAGTCTAAGCCTCTCCATTTGCTTATTTGCTTATATTGATATGGTTCACCAGTTTGACCTGTACCAATAGAAAGGATAGAAATATCGTCTAATCGCAGATTATCCAGTTTATATTTTTGTTTGATTTCTAAAGATACTGAAGATAGTGGAGATTGACTAATCCTCATAACTAGACTCAATGCTGCAAGACAGGGGTTGTTAGCAGAAACTCCTCCATCAATGTGGGGAAATTCCCAATCACCAAATTTATCTTTATCTAGAGGTTCTAATTTATATGGTGGGAAAAAAGTAGGGGCTGAGGCAGAAGCGGTACATATTTCCCATAAATAACAGTCATCGTACCATCTGTCTCCTAAATCAGGATGACAGTTTGTAAAAAAGGTTGTATTCCGATATAGAGTATCGTAAGCAAGAATCAAGATAATAGGTTTTTCAATATCCTTTATTTTTGTGGATTTATACGCATCTTTAAGGACGCTAATAATTCCATCATGAGAATATTTAGATTCTGAAAATACCTCAATAATTGATTTGATAATAGATGGCAAGTTTTTATAGCGATCTTTTCTATCGGGCGGAAATATTTCTTGACCTCTATTTGTATACAGTTTAATAAGTTCATCACTCTCTTTTCCTACTGCAATCCCTCCTGCTAATATTGAACCAGTAGAAGTGCCAGCAATCAGGTCAAAGTATTCGTGTAAGAAGTTTCCTTTGCCCTGATTTCTAATTTCTTGTTCTACTTGTTGAAGTATTTTTGCTGCAATGACTCCACGAATACCGCCACCGTCTAAAGCTAAAATTTTGAAGGACATAGCAATTCTCCTTGATTATTTCTATAGCTATTAGGACTTACGCACTGTACAAAACAATCATGTTGTGAATCAACGTAAATAGGCCGTTTCAGGTTTTTAAGTAGGTAGGCGTAATTAAATATAAGATCAAACCTCACCCTCAATCCTTCTCCTTAGGAAGCCGCAGGCAGGGTGAGGTTTTATATTTAATTTGACCGACTTACTTATTAATCATTCATTGATGGTAAATAGATCCGTGTCGTAGGGGCAATTCATGAATTGCCCCTACGACGGATCTGGTGGTCTAATCTTGACCCTGGATAGATGAAAATCTTGCCCGTTTAAGTATGGCTTTGATGGATAATTATTTGTCTATTACGTAATATTAAATAAATATTTGCTACAAGAAAGTTAAAGCTTGACCCCGCACTTGCGTGTTTACTTGACCTTTATCATAAGCTATCTCACCACCAACAATGGTGGTTGTAGCCCAGCCGGTAAGGTTCCAGCCTTCAAAGGGACTCCAACGGCATTTGGTTAAAAGTTCCTCACGCCGGACTAGACGGTATGTGTTTAAATCTACAAGCACTAAATCGGCATCATAACCAGGTGCGATCGCTCCTTTGTTGGGAATACCATAAGCTACAGCTACATTTTTAGACATCCAGTTTACAACTTGGGCAACAGTACACTTTCCTTGCATTGCCGCAGTTAACATCAAAGCTAGGGAAGTTTCCACCCCAGGCATTCCTGAAGGACTATTGGGGTATTCTTGAGCTTTTTCTTCTAAGGTGTGGGGTGCATGATCTGTAGCGATGAAATCAATCACGCCATCGCGCAAAGCTTGCCAAAGGACTTGGTTATCGTGGGGCGATCGCAACGGTGGATTCATCTGTGCTAAAGTACCAATCTTTTCATAAGCACTAGTGTTCAATAACAAATGCTGTGGCGTTACCTCTGCTGTCACCCAACTAGGTTTATTCTGACGCAGTAAATCTGCTTCTTCGGCTGTTGACATGTGGAGAATATGCAGACGACGTTGATATTTTTCAGACAGTTTTAATGCTAGTTGAGTTGCCAACAAAGCCGCTTGATTATCTTGAATTTGCGAGTGAACGGCTGGATCGTGGATATTGGCAAATTCTTGGCGACGTTGGTTGATTCTAGCTTGATCTTCGGCGTGAACGGCTATCAAGCGATTACCTTTAGCAAATATAACCTCCAGTGCTGTTTCACCATCAACCAGCAATTGACCATGCATCGACCCCATAAAAATTTTAATTCCCGGTGTGGGATTGGCCAAAAGCAAGTCTGGGAGATTCTCTGCTGTTGCCCCAATAAAAAAGCCATAATTAACCAAGGACTTTTGTGAGGCGCGTTGTAGTTTGTCGTCTAAAGCCTGCTGTGTCGTTGTTAAGGGGCGCGTATTAGGCATTTCTAAAAAGGAAGTGACTCCGCCTTTAGCACAGGCACAACTGGCAGTGAATAAATCTTCCTTGTGTTCTAGTCCAGGTTCGCGGAAATGTACCTGCGGATCGATAACTCCTGGCAACAAAGTTAATCCTTCTGCGTCAATTTCAGTGGCTAGTGCTGTTTGGGAGATTTCTGGCGCAACTTCGACTATTTGGCGATCGCGCGTCAACACATCCCCAATCATTAGTTCACCATTGGGTAGAATTATGCGAGCGCGGCGAATCAGTAAACTTTTTGAAGATGACATAGGACTAACTTTGTTCACAGAGGGAGCTATATATTACAGACAACTATGATTTTAGGCTAAACTTAGTCGCGCTCTCAGTGTTAAATTTTTGCCGCCTGTTAAAAAAGTTTATTTTTAATCTATGAAGAACTTCGCCAATCAATTTTGGATTTCGGATTTGGGATTGACTTTATCCTACAGGACTTACGCAAAAAAGTTCTGAAGTAGTGGTAATTCATGAATTACCGCTAGGACAAATCAGGTTTTTGAGACAATTTTGCGTAAGTCCTATCCTAGAAAAGATACAGCTTGGGAATTTGAAATTGGTTTCGCCCACCAGAGGCGAGTTATAACCCAAATAAAATACCCCAAATCTAAAATCTACAATCTAAAATTGGTAGCCAAGATGCGAACATAACTAGAAAATTAAAGTTTTCTCGTTAAGATTAACAGATAAAGTCTCACTAGGCAGTTAATTACCTACATGTTTCCTTCAGTTAAGTAATTTCATGCAAAACAAAGTGTCTGATAATAACTCTAGTCAACAACCTGATAATTCCTGGATCGCAGAGCTAGGTAGAACAATTGTATTAAGTATTGTTCTAGCTCTGGGAATTCGTACCTTTGTTGCTGAAGCACGCTGGATTCCTTCTGGATCGATGGAACCAACTCTGCATGGTACGCCAAACCAGTGGGAGGCAGACAAAATTATTGTCGATAAGTTGAAATATAAATTTGCCGATCCGCAACGCGGAGATATCGTAGTATTTTCACCTACGAAAGAGCTACAAAAAGAACAATATCAGGATGCTTTTATTAAACGGGTAATTGGCTTACCTGGAGAACAGGTACAACTGAGAGATGGCAAAGTTTATATTAACAACAAACCGCTACCAGAAGCTAATTATCTCGCTTCTGGTCAAACCACAGTTATTGATGTTTGCCAGTCAGGGCCACAGCCACCTTTTTTGGCAAAACCCCAGACTATACCAAATGATTCATACTTAGTATTAGGTGATAATCGCACTAATAGTTATGATGGCCGCTGCTGGGGTGTTGTCCCCCGCCAGAATATTATTGGACGGGCTGTAGTTCGCTTCTGGCCTCTAAATCATATCGGGGGAATAGATAAATCGCCAGTATATCCATAAGTTAACAAAATTAGTAACAAGATAATTTTAGATTTTACAGGACTTACGCAAACAATGCCCGAAAAGAAAGATTTCGATGTAGGGGCAATTGATGAATTGCCCCTACCGTGTATAGTTTTGCGTAAATCCTATTTAGATTAGGGACTGCTAAATCACCAATCTAAAATCCAAAATCGCTATGATGCCTTACCTAGCCAAGATTTTACTATATCCAGTTAAATCACTTGATGGTATTGAAGTTGAGAAGGCTGGAGTTCTTGCCAGTGGCGCACTACAGCATGACCGCGAGTTTGCTATTTTTGACGAACGGGGTAAATTTGTCAATGGCAAGCGTCATGCTAAAATCCATTTATTAAGGGTGCAATTTGCACTCTTAAATAGAACTATCTCGCTGCAAATTCCAGGTGTTGACTCACAACAAACTTTTCATCTGGATGACGAACGGCAAGCGTTAGAAGCAACTTTGAGTAATTATTTTGAGTTTGCTGTCACATTTGGGCAAAACTCTCTGATGGGCTTTCCTGATGATACACACTCACCAGGCCCAACGGTAATTAGTACAGCAACGTTGGCAGAAGTCGCTTCTTGGTTCCCTGGTTTAAGTGTAGATGAAATCCGCCGTCGAATGCGTGCCAATATCGAGATTGATGGTGTACCAGCATTTTGGGAAGATCAGCTATTTAGTCAACAAGGTGATTTAGTTTCTTTTCGAGTCGGGGATGTGGATTTTTTTGGGGTTAATCCATGCCAGCGTTGTATAGTTCCAACACGCGATTCTTACTTAGGCGAAGCTTACCCAAACTTTCAAAAAATCTTTGCAACTCAACGACAAGCAACTCTACCTAATTGGGTTGTTGCATCACCTTTTAATCACTTTTACCGATTGAGTGTTAATACCCAATTGCCCCAATCCTCAGCCGGAAAAATTTTACGAATTGGCGATAAAATTGACACATTTATCCAATAAAATTAACATTTATTCATCAGAAAAATACTAAGTAAATTTTCTTGGATTTTTTTGTTTTTACTGTGTTATTTGCATGACAATTTTAAAATTGTTGTAGTTAAATATAGGTTTTTGTACAATTCCAGAGATTTTGAAACAAAAAATCAAGACCTCAGTAATTAGAAATTAAATTTAGGATTGGGTGTTAATGGCAACCTGAATTTTTGAATGGCATACTATACCTGATCGGTTAAATTTTGGTTTATCCACTGAAATGTACTGAATATATTGCCAGATAAAACTAAGCAAATTTAAGCCGCGATATCTACGACAGACTACGCCTACCGCAAAGTTTAAAATTGGGGGTTTGAGAAACTTAACTAGTCAGACAAGTATACGAACAAAATTCTTAATGCTTTTTTTATACTCAATTTTTTCAGGAATTTCACAATACTTCTTGGTTAAAGGGTAAGAGTTTAAATTCATTCTTTACCATTTTCTCTAAAATCAATTTCCAAATTGCATTAAAGCATCGATTCAGTAATCAAAAAATCTGACTCCCTAGCCCGCTTTCCGAAATTACTGAATTGAGGTTGTATGTAACCCACATTCCGCACCCCCTAGTGTCACAGGCGGTTATTACGGAGGTAAATTGATGAAGAAAGAGTAAAAAAATACATTTATCTATAAAAAAATAAATTTTAGGTAGGAAAGTTGATTCAGATGTGTTCTCAATAAGAAGCAATAAATAATGAGAGTGGTTTTTAGAACAATAAATAACATAATTTTATGTTTAAACTATTGAGACTTCATCATAACTTATGTCTCTCCAGAAATAAACTTAAAAACAGCATTATAAATTAAGCTCATTAATTTTATTAATGAGTCTAATTATATGATTAAAGTATTCATAATATCGATAAATTAACTTATATATCTGTAGTAATTACGGCAAGCTTCTGGGAGGAATAAGAGAATGTACTTCATCTCAGATGTCAAATTATAAAAGTCTGTTTCTTATTGAAAAGTAACAAGATGAACTGATTGAAAACATTGAAATATCCACCGCATTGTTGGATTGTTGATGGCTTTGCCCAATTGATTTTTTATACTAGAGTTTAAGGATTTTAAAGCAGCCCTAATTTCTCTTTGTGCTAGAGTATAGACTAGCAGACATAACCCCATTATCATTGCTAATGCCTCTATTCTTTCTGGGCTTTTCAGGAAAATACTATGTGCTAAAAATAAAGGATTTTTGAGAAAACTAAATCCTCGCTCACAGGATTGCTGCGCTTTATATTCAGACAGCATTTTCTCTTTACTCAGTTCTTTTTCTGATAAAACATTTGTGGCAATTATAAACCTTCCTGCACTTAATATTTCTTGGTCAATAACATCCTTTTTTTCATCAACAGTTGCTAAAATTTGATAGTCTTTAGACTGATTTTCTTCTTTGATATCGGATTTTTTTTCGATAACTTCGATATTTTCTATTTGATGATATTTAAATTCTTTACTTATTTTGGTTAATTCCTTTCTAGCATCAGCAGCACAAGCAAATTTTTCTTGCGACAGCTTTTTTAACTTAGTTTGAGTATTACTCAAAGCTTTTTCTATTTTCTTTGATAATTTCTTTAAGTCAGATTTTTTTCTATCTTGACTTTGCACAACTAACCATCTTTGCTCTATATCTCCATAAGTTATTTTCTTGTCGGCATAAGAATATCCGGCTTTTTCACTTTTCACAAATTCCGATTCTGCTAAACTCATTACTAAGCTTTTTGCTGACTTTATCGTCAATGGTACTCTAGTCAACCATTTTAAACTCGACATTAACTTGATATTTGATTCTGTATATAATGCACTATCTGCTACTATCAAACTATCAACTTGTATCCTTTTTTGATATTCGACTGCTATTTCTCCAAATTTTTTAGAATCAACTTCATTTCCTGATACTGATTTTATATATATTGGTATATCTCCATCTCCTGAACATACTAATTGTGTAATAAATTGTTTTAAATCTGGACGATGATCTCTAGAATAACCGTAGGTCAGCTTGATCGCTTGAGGTGATTGGCTCTCTTCATTTTCTAGTGAACCTGATTCTTTTTGATTCTTAAATATTACTGATGGTAAACTATTTTCATATTCTCCATCTACATGAAAGGATGTTGAATCCAAGTGTGATGATGAGAGTGATATCTGATATATTTTTACTGCATTTAAACTAATTGCTAAAAATACTGTATCTAGTCCTTTTATGAATAGTTTATCTAATACTCTACCCAATTTATCATCATTGAGATATTCGGCTTTTATTCCTTCACCAATTAAATGTTCACAGCGCAAAGTGGGCGGTGTCGGTTTCCGTCCCGTCCAACTTTGCAAGAGGAGCGATTAATTCAAAAAATTTTGGAAACATATATAACGGCTGTGACATCATACTTAAACCGTTTAAAATCATCGCTTTTACTACCTTACCTGCACTGACTTTTTCTTCAGACTCTGACCCTACTAAATTATTAATTATTTCTACAATCCCTATTGAATCAACTATTCCTGCTACTATCCCTAAATGGTCTATCTTCTTCAATTCCAGGTCTTTTGTACTAAACATGGCAACAGAAACTCCACCAAAGTATCTGTTAAAATTTTCTCATTTTTCTATTGATTCAAACCAGGTTTTTCTCTTTTTATAGTCATTGAGCATAAAGCTTTCAATGATTTTGAACCAAGTTTTCCATCAAAATAACCTAAAAACCAAAATTTTGCACAAAGTCCAAGTTTTTTGACTATATATCTAATTTAATAGCAATAATTCCTATTTAGATCTAATAAATTCTAGTCAATTCTCCCACTCATTAGTTCCTATGTACTAAATATATCCGTTTCCTTGGGGTATGACACTGGGGGGTGCGGAATGTGGGATGTAAAGATTAGTTATCCAAGAAGTATTGAGAAATGTCAGAGTCAAAGTGATGACACACCGTAAATTGTATCGTATAAAATGTAGCTGACGTAGCAAAAAAGCCCCGAATATATGCTGGGGAAGAATTAAACAACAATGTTATCCAAACTTCAGCCCATTAAATCTCTTAATTGCTTAGTTGACAAAGTTTAGGCCAAGATACCCCTAAAGTATGTTCTGATTGTCCCCTTTATATTGCAAATTTTTGGGGCGGTGGGACTTGTGGGCTATCTTTCGTATCGCCAACAGCCTTGGCTCTCCCTGCGGACATCTCTGAGGCATGGGAGAATTGTTACAAGCAACACACGATCGTTATTGCCCTCACAGCTAGCGCCTTTGAAAAAGATCGCCAGAAAATTTTGTCCATTGGCTGCGACGATTTTATTCGCAAGCCATTCACACAGGAAGTATTATTGGAAAAACTGAGCCAACATCTGGGTGTAAAGTATACCAATCAAGTAGAAAATCTAAACATAGCAGTTACCGAGCAAGCTACACAGATATTTGTCAGTATTGCTGAACTTTTAAGCCTTTTATCGCAAATGCCATCTGATTGACTGCAAAAGATCCACTATGCCGCAGCTAGTTGTAGTGATGAACTAATTTTACAGTTAATCCAGCAAATTCCCTCAGATCATGTTCAGATTGCCCAAGCTCTCAGGGATTTAGCAAATAACTACCAGTTTGAAAAAATTATGGAATTGACTAGAACAAACTTAGAATGAAGTACGAGCATTTAGACCCTAATAAAAAAGATATTTTGATCGTTGACGATATGGCGGATAACCTGCGGGTTTTATCCTCAATATTGACAAGGGAAGGGTATACAGCACTTACGGCAGCTATGAGGTACATTCTCAAAGCTGAAAGCTATGATAGAAGAGGGGCAAGAGGAAAACTGTATTGCATAATAGCCGGAAGCGCTGTAACGTTCGGAAAGCCTTAAACTGGCAAATGGCGCTGACAGCAACTCAAACACTGTTGCCCGACCTGATTTTACTCGATATTTTGATGCCAGAAGTAGATGGCTATGAAATTTGTCAGACCTTTAAAGCTTGGGAGCTAACAGCCGATATTCCGGTGATTTTTATTAGCGCTTTAGATGATGTTTTTGACAAACTTAAAGCTTTTAGGGTAGGTGGTGTAGACTATATCACCAAACCTTTTGAGTTTCAAGAAGTTTTAGTGCGGGTGCAAAATCAACTGGCATTGAGATCGGCACGATTAGAAATATTAAAACTAAATATTGAACTGGAATATCGGGTAAAGGAACGAACTGGGGAGTTAGAAAAAGCTCTGCAAAAACTTCAACAAGAAATCAATTCCCGCCAGAAGTTGCAAAGTCAACTGCTAGATATAGCGTTGCATGATTCACTGACTGGATTACCAAATCGAGTTTTGTTTATGAGGCGACTAGAGAACGCTCTCAACCGGGCAAAGCAAGAATCTAATTATCAGTTTGCGGTACTTTTTTTAGACTGCGATCGCTTCAAAGTTATTAATGATTCCCTTGGGCATTTGGTGGGAGATGAGTTACTGATAGCGATCGCTCGTCGCCTACAAGCATGTTTCATACCTATTGATACTCTAGCACGATTGGGCGGTGACGAATTTGGAATTCTCCTAGAAAATATCACAGATATTAACATCGCAATCCAAGTTGCTGAAAGGATTCTGCAACAGCTATCACTTGCTTTTAAACTGTCAAGATATGAAGTATTTATGAATGCCAGTATTGGCATAACATGGGGTAATAAAGATTACGAGCGCCCAGAGCATTTACTACGTGATGCTGATACGGCAATGTATCGAGCCAAGGCTCAAGGAAAAGCCAAATATCATGTTTTCAATCCAGCGATGCACGAGGAAGCTATTCAGCTTTTAGAGTTAGAAAATGACCTGCGAAGGGCTGTTAAAAGGCAAGAATTCGTTGTTTACTATCAGCCAATTATTTCTCTAACAACAGGCAGAATTTCTGGATTTGAAGCCTTAGTGCGCTGGCAACATCCGATTCGTGGTTTAGTTGCTCCCACAGAATTTATTCCTGTAGCAGAAGAAACAGACTTGATTAATGCTATAAATACTTGGGTATTAAAGTCAGCTTGTAATCAATTAAGCATCTGGCAAAATCATCCAGTGACACCAGAGCCTCTAACTATGAGTGTCAATTTGAGTGCTAAGTTATTTTTGCAACCGAATTTTGTAGAACAAATCGATCGTATAATTTATGAAACTAAAATAAATCCTGCATATTTAGAATTAGAAATTACAGAAAGTGTAATAATGGAAAATACTAATCCAATTAAAATAATTTTTAACCAATTAAAACAGCGAAAAATAAAGTTGATTATGGATGACTTTGGTACAGGATATTCCTCTTTGAGCTACCTGCACAGCTTTCCTTTAAATGCACTCAAAATTGATAAATCTTTTGTCAAACGTATGCAACATAATAAAGAGAATATGGGGCTAGTACCAGCAATGATTGGCATTGCCAACTCAATGGGCATGAGTGCGATCGCTGAAGGTGTCGAAACACAAGAACAGTTAGCCATGTTGAGAAGTTTAAATTGTAATTTTGCTCAAGGATATCTATTTTCTCAACCCATAGAACAACAATTAGCTATTAAGTTACTTGCCGCAGTACCTCAATGGTAGCTATCAAGTAGCAATTGGTGAAAATATACTTATTGACGATCGGCTAGATAATTTATACGTGCTATTTAATATACTGCTATAACTAGCCTATCAAGTTCGTAAAGTTCATCAATGGCCAAGAGTTTTGATTGTTGACTATCCTCTCAGCCACAGTGAGAGTTAGACTATAAATATAACTATTTTGGTGAAGTTAATCAACAAATATCAGGGTAATTTCAGCATTTACTATCCTCAGTCACTATACGCATAGCTTTTGATAATAATGCATTTTAATCAAACTAACCATCATAAAAGAAATGTTTTGGTAGTCGATGATACCCCAGATAATTTACGGCTTTTATCAGCAATGTTGACTGCACAAGGTTTTGAAGTTCGCAAAGCCTTAAACGGTAAAATGGCGCTAACTGCGTGTCAAATGGTTTTACCAGATGTAATTTTGCTAGATATCAATATGCCAGACATGGATGGCTATCAAGTTTGTCAACAACTAAAAGCTGACGATAAGACTTGCGAAGTTCCAGTAATTTTTATCAGCGCTCTGGATGATGTTGTAGATAAGGTAAAAGCCTTTGATGTTGGTGGTGTAGATTATATTGCTAAACCTTTTCATGGGGCAGAGGTTGTATTACGAATTGAAAATCAGATTAATTTACGTTTGCTCCAAGTTAAACTACAAGAAAAAAATTTTTTATTACAAGAGGCTCTGGACAACTTGAAATCTGCTCAAGTTCAACAAATTCAAAACGAAAAAATGGTAGGGCTGGGGCAGCTAGTGGCTGGGCTGGCTCATGAAATTAATAACCCCATTAGTTTTATTTATGGCAACCTCCAATATGCTGGTCAATATGTGCAAGACCTAGTAAATCTGATTGAGGCTTATCAACAAGAATATCCAAAACCTACATCCAAAATTCAGCAAATAGCCAAAGATATAGACCTAAATTTTGTAATTAACGATTTGCAAAATCTTATAGGTGCAATGTATAGAGGCTCAGATCGCATTCGGGAAATAGTCGTGGCGCTACAACACTTTTCTCGGCATGATGAAGCAGAGATGAAGCGGGTAAATATCCATGAAGACATCGAAAACACTTTGGTGATGTTACAACATCGACTTAGGGAAGCAGTAAACCGTCCCGCAATTATTGTAGTGAAAGATTATGGTAATTTACCCCTAGTCACTTGTTATGCAAGTGAACTAAACCAAGTATTTATGCATTTGTTGAATAATGCGATCGATGCAATAGAAGAGAAATTGGGGAATCAATCTTCTAATCCTTATTCGCTAATGCCACTTGATAATGGTTATGCGCCAATTGCTGCACTTGGAGAAACCTCAAAATCGCAATGGCTCCTCCCTACTCCTCAAATTAGGATTCACACAGAGGTGACATTGAATACGATCAAAATTGCGATCGCAGATAATGGCCCTGGTATAGAAGAATCGTTGCGATCGCGTTTATTTGACCCATTTTTTACCACAAAACCTGTGGGTAAAGGTAGTGGGCTAGGATTATCTATTAGCTATCAGATTATCGTCCAAAAACACCGAGGAAATATTACCTGTACTTCTGCTATTGGGCAAGGAGCAGAGTTTGCGATCGAAATTCCCATCGAGCAACCTGAGCGTTAGCCAACAGCAAATTCGGTAAATTGCCGTTTAAAGGGGGAATGAAAAGCCAATACCCAATACCCAATGCCCAATGCCCAATGCCCAAATTCAAGAAATCCGTACTTTTTCTAGATTACAGACGACTATTTTTAGTCGCATAAACGCATAATAGAAGTGTGACTGATTTGTTCGTCCCTTTACAATCTCTCAAACAAGGTAACTGGTTCAAGCTCATCTGCGGAGCTAGCTTCCAGCATTTACCGGCAGTCAGAAATTTAACCTTAGCCTATACTTTGGCGGGCGCTGACTGCATAGATGTTGCAGCTGATCCGGCGGTGATTGCAGCAGCGCAAGTTGGGCTACAAGTAGCTAAAACTCTTGCTAAGGATGCCCAAAAGCGAGGCTTTGACTACAAAGGCAACTCGCCCTTTTTAATGGTCAGCCTGAATGATGGAGAAGATCCCCATTTTCGCAAAGCAGAATTTAACGCTACTGAGTGTCCTAAAGACTGCCCTAGACCATGTGAACGGATTTGTCCAGCACAAGCGATCGTTTTTGACAGTATCAAAGAAGACTTTTCGGGAGTAGTTTCCGAAAAGTGTTATGGCTGCGGTCGTTGCATCCCAATTTGTCCATACAGTATAATTTATACAGCTTCGTATGTGACAACGCCAGGAGCGATCGCGCCATTAGTAATGTCAACAGGAGTAGATGCCGTAGAAATCCATACACAAGTAGGGCGGTTGGCAGAATTTCAGCGATTGTGGCAGGCAATTTTACCGTGGGCCGATCGATTAAAGGTACTAGCTATCAGCTGTCCCGATGGCGAGGGGATAACTGACTACCTAAGAACAGTGTATGACCTGATTGCCCCACTCAAAAGTGCTTTAATTTGGCAAACCGACGGTCGTTCCATGAGCGGTGATATTGGCGATGGTACTACAATAGCCGCAGTGAAATTAGGGCAAAAAGTTTTGGCAGCAAAATTACCGGGATATGTGCAGTTAGCAGGCGGCACAAATAGTTATACCGTTGCTAAGTTAAAGGCAATGGGACTACTGAAAGAGGCAGAGGGGCAGGGCGCGGGGGGCAGAGGAGAAGAGTTTTCCCCCCATCTCCCAGCTAAGAGCTCCCCTGCCTCCATTTCCGGGGTTGCCTACGGTAGCTACGCCCGTGTATTGCTGTCACCAATTCTCGAAAAGTTAGAGAATAAGGAGGTAACTAACACCAATGTGAAAGCAACTATTCGCCTAGAAGAAGATGAAGTATTACTTTGGCAAGCTGTAGAACTTGCCTATTCTCTCGTTTCCCAAATTAAATCACGGCAGAGAAGGGAAAGTGAGCATTAATTAGGCATAATTACTTAGTCATAAAAAATCCTGTAATTCATGTTTAATTTATGTTTGTATAGTCAAGGTAGGAGGTTTGAGCATTGAATGAGCGCTTGAGAACCGTTAGAAGCTGAAAGTATCGATTTACTGTTGTTTCCGTCACCATAGAAAGCATGACGATTACAGACGATCTCCAAAAGTTATTAGATATTTTGCCCCAAGACCTGCAACAAGTACTAGAGAGTCATCCCAAACGAGATAGTTTAGTAGAAGTAGTCTTGGATTTGGGTCGTCGCCCAGAAGCTCGGTTTCCGAATCAAGCTGAGTATCTGAGCGAAATACCTGTTACTCAAGAACAGATAGATGATTGCATTCAACGAGTCGGAATTTTTGGCGGAGATAATCGGGCAGGAATTGAGCAAACTTTGCATCGGATCAGTGCTATCCGCAACCGTACTGGTAAGATTATTGGCTTGACCTGTCGCGTTGGTCGAGCGGTATTCGGAACCATTGGCATGATCCGCGATTTGGTAGAAACTGGTAAATCGATTCTCATGCTGGGTCGTCCAGGTGTGGGCAAAACTACTGCCTTACGGGAAATTGCCCGGGTTTTGGCGGATGATTTGCATAAGCGAGTAGTGATTATTGACACCTCCAATGAAATTGCTGGGGATGGTGATGTTGCCCACCCCGCCATTGGTCGCGCTCGGCGGATGCAAGTGGCTCATCCAGACCAACAGCATCAGGTGATGATTGAGGCAGTGGAAAACCACATGCCAGAAGTCATCGTCATTGATGAAATTGGCACAGAACTGGAAGCTTTAGCGGCTCGGACAATTGCTGAACGGGGCGTACAGTTGGTAGGTACTGCTCACGGGAATCAAATCGAAAATCTGATTAAAAACCCCACCTTGGCTGATTTAGTTGGGGGTATCCAAGCTGTGACGCTGGGAGACGACGAAGCCAGACGGCGAGGCTCTCAAAAGACTGTTTTGGAGCGGAAAGCCCCTCCTACCTTTGAAATTGCTGTAGAAATGTTGGAACGCCAATGTTGGACAGTACACGAAAGTGTTGCTGACACAGTAGATAATCTACTGCGGGGTCGTCAGGCTACCCCACAAACGAGAACCGTTGACGATCAGGGCAAAATTGGGGTTTCAAGGCAGTTAGCTGTTGTCAACGGTCGCGGTGGACAGCTAGCAACAGTGGAAGATTCTTTCCCACCGGCACGACAGGCTAATGGCTGGCGTTCTTCTGGACAAATGGTTGCATTACCACAATTGCCTGTAGAACGGGTGACTGGACGCAGTGAGTTCGATCGATTGCTGGATGAATCTTTCAATTATTCTGAGAGCATTGATTTGGATGCTGTTACAAGAGCGCCAGGGCCAAATGGTGAAGATTTGCCACTGCACGTTTACCCTTATGGCGTTAGTCGCCACCAACTTGAACAGGTAATTAGCGTGCTAACTTTACCCGTGGTATTGACAAAAGATATAGATAGTGCTGATGCTATTTTAGCACTGCGATCGCACGTCAAAAACCACGCCAAATTACGCCAAATGGCCAAAGCCCGTCATGTACCCATCCACATGATTAAGTCTAGTACCATTCCGCAAATTACCCGTGGCTTACGGCGGTTGCTGAACATGGACGATCCAGAAATGGCCGATGACTTAGAATTGCAACTGTTTTTGCACAATGGTAGCGATGATGAGATGGATGCTCTTGAAGAAGCCAGACTTGCTGTTGAGCAAATTGTGATTCCTAAAGGACAGCCAGTTGAGTTATTACCGCGTTCTCCCCAAGTCCGCAAAATGCAACATGAGTTGGTAGAACACTATCGCCTCAAGTCGCATAGTTTTGGCGAAGAACCAAATAGAAGATTGCGGATTTATCCAGCGTAATCTCACCCTGATTTTACTACGTAAAACCTATCCCTCTCCTTACTAAGGAGAGGGATGTCCGACAGGACAGGGTGAGGTTTTTGTTTTGGGTAATTCAATAACTGATGTGTACACATCAGCGATAAATTGGGGGTAAGAACCTCTTCAAATCTCCCAATTTATTGGAGGATACAGTGTAGCTGTAGCCGAGTAGGAGAGGGGATTTAGATGGAGAGACTGAATGTCTTATAGAGAATTTTCTTTGAGAAAAGTAAAACAAGACTTTAACCTCACCCTAGTAGAAGGCGGGCGATTTTTGCCGCAGATAGAACCAATTTTGCCAAGTCCAATGCTGGCTGAATTTTTAGCAGAAAGTATCCACCTAGCTATTGCAATGGGTTCTGAGAAAGCTCGATCGGAATTGATTATCAGCCCAATCTTGTTTGAAATCCGAAAAATTCTGAACAGACAAATCAGTTTCTTTTCTGGAGAAGAATTTAATGTTGAGCCAGAAGTGGGACTAGCGGGATTTTGCGACTTTTTGATCAGCCTTTCGCTAGAACAGTTATTTATTGAAGCTCCAGCAGTGGTGATAGTGGAAGCTAAGAAGGAAAATCTCAAAGGTGGTTTGGGGCAGTGTATTGCAGAAATGATCGCCGCTCAAAGGTTTAAGAGGTTGTTTGAAAAGTATTTAGCTGTGATTTTAGGCACTTGTTGATCCCCCCTAACCCCCCTTAAAAAGGGGGGAACTGGAATCAAAGTCCCCCTTTTTAAGGGGAGCCACTGCGTTGGGCGGCTCTGCCGACTTGAAGCACGTGGCGTGGATTTAGGGGGATCTCAAACGTTTTGGTACTAAAAAAAGGACTTTTCAAACATCCTCTAATGCTAAATACGAAAAACCTATTGCTACTATCTACGGTAGTGTTAGTAGTGGCAATCTATGGACGTTCCTGAAGTTAGAGCAAAGTACTGTAACTATTGATTTAACTGAATACTTAATTCCCCCAGTAGAGCAAATTTTAGGTATTTTGGTGTGGATGATTCGATCACAATTAACTTAAGTTTCGGTTTTGCTTCTGATTGTTGTTAATTTACCCATGCCAAAAAACCCGGTCACGAAGACCAGGTTTTTGTGGGGCCATATTCCCCCAAGGCTAGTTATAGAAGTTATTTATAATTTAGTGTTCTGTTAATTACTACCAAACTTAGATGATCAATTTCGGAAAATTATCGCTCAATTCTCAAACTGAGAATTCACCCCAACGAGATGATTGTATTGGTGGGTGAAAATGGTGCTGGCAAAACCACTTTAACAAAGCTATTGTGTCGCCTGTATGACCCTAGTCAAGGTGCGATTATTTGGAATGGGCAAGATTTGCGATCGCGGATTGATGTAGTTATGCAAGATTACGCACGTTTTCCGACTACTGTGCGAGAAAATGTTGCCTTTGGGAATTTACCGAAAATGCAGGACGACAAAGCAATTACGGAAGCGATGCCTACGGCGAGGCTGGTTTGGCGAGATGGTGGTTTAGAAACCCTCTTAGGCAAACAGCTAGAGGGTGGTATCGATTTATCAGGGGGACATTGGGAGCAGGGGGACAAGGAGCAGAGGGAAAAGAGGCAATGTTATTCTCCCCAATTCCCAATTCCCAATTCCCAATTCCCAATTTTCAATCCGGTAACTTATATTGCCCAACAATACGCTTGGCAAACTCTGGAACGTGCGCTTCTAATTTCTCTGGATGATTTCGCTTTACATATAAATAATTCCGAGTAAAGTGAGAATCTATTGAAAATCGCGCATATTCCAAACCCTTGGGGCCGATTTTTTCGATCACCACACCCATAAGTTTCGCCGCCCACATCGGGAGAGTCACGCCTTTATCGTAAGCGGGAATACTTTGCTGTACAGCTTCCTTGCGATCGCCTTTAGACGTAACTGGTTGAGTGTCTAACTGGTCTTGCACCAAATCCAGCATTTCCTTACCAGTGTCATTTCTAACGACAATCCATTGCCAGCCGAAGGGTGCGCCCATGTAGCCAACAACTAAATCTGCTAGGGAATTGACGTAATCAAAGCAACTCATACAAGATGGGGCAAAGACATCTTTAAGTTTGTTGGTCTTCAAACCAAAGAAAGGCACTGTTTCTGATGAGCCATCCTCATGTTTGAAGTGAACCCGGAAGTCTTGCATAAATTCGTAATGCACAACTGTCTCTGGCGATCGGCTGGTGGTTTCTAAGAATTTTTGCAGTCCGGCGCGGTTAACATTATCTACGCAGGGTGTACCCAAAACATACAGCTTTTCTAAACCAAGTTGTTTTTCGACGGCTCGTAGCGCCTGGATTTGGCAACCAACACCAATTACCAACAGCCGCTTCATCCCCGATTTTTCTATCTGTTCCAATACAGAAAGGTTCGGGGAAAGTGTTGGTTTATTTACCCGCGCTGCTAGTATTTCTTCTGGAGTCCGGGCGATAACGGGCATGGGTTGAAAGCGGTCTTCTTTAGTATTTTGTACACACACTACACCTTCGACTAAGCCACGATTAAGCATTTCAATAGCAATGCTGCTAACAATACCCGTCCATTGTGCGCCTTCGATTGGTTGCTGTTTTCGCGCTGCTATCATGTCTTGATGGACACCAAAGTATAAGTCATCAGGATTGTCGAGATGGCGCGATCGCGTGTGTGTTTCAACTTCTAGTTCGCCTATTTGCTGATTAATAAAAGCGCAGGCTTCCTTGACATAGTGAATATAATATGTATCACATAGTCCGCACTCGCTACAAAGTTCTTTCGCAGGGCGGCGGCTAGTAGGTTTGAGAGCTTTTGCTTTTTTGTGAGGAGAAACTGAGGTCATATAAATTTTTTGTTTTATCCAGTAATCGCTTTTATTACAATACCTTTACTGGCTATGAATTTCACTTTAGCAATTTGTGGGAAGCAGGGACTAGGGCTAAGATAGAGCTATCCCTGATAAATGCAAAAGCTCTGTAACTTTTTTAAGCAGAATCCTTTCGCTAACGCCAATCTTAGAGATGCTACGCATAGCTTGCTTCTCGGTAGGAGTAGGCTTAGAGCGAGTCCACGTCCGCTTTTAGCGTCTCGTAGAGAGCATCATTACGAATTATTAGTGTAATATCTGTCACATGTAGTTGTCGGAATGCAGTTAACAGTGTCATAAACAAAAGGTGAAGGTTAACCTGTAGGGTATAACTTACCTGAGAGTTGCTTGCACCTCTAGCTTTGATGGATCACACTCATGACTGAACTCAGGCTACGCCTACAAGAGGGAGATACGGAGAGAACGATCGCAGTTGATCTAGATATATTCACAATTGGCCGTTTGCCGGAATGTAACCTGTACTTACCTTTTGCTGGAGTATCGCGCAACCATGCACGCCTAGTAAAAACGGCTGACGGTGTGTGGACTATTGAGGATCTGGGCAGCAAAAACGGGACGCAAGTCAACAAATATCTTGTTAACCACCCTCAAGAGTTATATCACGGCGATATCATTTGGCTGGGCAATGTTAGTCTGGTAGTCCTGCTCACAAGCCCTGTTTACCAACCGACACCTCAGTATCCCGGAAGTTCGGAAAATAATGACCAGAGAACAATCCTGCACAATGTCAAAGAGTTACAACAGCAATGGATCGCAGCTGAGAGTAAGGATGGCAACATCAATAATAAGGATCAAACCATTGCCCGTCTTAAAGACTTAGTGGATATAGCTAAAAATCTCTGTGGTGCGGCATCTATAGAAGAGATTTTTTCTCAGGTGCAGCAAGTCGTTTTTCGTTACCTTGATAGTATCGATCGCTTGGCATTATTAATTGATGTTAATGGTTGCGGTCAATTAGAGTTAGTGAATGCTGCCACCAGAAATATTTCTCAACAAAAACATCTCCCCTCAGATGGAAGTTGGATTAGTCGGAGTATCTGTCAAAAGGTATTTGACGAAAAAGTTATCATTCAAACTGCCGATACCCATCAGGATGAACGGTTTGCTAGCGAACAAAGTATTTTAGTTAAAGGCATTCGGAGCGCGATGGCAGTGCCTTTATGGGATGAAAATAAGGTTGTGGGCGTACTCTATGCCGATGCCAATCTTTCTTCTTATCATTGGGCAAATGAGGGCGAGGAAGAACTCAGCTTTTTTTCAGCTTTAGCCAACCTTGTGGCTTCGAGTGTGCAGCGTTGGCTATTAGTAGAAAAACTCAAAACTGAAGAGATGATTCGTCATCGATTAGAACGCTATCATTCTCCAGCAGTTGTGCAGCAGTTGATTTCTGTGGGTGGATTACCGGGTGGTCGTTTAGCTCCAGCAGAGAGCGAAATTAGTATTTTGTTTGCAGATTTGGTAGGATTTACAGCAATTTCTGAACGGTTAACACCAACTGCGATCGCTAAACTATTAAATAATTTATTTGAAGAAATGCTCAAAGAAGTGTTTAGTTGCGGCGGCACTTTAGATAAATATATTGGCGATTGTATTATGGCATTTTTTGGCGCTCCAGAACCACAAGCAGATCACGCCGATCGCGCTGTTACTGCTGCCAAAGGAATGCTGACTCGTCTGGAACATCTCAATGCCAATGGTTTTTGGCACGAACCTTTGCAATTACGGATTGCGATTAATAGCGGTAAAGCTGTTGTGGGAGATGTCGGTAGTTCCCAAAGGGTAGATTATACGGCATTAGGCGCGACGATTAATCTTGCGGCTCGGATGGAAGCAGTTTGCCCGCCTAGTGAATGCATCATTAGTCAAGCCACTCACAAAATGCTTTCACTGCCTGAAGATTTTCAGGAAATGGGAGATTATCGTTTCAAAGGTATTGAGCGATTAGTTAAGGTTTATCAGACAAATTTGCAGCAAGTAGCAACAATTATTGGTCCTTAGATTTGGTATTTTTGTTGCCCAGATCCCCGACTTCTTCAAGAAGTCGGGGATCTAATACTCAAACTTCGACTACAAATTATTTTAGCTCACCGAGCCAGCCCCAAAAATTTGCTCGGCGGTCAAATCCAACTCTGGAAAAGTTGGCGACTGGATACGGTCATCTCCTCGAAATTTACTAACGCGATACTCACCTTCTTCTAAAGAGCAAACCAAAATAGTAGGTTGTTTGGGCTTGCCAATAAATTCTCTACCGCCCAATGCGGCATAATCAATAATCCAATATTCAGGAATTCCCATTTGCTCATAATCGGCGTATTTTTTCAGATAATCATCACGCCAATTAGTACTCACTACCTCAATCACTAAAGAAATAGATGCTGCTTGACTAACAGTTGATTCTTTTTTCCATAGAGGTTCATTAACTAAATTTGGATGATTTAGGATCAGGACATCTGGGGAATAAGCAGATTCGTTCTCAATTGGTTTGACGAATACTGTTTTAGGGATGAAATAACGAAGATTTAAACGACTATATTCTAAAGTTATTTTTGTAGCTACAAATCCAATTACCTCCTCATGGTCGCCTGTTGGTTGGGGCATTTCTACTACTACTCCATCATATAGTTCATAACGTCTACCTGTGTTATCTGGATATTTAGCAACAAATTGGTCGAATGTAACTAGTTTGCGTAAGAGTTGAGTCATGGTTTAATTCCTCTATGGCTGGCATTGGGGGAAATTCTGTGCCAGTTTTGGCAATTTTACTCACTAATATTAATACTTATTTATTGGTATAATTTGATTCAATTTAAGTTTCAAAATTGTAATATTGAGCAGCTAATTTTTAACTAAAAGACTAGAATTTGGGTGGTAGCTATCCTCAAATTATATGTGTAACACTAGGAAGCCAACAGTCAAGTTATTTTTTAACGGGAGGTCAGGTAATGGCGATCGCCACCATTAATCCCGCCACTGGGGAAACTTGTCAAACCTTTGAGGCGCTCAATGATGCCGAAATTACCGCTAAACTCGATTTGGCAAATCAGGCTTTTGAAAAGTATCGCCAGACTAGTTTTTCTGAGCGATCGCAATGGCTGCAAAAGGCTGCCGATATTTTAGAGCAAGACAAAGCAGAATTTGCTAAGTTAATGACTCTAGAAATGGGTAAACCATTTAAAGCTGCGATCGCGGAAGTCGAAAAATGCGCCGCCGTCTGTCACTACTACGCCGAACACGCCCCTAGTTTTTTGGCTGATGTCAGTATAAAAACTGATGCCAGCCAGAGTTTTGTGCGTTACCAACCAATGGGTGCAATTCTTGCGGTGATGCCGTGGAATTTCCCCTTTTGGCAAGTCTTCCGCTTTGCTGCACCAGCACTCATGGCGGGAAATGTCGGCTTACTCAAACACGCTTCCAACGTGCCGCAATGCGCCTTGGCAATCGAAGATATTATCCGCCGTGCAGGTTTTCCTGAAGGTGCGTTTCAAACTCTATTAATCGGCGCTGCCAAAGTTGCTGATTTAATGGCTGATGACCGCGTAAAAGCTGCTACCTTAACTGGAAGCGAACCAGCAGGTATATCCCTCGCCGTCGCCGCCGGCAAACAAATTAAAAAAACAGTTTTGGAATTAGGAGGAAGCGATCCATTTATTGTGTTAGAAAGTGCTGACTTAGAGACAGCAGTTGTCACAGCAACTACAGCGCGGATGTTAAATAACGGGCAATCATGTATTGCAGCGAAACGTTTTATTGTCGCAGAAGCGATCGCAGATAAATTTGAAAAATTGCTTTTAGAAAAATTTGAGGCGCTAAAAGTAGGCGATCCTATGGAACCGGATACCGATTTAGGCCCCCTGGCAACACCTAGTATTCTCCAGGATTTAGATCAACAAGTGCAAGGTGCTATTAGTAGCGGTGGAAAAGTCATCACCGGCGGACATCCTTTATCAGATCGTCCAGGGAACTTTTATCCGCCAACGATTATCATAAGTATCCCGCCTGACTCACCAATTGCCAAAGAAGAATTTTTTGGCCCGGTAGCCTTGTTATTTCGGGTTCCAGATATCGATGCTGCCATTAAACTCGCAAATGACTCACCCTTTGGCTTAGGTGCAAGCGCTTGGACAACCAACGACCAAGAATGCGATCGCTTAGTTGAAGAAATCGAAGCCGGTGCCGTATTTATCAACAGTATGGTCAAATCCGATCCTCGGTTGCCCTTTGGTGGCATCAAGCGTTCTGGATATGGCAGAGAATTGAGTATCCAGGGTATACATGAGTTTGTCAATGTGAAAACCGTGTGGGTTAAATGATTAGTCATTGGTCATTGGTCAAAGAACAAATGACAAGGGACAAATGACTAATGACAAAAGACAAAGGATAAAGGACTAAATAAATAGTTAGGAAATAAAATGAATACAGCAGAATTATTGGTGCAATGCCTAGAAAATGAAGGAGTGCAATATATTTTTGGACTCCCTGGCGAAGAAAACCTGCACGTTTTGGAAGCGCTAAAACATTCTTCGATTAAATTTATTACGACTCGTCACGAACAGGGTGCAGCATTCATGGCCGATGTCTATGGACGCTTAACAGGAAAAGCCGGAGTATGTCTTTCTACTCTTGGCCCTGGGGCAACCAACTTGATGACTGGGGTAGCAGATGCTAACCTCGATGGTGCGCCCCTAGTGGCGATTACCGGTCAAGTGGGAACAGATAGAATGCACATTGAATCCCATCAATATTTAGATTTGGTGGCAATGTTTGCCCCTGTTACCAAGTGGAATAAGCAGATTGTGCGACCGAGTATTACACCAGAAGTAGTGCGGAAAGCATTTAAGCGATCGCAATCGGAAAAACCTGGTGCTGTTCACATCGATTTGCCAGAAAATATTGCTGCTATGCCTGTGGAAGGCAAACCTTTGCGTAAGGATAATAGTGAAAAAACTTATGCATCTTTTGCTAGCATTCGGGCAGCCGCCGCCGCAATTTGCCAAGCAGTTAACCCATTAATCTTAGTCGGAAATGGGGCAATTCGCGCTCATGCGAGTGATGCAGTTACGCAATTTGCCACCTTGCTGAATATACCTGTTGCCAATACCTTCATGGGTAAAGGAGTGATTCCCTACACACATCAATTAGCTTTGTGGTCAGTGGGATTACAGCAAAGAGACTTCATTACCTGCGGCTTTGATAACACAGATTTAGTAATTGCAATCGGCTATGATTTGATTGAGTTTTCCCCGAAAAAATGGAATCGTAACGGTGAAATTCCCATTGTGCATATTGGGGTAAGTCCAGCAGAAATTGATAGTAGTTATATTCCCAACGCCGAAGTCGTGGGAGATATTTCAGATTCTCTCTATGAAATCTTAAAATTAGCAGACAGACAAGGTAAACCCGATCCCTTTGCCATTAGCTTAAGGTCAGAGATTCGGGCTGATTACGAACAGTATTCCCATGATGACGGATTTCCGATTAAGCCGCAAAAATTAATTTATGACTTACGGCAAGTGATGGGGCCAGATGATATTGTCATCTCTGATGTTGGCGCACATAAAATGTGGATGGCTCGTCATTATCATTGCCATAGTCCCAATACTTGCATAATTTCCAACGGCTTCGCGGCTATGGGTATTGCCATTCCTGGCGCTTTAGCAGCAAAACTAGTTCATCCCAAGCGCAAAGTTGTTGCTGTCACAGGCGACGGCGGCTTTATGATGAATTCTCAAGAATTAGAAACAGCCTTGCGTGTCGGAACACCCTTTGTAACTATAATTTTCAATGATGGTGGCTATGGATTAATTGAGTGGAAGCAAGAAAATCAATTTGGCAAAGGAAACTCATCTTTTGTGCATTTTAGCAATCCTGATTTTGTGAAATTTGCCGAAAGCATGGGTTTAAAAGGCTACCGAGTTGAATCGGCTTTAGATTTGATTCCCACACTGAAAGAAGCCCTAGCTCAAAATGTACCCGCAGTGATAGATTGTCCTGTAGACTATCGGGAAAATCACCGCTTTAGCCAAAAAGCCGGCGAGTTGAGTTGTGCGGTGTAATAAAGGTTAGGTAGTTAAGAGTTAGGAGTTATGGCGTTGCATAATAGAGGGATGAATTGAGGTCATCTACTGTGCAATGTCCATACTGCAAAGCTAGGGAAATTCGTAAGAACGGAAAGCGAAGACTTGACACTCTCAGATATAAAGACACTAAGATTCTTGAATCTCAGACATAACTTGCTCAAACAGGTTTGCACCAACTAGAGTAGAGGTTTCATCTCCCCAAGCGTTGCTTGCATCAAGTCCAAAGGTTCCGGTATGCCCTACCGTACCCAATCCTCAACTAAAACAAGCGTTTCAATGAGCTTAATGTCGTGCATTTTATTTTTTTTTGCCTTTGTCTGTTGAGCTTGTCTGTTCATCTTCCTGCTCTAAAATGTGTTTTGCCTCCAAAAGTTGCTGCTTATGTTCATCACTAACTGTCGGGTATTGCAGATTTAGTTCTTCTAATTTTGTGCAGATGATATTGGCAACTACCAGGCGTGTAAACCATTTGCGATCGGCTGGAATAATATACCAAGGTGCCAATTTTGTACTAGTATTGTTGAAAATGTCTTCATAGGCATTCATATAATCATCCCAAAAAGTTCTTTCTTTGACATCGCTATCTGAAAACTTCCAATTCTTTTCAGGAAATTCAATCCGTTCTAAAAAGCGTTTTTTCTGCTCTGACTTGGAAACATTGAGAAAGAACTTTAGAACAATCACACCGTTGTCTACTAAATATTTTTCAAAGTTATTAATTTCTTCAAAACGTTGTTTCCATATCTTATTTCCATCAGGTAAGTCAGGAAGTTGTTGCTTTCTCAGCATTTCTGGATGGACACGAACTACTAGCGTTTCTTCATAATACGAGCGGTTGAATATCCCAATTCGGCCTCTTTCTGGCAAAGCCTTAGTTGTTCGCCACAGGTAATCATGGTCTAATTCTTCCGTACTGGGACTCTTGAAACTGAACACCTGAAATCCTTGCGGGTTCACCCCAGAGGTAACATGTTTTATTGTGCTATCTTTACCAGCAGCATCCATTGCCTGAAAAATAATCAGCAAGGAATATGTATTTTGAGCATAGAGAATATTTTGGTAATTTGCTAATCGCTCAATATCTGTCTGTAATTTAATTGCAGCATCAGCTTTTTGATGAAAATCAGTTTTATAAGCTGGGTCATAGTTTTTTTTCAGAGAAATCTTTGAACCTGGTGGAACAATGAAGGCATCGTAATTCATATATAAAGGTTCCTAACTGCTGCTTATACCGAAGCATATTGTGAAGTGCTAATTTCTGAAACTTATAATTTCTTAATTAAATAATTTTGATTCCAAATTTATAACTTTTAAGCAATTTTAGCCCCCTTTCTATCATCAGCAAGTTTTATAGCTTTTTTTAAATCCCCTCTATAAAACTTAGTTACAATAGCGTAGCGATCGCAAATCCGCAAATATAATTACGAATTAGGACGCATCGCTTCCCGCCCCAACATAAACATCCCCGCAACACCCAAGCTAACAAACCAAACATATTGATACCAGTATTGTCGAATCTGCTCACCAGTGCTGAGTTCTGGATGCAAGGTGTTCAAGTACAGCAGCAGCACTAATATCATCAGCGCCCCAAAACCAATAAAGCTTAAACCAACATGAATTCGCATAGGTCGCAGTTCAAAATCACTAATAGTATCTAGGTCAATTTCTACCAATTCCTTAAAGGAGTCATCTGCTAAAGATGAGGTTGCTTGGAATTTATTGCTCAGTTTTGGTGGCAAAATCGGCGACAGCGTTGCTACAGTAGGGCGGCGTAGTAAAGCCTCAGTATCTCGCAGCAATTGCAATGGCTTACGGCTAGTAGTTGGTTGAGCAAACTGTATATTGTCTGTAGAAGTTGGGATATTGGCTTTACTTTCAAAATCCATAGTGCGCTTCAAAAGAACCAGGATATAAATAGCCTAGCGAATCAAGAGAGAAATTCGTCAAAGTAAGTTGGTAGAAACAAACCAAATTATGTTACGAAACGTAAACAGATTAAAAGCCCTTAGAGGATGTCTGAGAAGTATCAAATATTTATTGATCCCCCCTAACCCCCCTTAAAAAAGGAGGAATAAGAGTGTAAAAGTCCCCCTTTTTAAGGGGAGCCACTGCGGTCTTAGGGTCTCCCCAAGTGGAGCATGTGGCGTGGATTTAGGGGCATCTATAAGCATTCGGTATATACAAAAAACTTTTCAGACTATCCTCTTACCAATGACCAATGATTAATGACTTCTGTTTTTAATTACTCGTCCATTTCTTTTAATGTAGCTAATGCCGATGGAGATAAACGACTGAGATAACGGAATATCCAGTATTTAAAGATGGTGTTTAGAATAACTGGAAATGTAGCAATAAATAAAAATACAGCATTTCTACTGGCTGGTAAACCTAAATGTTCTGCAAATCCTTCAAGAAGAACTTCCCACCCATCTGGTGAGTGAAATCCTACAAATATATCTGTAAAGAGAATAATTAAAAATGCTTTAGCACTATCGCTTAGTCCATAAACAATACTATCTATAAAAGATTTCACCACCACAATTTCTTTTTTGCTCAAAAAAATAAATATACTAAAAGAAATTAGTGATATCAAATCAGCCAAAACATTACTAATAGCATTATTGCTTTTTGTTCGGAATTCCTCAGCTATCTCAACTGATTTATCTCTTAATTTTTCTTGTATTCCTTCTGAAGAAAGAGGTAACGATTTATTTATTAAATATTCAAACCTCAAAATTTCTTGAAAATTAGATAATTCATGGAGAGCTTCTTTTTCCATATCAGAATTCATGAAAACTTGAGATATATTCTCTCCTCTCACCCTTTCTAATATGGGAATTACTAATAACTGTTTAGATAAAACATAAGTCAAAAGCGGGATAATAATTAAAGCTATAAAAAATCTAATAGCAATTTTTGTCCTATTTTTAGAAACTCGGTAATTTCTGACAAACTCTTCTTCTGTCTGTGGAAAAAATTCTCTTTTAATTTTATCAATATTTCTGCTAACAGGCCCAGATAAAGCTCCAGATTTTTGATTTAGAAGCAGAAGATTAAGATTAATATTAGATGAGTCTGACTGGTTGCTAATTTGATTCTGGTTAATTGGTAGTGATTGAGGATTGGATATTAAGGCGCTGTTAGTAATTATTTCATCTTTAATAGCGTATTTTTCTACAACTTCATCAATAAGTTTTAAGTTGTCTAATAAAGCAGAATTAGAGATATTGACAATTCCCCGACTAAGCCGAAACTCTGCAAGCCTGATCTTAATAATAGTTAAATTTTTATCAAGGTATCCTTGCCAGAAAGACATCACATTCTCAGTATAATTTTTTGATTCTGACGAGATTTTTTTGCCGCCAAAATGTTCTACTTCGATGTTTTTAATTCTCTGGGCTGCTTGTTGAGCTTCTAAGAGTGATCTTTGTGGTGTATCTAAAAACCAATTATTTAGCGATCGCAAATACTCTTGAAAATTTCGGCGGAGGTATTCTGCTGTTTTGGTAAATGAATTTTTCATTACATATATAAATAAACCTTGATTTTCCGGTACGGGCAATTTATGAATTGCCCGTACTGGTGTCGTTTTGCGCCAGTACGAAGTAATTTTTAACCACAGAGACGCAGAGAAGCCAGTGCGCCCTTGCGGTTTCCCAACTCGTAGCAACTGGCGCTACACAGAGTAAAGAGCTTAAAGAGGAATTTATTGACCAAAATTTTACCCGCTTTGAATGGGCTAGTCTTAGTTTAATCTGAAGTTGAAAAATTGATTCATCGTTGAATGATGGTGTTTCACCACTTTGCGTCTCCGCTCTAAACTAGAGCGGAATATCTACAAGCGATCGCAAACGCTACCCTAGAAATTAGCATCCCTCAAACTTGCAAGTTTCAACATGATAGCCCCAGGCTCACAATGATTATCATTCTTCTGTTTGGTGATTTTATTGCTTGGAAGTCCCTAAAATACGCTGTTGGATAAAAAGTCAACTGACGGCAACAGAAGTATCAATGGAAAAAATCGCACAGACATCGGCAGCAATCGATTCTGGTTCCATTGCTGTACCAACACAACAGACTTGTTGAGACTCGAAGAAAAAAACTGATAGGTCTGACATAGCTTTAACAAAGTTTAGGGGTTTAATTCCCCTGCCTAATTCGTGCAGCACGTTTTGTGTTGGGGTCTAAATCCCCAGACGCTCGAACGCCAGAGCGTGTCGTAGACAAGACTCGCTATCACAAAACGTAATTGCGAATTGTTTAAAAGCTGCAATCGATGCTGATTTGCCAATTGGATCGGGTGAAATTGAGAGCGCTCACCGCTACATTATTCAGGAGCGGATTAAACTTTCTGGTTCATGGTGGAAACTAGAAAATGCAACGACTATGCTGGCACTTAGAGGTTTACGTGCCAATGGAGATTGGGATAATTATTGGCAAAATATTCATCAACAAAGTGCTAATAACCACCACTTTTAATTACACCCTAATTACACCGTGTCCCAGAATTCGGAAAAAAGGCGTTTCCAGTTTCATTGACGGGAGTTGCCAGACCACAGTAAGCAGACATCTCTAAGATTTGCTTGTGCGCCCAATGATTGAATAAGATTTCATAATAAATTGAATGCTTATCTTTGTACACGTTGCTCTCTTTGCTCAGGTTTCTTCAAGTTATTAGTTGTACCTGAAATTCCGCTATTAATGCGTGGGTAGGGTCAAGAGTTACGACTATCTTCCCCCTGGCTGGAAGAATGTGGAAGTGATTGCAGATGTGGCGATGGCGTAACCGCCTGCCTTCGGCGATCGCTTCTCCAGTACAACTCTACAATCCTCGTTTCCCGGCAATGGCAACCGGGAGTGGTGAAAGACTACTGGGAACTAGGGGCATTTCTGGAGGTGCGCTGTGGCAGGCGGGTGCAGAAAGTGTTCAGTGGAGAGTTGGGGTGGGTGATTACTGTGACTAACCAGGGTATTGTTAAATAGTGAATAGCTTCAATCTCCTTTAATCACGCTTGAACTCCATTTGGACGAAGTGGTCTTGCAGCAGTTTATGGATGAAGCGGTAGCGTCCGCCAACACGCTGGAGGAATAATCGCTCGGTGCAGTAGTCAAGAAAGCGGGCGTAATTCCAGGGGATGTAACCGTTGAAGTAGAGGATTAGGCATCGGGTGAAATATTGAATACAGGTTATACCACCAAAACCAAGACTAGAAATAAACGCAGAAATGAAACCAAAAACTATTCCATAACTCAATCCGTATATCAAACCAAAAATTATTCTATAAATCAGCCCATAGAATACTCCTAGAATAACAGCATTATATGCATATTTGCAAATATATTTATCAGGATTAATTTTATTGTCCGTAGTTAAAAAATTAGCTAAAATCTTGTCGAGTCTGTCGTTAGTGTCCTTAGCAAGCTGAACACAACAGATTATTACTAAAACATCAGCAATATTTCATGTTTAATAAAATTAGGATAGGAAAAATATTTTATTTTTTAAACATACTAATTGCTGCAATACCAGACGCACCAGCATCAAGACATTTTTGATAATTTTTTTCGTTAATTCCCCCAAGAGCAAAAACTTTCATTTGTGTTGATTTGCAAGCTTGAGTGAGCATATCTAGACCAATACCTTTTGCTTCTGGATGAGTTAGGGTTGCAAAAATCGGTGAAAAAAATACATAGTCTAATCCCTCATACTCTGCCTCTTTTATAGATTTTAATGAGTGACATGATTTTCCAAACAGTATACTATTGCTTTTTGCCTCTGGCATTTTAATTTGGTCTTTTTCTCTAAAATGAAAAGCACTAACTAAAGAAGATTTATAATTTAGAGAAAATGGTAAAATAATTTCCAATTCTTTGTAGGATAAATTCTCAATAATTATATCTATATTTTCTCTATTTGCCTCATATAATCTTACATAACACGAATCTGCACCGTTGCTGATAGCTCTGTTTACCCATTTAGTAACTTGAGCAGCAATTTTTGATTTGTCAGAACAAATTATTTCGGAATTCTCTCCTGACGAAATATCAAATATGGCGATTTTTTTAAAAGGTTTTACTGTTTCTTTCATAGAACCCTTCTTTCATTTTACAGTAATGGTTGTAGCAGCATTTATATCATTAGAGAACTTTCTCAAAATAATTACTATTGGGGTAGTTAGTACAATAATTTAAGCCGAAACTGTTTCAGTTTACCAGAAAATTAATCAACGCAAACTACAAACATTACTTAACTTTAAAGTGCGCTTTCTGACGCTCGCGTTGCGATCGCAATGGTGGACTGAATAATAAGGTATTCAATCCACCATTGTTGAGTTGAGTTACTCAGTTAAACCTTGACTTGTCGGAGTCAGTTTTACTCCTGATCCTGATCAATTTTTTCGATATCATCAGGTGTACCAGTGGCAGAAATTTTTGATGTGCCAGATTTACCTGCACCCGAGTTGCCGCCAGAAGCGCCAGCACCGCCTGAGTGTTTAGAATCAGTGTTGCCTTGTTCATCTTGAAGCTGTTCAAGGCGGTTTTTTTCTTGAGCTTTATCTTTTTGGTCAGCCATATCTTAAAATTTTAGCGTAGCGATCGCTATATACTCTACCATTTTCCTTATTCTGGCGACACCACAGGGCAAACTCCTCATGTCAATAAGACCCTATTATTATCAATAAAATTAAAAATAGTCTCATTAGTCGATGCTTATTGACAAGGATTTAGGCATTGGCGTAGCCCGCCGCAGGCATCGCTGTCGTTGTCAAGTGCGTTACTAAAGATTAGCTATATCTCTTTTTGAGTAAGAACTTTGGCGCGTCCATGCCGATTTATTTTCATCGTCAGACTGTAGATCCTGTGATCCACAGCGTACACCCGATCTAAGCCCCAGCGATAGCCGTTTCTACGTCTTTGGATACAAGTTTATTTAATTTTGACAGATTAATGAGATATTAAGTTGAAAAACAGTTTTGCAGATAGAAACTTATGACAACCGAGCAAGAGCTTCAATCTCTTTTTAATACCTTAGATAGCGATCAAGACGGCAAAATCTCCATTAACGATCTTTTTTTAAGTCCTGGCTTAAGTGCAATCATTTCATCAGAAACAAATAGCACTAGTCCCCAGGAATTACTAGTAAATTATGATTCAGACAAAGACGGTAGTATTACCTTTGAAGAGTTAAAGGAAGCAGTTGAGAAAGCAAATAATTTAAACTAGCAGTCAAAAAACCCAATTCCTGACACCCAATCGACCCCAATCCCTCTCTATGTGTGTAGAGAGGGATTCGCCTTTATTTGCCTGGAGAGTAAGCCGTTTTCAAAATCCTAGCGGCTGAATCTTTGCTGACGTGTAAATGTCTTCAGTCAACTGTAAGAATGTTAACAGTACATTTGGACAATGCATTACCCATAAAATAACAAGTAAAGGTGGCGATCGCTTGCGGTGGGGAAAATTACCGTCTTGGTGATGCCAAGCTTAAAGCGATGGCGTAACCGCCACCGCTTTAAGCTTTTTAATTACTCCTGAACCACCAACTCTTGCATCAGGGCATTATTCACCTGCTGCGCTTCTTGGGGTGAACTTTCCCTAATGTCAAAAGCTTGCTGCACTATGGCTTGAATGTCATCTGGCAATGATTCAAATTTTTCAGAATTGAGTATGACGAGGCGGCAACCAGGGTAAGGCATAAAATCAGTAAACGAGAACATCCAGACCAACTACAGCAATGGCATGAAGGTATAAAAAATACCAACCGCAATAATATTTTTTGTCATTGTCGGACTTGCCGCTACGAGTGGATGAATTCAGTGTTTGACATTAAGTGTGTTGAATGCAACAGCAAAACAGATACCTGTTGTGTCACCTCTGACTACTAGAGTTTTAAAAACTTGCTCTGGGGGAAGACCAACTTTGTGTGCTGTACTTTCAGCAGCCAGATCATCAGGATCTACTTCATAACAGGGAATACCTAGTTTATCAAGTAGTCGAGCAGCATTGGTTTTCATTGCTCTTACTCCCAATCTTCAATTACCAGTCCACTAACGTGACTAAAGACTGCATCTACTGACATTCGGCAGGTAGATAATCGCAACACCTAAAGTCTTGCAATTCAATGGTTTACCATGCCTAAGAGTTTAAGATAAAACGGTTTTGGTGAGAGTCCATGAGATTGCTTCCTTCGTCGCAATCATGGGGTACTATTTTTGAATGCACTTTAGTATTAGACCCACTTTTTGAGTGAAAATAAATCTATGAATAGAACGTTATATTATCATCAGCAATCAAACTTTTCTCGAAAAATCCGAATATTGTTATTAGAGAAAAATTTAGATTGTGAATTCAAAGAAATTAATTTAGCCAATAAACCCCCTGAATTCCTTGAAATTTCTCCTATTGGTCAAGTCCCTGTGTTTGTAGATCAAAATGGCACGGTAATTTGGGACTCTACATTGATTGCGGAGTATCTAGACGAAACTTATCCACAGCCCAGCTTTTACCCAAGCGCTCCTCACATACGCCTTGAGTGCCGTAAATGGGAACAACTAGCAGATACTTTAGGCGACAATATTATAGGTTTATGGGTACTAGATTTTATGGGTGATCTAGCTCCTGCTTATTATCGAAAAAAATATGAAACATTAATTAATCGCCTTTTACCAATCTTTGATGGACAACTGCGTTCGGCTAAATATTTGTTAGAGGGTGAAACATGGACAGCAGCAGATGTGGCAGCGTTATGTTCCCTCGGTTACTACAGCTTTCGCTTAAATGAAGACTGGCTTCTTCAGTATCCTTATTTGAGAGGCTGGTTTAATAGATTACACGAGCGTGAATCAGTCAAGTCAACTATTCCAAAAAAGACCCCTACTTAGAGGTTGCCGAAAAAGTAATAAGAAAGCAAGATCAGGATTGATTAATTATTCAAGTAAACCATACTTAGAAGCCTTGCAAAAATAACTTTAACAATTTTGATGGGGAATGCATTCGTTCTACATGGCTCCAACTAACTGTGTCATGCCAACCTGGAATACCACATGCCCTTCGACTCGTCTACGATGTAGCTCCATATCTGAGCAAATTGTTTCAAGTCCATAGAATTCTGCATTATATGATTGCGCTAAATCCTGCCAGCTTTTTCTTTGTGCGACTGTATTAGCAGGAGTGTCCAAAATAGCTGATTGTCTTAACATTAGTTGTCTTTGGATTAGCATTGTCAGCAGTGCTTCAGCAGTCGTAACGTAAAATCCCTCTTGTTGAATACGCAACTGTGATAGCAGCATTGCCCCTAGTATCCAATCCAAAGAGAATACAGGGATATGCAATATCCGTACAATATCCTCGATAATAAGGATTGAAGAATGTTTCTTCTTGATTCCCATGTATCAAATCATCGGTAACATCTAAATCCAAAATTATCTGTCGTGGTGGCTTTCGATAAGATTCTAGAAATAGCTCAAACAAGAGTGTTTCTATTGCTGATCCATCATGTTCAATACGATGATATGTTTACTCGTTTACTTCAGAGTATTGCTAATACTCTGTATCAAACGAATGAGACAAAAAATAGACTGAACAGTTTAGTATAATAGCTCTGTCAGTATAACTTTGCTCAATTGGTGACAGATGCCCCACAGGGGACTCAATGGATGCGCGATCGCTAGAATGTAAGTTCTTCCCAAGCAAAAAGAACTAATTCTGATCCAGAACGATTTTCAAAATTTGAGAATCGCTCTGACACCCGAGAGCAATGGATATTTATTGTTTTTTACTAGTCATGATCCGAACTCCACCATCAGGAGCAAGGGTAAACCCGCGTCGTTAAAAAAGGTAATGCAATGTTGTATGCTCGATTTACTTGTTAGACTGACGCAAGTAGGTGAATTCGCCAGTTATTTAGCACAACTAGACTTAGACTATTACGTAGAAAAACGATTTGCACACACAGGATGAAAAAGTTTATAGTCCTTGCGTGATGGTAAAGATTAGCGAGGCTAATCTTTACTTAATTAGCATTTGAAGAGTTAACTTGACTTGAATTATGGGAACTATCATAGGAACTACCAAAATCTCTTAGAAAACAACATTCAGACAAGTATTAATGTTTAAATTAATTGCTCACATCCCTGACTATAGTATTACAAGTTTAATTTATGAAGCTGCTGCCACAGTAATTTATCGAGCAGACTCCAAGGCTAACAGACACTCAGTTGTTATCAAACTACTCAAAGCAGAGTATCCGACTATCAAAGAGATTGCTCAACTCAAGCACGAATACGAAATTATCCAAAACCTGAATATTGCAGGTGTAATTAAAGCCCATGAATTAATCAGTTATGACAACGGCTACAATAATGGCCTAGCACTGGTTTTAGAAGACTTTGGTGGAGAAACCTTAAAACATCAAATATCTACTACAGGAATTGAACTGACAAAATTTCTTAACATTGCCGCTCAAATTACTGAAACTTTGGGAGAGTTACATACCCACCACATTATCCATAAGGATCTTAAGCCCGAAAACATTCTTTATAACCCCAATACCGAAAAAATAAAACTGATTGATTTCAGCATCGCTTCGCTGTTATCAAAAGAAAGCCCAGAAATTACTAGCCTCAACCTTCTAGAAGGAACACTGGCTTATATGTCGCCAGAGCAAACCGGACGTATCAACCGAACCTTAGATTATCGTACAGATTTTTACTCATTAGGTGTCAGTTTCTACGAAATGCTGACGGGTCAGCTTCCCTTCCACAATGCTCAAGACTCAATGGAGTTAGTGCATTGTCACATTGCAAAAATTCCTGTAGCTCCTCACAAGATTAATCCTAACGTACCACAGGGAATCTCTGCGATCATCATGAAGCTCCTGAGCAAAACTGCTGAAGACCGCTACCAAAGTGCTTACGGGTTAAAGGCTGATTTAGAGCAAGCAGCGATACAACTACAAACAAAAGGCAGCATTGACCTTTTTACCTTAGGCCAGCAAGATTTTTCGCATCAATTCCAAATAGCTCAAAAACTTTACGGTCGGGAAGTAGAAGTGGCGGCTTTAATGGCTGCTTTTGAAAAAGTTAGCCTTGGTAAGAGTGAAGTTGTGTTGGTAGGAGGATACTCTGGTATCGGCAAATCCTCACTAATTAACGAAGTCCACAAACCGATTGTGCGGCAACGAGGTTACTTCATCGGTGGCAAATTTGACCAACTCAAGCGAGATATTCCTTATGCTTCTTTGATTCAAGCATTTCGAGAATTGATGCGACAGCTATTAGCTGAAAGCCAAGCTAGGGTTGAGGTTTGGAAAAATAAATTGCTACAAGCATTGGGAGTTAATGGTCAAGTTATTATTGATGTCATCCCGGAAGTAGAACTGATTATCGGGCAGCAAGCCCCTGTACCGCAGTTGGGGGCTGCTGAATCTCAAAACCGTTTTAATCGGATGTTTAAGCAATTTATTCATGCCTTTACAGCTGCTGAACATCCTTTAGTACTATTTTTAGATGACCTCCAATGGGCAGATGCTGCCTCTGTGAAGCTGGTCGAGAATTTGATGAGTGACCCAGAAAGTCAGTATTTATTATTGATTGGGGCTTACCGAGATAACGAAGTTAGTCCCACCCATCCACTGATATTAATGCTAGAGGCAATTCTAGCATCTGGGGCAACTGTTGAAGAGTTGCTCTTGAAACCATTAGCAACACCTCATATTACTCAACTGCTTAGTGACACTTTCAATTGCGAATTATTTCAGGCAGAACCTCTAGCCGATTTGCTGTTTCAAAAAACCCAAGGTAATCCCTTTTTCTTAACTCAGTTACTAAAAGTATTGCATCAAGATAATCTTTTGATATTTGATTACCGTTTGGGTTTATGGCAGTGGGATCTCAATAAAATTCAGGAACAAGCCATTACCGATAATGTAGTCGATTTAATGGTGAATAAAATTCAAAGATTGTCAGAACCAACGCAGCAAGTTTTACAATTAGCTGCTTGTGTTGGAAACCGTTTTAATTTAGAAATTCTAGCTGTAGTCAACGAAAAATCTCCATCAGCAACAGCAATTGATTTATGGTCAGCTTTGCGGGCGGGATTAATTCTACCCTTGACCGATACTTACAAAATTCCTCAGTTGTTGAATCAGTCGGAATTGGCAACATACTGCGATACTGCGGTACAAGTTGACTATAAGTTTTTGCACGATCGCGTTCAGCAAGCTGCCTATTCTTTAATTCCAATTGACCAGCAAAAACAAGTACACCTAAAGGTAGGTAAATTACTATTACACAATACTGAAAAAGCCCAGTTGGAAGAGCATCTTTTTGAGATCGTCAACCACCTCAATGCTGGCAGTTCATTGATTGTGGAACTAGCAGAAAGATATGAACTGGCAGAATTAAATCTGAAAGCAGGCCAGCGAGCAAAATCATCTTCGGCGTTTGTCACTGCACTGAAATTGCTAGAAACAGGGATGAATTATCTACCTAAAAATAGTTGGGAAGATAAATATTTACTTACATTAACTTTATATTTACAAGTTGGGGAAGCGGAATTTTTAAATGGTAACTATGAGAAAGCTTTGCTGATTTTTGAGCAGACTTTCAATAAGGTTCAAACTACTCTTGATATGTGCCAAGTGAATGAATATCGGATTATGTGTTATCGCATGGAGAATGATTTAAACTCCGCATATAAAATTGGGTTAAACACCTTGGAACTTTTAGGTTTTGAGTTTGCAGCTTATCCAAATGATGCATATCTGTTAGAAAAACTTAATCAAACCAAAAAAGTTATTGGCGATCGCCCAACTTTTAGTCTCGCAGAATTACCACAAATGCAAGACGAAGAGAAGCTAATAGCTCAACGCATCTTAAAAGAAGTTTGGCCCATTGCCTACTTTTTAGGATCTAAAGCGTTGCATATCACATCTATGAATATAACTCAACTTTCAGTTCAGTATGGCAACTCCCGAATTTCGGTATTTGGTTACATGCTGTATTCTTTCAACTTAGTATTTGAATATGGTGAAGTAGATTCAGGTTATGAGTTTGGTGAGTTATCTCTGCGTTTGCATGAAATTTTAAGAACGAAGGAATTGGAAGCGAATATTTTGAATATGTGGGGAGGTTTAATCTGTCATTACAAAGACCATATTAGCCAGGGTAAACCTTATTTATTAAAAGGATTTAATAGTGGTTTAGAAACAGGTTCTTATCAATGGTCTGGCTATTGCTCAGTTAATTTTTTATGGCAATGCTTATTTGGAAATGAATCTTTGGAAAAAACCGTAGAGGTAGCCGCAGATTTTATTCCTAGCCTCCGCAAGATTGACAAAAATATGTTGAACTACCATCTGCTGGCTATGGAAGCGATCGCTAACCTGACTAAGCCAGCAGGCAAGATTGACCAACTTGTGGGAACTTGGGCAGATGAACAACAAGTGCTAGAGTTTGCGTTGGCATCTTCGGATATGTTGAGTGCATTTGTAGTTTACATCTATAAACTGGCGCTCTGTAACTGGTATGGAGAGTATACCAAAGCTGTTGAGTATGCAGAGAATGCCGAAAAATTTGTTGGGGGAGCGCGAGGAATTTTTATTAATCCTGTTTTCTATTTTCACCAAAGTATTGCCTTAGCAGGGGCTTATGTGGAGGCAGATACCGCAACTCAAGTTATTTATCTGTATAAACTAAATGCCAACTTAGAAAAATTCCAGCAATGGGCAATGCACTGCCCAACCAATTATCAACACAAATTCCTGCTGATTCAAGCTGAAATTGCTCGGATTTATCAACAAGATTATCAGGCAATGGAACTGTATGACAAGGCGATCGCTTCTGCTGCCGAAAACGGTTATTTACAAAATGAAGCCTTAGCAAACGAACTCGCATTTCGATTTTACTTGGCCAAGGATAGAATAAACTTTGCCAAAGTTTATTTTAAAGAAGCTCGCTATCGCTATCTCAAGTGGGAAGCTACGGGTAAAGTCCGGCAAATGGATGAACAATATTCCCAACTTTTTACAGATTCAGTCGGGGAGGTAAATGGGCGAGGTACGGCTACAAAGCAGATTCGGGATATTTCTGAAGCCAAAAGCCAAACTCTAGATTTAAGCACAGCAATTAAAGCATCGCAGGCACTCTCAAGCGAGATGGAGCTAAATCCGCTAATGGAGAAAATGATGACGATCGCGATCGAGAATGCTGGTGCCCAAATAGGTTATCTACTTGTCAAACGGGAGAACCAGTGGGTGATTGAAGCCGAAGGAAGCATTGAGCGAGATCGAGTCACAGTGCGCTCGTCTAGTCTGGTGCAAGTAAAGCATAAAATGCCAGTTTTAGTGATTAACTATGTTGAAAGAACAAAAGAAAATTTGGTTTTAGACGATGCTAGCCACACAGAGCGTTTTGTAAATGACGACTATATTGTTGCCAATCAACCCAAATCAATTTTGTGTTTGCCTTTTGCTCATCAGGGTAAGCTAACCGGAGTTCTTTACCTGGAAAATAACCTTACCACCGGAGTCTTTACCGCAGAGCGATTAGAGGTACTGAACTTATTGACTTCGCAAGTTTCCATCTCTATAGAAAATGCTCGGCTCTACACAAATTTGCACATATACTCTCAAGAGTTAGAAATTTCGGAAACACAAGCGCGTGAGAAAGCAAGGCAGCTAGAGCAGACACTTGATGAATTGAAGCTTACCCAGTCCCAGATGGTGCAAAGCGAAAAAATGTCTAGCCTGGGGCAATTGGTGGCAGGTGTTGCTCACGAAATTAATAACCCAGTCAGCTTTATCTACGGCAACCTGACTTACGTAAATAATTATGTCAAAGACTTGATGAGTGTAGTAGAACTTTATCAACAGCAAAACCAGAATTTACCACCTAAAGTTCAGAATGAAATAGATGCGGTTGACTTAGATTTTTTGATGGAAGACTTACCTAAGCTGTTGGCTTCAATGAAAGTAGGAACCGATCGCATTCGCCAGATTGTATTATCTTTACGAAACTTTTCCCGCCTAGACGAAGCTGAAGTCAAAGCCGTTGATATCCATGAGGGCATTGATAGCACTCTGATGATTTTGCAAAATCGCCTCAAACCCCAACCAGATCATCCGGGAATTCAGGTAATACAGGAGTACGGCAATTTGCCACCCGTAGAATGTTATCCTGGGCAACTGAATCAAGTATTTATGAATCTAATTGCAAATGCGATCGACTCTTTAGACGAATTTAACGAACATCGGACTTATGCCGATATCGCACGTCACCCAAGTATCATTACAATTCGTACTACTGTTGAAGGTGATGTCGCCGTCATTCGCATTGCTGACAACGGTTCTGGTATCGGTGAAAATGTGCGGTCGCAACTCTTCACACCCTTTTTTACTACCAAAGCTGTTGGTAAAGGCACTGGTTTAGGGCTATCTATTAGTTACCAAATCATAACTAAAAAGCATCAAGGACAGTTGGAATGTGTATCCGTTTTCGGACAAGGGGCTGAATTTATTGTTTCTATCCCCCTTCAGGCAAGGCTAGAAGCAAGAAGTGTCTAATCAATCATTACAGCAGAAATATGGGCAGAGTTTACAGTCATGCAAGCCGAACATACAGTGTCGATTAGCAGCACAATTATTAAGGCAGAAAGAGAGAAGGCAACGAATAAGCTCCCAGGCCATCATCAAAGTCCAGTATCGCCCAAGGTATAATTGCGAAATTTTAGCACCCACTCTTGAATCCTTTTCTGGGGTCATTGGTCAGTAAATACACTCGTCTTACCTATCCTGACTGATTTCCCCCCCCCTCATAATAATTATCATTATTATTTAGATTTTGACTCTTGATTTTTGTTGAGTAATTTATTCCTTGGAAGTCCCTTAGCTGAAAATCAATATAGACAAGGGTGAGCAAGAAATGAGCAGGTTTTGGTCTGGAAAGTGAGTAGTAAGAGCAAATAAGCTGTGAAGCACTTCGGTAATAGCCCTAGTCTTTTTTGAAATCCAAATCAACTTGCTATTTTCACACCAACAGTAGAGGCTAAACACCTCAAGAAGGGCAACTATGAGAATAAATGCTCGGAGTATCACCTCTTTTATAGCAATTGAAAGCAGGTTACTCATAGATAAAGCAGTCCAAAATATGGTATTTTTCCCGCTCAAGCGATCGCTATCTTGGACTGAAGCTACTCGTTTTTTTCGTCCCTTAGTGGCATTTGTCGCTATTTTGCTCACAGTCTTAATCTATGCAACTCCTCCAGCTTTGGCTTCAGACCACCAAGACACAACTTTTCTTGCCACTAAGCTGACTGCTGCGGATCTCACAGATTTGTATGTGTTTGAAAGTCCGACAAACCACAAAAATGTTGTTTTGGTGATGGATTTCGACCCTCTCATTGTTTCTGGTGAAATGAGACCATTCGATCCAAATGTTCTTTATCAGTTCAAGATTGATAATACTGGCGACAGTATTGAAGATGTTGTACTCCAATTCAATGTAAATGGCACAGGCTCACAGCAAACTGTTACAGTCCGCGGCCCAAGTCGTCCAACCACACTAGGAACGGAGTCAGCTTTACTCCCAGTAAGTTGGACAGGGCAACTCAACCAAACATTCTCTGCATATAACGGCATGAAGTTTTTTGTTGGGACACGCAAAGACCCGTTCTTTTTTGATTTGGAACAATTCTTTAAAATCATCCCAGATCGGAACTATAGCCTTCAGCCTAATCCTAGTCCTCCCTTCCAAGTTCTTTCCTTTAGACCACCTGGAGAAGCAAAAGACACCTTAGCCCCATTCAATGTCCACTCAATTATTGTCGAACTACCCAGGAAACTGCTTGGTAAAGACAAGATTGGTGCTTGGATGACAACTAGTGTTAAAACTCCTAGACTCAGAAATGGGAATTTTGCTCAAATTGAGCGGTTAGCAGTTCCAGCCCTGAATGAACTTTTTATGGACTTTCAAGCTCATAATAATAGTAATCTTCAGACACCAACCAAAGACGCTAGCAATCAATCCCAATTCATTAAATCCTTTATAACAGCGATCGGTAGACCTGAAGGTATAGCGAATGCAGTGATCTCAGTAGCGATTCCTGATGTGATCCAAGCAGACCTTTCTAAACCTAGCGGTAGTTATTTTGGGACTCAGTTAGGCAAAAATTTTGGTGGTAGAAGACCAAAAGATGACGTAATCGATGTAACAGCATCCGTTGTCTTTGGTGATGCAGTTACAGGCATTTCTACTGGTATTATTCCGGGGCTGACTAGCGATAATGTTGGGCCTGATAATGCCAACTTTCTTCCTACGTTCCCTTATTTAGGTAATCCTTTGTAAGGTTTATGCATCTACGAACACTATGGGTGTTAGTGCTGACTAGCCTACTGGTTTTACTAAGACCCTGTGATACACAAGCGCTAAGTTTAGGCTACACCAATGGTAATTCAGGTACATATTCCTCTGCTATGCACCTGCTGACTGTTAATTCTAAACAGATATTACCAGTTCAGCAGTCAGATTTAGTCTTCCCCGATTATTTACAGCGATCGCATATTATCAGCGTCTATGAGGAGAAAGTTGCCCAATCTCCAGATTCCTCAATATTTTTACGTCTTTTAGCCGATCAATATTTGAGACGCTTTCGAGAACTGGCAGATATAGACGATGTGTTACGAGCAGAACAAGCAGCGCGTAGATCCCTGGCACTACAGCCGCGCCATAATGAAGTTTCTTCTATGCTTCTAGCATCAGCTTTACTATCTCAACATCAGTTTCGGTCAGCTTTAGATGTGTTAAATAATTCATCTGTTGATAATCCCAATATTGTCTCGTTGAGGGCATCGATTCAGATGGAGTTGGGTGACTATGAAGCAACTCATCAACTTTTGCAGAACCTTGCTAAGGAAGAATCTAACTCTGGTCATAACGCGGTTTTAGCTCGTTACTTAGAGTTAACTGGCAATCTAGCCTCAGCGCGACAACTGCTAAATGAGGCTATGCAGGAGATGGATTCTTTCTACACGACGAGCGCCGAAACTCGTGCTTGGTTTCATGTGCGGACTGGGGATCTGGCTTTTGCAGTTGGGGATTTTGCCCTATCTGAGCAGCGATATCGGGAGAGCTTTGACCTTTTTCCACGGCATATAGCTGCGTTTACAGGATTAGCCCGCCTCTATGCGGCACAGCATCGCTGGCAGGATGTTCTGAATATCGCCAACCAGGGTATAGAACTGATGCCCTTGGTAGAAACGCTGGGGTATAAAGCAGATGCCCAAGTAGCTTTAGGAGACCAAAAAGGTGCAACTGAAACTGAAGATTTAATCGGGGTAGTCGCTTACCTGAGCAAGGTTAAAGGAATCTACGATCGCGCAATGGCTGTCTACTACACCGAACACGGAATTCATTTAACAGAGGCGTTACAAATTGCCCGTGCTGAAGTAGCAGTGCGAGACGATGTATATGCAGAGGATACTTTGGCTTGGGCAGCTGCGGCTAATGGGCAATGGGAAGAAGCGCAACAGTCAGCACAACGGGCAACTCGCTTTGGGACAGAGGATGCTTTGCTGCAATTCCATGCTGGCATGATTGCGTTTCACTTAGGTAATCGTGAAGAGGCAATAAAGCGATTAACTCAAGCTGTTAGCCTCAATCCCCAATTTCATCACAAGTATGCTGATGAAGCTCGTCAAGTCTTGGCTAACTTAGTACCCTCTGTCTCTTCTCCCACTCCTAACTCTATAGGGAGTTCTTTATGAAAAAGCTGCTACATTACTTGGCTTGGAATACTGTAATTATCGCAATATGTTTATTTTGGATGCTCCCGGCGGATGCCCATCCTTTAGGCAATTTTACTATCAATCACTATGCGGGAGTGCAGGTAGCAACCGATGGTGTGGGGATTGATTATGTTCTAGATATGGCAGAGATTCCAGCTTTTCAGGAAATTAATCACTTAGATACTAATCGCGATCGCAAAGCTGAACCTGTAGAGACGGTTGGATACCCAGACCAAAAATGCCAGGAAGTCAATTCACATCTGGAACTGTTGATCGATAAACAGCCTTTAGCACTGTCTTTGATCAAATCAACAGTCGAATTTCCTCCAGGTGTCGGAGGATTATCTACACTGCGGCTTAGTTGTAACTTTCAAGGGACAACGGAGTTAGTAGGCGCGAATCAGTTAGTATTTGAAGATAAGTTTTATCCACAGCGCTTGGGCTGGCGTGAAATTACTGTTGCTGCAAATGGTGTTCCTATTCAAGGTGATTTCACTTCTTTGAGTATCACCAATCGTTTGAGAGATTACCCCAATGACTTACTCAGTAGTCCTCTCGACCAGCGTCGGATTTCTTTTAAACTCAATCCGTCTCTGACATCGCGTGAACAAGCGCCTCTACCGGGAGTTAAATCATCCAGCCGTTTAGATAATGCTTTGACAGGAAGAAGCAACGATCTCTTTACTAGCCTAATTACCCAAGAAAATCATAATTTCCTGACTATTTTGATAGCTTTAGCGATCGCCTTTTTATGGGGTGGTTTACACGCCCTGTCCCCTGGGCATGGAAAAACGATAGTTGGCGCTTATTTGGTGGGTTCTCGTAGCAATGCCAAACACGCCCTATTTCTGGGGCTAATTATGACGATTACCCATACTGCTGGCATATTTGCTCTAGGACTGGTCACTCTTGGCACATCCCAGTTTATTTTGACAGAGCAATTGTACCCTTGGTTAAGCGTCCTCTCTGGTGTAGTGGTAACTGTAATTGGTCTGAATTTGTTTATCAGTCGATTGCAAGGGACTCAGGTATCTCATTCACATGACCATGTACATAGTCATGAACACAGCCACGACTTGCACCATCACCATCACCATGTACACCATTCACATCTACCGCCTCACGATGGTGTAAGTTCCATGAAGTGGTCTAGCCTCCTAGCGCTGGGAATATCAGGCGGCTTGTTACCTTGTCCTTCAGCCTTAGTAGTGTTGCTGAGTGCGATCGCAATGGGGCGAGTTGGCTTTGGATTAGCGCTAGTATCTGCCTTTAGCTTAGGTCTAGCAGCAGTACTAACTGGAATCGGCTTAATACTGGTTTATGCCAAAGATCGATTTGAACATTTGTCATTCCAGATACCCAGGATCAAAATGTTACCTGTGGCAAGCGCTTTATGTATCACCATAATTGGCTTAGGTATTACTTCACAGGCTTTGCTAGCTCATCCGTGGAACTAAATGAAAGTGTTCAGACAAACATCACTCAGTTTTGTAAAAATAACCTTGAACAACTACTATATGTCACAAGCAATTAAAGAATCCATCGTTTCAGAAAACAATCTATCTCATCGCTCTACCAAGCTTTCACAAACAGCCAAGCTTAAGAGTTTGAGTAAGTGTTCATTTAATTTTTGGCAAGAATCGCTCTTACGTTCAATCCCTATTGCTTCTGTTACGATGCCTGCTTTCGGCGTAGCCATCGCTCTATCTGTAAGTGTTATCCTTCCATCTCAAGCATCCACCATTTCATATTCAGGTGATACAACAAACGCACCAACTTTTAACCGCCCAGAAACGGAAGGCTTTGAAGGTGGTACTAACCCACCCACGTCACTTTCTAGTAATGGTACTGCCGTCCCTTATTACAGTCAGCCTTTCTCTGTTAATACTACAGGCTCTTATGATGTTGTAGGTTCTCAAGATTTCCTGGGCATCCAATTCTTGTACCAGAACAGCTTTAACTCAGCTACCCCATTAGTTAATTTACTCAATGGGAATGATCCTTTTCCATATGAACGCACATCTGGTTTTAGTGGCTTGAGCTTAACTGCTAATAATCAATACTTTTTAGTTACTACTGGATTTGACAATAGCAATAACAGTTTTGGTACTTTTACCAATACCATCACAGGTCCTGGCAATATTACACTCGGTAGCAGTGCGGTAAATGTCCCAGAACCTTCTTCAATCGCCAGCACAATAGCCTTTGGTATTTTTGGTAGCAGCTTCATACTAAAGCGCAAACTGAGAAAGCTAAAATCTGTCAACGAACTTCTTAATGAATCACTCTAAATTTATCACTTAACGGGCGATCGCCCGTTAAGGACTTAATATAAACTGACAAAAATGGCAATAGCCAAAGATAGTCGCTGGACATTTAATTCATTGCTAATTGTATGTGATAAGTTTGTCAGTCAATGTTATTTTGAGGAAAATATGAAACGATTTGTCTTCATCTCTTTAATAACTGCTTTGTGCATAATAGGCTATTTCGAATTTAGCTTGTCACAGGCTGAAACACTTTTTTGGCTCAATCTAAGTCTTTGATATTATCCCTAATAAAAGGATTTCGCACTAAGACTCGTAATTTTAGCTGATTAGCTAATTTCTCTTTGCCATAAAATATCTGTAACTCTCGTTATCCCAGCTTTTAGATGACGGCGATAGGTACTGAAAGGCAAATTTAGTAACTCAGCTGCTTGTTCTTGGGTGGGGGCGGGATTTAAATAAGTTCGATAAACAGCGCGGTAGAGTTTTTCGTCACGTGGGGATGATTGTAAATATTCAACTGCTTGTTTCACCAGATTTTGTAAAGCGTTAACGTGTTCGCCTAATGTGTCCAAAGGATTCTCGTTTACATTTGCTTTTGTGGCAACTTGTTCTTTAACTAAGCCAGAAAGCATTTCATGCAAGCTTCGCGATCGCATTAAGGGATTATTCTGTAATGCATCAGGACAACTAAAGTTACGTAACGCATTCTGCACTGCCTCCGTAAATTCTGGCTGACTAAGAACTAACAGAGGTTCACCGACTGGAGTATTGTCTACAGATTCTCCGGCAGTTGTAACCTCTTTTCGTGCCAAAATTTCCTTCCATGCGGCAGGTGACACAATTCGCCAGTCATGGCCATAAACACCGTAGTGTTTTCCCCCAACTGTAAAATCAGTTTCAGAAACTCGTGTTAAGTCGAAGTAGTTTAACATTGCTGTCCAACTATCTGCTTGGGCACAAGGTAGAAAGGTGTACGCTAACCCCGGTGTATTCTGAAAATACTGCACAAAATTAGTGAAAATTAAACTTTGGGTGGGGGAAACAGCTTGATAGGTGTCCCGCGCCATCCAGAAGCGGAAAATAGTTGCGCCTTCGCTAGGGCGTAATGGTGCATGGGTTTGAAGATAGTGCCAAGATGCAAAAGCGCCCGGATCTGCACTCAAATCTTCAACAGTTGCTGTATGCAATGCTACCATCATTGCAAATCCCGCAGGTTCGGAGTGCGAGTCACGAAATACTACTACATTCTGCGGTTGGCGCTTCAACCAGCGAGCTGCTATTTTTGCTGATTCTTCACCTTCGTATTGTGACACCATCTCTAGCAGTGCGGTTTTGTCAGTTTCCCGTAGTGAGTCCGTTAATAAACTACTTTGCTCACCCCAGGTAAAACAGGAGCGAATAGCCGAGTTATCCCGATGCAAAAAAATATAATCAAGTAGCACTCGATGCTTTTCTTGCCCTTGGGTTTCTTCTAGTCGTTTAGTATAGTATTGACGCGCTCGGTGATGTAATTCATTGTAAAATTCCGAATTCCGCCAACGCAAGTCAGCAATTAATACTTCCCGTGCTAAATCGTGGGGAAATAAACCCCATTGCCCTGATTCGATAAACGACAGTCCGCGCAACCATTCAAATAAATCGTGAACATCAAGTATTTCCCCTAAAGATTGAGCCGATACAGCTAAAGTATTTTCAGGCACAGTCAATATTTGATTTAGTGCGGCTTCGGTAGTCAGCCTGATCGCTGCACAAGCTTCTAAAGCCATCCGGTGTGCCGGCGTTGGTACTTCTTTGATGAATCTTGACAACAGTGTTTTAACAACATTGGGAGCAGATTCTGCTTGAAAAGAGATTTCTTTTCCCTGAGCAAACACCTCAGCAACCAAAGATAATCCTAGAGGATGTCCGTGGGTAAAATCTAGAATCGCCTGGTGTTGTGTGGTGGGAATATCTCGTGTGGTGAGATAAGTTTGACTTTCTTCTGGAGTCAGGTTGCGTAGAGGTAAAGTCTGCATCAAAGCTTGCCAACCTGGATCGCTACACCAACCAGATGAGGGCGGGTTGCGTCCAGCAATCACAATTAAGGTATTAACAGACAAATGGGGTAAGAATACTTCTCGCAACCATTCATCTAGCTGGGTAATAGCTTCATAAGTATCAATTAAAATTACATGACGTTCTTGGCTTTGGGCTAGCAGATGCAAAGGAGAATCTGATTCATTCAATCCCATCAACGATCGCAACGTGCTAACAAAAGATTCAGGCGCAGCTTCTATATTACGTCCTTCTACGTAGATAGTTGATATTTTTGACTGTTCACAAAACCGCAAAAACTGCTGCATCAGGGTTGTCTTGCCCACACCGCCAGGGCCAAAGACGTGCAAAATGTGAAAAGGTAATTCTCTTGAGGCGATCGCATCAAGAAATAGCTCCACTTCCCGCTCACGTCCTACAAATCTGCGATTCCGTTCTGCACTTAGTCGCTGTAATAGAGATGTAATTGCCATCCCTTCCTTAAATTTTACGTAGGATTACTGTCTTAAAGTATGAAGGATATTTTTGATTTCTAAAATCTACTTTGACAAAATTTATAAATTTTATATACAAACTTAAAGGCGCAATAAGTAAGTCTGCGTTGAAAAATCAACCTATGTGACGAAATGCAAAATCAGTCAACAGCTTATAAATCAGTAATTCTAGAGTTTTTACAAAACTCAACGTACATGGGTTTTATCGTGCCGACCTACTTACTAACGAGCCAGTATTAGATAACCTTGTTAATAGCATTGGTTTAGCTCCCCCAATTGCGACTGGTACAACCCAGCAAAAGTGTTGCAAGGTCGCGCCTAAAAAAAACGGCAGTATATCAACTATTTGAGTGAGAGTTGTTAACTTCCTTTCTATTTTCCCCTGTGCATCACCTCTAGCGCTGCTGTCCTAGTCTGATTAGGTGGTCATTTAAGGCGATTCTTCCTAATTCAGAAATAACCTCAACTGGAACACCAACAGATGTAGCTGCTTCTGGAATTGTCGCTCTGCTATTTCGCAACAGAGATAAGGGACTTCCAAGGAATAAATTACTCAACAAAAATCAAGAGTCAAAATCTAAATAATAATGATAATCGTTATTAGAGGGGAAGAGGTGGGTGCTGGGGCATCGTTAACCAAGTGGGCGAATTCAGTTGTACAGTGACAATGTGGAATGGAGAATACACCGTGAGAATTGACCACCTAAAGCCGCTCAATTACTTGGAGTCAGAATGTCAGCAGATGCAGGTGATTTGCGATCGCATCAGTAGGCTACGGGACAGTGGCAAGCTAGAAGCGCCAGCAGAGGCAGTTTTGAAGTATTTGGGAGAGTTGAAGCGCCCTTACTTGACTGAGTTTGAGGAAAGGTTTTTGGGTTTTATAGAGCTTGAATGTAGAATTAGTAACTTACAAATAGACTGAATATTGACCCTACTTAAGCTAGCCGTATAAAGTTAATAGTTTGGGCAATCTGCACTAATTGTATAGGGGGTAGGAATATCTGATTTGAAGAACTAAAAACAGATTTAGCCTCAGAAGAAGCTCTGTATGAACAAAATTTCTGCCTTCTCTAGCAGGATTAACATTCTAGATAGAAACACTATATACTCAATATTTATTCTCTGTATTTATGTCATTAAACCCCAGACTTCAAATAATTCTTCATCATTTTTGCTTATTTGGTTTAAGTTTGATACTCAATAGTTGTTTATCCAAATCCCAAAAATCTAGCCAATCGGCAACAAAAGCACCACCATTAATTGAAAATAAAGCATTAGTTTCAACGGCGACACCAGATGACAAAGCCATTCCTAAATACGATCATATCTTTGTAATTGTTGCAGAAAATAAATTTTATGACCAAATTATTGGTAATCCCAATGCACCCATGCTTAATCAACTCGCAAAAAACTACGGATTGGCTAGTAATTTTTATGGAGAAGTGCATCCCAGCGAAGCTAACTACGTTGCCATTTTGAGCGGGAGTACTTTTGGTATTCATGATGATGATGCTTTTTATTGCAATGCTAGTAGTAATCAGCAATTCTGTAACAATTCTCATCAAGCTAATTATGCTAATCATACTATTACTTCTAAAAGCTTAATCGATCAATTGTCACAAAAGGGACTGACTTGGAAAGGCTATTTTGAAGATATTCCTGAGCCAGGCTCTAAGTCTGTTGTCGCTCCCAGCCTCAACCGTGCTTTGTATGCGGTCAAGCATAATGGTTTTATGAACTTCAAAATAGTCCAAGATGACCCCGATTTACCCAGTAAAATAGTTGGGATTACTCAACTTCAAAACGACCTGAAGAGTGGCAAAGTTCCTAATTACAGCCAGATCATTTTCAACCAATGCCATGAAATGCACGGCTTACCAGAATGTCCCCAATTGCAAAAACTGATTCAAACTGCTGATTCAATCATTGGCAAAGTTGTTAATCAAATAACTACTTCTAAGCTGTGGGCGGAGTCTGGCAATAATGCAATTATTATTACTTGGGATGAAGATAATAATCCTCCTCTCAAAGAGCAAATTCAAGGTTGTTGTGGTTTTGACCCTGATAGTCCCGCTAACTTTGGACGTGGTCACATTGCTACCATTGTGATTACTAACCACGGCTTACATGGCATTGTTGATAGCACGCCCTATAATCACTACTCATTGCTACGAACTACTGAAGATGCTTTTGGGATTTATGAATACTTAAACTCCGCCAATGAAACTACTAAAGGAGTTAAACCTCTGACCAATTTATTTATGAAAAAATAAGGAATCTCAAATTTGCGGTCAAAATTTTTGGGAAGCCAGCGTTCAATTTGGAAACCTGCTTGAGCTAGAGTCTGCGCGATCCCATCCTCGAAATTTTTCATTCTCCTATTGGTGCAACAACGCCATTTTTGATTGCATTATCAGATTATTTAAACATTAACAAAACCTTAACTTTGCTAATACTTTAAAAACCTAGGGAGAAAATTATTACCTAAAGTTGAAATTCCCTAACTCGGAAAGCCTTGTAAAAACAGGAATTAACAATTATTGAGAATCTGTGTGATTGCTGAAACGGGGTAAAATCCCTCTGAATTTATTTTTGCGACATCAGAAGTGATTATAAAGATTTGGTAAAGCAAGATTCAGTCTACTTGCGTTGCTTACGCTGTTATTGATTTAATAAAATTTATGCTTCCGAATAATCGGCAAAATCACGTAAGACCCACTGTCAGCATTTCCTCCCGTGCATATTTGTAATCAATACCTGTGAATAGATTTCGCTTCTATCTTTTCAATGCTCTCAGTGGGGTGATCCTGGGAGTCTTTAATGCTTGGCAAGAGCCATTGGCAAAAGAAGTAGCCCTTGAATCCCGGATTTTTACAGTTTTTTGAAATCATAAGCCATTTTTCCAATTTAGTTACACACAATGAAGAAAACGCTTTCTGGGGTGTTGACCGCGACGATTGTTAGCAACACCCTGATTCCTGGTGTCCAAGCAATCAGTCCCGGAAATACAACTGCCCGCTTTAGTCATGTTCTGATTATTTCGATTGATGGATTGCACAACTCGGATCTATCAGTTGCTAATCTGCAATCTTCTTTGAAAAATATCAAGCGTTTGCAGAGAGAAGGTGTGACATACACCAATGCTTTTGCTTCTGCACCATCAGATTCCTTTCCTGGGGAGCTAAACTATATCACTGGTGCTAACCCCGGTACGACAGGTGTATTTTATGATAAATCCTACAGTCGCGCCTTGTATGCCCCAGGTACCACTGCTGCCCAAATCACCGCAGGCACCGCCAAACCCGGTACTGTCATAGAATTTGCTGAAAACGTTGATGCATCTTGGAATAATGGTAAGGGTGGCACCTTAGATGGCGGTCAGGGATTTGATCAAACCCAATTGCCTGTTGATAGCAATGGCAACCCTGTTTACCCCAACCAGTATCTGAAAGTAAATACCATTTTTGACGTAGCTAGCGCGGCGGGACTACGTACTGCTTGGTCTGACAAGCATCCCGCAGCTTACACCATCCTCGCTGGAAATACACAAGACCCAACGAAGTTTAATTTGGCAACGGGTCAGGTCGGCAGCATTAGCGATTACTCTTCACTAGAAATTAACGCGGCAGTGGCAATTGATCCAACTAAGCCAGGACTTTTCCCAAGCACCCTTGGGGCTTTAGTCGATCAATCAACAGGTACTCCTTACTCCAACACCAACTCTCAAATCACGTCTACTTTCTTTAATGACGGGACAAAGGGTAATCCGGCTCTGTTTAAGGCTCCACCTGCTGGCTTTAGCGCCAACCAGTTCACAAGTGTAGCAACAACCTCAGCCTACGACGATCTCAAGGTTAAGCAGATATTAAACGAGATTGATGGATTGAACGATTCTGGTACGATAAAAGTAGGCACTCCGGCAATTTTTGGCTTAAATTTCCAAGCTGTGAGCGTCGGCGAGAAAGAAACTGCCTCTCAGTTTAATGGTGGCGGGATTGACAAAGATGGTAATGCCCGTCCTGATCTGGTAAGTGCAGTAGCCCATACTGATGCGAGCATCGGTCTGATTTTGAATGAACTGAAAAAGAAAGGATTAGACAGTTCAACTTTAGTGATTTTAACTGCCAAGCACGGGCAAAATCCTGTCCAAGATCCAACTGTTGGTTTGAGCAGTACATTTGATAGTGTTACAGGTGCTGCTGGTGGTGATGGAAACCTAACTGCTGTTGCTGCTCTGTTAGTAAGAAACGGCATCCAGATTGCTTCTGAGCGAGGTCAGGATACTTCATCGCTGATCTTTTTGAAAAATCCATCTGATGTCCGAAAAGCAGTAGCCCTGCTGAAATCCAAAAATTACTCATTTGATACTGCTGTTGATCAAGTCAGCGATCCCACAGGAAATACTTTATTTTCAACTGAGGATGCAGCTGCTCAGGGAAAAGTATTATATGGTCAGAGCATCATCAATGCCGGATTGGGAGATCCAAGGGCAAACGAACGCACCCCTGACATTATTGTTCCACTCAAAACTGGCTATTTCTTTGGTAATGCTACCAAGAAGCGTGCAGAGCATGGTGGATTTACTGATGCTGATACCCACGTAGCCTTAATTGCCGGCAGCACTGGATTTTCCCGCAATCTCCAAGGTAAAACTATCAGTCAAACCGTTTCTACCACCCAAATTGCTCCAACTACATTACAGGTTCTAGGTTTAAATCCTCAACGACTGCAAGGTGTTCAGATTGATAGAACCCAGACATTACCACTGGATTTTAGGAACTTGCAAATAGAAAAATACCGAATAGATAAAGAGCGCAGGGAGTACGAGGAATAAAAAAAACAAATGAAGAAACTGATGTGGTATTTAACACATCAGTTTCTAGTAATTCTTGTGCTTAGAGCGAATTGGTGTAGCGCAAAGATAACAAAATTTGTATCTCCTCAATACTTCAGGATACGCTTTACCTTGAGTTTAGTCGCCTCTGAAATGCGTTCTCCAAAGCGTTACCTTTCTTGTCAGAAACAAACCAATGATGCCAACAAGAAGTGTGCTATTTAAAGTACTAGGCTCTGGTACTTTTCGATAAGAAACTGTACCAGAATCGGGGGTTTCGGAGGATACAGAAAATATTGTTCCAGAAATTTCGTAGCTTTTAGAAGGATTAACTTTACCCTGGAAGTTGTACAGCAATCCAATCGATGCATTATCAGCTAAAGCTACAGTTGGAAATGCAAGGGGATAATCTGGATATTCAATATCATCCTTGGCGGTGTAAATATTGGAATCGTTATCGAATTGAAAAGTTAGCGACTGAAGTGGTGCTACTGGAAAATTATCATTACTGAAGGTTGAGTCATCAAAGCTAAATAAACCATTTCCCTTAGCTGTAGAACTATCAACACTGAAAGCATAATTAACAATTGCAGCCGATGCAGATTTAGTGCTTAAGGTAGCTAAACCTAGAACAAGACTAGTAGCGATCGCTAATTGGGGAAAGAATTTCATATCGATTATCCTCAAGATAGGTTTGTGTAAGTGATCTTGACAGCGAAGCAACGAAAAAAAATCAAGATTGAAGTCAAATTAGCTATTGGCAACAAACACCAGCAAGAGTTACCAATCAGGTGTTGTTACAAGTAATTCTGTCCAAGGGGTGCAATCTGGTTCTTTAGCAGTATCTTGAGTAGGACGGGCATTGCACCCACGAACTTTAAAGGTGTACTTAAGAAGATCCTTAGCTCCCACATAAGTCCAACTACGTGCTGTTGGATCATCGATTTGTGTCATATCATCTTTATCGTCGCCCCAACTCACTTGATAAAAATCATTTTTTTGACATACATCCCAAGCAATCTTAATTCTCCGTACTCTTGTAGTGTCTGCAACCAAGTTATATGGATTTCTAGAATCACAAGAAGAATTATCTGTTTTCTTCTCGCAGTTATTAGTACCAGGGGTGCATTGAGCTAGTGTTTTGACTGGGCGAATTAACTCGGCAGAAAGTGTTGTTAATAATATGACAGAGGTCAGACTATATCTGAAAAAAATGGAACTCAATCGTATTTTGTCCATAACAAATCCTCAAATTATCTTGACTAATGATTCCTTGACGACCAATCTAAAATCCAAAATCGTCTGACTAAAACCACAGCAGAATTTAGAAAGTAAAGGTAGTTCTAATAACTCCCAATACAGCATCACTGTTACGATCGTCGTGGTTGGGGGCAGTCAGCCAAATTAAACCAGGAGTGATGGTAATATTGTCTGAAAGTGCATAGCTGTAAAAACCTTCAATATGTAAAGAGGTATTTCTGTCTTGAGCAGAATCGCGGTTTTGGGGTGCAACTATGTCCGTAAAGACATTAGCGATCGCTCCATTAGCACCGGTCACTTTCGGTTCCATACCCACAACAATCCCCGCCAGATTGCCTTTTTTACCCAAATCCGGGAAAGCCAAAGCAACTGCATAGTTCCAAATATCGGCATCTCCTACACCCAAAACGCGGGTTTTGGCATAACCAGCCCAAGCATTAATAAAAAAGCGAGAATTTACTTGATAGGATGCTTCCAAGCCGTAAGCGTTGGTGGAAGTGGGCGAATCGGTAACTAAGCCCAAGTTAGCCTTTTGGCTACCCGTACCTGGAATGGCCAAATCTTCACCCTGGTTATTGTAGGCATTGACGTAAGTTAAACCGATGGTGAAGCGATCGCCTTGTTGGAAAGTCAACTGAGCGATCGCCCCATAAGAACCATTGAAAAAACCATTCCTAGAGTTGGGATTAGATGCTGTATTAGACAAATATCCTAAACTTAATTCCAATTGCTCAGATAGGCGATGTGTCAGCCCAATCCCTGCACCAGAAGGTACAAAATAGTAGACCGAATTGCGGCTACCAAACTTAGATAAAGCACCCCTGGCTCCCTCGTCACCATCTAAGAAGGGGTTGACTGTATCCATAAAGTCTTCAACTTCTCCTTCATTGGCAAAAAAAGTGACTTCGGTTTTTTTGCCTAGAGGAAATCTGTAAAACAGCGTCTCAACTCTAACTTGATTATTTTCAGGAGCTTCATCTCCAATTTCTCCATTAAAGGCTAGAGTCCCTTCTGGTAATCTAGTTCCGGTGCCACCGTCACCAGAAAAGGAATTGAAGTTGAGAGCCTGTAATCGAGTTCTGAGTAAATCTTTACCAGTAAAACTGGTGTCAAAGTTGAGGCGAACGCGATCGCCAAAAGTTGTATTTCTAGGAATATCAGCATTATCGGCATCTTGCCCAGCAGCAAACCCTGATATAGCAAAAATGGCCTCCCCATGAAGTTTTGTCGTGGTCGAAAACTGCTGTTTTTCCACAGCATCTTGGTGAGGTTCTAAAGCATCCAACCGATCCCGCAAAGTAGCCAATTCAGCCGCAAACTGTTCTTGTAATTTTTGCAGGGTTGTTAAATCTTCTTTTTTAACAATATCAGTTGTTGCAGTTGCAATTAGTTCATTTACCCGTTCTAAGCAAGCATTAATTCCCGCCGCAAATTCGTAACGAGTTAAAGCCCGATTACCCCGATAAGTTGCATTGGGATAACCAGCAATACACCCATAACGCTCCACCAAAGATTGCAATGCACCGAATGCCCAATCTGTCGGCTGTACATCCGCCAGTTGAGAAACAGATGTTACCTGTCCTGCTGATTCCTGAACGGTTCCAGTTTGAACTGGAAGTGCGTTAGCATTGCCCGCCGCAGTTGTGGTAGTGATTACCGAGAATAGCCCCAAAGCCACTGGAGAAATCGGCAGCCACTTCCAAAACATTTTGATCATTTTTCTATCATCCTCACACCATTTATTATCAATTGAAAAAACAGGTAAATCACACCAAAATTCACCTATTACAATCCTTGTAGAGACGTAGCAATACTACGTCTCTACATCCTTTTTCAGCAGATATCTAACACTTACTTCTTAGCTTCAGTAGAATTATCCCTTTGACTCAATTGCCAATGCTTTAACATCTGAGCGCGATTTTGCCGCAAATCTTTACGGTTACGTTCTTCAGGATAAGGGATATTATCACCCTTAATTCCTGTCCAGAGAATTTCGTTGAATTCTTCGGGATCGAGCTTATCTTCACCTGCAAAATCGAAGCCTTTAGTCATAGCAGCCCACCATTTTCTAGGATTTAGAATCGGCATAGCTGCTGTCTTTTCAACATTCCGGTCTTGGCAAGCTGGTACTAATTTTGGATCTACAGGAGCAGCACATAAGTTACCTGGCACAATCGCTGTGTAAGGCTCAAAGTTCGGTTCTGTTGTGAAGGCATCTGACATTGGTTCAGCATTAGCATCAGTAATTGCCAAATAGCCAATGTTTAACAAATCCTCCATTGTCCGCAATACGCTAATGGTGTTGTAGTTAGTGCTGACGAGAGTACCCCGTTTTGTGTAGGGCGAAATCACGTAGGCTAAGGAACGGTGAGAATCAACGTGATCTGGCCCATTTTGAGAATCATCTTCAATGATGAAAATGGCTGTTTCTTTCCACTCCGGCAGATGAGAAATTTTCTCTACTAGCTTGCCAATAGCATAGTCATTATCTGCCATTTGCAGTTCAGGAGTATTTAGCCCAGCCAAAGCAGTACCAAAAGAACCAAAATGATCGTGAGATAAACGCACAAGCATTAAATTTGGTAGTCCATTTTGCTTCAAATCCCTTTCCCATTCGCTGTACAAATAAGTATCAGCATTATTTTGATCGAATGAGCGGAAATAAAGATCGGTTTTATCCAATAGTACAGTTTTAGTAACGGGAGCTTGAGGAATCTTGTCAGCGTACGGGGTTGGAGAGATCGGGATATAAGCCGGGTTTTTGGGATCGGGTTTAGTCGGATCGGCTTGGCTAGTGGTGTAGGGAATTGCATTATCAACAAAGAAACCGTAATTACGTACAGTTTTTCCACCACGTAGCGCCGTATCCCACAGATAACCACCAATAGCATTTGGTTCAAGATTACCATCACCTTCGGGAGCATCAACATCCCTGTCTCCAGGCAGTATGGAAGACTGCCCAGAAGGATCTAAAATACCCGTTAAACGGGTATTAATTGGGGAGTTATTCGCGGAAGTTTGCCCTAGTGCGATACTGATATTGCGATTTGTACCTTCGTAATCGTAGGTTAAGCCGTTAAAGCCAGCGTTACCGTAAAGAACTGATTGAGTTTTTTCGGTGTAGTCTGTAGTCCGACCGTAGGTAGACCAGTTCCAGCCGACTCCACTGGATTCCCCACTGTCGTAGAAGTTATCAAAAGTTGCAAAGCCAAGGGACAGCTTGTGATGGTTGGGTGAAATACGCTGTGGGAATAAAGTGAGTGCTGGATCGCCATTACCAAGAGGTAAGTCACCGAGTACTTGGTCATAAGTACGGTTTTCTTTAAGTATGTAAATAACGTGCTTAATTTTACCTTGTAAATACCTCATTGTGCGATCGGGACGACGATTATAAAAACCGTTGTTTTTGTCTACCTGGGCTGAAAGGTTAGCCAAAGTTGCGCCTTTTGGCACTGGAATAATTGAGATGCCTGCTTTCTCTAATGCCCAAGTGTAGTCATTTTTAAAATTGGTGTTACGTCCTTGTCCGGCTGTTGTTGTTCGACTGTTTGATGGGTTGGGGCCAGAATTACTTTTGGCATTGACAACGTAGAGTTTTTGACCATCAGCACTAACACTTACAGAATTTGGATACCAACCTGTAGGGATACGTCCAGCCACTTGACTAGAACGCAAGTCTACAACAGCCACAGCGTTTTCACCACCCAAGGTGACGTAAAGTGTCTGCCCATCTGGATTGAGAGCTAGAGAATTAGGATTTGCACCTTTATACTTTTCACCAGGTCGAGATAAAGAAATTGTCTGCACTACCCGATTACTATTGGTATCAATGATAGAAACCGAGTCATTGTTACCGTTAGCTACGTACAATCGATTTTGGTCAGGTGAGAGCAATACCTTATTTGGCTGGCTTTGTACAAGTATGCGGTTAATTTGTCCTGTAGCAATGGTAACAGCAAGCACTTCGTTATCGCGCTGACTGCTGATGAAGACTTTAGCTGCTTTACCATCTCCTGTATTTTTGATGGCGACATCAAAAGGAAATTCCCCAGTTGCAATTTTATCCCCTGCCTTAAAAAACTTAATTTCTTTAGTTACCTGGCGGCTATTAGTATCAACAATTGATATGGAGTCATTTTCAAAGTTAGCAGCTACTAAAGTATTGCCGTCTTTACTAACTGCTAAACCTGCGACAACTGCTCCTGTTGACACAGCTTTAGCTGGTGTGTTTTTCAACAAACCACCATCATATTTAGGGAAGGGGTCTGTTGGGTTAGAATTATGTCCTAGTAAAATAAAGGGTGCTTGCGGTACGTACTCATTGCCATTAGAGCCATAAACATAGATGCGATCGTCAATACCGCCTGATACAAAGAAACGCGAGCCATCTTTAGCCCAAACTAAACCATTATAGGTATTGGGAATGTTGATCTGTTGTCTTTTAACTAACTTTCCATTAGTGACATCATAGACAAAAACCCATTCGGCTTTGGGGGTTGTTGTCCCACTTGGTTTACCAGTTAGTGGGTCTAATACAGGGTAAGTTAAATTACTACCTGTATTTTCATTCTTGAAGTTTTGGTTATAGCCACTGGTAAGTACCAGTAGAATTTTTCCATTTGGGCTAAGGGCTGTGCTTACAGCTTCAGCAGCATCAGCATTATCATCTGTACGCAAACCAGTTGCTAAAGGTGCAAAAGTTGAGCCTGGTGCTGCTGCGGGTGTGATGATTTGACCTGTGGGTAGCAAAGCACCTCCACCCGCTAAGTTACCAACGGCGCTGGTAGTCCGAGCGCTAACTGATTGTATATTTGCACTCAGCGTACTTAGAAGAAGGAGTCCTAATAAATACCTTTGGTTTTGGCAAATTTTCATTTGAGGTTTCTATATTAAATTTGAGCTTTAAATTAAGATATTTATCGTTCCTGGTTAAGTTGGGAATAATTTTTGGTTATATTTTACGCATTATTGTGAATTAAGCCGATGTTGTTCAAAATTAAGAACTTGGTTCTCTTGTATCGTCAATACTCAGGGCAATCTAGTTGAGGAATATTTTCAGGTAGCCGACGCGCGATCGCTCTGGCATATTTGCTGCGCTTGGAGTTTGCCATAAACTAGATCCGAATCTTATTTAACTTAGGTGATTTCTCAAAATAATTTTACCGATTAGGAGAGTGAATAGCCCTTTCCCTCTACGTTGGAATGATGTTGTGTGGTAATTTTTATTCTGGAAATCACCTTACAGCAGAACATCAATCATTTCGACTCAACAGCGTGGATTTTGAGGAAACAATGGCAGCACTTTACGAAGATGTAGTTTTTGAATAATCAACTGATGATTGGGTATACTACACAATTTTTAGTAAACTAAATATCTATTGATATGTTCAAAGCTTCCTAACCCGGCGGAGGCATTGAGCAAAACAGACACAATTGATTGCATAAAAGTTATGGCGCTCATAGTTCAGAAATACGGTGGTACATCTGTCGGTTCAGTGGAACGCATTCAAGCTGTTGCAGGGCGTGTTTATAAAACTGTCCAAGCTGGAAACTCTCTGGTAGTAGTCGTTTCAGCAATGGGCAAAACCACCGATGGACTCGTCAAACTAGCTAATGAAATTTCTCCCAATCCTAACCGCCGGGAAATGGATATGCTGCTTTCTACTGGCGAACAAGTAACCATCGCCTTACTTAGCATGGCTTTGCAGGAACTCGGACAACCAGCAATTTCGATGACTGGCGCTCAGGTAGGAATTGTTACTGAAGCCGAACACAGCCGCGCTCGGATTTTACATATTGATACTACTCGCCTCAGTCGCCATATAAATGAAGGTAAAGTAGTCGTTGTAGCAGGGTTTCAAGGCACATCGAACGCCGGGGAAATGGAAATTACAACTTTGGGGCGCGGTGGTTCCGACACCTCGGCAGTGGCGATCGCAGCCGCATTAGGAGCTAATTTTTGTGAAATTTATACAGACGTTCCAGGGATTCTCACTACAGATCCCCGCTTAGTTGCCGAAGCCCAGTTGATGGATGCCATCACCTGCGATGAAATGTTGGAACTAGCTAGCTTGGGCGCAAAAGTCTTGCATCCCCGCGCTGTGGAAATTGCTCGTAACTATGGTGTTCCCCTTGTAGTTAGGTCTAGTTGGACAGATGCCCCTGGTACTTGGGTGACATCAGCCAAACCCCAAGGGCGATCGCTAATTAATCTCGAAATTGCTCGTCCGGTGGATGCTGTAGAATTTGACACTGATCAGGCAAAAGTAGCTTTGTTGCGCGTACCCGATAAACCAGGGGTAGCAGCAAGGTTATTCGGCGAAATTTCTCGGCAAAAAGTAGATGTAGATTTGATTATTCAGTCAATCCATGAAGGTAATAGTAATGACATTGCCTTTACTGTCACCACACCCATTTTAAAACGAGCAGAAGCAGTAGCAGCCGCGATCGCCCCAGCACTGAGGAGTCAATCTCACCCCAAATCTGACGAAGCCGAGGTAATGCTAGAACATAACATTGCCAAAGTCAGCATCGCAGGCGCAGGAATGATTGGCCGTCCCGGTGTGGCGGCAAAAATGTTTGCTACCTTAGCCGAAGCTGGTGTGAATATCCAGATGATTTCCACCAGCGAAGTGAAAGTAAGTTGTGTAGTCAATGCTGACGAATGCGATCGCGCCGTCACCGCACTTTGCACCGCCTTTGAGATTGAAGCAGGGGAGCAGGGATCAGGGAGCAAGAGAGAACTCCTAACTCCTAACTCTTCTACAGACGCGATTAATCGCGTCTCTACTTCTCACTCTTCCCCCGTTTGCGGTGTTGCTTTAGATTTGAATCAAGCACGTCTTGCTATTCGCCAATTACCAGATCGGCCAGGGATGGCGGCGAAGCTGTTTGGATTATTAGCACAGCATAATATCAGCGTTGACATGATTATTCAATCTCAGCGCTGTCGGGTGATTGATGGTGTTCCCCGGCGAGATATTGCCTTTACAGTCTCGCGGATAGACGGGGAAAATGCCAAAAAAATGCTTACCCAAGTCGCGGCAGAGTTAGGATGGGGTGAAGTTGTTTTAGATAGTGCGATCGCTAAAGTGAGTATTGTCGGTGCAGGTATGGTAGGACAACCAGGCGTTGCTGCAAAAATGTTTGCAGCCCTAGCCCAACACCAAATTAATATCCAAATGATTGCCACCTCAGAAATTAAAATTAGCTGTGTCGTCGCCCAAGAGCAAGGTGTTAAAGCTTTGCAAGTCATTCATACCGCTTTTGAACTCGCTGGTAGTGAAAAAGTTGTCGTGCCAGCATAAAACTAAATTAGGACTAGTCCTTTCAAGGTGACTCATAAAATCTCTGCTTTCCTCTCTGTGTTGCGCCAGTTGCTTTAAGTCGGGGAACGGCAAGGGCGCACTGGCGCAACACAGAGAAAAGAGTAATTATTGTCCAAAAATTTTACCCACCTTGAAAGGGCTAGTCTTATAAATTTTGAATTTTGAATTTTGAATTGCTGATTATCTATTTTGGGAATGCCCATTTTTCCATCATGGCTACTATTTCTGAAAGTCGGCGTTCACCACACCAAACTAAATCAAGTTTTTTAAGTTGATTAAGACTGATACCACCCTCTTCTTCAGCAATGCGGTGATATTCTTTATCTCCCATTGCTGCTAATAAATGCCCAAAAATAATCGTTTCATCGAACTGGGGATTTCTCTCTGGATCGTTCAAAATTGCCATTGCTCGTTCTGGCGATAGTTCTTGGAGAGCATTGACAATAAATTTTGTAGGAAAATCAACATCTTTAAGTTCAGGATGACGCGATACTAATCCAGCTAACAGCACTCCTAGATAAGCCGCCGCTTGAGAATTACTCAATAACTCCATTTCTTGGATGGCAATCTCAGTTAAATTAGTAAAAAATGCACACCCTAACTGCTGTTCGATGGTGGTGACTGGATCTAAAACTAACGAGGATTCTAACTGGGACTCAAATGCTGCCTGATGCTCCTGTGGCACTTGGGTAATTAAGACAAGCTTTGCGCGATCGCTTATAATCAGACTGCGATCGCGCCCAGAGCTAAAGTCTTTGCCCGGTTCCAAACCTTTACTCACTAAAATTTTAAAGACGTTACTTTGAGCTTTTTCTGTCATCTGTTCATATTGGGCTTGTCCAAGAAAAATTTGACAAAACCAACTGTGGCTATCAGAATCGCATTCAACCATTAGCTCATTAACAATCAGATCGGTTAACTTTTCCGCTCCCAAAATTGTTTCCAACTCTAGAATTAAGCTATGAATAGCAGCTATGTCACGGAAATTGAGCGCCTTGAGCAATTGACGCTTCGCAGTAGCTACCAAGCCTTTTCTTCGCCCAAATACGTTGATTTTCAATTTTTTATCTGGGGTTCTAGATAATTTAAACTGCTATTTTTTTACCTTATTTAAGGATTATGTGTCATGAGTGAGATTGCTGAATAGTCCAGATCAAAATATCCCCGCCCTATGTATACACCTGTTTTCTCAAATTTTGTTAAACTCACAAAGTTGTAATATGTAAGCGGATTAAGCTTGTAACAATCTCTTAATGAATAAATATTACTAGCAATATGCAGCATTAGCTAATAATTAATACTTTTACTTGCCAAAATGACATAATTTTTCTATTGCTTTTTAACAAAAATAGCAGTAATAATACGTAAGCTATAATTAAAGAATTTATCAGACTATATTTATATTGATGCGTATTCATTTACTAGATGGACGTTACCGAATACTAAAAGTTCTGAATGATGGGGAAAAAACAAAAACCTATCTAGTTGAAGATGCTAATCTTCTTAGCGGCCAATTTATAGTGAGGCAGTTACCTAGTTCTAGTAGTAATCCTCAAGCTTTAACTATCCTGCGTCGCTTGTTTGCTAGTAAGACAGCAACTTTAGAAAAACTAGGGCAGGAACATGACCAAATTCAGAAGCTAATTGCTTATTTTGAAGAAAACGAAGAATTTTATATAGTTCATGAATTCATCCCTGGTAATCCTTTAACTGACGAAATTATCCAGGGAAAACCTCTGAGTGAAGATCAAGTAATTAATCTTTTATCAGAGATATTAGAAATTTTGGCGATCGTACATAGCTATGGCATAATTCATCGGGATATTAAACCAGCAAATATTATTCGCCGGGAATCAGATAAAAAGTTAGTTTTAGTTGATTTTGGGATTTTGAATGAAGGTAGAACTAATACTAATGATCATCTCGAATATATGCCTAGAGAACAAATTAATGGTAACGTAAAATATAACAGTGATATATATGCTCTAGGTATAGTTGCGATCGCAGCACTTCTCGGCTTACCAACAAACGATTTATCTAATTTGCAAAATCAGAAAAATCGGCTGACAGGTGAAATAGTTTGGTGGAACAAAAATCTCAAAATTAACAGCAAGTTAGCGAAAGTTATTAATAAAATGGTACGTCTTGATTATCGTAAGCGTTACCAGTATGCAACCGAAGTTTTAGACGACTTAAAAAATATCACAAATGTAAATCGCAATCAGCAAAAACAGGAGCATAAAAAATTATTATTAGTTTTGACAGGGGTAGTTAGCTCGATCGCAATTGGGGTTGTAGTTTGGCAATTGAGGCTGCCAAAACCTGTAAATGATGCTCAAAAACAATTATATCAAGAAGGAGTCAATAAATATAAGGCAGGAAACTATGAAGGAGCAGTTGAAGATTTAAATCAAGTTATTGAATTAGATCCGAAAAATGCTTTAGCTTATAATAAGCGAGGTGATGCTTATTATCGATTAGGAGATTATGAGCAAGCCCAAGCAGACTCTAGTCAAGCAATTGTACTCAATCCTGAAGATGGTAATGCTTATTTTGACCGAGGATTTGCTTTTTCGGAATTAGGCAAATATAAAGAAGCGATCGCAGACTATACCCAAGCGATTAAGTTAAATTCTCAAGATGCTTATGCTTACTATGGCCGGGGATTAGCCCGTGTTCAAGCAAAGGATAATAAAGGGGCGATTGGAGACTTTAGCAAAGCGATCGCACTCCAGCCTCAGTATACCGAAGCCTACTTACAGCGAGGGATTCTCCGCCGTCGCCTCAGACAAAGACTTGAAGCAATTGAAGATTTTGATAAAGTAATTAAGATTAATCCTAGCGATGCCAAAGCTTATTATCAAAGGGGTTTAACTCAATCTCTTAATAAACAAAAAGATGCAGCACTTAAAGATTATACAGAGGCAATTAACATTAATCCCAAATATATAGAAGCATATCTTAATCGAGGTGATGTTTACAGCGATCTCGGAAATAAAGTCGAAGGTACTGAAGATTACAACACTATTTTACAGATCGATCCTAAATTTATTGTTGCTTATATTCACAGAGGTATTCACCGCTTTTCTTTCGGAGACTATAAAGGCGCTATTGAAGATTATACCGAAGCCCTGAAACTAGATCCTAATAATATAGCAGCTTACAACAACCGTGGTAACGCCTATCTGGAACTGGGAAATAAAAAAGCTGCCAATCAGGATTATTCACAAGCGATCGCCATTAATGCGAACAATGCCTTAGCCTATTATAATCGGGGTGTGATTCGCACCAAGCAGAAAAATAAACAGGGAGCGATCGCAGATTTCAAAAAGGCTGCAAAACTGTTCCAGCAGCAAGGCGAAAAAGATAGTTATCAAGATGCACAGAGAGAAATTGCAATTCTGCAAAATAAGTCAGCACCAGTGAAAACTTCTCGTCCTAAATCAGGGAGAATGGAAAAGAACTGAGCTATGACTCAATTATGCTAATTCTCCTGACTTTTTATCCAGATAACCTGGAAATATTCACCCATCGGGATATCGATACGGTACTGAAAAGAATTGATGCTTCCCAGAATATTTGGTTGCGCTGTGTTCATTTCCGCGATCGTACTGGAACGGCTAAAATTATCAAGCATTTTCAACTCAATCCATCTCGTGTTAACATGATTTTCAACCATTCCCCTTTAGGAATTGATGAAAATGTAGAAGATTGTTTATTTGATAGTTATGAAATTCTAACTGCTCAAATAAAAAATCATCAATTTGAGGTTGCACGTGGCAATATTGTAGTCGGTAAAAATTTCATAATTACATTTGAAATCACTGAACTAAAAGTTTTAAGTATTTTAGCTAATAATCTCCAAAAGCACCCTTTAGATATTAAGAAGTGGGGAATGGACTATCTTTTTTATCTAATTTTTAAAGAAATCTTGCATAATTATCATACTGTATTTGACTATATTTCTAGAAAGCTTGATGATTTAGAAGATGAAGTTTTAGATGATTCTGGTGATGAATCAACCTACCAAAGAATTGCCACAATGAGGCAATCTACTCGTTCAGGGCGGCGTAATTTTCAAAGTATTAAATCGCTTATGGCTATTATGGATTACGAAGATTTGCAATGGATAGCCCAGCCAGTAAAAGAACTATTTCAAGAAGAATTGGCTCATCAAGTTGATAAATTATGGCAAGAATATCAAGCTTTGAGAGCCTGGATGTCAGAATTAATGGAAATTCAACGCGATAATATTGCTAGCAAAACAGGTGAACGAATTAATCGCCTAACTATCCTCTCGACGGTATTTTTACCAATTACTTTCATGTCTGGTTTTTATGGCATGAACTTCAAATATATGCCGGAATTAGAGCAACCTTGGGCTTATCCTGCTGTAATCGGTGTGATGGCATTAATTGTGATTTCTAGTATTGCTTATGCTAAAAAACAACGTTGGTTATAGCACTAGATCCCCGGCTTCTTGAAGAAGTCGGGGATCTGAACCTGTCGAAAAGCAAACTGAATCAACCCTAAATCGGTAAATAAACGTGACTCTACCATTGATTATTCGTGCTGAGGAACACAGCGAGAAAATAGCCATTGCAACAACGGATGGCTCCTTTACATATCGGGATTTGCTTCACACTTCCAGTCAAATAGCAACAACTCTTCTTCAGAATAGAGAAGATTTACAAGAGGAGCGAGTCGCCTTTCTCATCCCGCCTGGGTTTGAGTATGTAGCCACTCAATGGGGAATTTGGCGTGCTGGTGGCATAGCTGTACCTCTGTGTATTTCTCATCCGCGCCCAGAATTGGAGTATGTAATTACCAATTGTGGAGCATCGATTATTGTTGTTCATCCTAATTTTGAAGGTATAGTGCGATCGCGCAGCGTCTTTGCAGGAGAATCGCTAGCCGAAGCATTAAATTTGCGATTTATCCTTACCTCAGAAACCCTCCCATCTAATGTTACTCAGCTCCCAAAGGTAGATATCACTAGACGCGCCTTAATTCTCTACACTAGCGGTACAACAGGTAAACCCAAGGGTGTGGTTACAACTCATCAAAATATGCAAGCGCAAGTGACTAGCTTAATTACCGCTTGGGAATGGGGATCTAACGATTGCATTTTACATATACTGCCACTACATCATATTCATGGAATTATTAACGTACTGACGTGTGCTTTATGGGCTGGGGCGGAGTGTCATCTATTGAGCTTTGATACCGAAACCGTTTGGAGGCGAATTTGTGACGGTGACTTAACCCTATTTATGGCAGTACCAACGATTTATGTAAAGCTGATTGCTGCTTGGGAAAATGCCTCTAGGGAACGTCAAAAAACCATGTCAGAAGGCTGTGCTAAAATGCGTCTGATGGTTTCTGGCTCGGCAGCGTTACCAATTCAAGTTTTAGAAAAGTGGCAGAGTATTAGCGGCCATTTTCTGCTTGAGCGATATGGGATGACGGAAATTGGTATGGCACTATCAAACCCTTTACACGGTGAACGGTTGGGTGGATATGTAGGAAAGCCTCTGCCTGAAGTTGAAGTAAGATTAGTCGATGAGAAGGGAGAGTTAGTCCCAACAGGAACACCAGGAGAGATCCAAGTTAAAGGGGCTGGAGTCTTTCTCGAATATTGGCAAAACCCCGAAGCAACAACCAAAGCCTTCCAAGATGGCTGGTTTTGTACTGGAGATACCGCCGTAATTGAGAACACCAACTACCGGATTCTGGGACGAATGAGTGTGGATATCATCAAAACCGGAGGCTATAAAGTTTCAGCTTTAGAAATTGAAGAAGTATTGCGATCGCATCCAGATATTCAAGAATGTGCAGTGGTTGGGGTTACAGATATAGAATGGGGTGAACGGGTTTGTGCTGCATTAGTATTGCAAGGGTTACAACCTTTGACATTAGAATCTTTTAGGAGTTGGGCAAAAGAGCGGTTGGCTGTTTATAAAGTGCCAACCAAAATTTTGATAGTTGAAGAATTACCGCGTAATGCAATGGGGAAAGTGACTAAGCCGACAGTGGTTGAGTTATTTCGATTATAGCGATCGTCAAGGCTGAACTAGACTTGGAGTTACTTCGGGTTCGATTTATAGTTGTTGATTTTATTGAGATGATATCTAATATCATCTGAAAAAATTTAAGTATGTGTAGGGTGTGTTATGCCGGAGGCTAACGCACCATTCTAGATTTTCGGTGCGTTAGGAGTAACGTCCATAACGCACCCTACTAGATTGAAGCTACGTGGATCGTGTTTTTCGACTTGTGTGTACACCGTAGCCGAGTCGCAGAGGGACATTGAATTAAAGTTAAAGGCGGGGAGAGGTTTGTATTAATTGGTGATAGACAAAGCCCAATCAGCTAAAAGTTGGTTTACTTTATTGGGTACTTCATCGTGGGGACAATGACCGGCTGTTAAGAAGTGTTCTGTCAGTTTAGGATAATATTGACGAAACTTTTGGGAACGTTCTCTAGCATTCATCCAAGGATCGGCTTCTCCCCATAACATTAATAAAGGACAAGTTAATTGCTTTAGTAGCACATCAACTTTTTCCCCTTGAGGAGTACTAAAGACTGAAACAAACACATCCAATGCGCCAGGATCGTTAGCAGGGCGAGAAATTTCTTCTACTAATTGATCGGTAATGGCAGTTTTGTCAAGATAAACTTTTTCTAGGGTTTGGCGAATTACCCAACGTTGTCGCACGTATTGAAATAACAAAAACTGGGCTAAAGATTGTTGAAAAATCCACTTAGTACTGTCACCAAGAAGTTTCTGCAAATTAGCCGATTGTTTGGGAGGCTGGATTTCTGATTGTAAAGCTTCAGGCTCAGATGTAGGCTGGCTTTCACTAAAAGGCCCGGCGCTATTGAGCAAAACTAAACCAGCTGCACTTTCGGGACGTTGGGCTGCGACACACAAACCAGCGTAGCCACCAAGGGAATTACCCGCTAATACTGCTTTTTGACCAATTACTTCACTAATAAAATCATGGAGTTGGTCGCGCCACAAGTCGCCACTATACTGCAATTTTGGTTTTGCCGATCGCCCAAATCCCAAAAGGTCGATCGCAAATACTTCAAAATCTTGACACAATCCTGTGATATTCTTGCGCCAGTGGTCTGTGGAAGCACCAAATCCATGTATCAAAAGCAAAGGCGGACGTTGCCCTTGCTTCTCTCCCGCACGCACATAGTAAACGTTATGCCCGCGCCACTGCCAATATTTACCAGGAATTGGGGTTGTAGAGGGGGCTGTTGTTGCCTGCATGATTCAAAGAATTGTTAAGTAGCTTTAATAATTGTAGGCTAGTGCGAGAAGAGAGTCGGGGGAGATAAGGGAGAAATAACTATGACTAAAGAAAGATTAATTACAGGCAAAACTAAACTGCTAGCGGTAATTGGACATCCGGTGGAGCATTCACTCTCGCCTGTGATGCATAATGCTGCGTTAGCGCAGCTCGTCGTAGACATCGCTAATTTAGGATTAGATTATGTTTATGTTCCCGTAGCCATAGCACCAGAGAATTTAGAAGTAGCGATCGCAGGCTTTGCCGCTATTGGGGTTGTCGGCTTTAGTGTTACAATTCCCCACAAACAGGCAATCATGCCTCTGCTCTCAGAAATTACCCCTCTTGCCCAAACTATCGGCGCAGTAAATACTGTTAGTCGCCAAAATAATCGATGGGTGGGGACAAACACAGATATAGAAGGATTTATCGCCCCTTTGCAGACAACCTATAAGCAAGATTGGAGTCAGAAGGTAGCGGTAATTTTAGGTAATGGTGGTGCAGCCAGAGCAGTTGTAGCAGGTTGTCACCAACTAGGTTTTGTTAAAATTCACGTCATTGGGCGGAATGTGCAGAGATTACAAGAATTTAGCAATAGTTGGAGCAATTCACCCATAGCTGAGAATTTACAAGTTCATCAATGGGAGGAATTGCCAAAGCTAATACCCGAAGCGAATCTGCTGGTAAACACAACCCCCATCGGTATGTATCCCAAGGTTGATCAGTCGCCTTTGAATGGAGAAGAAATAGCAAATTTACCAACAGGTGCGATCGCTTACGATTTAATATATATTCCTAAACCAACGCAATTTCTAAAGCAAGCTGAAAAACAAGGTGCAATTGCGATCGATGGCTTAGAAATGCTAGTCCAACAAGGGGTAGCAGCCTTAAAAATTTGGTTGCAGCAGGAAAATATACCTGTAGAAGTAATGCGCCAAGCTTTGCAAAAGCATTTAGGCTTTGGTTGATAAAATCAGGAGAACCCCACCCCGCCAAAGCTGTGCTTTGTCTCCCCTCCTCGCCTGCGGGGAGGGGTTGGGGGTGGGGTTCTTTTATTATGTATGGGTAATCGCTATTAAATTTACAGCGTTTTTTAAGTAAATGAAGTACACAGGTAGGGGCACAGCAGTGCTGTGCCCTTAAGATCATCTGTACCTCACCAAATTCCAATCTGCTGTATGTTATCCAAACCCAAAATAGTTTTATTATGGCTTGTATTCTTACTAAGTTTTATAAGCCTATTTCTTAGTTCTTGGATTATTCTTCCGGCTCCAAATATGTTTTTACTCACCCTAGCAGTAGGAGCGCCAGAAGTTAGCCCTTGGTTATTTTTATTAAATTCACTCTCTCTGTTACTTTCTTTTTTCTACATCCGTCGCCGTAAAATACGGCGTTTATCTTTCATTTTCAACTTAATAGGATTGCTCCTTTGTGCATGGGTGCTAGTGAATATCCCACTAACTGAAATACAGATGGATAAAGACATGAAGCAAGGGTTAGGAGCAAATTATTTAGAGAAAATCCCAGTCCAAATAAGGGCTAAAATGCAAACCCATCCCTTTAACCTAGTTAATTTTTTCGGAGGTATTCCATTAGAAAAAACTCGTTATCAAAAAGATATTATTTTTGCTTCTCCTGCGGGAGTGCCTTTAAAAATGGAAGTTTACCAACCCCCAGAGGTAGGAAAATATCCAGCAGTGGTAGTAATTTATGGTGGAGCTTGGCAATATGGCAATCCTCATGCCAATTCTGAGTTTAATCAATATATCGCTCATCAGGGATATACAGTATTTGCGATCGACTATCGACACGCACCTAAATATCAGTTTCCAGCCCAGTTAGATGACGTGCGTACAGCCTTAAATTTTATTCGCAAAAATGCAGCAGCTTATGAGGCCGATCCAGAACGGATGGTACTTATAGGACGTTCTGCGGGAGCGCACCTAGCAATGCTAGCGGCTTATCAACCAGATGCACCACCCATTCGGGCTGTAGTCAACTATTACGGCCCTGTTAACTTACCTGGAGGATACAAAACACCGCCATTTCCCGATCCGATCAACACCCGCGCTGTTTTAAAAGCATTTATGGGTGGTTCTTTAGAAGAATTACCTAATCAATATAAAATAGCTTCACCGATAAATTATCTAACGCACCCTTTACCACCAACCTTATTAATTTACGGCAGTCGTGACCATTTGGTAGAAGCGCGATTTGGCAGACAGATGTATGAACGTTTAGATAACTCTGGTAATACTGCGGTTTTTCTACAAATTCCTTGGGCGGAACACGCTTTTGATGCCGTTTTCAACGGTGTGAGCAATCAATTAGCGTTATATCATACCGAGAGGTTTTTGGCTTGGGCGTTGTTTAAGCAATAATTTTATTAACATACAGCAGCAATCAGAGCATAAAGGCTCATTAATGAAGTTCAAAGGCTCATTAATGGAGTTCAAAGGCTCATTAATGAAGTTCAAAGGTTCATTAATGAAGTTCAAAGGTTCATTAATGAAGTTCAAAGGCTCATTAATGGAGTTCAAAGGCTCATTAATGGAGTTCAGAGGTTCACTAATGGAGTTCAGAGGCTCATTAATGGAGTTCAGAGGTTCACTAATGGAGTTCAGAGGCTCAATGAGATTTACTCAGCACGGGCTAAACGCCCTGCTACTGCTAACAGTGCTATTTCTGCGGCCAACGCCAGTTATAGCGATTCCATTCGTACATTCCTTGAATTTCATACTCAGCGCCGTTAAAGAAGCGGACGACGCAGTTAGTAGATGAATCATCATCATTGCTAATTTTATTGACTTTAATCACCATACAAGGAAACCATTCACGCTTACAAGGCCCATCTTCTTGCACCCATTCCCATAGTGCATTAGAAACTTCAATGCGATCGCCTACTCTTAACTTTAGTGCATCCTCAAAATAAGAATACTTATCAAAATGGCATGACTCAACCCGATTCAGCCACTGTAAACCATAACGTTGCCGAATAAAGTGTACTGTTCCAGAGTCATTGTCTAGCAGCCAGTCGTTGAGCAATTGCACTTTCCAAGTGCGGTTAAGTTGTTCTTCCTCTTTAACAAACTGTAAAAATGCTTCTAACTCCTCTGGGGTAAGTTCATCCAAGGGGTTAGCAATATCTGACACCCCGAAGGCGTAACTCCCCTGAATTTGCTCAATCACTTGCAATAATATCTGTTTCTGCGTGTCAGTGAGAGGACAGCTTGCTGCATCACAATCATTAAAGGCTGCGAGCATAGATGCTTCAATCTCATCTGGAGTCATAAGTTAATAGCAATTGAGGGTTATTTCCCTAATTATTACAAAGGTTAAATTAAAGTCTTCAATCCGTTGTAGTTAAATTCAGGTAAGCTGAGATTATAAGTTACATATTCTTGGATTCAGTAACGGGGTATTCTATGCGGTTGCGCTCACTCACGGTTGTTTTGATTTCCTGTGTCATCGTGTTTCTATCGTTGGCGATCGCTCCCCCTGCTGTAGCGTTGACACAGATTAAATTATTTGATGTTGGTTATAAGGATTGTCCCCCAGAACTAGCACAAGGGGCTGTAATCAGTAGTGGTAGCGCAGCTGCCAATTGCTTTATTGTCATTGGCAAGGCAGAAAATAGCACTAATAAAACAGTCTACGACGCAGATATTTTTGGACGTATCTATGATGCCAACAACGACTCGGTGATGCAAAACCGGACTCGCTTAGGTTCTATTGCTGAAGTACCAACAGGTATTAGCGATTTTGAGTTGAGAATTTCCGTACCTGCAAATCAGCCTACTCCGTTGAAGCTGAAGCAGTTTAAAGCAGCTGGATTTAGCGGTCAAGTGCGTAGGTAATAACAGTTTCAGCTATTTATACATAAAATTGCGAAGCTCTCAATTATATATATCGTCACCTGCCTGACCATTTATCACATCATTGGAGTTGTCAAAACCCGTAATGTTGTTATAGCGGTTCCCATTCAAATGTGGTACAACATCATTTCGTAAGGTGTATGGGCAATTCATCAATTGCCCCTAAGAGGTTGTTTGAAAAGTATTTAGCTGTGATTTTAGGCACTTGTTGATCCCCCCTAACCCCCCTTAAAAAGGGGGGAACTGGAATCAAAGTCCCCCTTTTTAAGGGGAGCCACTGCGTTGGGCGGCTCTGCCGACTTGAAGCACGTGGCGTGGATTTAGGGGGATCTCAAACGTTTTGGTACTAAGAAAAGGACTTTTCAAACATCCTCTAAGGGTGTACCTCACATAAATGAGAACCGCTATATCAAGGTCATTCATATTGAATGCTGCTCAACAATTGGGGCGGATTCTAGCAATTGCAGCAGCTGTAAGCGGTTTCCTGCTGGGAACTGTGACGATGTTATTATTACGTCGCAGGACTAAGCCACAAACCGAAAGGATATAGCAAATAAAGTGAGAAGAAGCACTTATCAGCCCAGTAAAAATACTATCTTTCATCGCCGGCTCAAAGCAACCCTAGTAGTTTTATTGGTTTGGGGTGGTGTGAGTTTGCTGCACTGGCTACCAGAAACACAATGGTTGATGCTGGGATTAACAACAATCCTGACTCTGCAAACATTACGGATGCTGTTAGCAAAACCAGTTGCGGCGGTAATGGAGAATGAGATTTATTTACCGCCAGTCTCGATTTTAGTTCCGGCTAAAAATGAAAGTTTAGTCTTGGCTAATCTAGTTTACAGCCTATGCCAATTGAATTATCCCAGCGATTCCCTAGATATCTGGGTTGTTGATGATGGTAGTACGGATGAAACTCCCCAACTTTTAAGGGAATTACAAACTCAGTTTCCAGCTTTGCAAGTTCATCGACGGGAATCAAAAGGTGGTAAATCAGGGGCGTTGAATGCGGTGTTTCCCTTTACTCAAGGGGAGATTATTCTAGTCTGCGATGCAGATGCTCAATTACCTACCAATTTTCTCCAGCAAACAGTACCTTTATTTCAGAAGCAAGCTATAGGTGCAGTGCAAGTGCGAAAAGCGATTTCTAATGCTAATACCAACTTCTTAACCCGTTGTCAGCAGATGGAAATGTTCTGTGATAGCTTTCTACAAACCCATCGGATTGCTATTGGTGGAATGTCTGAACTACGCGGTAATGGGATGTTAGTTCGGCGGGAATTATTAGAAAAGTGTCAAGGTTGGAATGAGAACACTGTCACCGATGATTTGGATCTTTGCTTCAAACTTTATTTAGCAGGTGCAGAAATTGAGTTTGTGACAGTTCCATCAATTCAGGAAGAAGGTGTAACTACTTGGGAAAAACTTTGGTATCAACGTTGTCGTTGGGCAGAAGGTGGCTATCAGCGTTATCTAGATTATTTTCCGCAAATTCTGACTTTAGGTTGGGCAAAAGAAATTGATTTACTATTGTTTTTTCTATTACAATTTCTTCTACCAATTGGGCTAATCCCCGACTTACTTTGGACAATATTTTATAGCCATCATCCCGTTCTATTTCCCCTGCAAACACTCCTCAGTATTATTCTGACAATTGCTTTTATTGCTGGACTTTACCAATTTCAAAATTTACGAGGATGGTCTTTGGTTTGGGCAACAATTCAAGGGTCATTATACATGGTGCATTGGATTCCTGTGATGATTGTGACAACTTTCAAGATGTGTGTGCAAAGGGAGCGATCGCGCTGGGTTAAAACTGAGCATCATGGTGAAAATGTCTGATAAAAACGAAGTATAACGTTGAATTTGCAGAATTGCGTGCGTACAAGCTAAAGTAAAAATAGTGTTCTCTGTTTTCGGCTTCAATAGTATCTAAATTAATAGAGCAAAATGCCAAAGTACCAGCATCCTAAAATTCTATTTATTGATATGGCTGAAGATGCAGCCAAAGTTTTAGAAGCTAAAGGTTACAACGTGTCAGTAGGTAGTCTGGGAGATCCTTACAAGGTTAAACAAAAAAACGATTTCTTTCCTCTGTGTCACACGTCGACTTTACCTCATGATTATAAAGAACAGGAAATTATAGTCATTGATATGTGTTATGACCTCAGCTATGCTTCTATAAAAGAAGATATAAAAGAGCCACAAGACGGCATAGATGAATGGTGGGTTGATCATAGACAAGGCTATGTCAACCCACGACCTTTTTGGAGTTATTTGGTAGAACGTGATTTTGACAGAATTTTAAACACAGGGGGAGTCTTTGTAATTTTTGCAGATGCCCTTAAAATCCAAAATTATTACTTTGGTTATAAAAATTACTCAGTATTTCAGCCTAAACTAGAAAGAAATTCTAATAATTGGAATTTTCTGACAATGCTTGGTGATCAAGCTCACCATAAAATTGGGAATGATCATGGTGCGATGCTCAACTTTCCTCAAGAGCTTCCTAAAAATTGGCCAATTATATTATTACTATCGGAATATTTAGAAGACGCAACTTATAATTGTACGCTTTCTTTAGGCTCATGGTTAAAACAAGAATGGCAACCATTGTTAAAAAATAAATTTGGTAATGATGTTGCCGGCTTAATGTTACCATCAGACGGAAGAGAAGGATGGATTCTGATTTTACCTAATCTGAAGAAAAAAGCGGCTTTTACTACTAAATTAATTGAGCAGATATTACCCGATTTAGTACCATCTCTATTCCCAGAACAAGAATATGTAAGTTGGATACATCGAATTGAATATACTTTACATCAAGTGAATAGATTACATCAAAAGATAGTTGAAATACGTGAGGAAGCAAATTTAAAGGTAGCAGTTTTAGAACAAGAAATAGAAAATGAGCAAAAAACTAATGCTTATCTATTTAATCTACTGACAGAAACAGGAGATGCACTAGTTCAGGCAATCATAAAAACTTTGCAAATACTAGGATTTCAACAAATTAAAGATGCTGATCAGGAATTAGCAGCGCAAGGTATCGAGAAGCAAAACAGGGAAGATTTGCAGATTCATGACTATGAAACAACGCTACTACTTGAAGTGAAGGGAATCAAGGGCTTTCCTTGCGATGATGACGCTCTAGCAGTGCAAAAGTACGTTGTACTACGGATGAGAGAATGGAAAAGGGTTAATATTCAGGGTCTAACCATAATTAACCACCAGAGACATATTCCACCTCTTGAACGGGATAATACTTTACCTTTTAGACAAGAAATTTTAGATGTAGCCAAAGAACAACAAATTGGACTTCTAACGACATGGGATTTGCATCGAATAGCAAGAAGTTTTGTTCAAAACAAATGGAATCATAAACAAATAAAGGATTTATTCTACCAAGTAGGACGAATAAATATTGTGCCAAGTCACTATGAGTTTATTGGGACAATAGAACGTTTTATAGAAAATAAAGGAATTTTGGGTATTAAAATTGAAGCATTGTCCCTCAGACTTGGAGATAGGATAGCTTTTCATCTTCCAGTTATCTTTGAAGAGCAAAAATGTGAGTCATTGGAGTTTGAAAAGAATCTTATTGAAGTTGCAGAAGTAGGAATGCTTGTTGGAACTAAAACTCATTTAACTAAAAAAGATGTTCGCATTGGTATTCACGTATATAAAGTTATCTACAACAAAATGGAAGAGTAATAAGTTCCATAACAGATGGAATGCACTCGCCAATTAACCACAGGTTATCGGCAAATTGATGATTATTTAAATACAAGTGATCGCCATTTACAATAAATTCCCAGCCTATAATTACCTTAAACAGATCCAATAACAACCAAAAGGCAACAAAGAATCATGTTGGATTTGCTGATTCAAAACGGATTAATTTTTGATGGTTTAGGATCTGCACCTGTTCACGGTGATGTTGGGATTGAAAATGGACGGATTGTAGAAATTGCTCCATCTTTACCTGTTGAAGCCTCTGAAGTAGTTGATGCTTCTGGGTTATGGGTGACACCTGGATTTATAGATATTCATACTCATTACGATTTAGAGTTAGAAATTGCACCAGGATTGAGTGAATCGGTTCGTCATGGTGTTACCAGCGTGGTTATTGGTAACTGTAGCTTGTCTGTTGCGATCGCAGAACCCCAAATCTTAGCTGATATTTTTCAGAGGGTAGAGACACTTTCCCATCGGCTGATTGCAAAATGGCTAGAAAAGTCGGTTTCCTGGCAGACACCAGCAGAATATTTACAGCATTTGCAACAGTTACCCCTTGGCCCCAATATTGCCCCAATGTTTGGACACAGTGCCTTACGCGCTCATGTGATGGGGTTAGAACGCAGCTTAACCTTTCAGCCGACAAAATTTGAACTAAATCTTATGCAGCGCATAGCCAGAGATGCTTTAGACGCTGGCTTTATTGGCATTTCTATTGATATGTTTCCCTGGCATCGGATGAGTGGAGAATGGCAAGGCTGCACAATTCCGTCTCAACACGCCAAATTTAAAGAATATGCTATGTTAGCAGATTTGTGTCGTCAAGGGAATCTAGTTTTTCAAGTCACACCCAATTTACAACGACTTACTTCCTTTGTAGAGATTCTGCGGATGGGTTCAGGCATTGGACAAAAACCATTGCGCCTAACAGTCCTCTCTGCTTTGGATGCCGTACACGATCGCAACCTATGGCGAATATTTTCTCCCCTACTTTTTATTTGGAATTGGCTGCTAAATGGGAATGTGCGTTTTCAAACCCTAACTGAACCCTTCACCATTTACTCAGATGGATCTGTGACTCCCTTATTTGAAGAATTCTCCACAGGCGCACAACTCAATGGCTGTCAGTCACGAGAAGAAAGACAACAACTATGGGCATCGGAAATATTTCGTCGTCAGTTTCTTAAAGAATGGCTGAGTAAACGGCAGAAATCATTCCATCGTCAGTTAGATTTGATGGAAGTTATTCATTGTCCCGAAGTAAGTTGGCAAGGGTTAAGTTTTGCAGAAATTGCTCGTCAAAAGCAACAAGAGCCAGTAGATTTATTTATTCACGCATTACAAAAATACGATACAGATTTACGCTGGGTGGCTACAGGAGCGAACGATCGCCTAAAACCCCGTTTAGCGATGATGAAGCATCCCTATATTTTGCCTGGTTTTACCGATGCTGGCGCTCACGTGCGTAACCTGGGCTACTATGATGGAGCTTTGTCTTTACTCAAGCAAGCAGTTACAACGAAATTCCTTTCACCAGAAGCTGCGATTTGCCGCGTTACCGGAGAACCTGCTGGTTGGTTTCGTCTGGATACGGGAGTTCTGAAAGTTGGTGCGAAAGCGGATATAGTTTTACTCGATCCCAATGCTTTAAATCAGCCAATTAGCCCGCAGGTGCAGATATCAGATCCCATTTTAGACGGTGAACCTCGGATGGTTAAGCGTGGTTCGGATGAGATTGTGCAAGCGGTTTATATTAATGGGGTTCGGGTTGTTTGTAGGGGTGAGGTGAGCGATCGCTTGGGGCGTGAAAAGTTGGGAACTGTTTTGTCTCCTTGTTGAATTATCTCATGCGGAGATTTGAGAGGCGAGCATTAAATTGCTTTTACCCCACACCAGCAATCACCTGCCCAATATCTTGGGGAGTTGCACCTGTTGCTAACATTGCCCGAATTAACAATTCAATTGATACTGAAGCATCGCCATTTTCAGCTTTAGCAATCCGAGGTTGGCTGGAACTAATCTTAGCAGCAAGTTCACTTTGAGTCATCAGTTTTTGCCGACGCTCCTTCAAGTTTTGGCTGAGAGCTAGCTTAATTTCAACCAAGACAGTTTCTTCAGATGTTAACTCCAAAAAATCTGAAACTGTGCCAATTTTCCAGCCTTTAGATTCCAAACGTTCTCTCTTAGCTTGATCCATCACATTACTCCTATTGATCGTTATCGTATTTGCTCAGACGCTTTTTGCAAACCTCAATTACTTTCTTGGATGTTGTTCTCGTTGTTTTATTAAAAACTTCAACAATCAAGATTGCATCGTCATCAATTCGATAAATGATTCTCCAGTTTTTATCTGTATCTCGAATACGCAATTCATGACAGTGAATTCCTATACTTGACATAGGGCGTGAATGTGGCAACGCAAGGGATTCACCTTCCTGTAATTGTCTGAGCAGAACACCCGCTTCAATGCGTGCTTCTTGAGTGAAAGGTGGGGTTTTAACTTCACCATGCAGCCAAACTAAAGGCTTACTTTGATCTCCCATCCTGTATTTATATCATATCTGATATATCGATCCATTAACTTAGAGATTAGATTATGGGCAAACTACATTGATGTTGTATTTGTCATAGCTTTTAAATTTATGTCAGATTATTTGTTTTCCCAATTTAAAGCCAACGAATTAGAAGCCCTGCATAAGGAGTTATCTCAAGTTCTGGATATTTCACAAAGTCATCTACAAGCTCTCTATGAAGTAATGCAGCAAGAATTTGAATTAGAGGGCTATCCCGAACATAGTCTTCCCAGAAATATTTTTCACTCTCACGATGAAAGCTTTCAGAAATGCTACGAAGAAGCTTTAGTTATTGGAGTAGATATTCCAAGTTTCCTTGAAAAGAATAATAATATTTCAAATAAGAAAACAGTTGTTATCGTCGGACAAGATCCTTTAAGAAAAAGTGAGAAAAAAGTAGAGGAAATTAGTATTGGAACACCCTACGCTCTGCATTTGAAAAATTGTCGTGAGGATTTGCCTAATACAAGGCTATATTTTGATTTGATCAAAGTCTTACTAGATGCAGGATACCGAGTCTACCTCACAGACATTTTCAAAGTATGGGTAAGTAAGGCTAGTTCTGATGACGGTATTCATCTGAACAAGCAAGATTGTACTCGCTTCATTCAAGTTCTGAAGGCAGAGTTAGAAATTTTTGAACCACTTGCGATCGTTACCTGGGGAAAAAAAGCAAGTAACGGCATTAAAAGTATAAAATTAGAAGTCAAACACCTTGAGTTTCCTCATCCTAGTCGTGCAGCACATCATGCTTGGAGTAAACTAATGGGTAAACCAGCAACACGAGAAAACCGGATTAATTTCTGGCAGGAAAAAGTTTTTCCCTACTTATCAGGGTTGTAGAGTAGAGTAGTTGCCAGTGCGATCGCTAATCTTATACGCTACCTGAAAAAATAAAAACACACCATTTTTATCAGATTGATACCTACGGCGGGTGGAGCGATCGCTTTATTCAGCAACTGTACCTCACCAATAATCACTCCTAAATAACTTGTAAAATTGAAACAGCGAAAATTCCTCTATGCTTATCCTTATGAGTGAAAAACTTCAGACCGACGAAGACAAGCTACAGTCAAGCACTAGTATAAAGACAAATGAAGAAACAGAAAACGAAAAAGTTCTATGTTCTCATTGTCAGCGCACTGCTACGAACGGTATTAAATGTAAAGGTATTTGTGTGGCTGATAATGACTATTGATGTATAAAATATATCGCTCTTTCAAACATCTTTTTGTGAGTGACATGAATTGTAACCCTCAACAAAGTTTGAGAAATCTAATTAATAGTCAAATTTTGGATCATCCTTTTACAGACTATTGGGATATTTTTATTCTTAAACATCAGCATCCAATTAATATTACTCTACACATTCTAGGAATATTCTTTTTTTACAGTTTAATTTTTTACACTTGGAAGTTGCAAAATTTTTGGTTACTCTTGGGCTTACCATTAACTCAGTTACTAGGATTAACTGGACATTTGTTATTTGAGCGTAGCCATATTGATTTACAAGATGCTGTATTTTCTTGGCGGGCTTCTTATTGTTTAGGTAAAATGTTATTTAGAATTTTGACGGGTAAATATCGAGATGATATTCGCCAACGACAAGAAATATTAAATAATTATCTATCAAACAATTATGCAAATATTCAATAATTGGAATGTAATTGCTAAGGGTTGGTATATTGCCTGTCCTAGTCATGAAATACCTAAAAAAACAGCAAAATCTGTAGAATTATGCAGTCAAAAAATTGCCATTTTTAGAGGCGAAGACGGGCAAGTACGGGCTTTAGATGCTTACTGCCCTCATTTAGGGACAGATTTAGGAATTGGGAAGGTTGATGGTAATTGGATTCGTTGTACATTTCATCATTGGGCATTTGATGAAACAGGGCTTTGTCAAAATATTCCCTGTCAATCAGAAATTCCTACTCAAGCTAAATTACAAGCTTATGCAACAGAGGAAAAGTATGGATTTATCTGGATTTATCCAGATGCTAAAGCACCAGAGAAAGTGGCTAATTTTGATGAATTGAATTACAAAGAACTTGTTACACAAGCTGATATTGCATTTGAAAGAAGTTGCCATCACCATATTTGTATGATGAATGGGATTGATGCTCAACATTTAAAAACAATTCATCATTTAGACATCAAAATGGATTTGTCGCTACATCGCAGCGAATTAGGGACGCAAATTGACTTTACAATGCGGGGACAATTCCCCAAAACTACATTTAGAGAAAAGTTAGGTCAAAGATTTCTGGGTTCTACATATCAGTATTCAATGCGTTATGCTCATGGTTGCATTGGTTTGTTAACAATGATGAAAGATGTTAGGCTTTTTCCGCCACTGTATATGATATATGCTTATACTCCCATTGCAGCAGAAAGAACGAGAATTCAACCGATTTATGTAACTGAAAAACGTAAAGGTATTGTGGGATATTTGCTGAGTCAGTTTTTGCTATTCTGTACTCGCTTGGCTTACTATATGCTCAGAGATGAAGATGGTAAGATTTACGACAATATTCGCTTTAATCCGAAGTTGCTTCTTAGTATTGATCGGCCATTAGCTCAATATATGGAGTATGTGAATCAGCTAAAACCGTCTCGATGGTCAAAAAATAGAGGTGTAGAATAGTAGGCTGCGTTAGCGACAGGATAAGTCAAGAAAAGGTTTGATGATGTTGCGTTTTGTTTCTCAATCTAAATACATCTTAATTATTTTGTAGATTAGGCGATTTCCATCAACTCTTATTGAGAAGGTGCAAGATGTGAATACGGAATTGTAGCGTAAATAACCATTCTGGAATCTGTCACATTACACCGTAAATTTACCATAATGGTCGATAAAGTTTTAATTAAATATAATACAAATCGAGTTTAGGTAATTTCCGCGTAATGAAGAGTTTGCTGATTCCTGTTGAAAATTTGCAACAAAGCGATCGCACTGCCATGTATGCGTTGCTGCAAAATCACTTCCAAGGTATAACCTGGGATGGGTTTCTAGTCGATCTAGAGCGCAAAAACTGGGTTTTGTTGTTGAGAGATGAGACATCCAACGCACTCAAAGGATTTTCAACTCTGATGTTATGCCAAAAGACTTTTTTGGGAGAAAAAATTAGTGTGGTATATTCTGGTGATACTATCGTCGATCCTAGTGCTTGGTCGAGTACGACACTACCACGTAGTTGGATTGCCGCTATCAATTTTCTGCGTCAACACTATGCAGAAAATAAACTTTACTGGCTGCTAATTTGCTCTGGTTTTCGCACTTATCGTTTTCTCCCTACTTTTTGGCAAGATTTCTACCCGCGTTATGATGTTACAACACCTGCGGATGTTAAAAATCTAATGGGGAATTTAGCACGCGAATACTATGGTAGTTTATACCAAGAAGCAACTGGTATCGTCCATTTTCAGCATCCTCAAATTCTCCGTGAAGGTTTGATTGAAATCCCCACACGAAGACAGACTAACCCCCATATCCAGTTTTTTGAAGAAAAAAACCCCGGCTATAGATTAGGGGATGAATTAGTTTGTTTAACTGAAATTAACTATGACAATCTCACTCGTGCTGGAAAACGGATGTGGGAGTCAGAATCATCGTTAGAATTTGTGCAAGATTGTGTTTTAATTTAAATTTTATGCCATCTACAAACCTACAATCAAACTTTAACAATCCAACTCAATTTATAGAGGGATGGTACTGGGCACTACCATCGAAAAAATTAAAAATTGGCAAGATAAAAGCTATCACATTGCTAGGTAGAAATATGGCAATTTATCGAGGAGTTAGTAGTCAGGTAATAGCTGTAGATGCTTATTGTCCACACATGGGCGCTCATTTAGCAGAAGGTAAGGTAGAAGGTGATGGAATTCGCTGCTTTTTTCATAATTGGAAGTATGACAGTCGCGGAATTTGTGTAGATGTTCCTTCTCTGGGAAAACCGCTACCTGTGTCTATTAAAACTTGGCACACGGCGGAAAGGTACGGCATGATTTGGGTTTGGGTGGGAGAAGAAAAGCCAAGTTTGCTGCCCTTTGTACCAGAATTAGAACAGGTAAATTGCGATTATATATTGGGGACTCGATTTGTCAAAAACTGCCATCCCAATGTCTTGCTAATTAATGCGATTGATGCTCATCATTTCAATACAGTACACAATCTGCCTTTAGAGATTGTATTTGATTCTCAAGACTTCAACTCCAACGCTATTACCTTCAGTAACACTACACGGGGAGGTGATGATTCTTGGTTAATTCGCCTGATTCGTCCTCTATATCGCAACGAAGTTACTTATAGTATGTGTTACTGGTATGGCAGCACTGGCACTGTGACGCTAGGGCCGGATTTTCTGCACTTCTACATTATATTTACGCTGCGAATGATAGAAGGTGGTAAAACTGAAGGGCAAACAATTCTTGTCACTCCTAATCGTCCGGGATTTTGGAGATGGATTTTAAATCGTGGTTTGTTATGGTTAACCCAGCAGGTTGGTAATTACTTTGCAAAAGGGGATACGCAGGTATTTCAAACAATTCAGTTTGATTTGAGGACTCCTACTAAAGCAGATCAGTCTATTATGGAATTTATTCAGCACGTTAATCAGCAGAAAGCTCTAACCTGGGGAAGTTGGGAAACTGTTAATTATCCAAACATTCAAACCCTATCAGAGGATGTTTGTAAAGTGTCGTATAGCACATCAAATTGTGACATTACCCCACCCTAACCCTCCCCTTTACAAGGGGAGGGGACTGGATTTCTAGTTTCCCCCCTTTATAAGGGGGGTATTAGATGCTTTCAGTAAAAAATATAGCTTTTAAAAAGTCCTCTCAAATTTTAATCATGAATTCACTTTAATTGAACAGGAAAAACATGGATTTTAAATATAATATTGTAGGTTTTGATCTACCACATATAGATTATTCTAATAGTTTACGACGTATATTAGCAGCAGCATTACCCAATCAGAATAATTATACTAATTACCCAAAATTAAATTATTGGGATACTGAATTTTTCAAGTTACATCAAGTCAAAATTTTTCAACAATCTAATATTACTGAACAATCTGCTATTCTGGAACTTGCCAACCGCAGTCTGCTAGAAGAATCATATTTCATTGAAAAAGCAGGCGTTGGCTATATGGCAAAAATGGTACTGTTAGCAGAAACAGTTGAAGAACGAATTCTTTATGGATTGTTTACGGCTGATGAAGCTACCCACCTTCACCAAATTAGCCATTTTTTACCAGAAATGGAAGTAACTAGCACGGACGATCCGTTTTTGCGCTTACTATCAGAAGTGGTTGAAAGTGCAGATAAAACAGTTTTATTGTTTGTGCTGCAAGTCGTTTTAGAAGGATGGGGTTTAAGCCATTATCGGCGTTTAGCTAAAGAATGTCGCCATCCAGTTTTAGCAGAACTTTTTTCCAGTTTTTTACAATCTGAATCCCGTCATCACGCTACGGGAACCACCTTGTTTAATCAAACTTCTCTTTCAGTATTCAGTCAAACAACAATTCTCGATGTGTTGGCACAGTTTTTGTTTATGGTACAGGTGGGGCCACAAAGCTTACTCGCAGCAGTCGAACAAGTAAAAGGACATCTGACGCGATCGCAAAAAATCCAAATTCTAGAAGAACTGGATACCGAAACCCATAGCGGAACGCGATTACAAATATTGCGATCGCTCATGGGGATAAAATCAGCCCAGTCTATCCTGCAAACCTTGGAAGAACGCGGAGCCTTTCAACCCCTCCCCGCCCATCAATGCGTGTAATCAATATCAATCTTATCTCTGCGTTAAATCAAAACGGATATGGAAAAAACTATTTATCGCAAATTACAAATTAACCACACTCGCAACAAACAGCAAGACCATACTGCTTTAATGGATGAAGCTGTCACCAATTTTCGCTATGAAGATTGTCAAAACGAGTATTGGAATCCAGAAGAATTTTCCCTGTTATATGGTACACCTTTATGGGAACAGTCCAGCCAACATCAGCGTATAATTTTGAACCAACTTTACTGGGTAGCTTACTACTCACAAATTGTTTCTGCTGAAATTGCCACTATCTTTTTCAATCAAACCAGTGCAGCCGGACTTTACGCTCAAGAAGATTTCCGCTTAATCTGCGACACCTTAGATTTGGAATCTTGTCAGGAGCGATCGCACATTAACGCCTTCCGCACGATTGCCAAAGAGGTTGAACAAGCGTTGTTTGGGGAACTTATCTTTACCTACCCCATGCGCGGCCCCTTTACAGAAACGATGGTTTATGCTGACACCAATGCTCTAAAAACTTGGTGGAAAAAAATTCAACTTCAATACTTTGGGCTAATTTCTGCGAATAATACTTTTTTGGCTTGTCAGTATTTCACAGTCCGGGGAGTGCGGACACTAAACGGCAAGTTAGTACAGCACAAACTCAGCAATTATTATCAAAAACATCCCCATCCTGAAGCTGCACCAATTCCGGCTAAAGTCTCCTATTATCACTTCATGGATGAAAGCTTTCACTTCAATAGTTCGACAATTATATCTCACGATGTTGTTACTTGCCTGAAGCCACCGACTGCTTTTGAGCGACTGGTAGCTAATTTAGGCTTATGGGGATGCCAGCGCGATCACTTTCATTTTTCAGCTGCGATAAACGGGATTTTTTGGTACGATCCGGCGCTGTATAGCAAGATTTATCAAGTGTTGCGATCGCCTATTTTTGAGATGAGTGATATGGATACTAAGGAAATGATGCGGCGTTGTTTTACAGAAGAATCGGAAGGATTACAGCGCAGTTTTTTAACTCATCAGGAAGCGATGAAATCTTATCAAGTCTATGTTGAAAACCTTGATTATCTTTGGCAACGTAATCGGGATATGTCACTGATGGCTATGAATTCAATTTCTCGATATTTGGCGACTCAAAAAAGGGCTTTTCAAGGTTTTGAATATCAAGAGGATTTATTTTTATCTCACGCAGGGATGCAAAGGCATAAAGAAGAATGGAAGAGTGTTGTTTAGATAAGACTGTTTTTTATGATGGCTGATTTATGTAAGATATCTTTTCCGGGAAGTGATTTTGTTTCTATAACTTTGGAATGTAATGAAAATTTGTCTGAATATCTTACGATTCAGAATTCACCTGTTTTGTTTGGTTGTCGGACTGGTATTTGTGGCACTTGTTTAGTTGAGATTATTGGTAATATTCCTCCTTCTCAACCTGATGAACAGGAAATGTTAGAGACTTTAGCACCTAATAATCCTCATGCGCGGTTAGCTTGTCAGGTTAATGTTATAGGTAATGTTGAAATTCGTATGATGGAAGGATAAATTTAGTTAAACTTAGTTTAAAGACTTAGTTGAATAAAATCGTGGAAACTGTAAATATCCATCAAGCTGAAACGAATCTCTCACAGCTTTTGTTACGGGTAGAGCATGGAGAAGAAATCATTATTTCTGACAGAGGCATTCCTATTGCCAAGTTGGTTCCGTTTCGCACCTCATCAAATCGCCACGATAGTTTAGGAAAGGATAAAGGGCGTTTTGTGGTGCCAGAAGACTTTAACGCTCCTTTACCAGATGAGATGTTGGCGGCATTTGAGGGCGATAATGAGTGAAACTTTTGTTAGATACGCAGTGTTGGTTATGGTGGTTTGCCCAACCAGAGCGTTTGAATGAGCAGGCAATCGCACACATTGCCGATGAAAACAATGAATTATGGTTATCAGTTGCCAGTATTTGGGAAATAGGTATAAAAGTTGCTATCGGTAAGTTACCACTGCCAGATCCTTTAGACAGTTATATTTCTAGTCGGATGGCACAGTTGGGAATGCGATCGCTAGAAATTACAGCGTCTCATGCTTTACAAGCGGCTGCTTTACCCTTGCATCATCGAGATCCTTTTGACAGAATGTTGATTGCACAGGCTCAGATACAAGAAATGACGCTTGTCAGTGCCGATTCAATGTTCAATAAATACGATATTTCCCTGCTTTGGGCTGCTAAATCGTGAGATTTTACTTCAATGGTTGTTGCTTATGGTACAACAACTTGCCACTATTTATACTATCAAACTGGCGATCGCACTTGTCAGTTTTTGGAAATGTTGGGTTTCCTAGCGTCAAAGCAACATACTCACTTTAAAATATTACATTAGGTTTAGATTATAAATGTCAACACTCAACTTGATAATCTCCCTCGTCAATATTTTTAGCAATAAGAAAAGCTATTGACTTTAATATTAAACTAGCTCTTAAGTAGTAATCCCGATCTATAAAAATAATCCCATCTCGAACTGATAAGTGGGGGTACTTTTTAATAATTTCGCTAGACGCTGTACCACCATCATGAATTAGAGCATTGCGTACTTCTTTTAATTCTAGAAGATCATTGTAATGAGTTGTGTATTTTGTTCCATTCCAAATATACCAAGCTTTATAAGGATCATTTTTAAACGAAAATTCTCTGTTGAGAAAGTTTATTAAACCATGTACTGATTCCCCTTCTTCTTGTTGATTTTTAATTTCTTTTTCTACGATTTTTTCTCTAAGTTGATCAATAGAGGAAAAATTTTCACTCAACTTAGCAACTTCGCTATAGCTCAATGTTGCTTTCTTCCCTCTATTTGTATTTCCTAATTTATTAGGATGTTTTCTAAATAATTCATGAATTGTACTGCGAAGAAAAACTTCAAAAATAGTCCACTTGAGTAGAAAACAACTGCGAAAAAGCATTGCTTCTGTATTATCATGTACCTCATCCAGTTTCCCAACCGAATGGGCTAACATTAAAAAAGTATTTTGAAGCTTTTCAAAATCTTCTTCTATTTCTAGATCAAATGGAAGATGAGCTTCTATTTTTCTTTTTATAGAAACTGTAAATATACTCTTTCCTACTTCAGGCAATTCTGAAAGAGGTCTAGACTTCATTTCTGGAGGCCAAATAAGCATATCTTTCCCAGTTTTAGGATCTTGAGTAACTAGACCAAGCTCTCCATTTATCGCACGTTTTTGTATACTATCAATTTCGTCTTGGCACTTTTCTGCATAATCTTCAAATGTTAACCAAGTACATGTAATTTCAACCTTATCAACTTCTTGATCCGCCATACTAAATGAAATATCCTGTTTTGCTACTTCAGGTAAAGTAATTTTTGGTAATTCAGACTTTGGCTTTTTTATTAAAAGTTGATAAGTAAGACCATAAGCAAGTGTTGATAGGTTAGAAAAATCTTCAATGTATTTTAGGTTTTCAAGATAAATTAGGTAAGGATTAAAATTTATTGTTAGTTTCGTCATATTATGTACATTTTGGTAAGTTTAATGTTTGAATATACAAAATTTAAATAAAAATTATACCTAGATTTTAAGCAACACGCAATGCCGTTCCACTCAAGACATTGCCATAATTTAAATACGATCGCTCTCACCCACTATGCAATTTGCAGATTTCTGGTATATTGTCGCACTCAGCGAACAGTTACAACCTAACAAGGTATTACCACGCACCGTTTTAGGAGAATGGTTAGCAATATTTCGCGGTGAAGATGGACAACCCGTAGCTTTGCGCGATCGCTGTTTACACCGCAATAGCCGTCTATCAACAGGTAAAATCTGTAATGGTGCTTTACAATGTCCCTATCATGGTTGGGTATATGACGGGGTTGGAAACGTTATTGCAGTTCCAGCCGAAGGAGATGATTTCAAACCTTCCCCACAGCGTCGAGCCAAGTGTTACGCTACCAAAGAACAAGATGGCTATGTTTATGTGCGGTTAGCTGATACCCCAAGTGTTGCCCCAAGTATTGAGACTGAACCCTTTTCTATGCCTCACTACGGACAAACCGGATGGGAGACGGTGCGGGTAATTAACCGTTTTGCTAACAATGTGACTAATTGTGCGGAGAACTTTATTGATATTCCCCATACGGCTTTTGTTCATCCTGGTGTTTTCCGTACCTCCCGCCAACAAAAGTTAGAGATGACTGTAGAACGCTGCAATGGTTCGGTTTTGGTGGAGTATCGCAACGAAAACAGTAATTTGGGATGGTACAGCCGTTTTCTGAATTTGCAGAATGCAGAGATTAAACATAGCGATCGCTTTTATATGCCAAATATTACCTCTGTAGAGTATAGAATGGCACATAATCGCCATTTGTTCATTACCAGCCAATCTATTCCAGAAAATGATAATTCAACTCTCGTTTACACAGATGTCACCTATAACTACGGTATCTGGAATAAATTAGCACGTTCGTTTGTGCGGTGGACTGCTCAACACATTATCCGCCAAGACGTGGAAATTTTGGGTATTCAAGGGGAAGCGATCGCTAAATACGGGACACAATTTTATAATACGCCTGCGGACACAATTCATATATTTGTAGAGTCAATTATAGCGGCTATATCTCGTGGAGAAGATCCGCGTTTATTGCCAAATCAATCAGTAGAAGTTACATTTTGGGTTTGAAAATAATTTGTAATTACCCCCCTTAATCCCCCCTTTACAAGGGGGGAGATCGGAAAATCCAGTTCCCTCCCCTTTATAAGGGGAGGGTTAGGGTGGGGTAAAACCCTGGTTTAAAATCAGTGTGAGCTATCAAAAGTGGAAATACAAAGCTTTGCACAACTACTAATTTTTGGTACTTTTATCGGATTAGTTGGTTGGACTATTACCAATCAGGTTGGACGAACTCAATTTAAACTTAAAAGTCGTGAAGATTGGTTGCTAGATGGTACAGGATTAACGATTCAAGGAATTTTGATTCCCTTACTACAAGCTACTTTAGTTTATTCGCTTTATCAACATTTTTTACCTGTGCAACAAGGAAGTTTAAAAATATTATTAATTCTGGCTTTTATTATCAGTTTTGTTGTAGCTGATTATTTATATTATTGGAATCATCGATTATTACATACTAAATTGTTGTGGAAAGTTCATCAAGTCCATCATACTGTTACTCAGATGGATGTATTAGGAACTTCTCGCAACACAATTTGGACAAGTTTGTTAATTATATATTTATGGATACACACTTTATTTGTATATCTGTTAGCCGATCCCACAGGTTATTTACTTGGAGTCAGTCTAACTTCTGCCTTAGATTTATGGCGACATAGCCGCTTGATGATTCCTGCAAATACCAGACTATATCAATTTTTATCTTCTTGGTTAATCTTACCACAGGATCATGCTTGGCATCATTGCCGCGAAATCCACAATTATAACTATGGGGCTAATCTGAAAATTTGGGATAAGTTACATGGAACATATTATGAAAGCGAAAAGTTGCCATCTATAATTGGAATTCCTAGCTCATTAAACTTGTTCCAAAAACTTTTATTCCCATTTTAATGACAGTTATCAGCAAAATCCTTTCGTTTTTTCCTACCTTTATATTATTGCTAACTGGTGCAGCAATAATCTACCTCGCTTATTCACCCAATATCTTCAGCATTCTGGCGGTGTTTCTTTCTATTTATGGGCTACCAGTGCTAGTTTACCGCTTGCATGAATGGGTTTATCCTGTGCGCGAGGGTATTAGTTATCTACTAGGTGAAGAATATAGTCCTTGGTGGGGTAGTCATCAAATACAGGTAATTTATATTGCAATTCCAGTGTTGGAAGCAGTGCTGCGACTGATTCCGGGGGTATTTTCCTGTTGGTTGCGATTGTGGGGTGCTAAAGTGGGGCGAGATGTATACTGGACAACAAGATTGGAGATTGCCGATCGCAGTTTATTAGAAATTGGCGATCGCGTCGTTGTCGGGCATGGTGTCGGTATCTATTGCCATATCATTAAACCCCGCAAGCAAAATTTAATGCTGTATGTCAAAAAAGTCCAGATTGGCAGCAATGTTTTTGTGGGAGCCGGATCTAATCTTGCTCCCGGTGTAGTCATTGGTGATGGTTCTTATTTACCAGCAGCCACCAAGCTTTATCCTAATCAAAAGGTGCAATAATGCGTCCGATTATTCAGCTTTTTGAGCAAATCCTCGCGCCAACTGCGAGGCTATTTTATCGAGCTTTGGATAACCCAGAGTTAATGCAGACATCTGTAAAAAGGGAAATTTGCGATCGCCTCATCAAAAGTGAGTATGGTAAAACTTTGGGAATTCATTCTGTAGATGATTGGCAGCGTGTACCAATCGTAGATTATGATGCACTCGAACCCTGGTTAAACGCCAAACAGCAGCAAATTGCCCTCACACCAGAACCCATTTTATTCTATGAAAAAACCTCTGGTAGTAGCGGGGCTGTAAAATGGATTCCTTATACTCAATCTTTGCGGCGATCGTTTAATCAGATGTTCTGTGTATGGGCGCATGATTTGATTGTACATGGCCCGAAATTTTCCACAGGCAAGATTTATGCTTGTATCTCGCCGCAATTAGATGTAGCTGATAATCAAACTTTACAGAACGATTTAGATTACTTAGATGGCTGGTTACGTTGGTTTTTACGTCCTTGGTTGGTGATGCCCAATAAACTTAATCGGCTGCATGACGCGAACTTATTTAAACATCAATTGGCTTTGGCATTATTAGAGGCTGAAAAACTAGAAATTATTTCTATTTGGAGTCCTAGTTTTCTCCAAGTACATTTAAAATATATTCAAGAAAATCAGGATTTATTGCGTTCAGAATTACACAACCGAATTTCACATCATCGACTGCAATTCCTCAGTGAAAAAAATATTCCCTGGATGCAACTCTGGCCAAATTTGAAGCTGATTTCTTGCTGGGATAGTGCCAATGCAGCAGATCAAGCTCAGGGATTAAGATCGCAATTTCCAGATGTATTAATTCAAGGTAAGGGACTACTAGCAACGGAAGCCCCAATGACCATTCCCTTGATTGTCGCTGGGGGATGTGTGCCGGTTCTCGATGAAGTTTTTTTCGAGTTCGAGGATGAGACTGGTTCCTTGTATGGTTTGCATGAACTCAACACTGGCAAGGAATACACAGTTATTTTATCGCAAAAAGGGGGATTGTATCGTTATCGAATTGGCGATCGCATTCGGGTAACTCATTACTATCGCCACACTCCCTGTTTAGAGTTTCTCGGACGACATCAAGCTATTAGCGATTTGGTGGGCGAAAAGTTGCAAGAAACTTTTGTAAATAATGCTCTGACTCTGTTGAACTTGCAAGAAACTAATTTTAAAAGCTTGATGCCAATTGCCGATCCTCCCCACTATATTTTATTATTAGATTCGGCAAAAGAAACCCCAGAAATTATTGCCGAACAATTGGATCTGGCTTTATCAGAATCATATCATTACCAAAGAGCTAGAGCCATCGGTCAACTTGCACCACCACAGGTTTTAATCTCTAATCAAATTCCTGAAGTGTTAGTTTCCCATCGTATCTGCACTGGAAGTATTTGGGGAGGGATTAAGCATCCAATTCTGGCAACATCACCCATTAGCAATGAACTTTTACAAGAATTGAAGTTGCAAATTGCCCAGAAATAGCTAATTTGCAACAAAGTATTAATATCAAATCCTTTTGTAAGTAAGTGGGTCAAATTAAATATAAAACCTCATCCTCAATCCCTCTCCTTACTAAGGCTACGGTGCATACACAAGTCTTTGAGAGTGGCCTCATAGGCTTTTTATCCCCCCAACCCTGATACCTTTGGTAGAATAACCGGATGCTTGAAGTCTTTGAGAGTGGCCTCATAGGCTTTTGATCCCCCCAACCCCCCTTAAAAAGGGGGGCAAAAGTCTCTTAAAGTCCCCCTTTTTAAGGGGGATTTAGGGGGATCTCCAACGTTTTTCGGTTTGTACAGACTTGTGTATACACCGTAGCCTTACTAAAGAGAGAGATTGAGGGTGAGGTTTGATCTTATATTTAATTACGCCTACCTACTTATCGCAATTATTTCTCTTTCCTTTCCCTCTGCGCCGCGCCAGTTGCTTCAACGGGCGGAACCCCCGCAACGCACTGGCTTCTCAGCGTCTCTGCGGTTCGGTTTTTTAATCATAAGACTTACGCAAAATTGTCTCAAAAGCCTGATTTTTCGTAGCGGTAATTCATAAATCACGGCTACTTCTTTTTTGCGTAAGTCCTGGGGATATGATAATTATTGAATGCTCTTAGCGTAGTCGTATTTACCGCCACGTTCAAGAGCGCGTTCATAAGCAGGTCGTGCATGGATGCGCTCGATAAATTGCTTAATCTGGGGTCGGCTTGAAATAAGTTCGGCTTGCGTAGCGACTATTTCCAGAGGAAAGCTCATTTGGATATCGGCGGCGGTGAATTCTTCGCCTACAAACCACGTACTCTTGCCAAGTTCACCTTCGATATAGTCAAAGTGAAGCTTGATTTGGGGTGCAATAAATGCATCTTTTACGCTGCTGTCTCCTGTACCAAAATGGCTGAAAACGAGGTTCATCACCAAAGGAGGCATTGCCGAACCTTCAGCGTAATGTAGCCAATAGGTGTAACGTAGACGTTCTGGCGTACCAGATGGCGGGATTAGCCGACCATTGCCGTAGCGATTTACTATGTATTCGATGATAGCTCCCGACTCAGCAATAGTCTCTTCTCCATCCGTAATCACTGGTGACTTGCCGAGTGGATGAACTTCGCGCAGTGATGCTGGTGCTAGCATCGTTTTCTGGTCGCGTTCGTAGAACTTAATTTCATAATCGACACCTAATTCTTCAAGCAGCCATAGCACACGCTGCGATCGCGAGTTGTTAAGATGATGGACAATAATCATAAGAGCTACTTTTTTACAATTGGGTTGACAAAAGTTTTTGCTTATCTTAACCAGGACTTACGCAAAAAATAACCCAAACCTAATTTTCTGGTAAGGACAATTCATAAATTTCCCTTGCCGCGTCTAGTTTTGCGTAAGTCTTAATTAACTTATCATCATTTCCTCAACTCTTCATCTATCTGGTGGTTTAGGGCTTTCCAAGAAATAAATTATCCATTTTGTGGGATGGGCATCTTGCCCGTCCTAATATTGGGGACGGGCAAGATGCCCATCCCACAAGAAAATTTGGGATATTTTTTTTTGGAAGTCCCTTAAGCCCAAACTAACACTAAGACAACTAGCCAAAAAGTGATCGATAATTCAGATTTTTGTTGGCTAAAAATCCACAATCATAAGTAGGGGTTGCTACTGCATTTCCTGGTGATTCCAGCTTTAACTTGCAAGAATTAGCTGGCATCAGCTTTGTTGCGGACAACATTAGAAAGTTTGATGGTATAGATGAATATAGGAATAATTGAGTCTTACAGTAACGGGTTTTTAGAAGTTGTACCAGAAAGCGATTATTGGCAGATTGTAGCTATACACATCAATGGCCAAGCCTATTGCCCTACTGCTCGACTTTATCGTTCAGAAAAAGTAGCATTAGCAAAAGCTGCACAAATTTATGATTGGCTAGCTAACCACGAAGGAGAAATTAGTGATGGGGCTTGTAATTGCTCTGAATTGAAACTCATTTTATGGCAGCAACCAAAAGTATCTTAATTTTTAATTGCAGCAAAGCGATAGTCAATAACCTATTAACAGGTTTAGTTTTAGAGGATGTAGGCAATGGAACAGGGCGCACAGATGTTATTGGTGTCAACTTAAGCTTAAAGATTTATCCCACAGCCGTTTTACCCCCTTATAAAGAAGGAAATGATATTTCCGGTTCCCTCCCTTTATAAGGCTACGGTGTACACACATCTCTGTACAACACCCAAAATCGTTGGAGATCCCCCTAAATCCCCCTTAATAAGGGGGACTTTAAGAGATTTTTGCCCCCCTTTTTAAGGGGGACTTTAAGAGATTTTTGCCCCCCTTTTTAAGGGGGACTTTAAGAGACTTTTGCCCCCCTTTTTAAGGGGGACTTTAAGAGACTTTTGCCCCCCTTTTTAAGGGGGACTTTAAGAGACTTTTGCCCCCCTTTTTAAGGGGGGTTGGGGGGATCAAAAGGCTCTGGGGCAACTTTAGAAGACTTGTGTATACACCGTAGCCTTTATAAGGGGAGGGTTAGGGTGGGGTAACGCGGTAAGTCAGTGATGAGTGAAGTCAATATCTAGTTTTTACAAGGGTTTTACATTAAGTTGACACCAATGCACATCTGTGCGCCCTTAAAGGTTGAATGAACAAGTATTTCGCTGTGATTTTAGGCACTCTTAGATCCCCCCTAACCCCCCTTAAAAAGGGGGGGATTAGAATCAAAGTCCCCCTTTTTAAAGGGAGCCACTGCGTTGGGCGGCTCTGCCGACTTGAAGCACGTAGCGTGGATTTAGGGGGATCTAAAACTTTTAATACCGACAAGAGGACTTTTCAAACAACCTCCTACGGGAAATCTATATGTCTAAAGATTTTAAGGCTGATTATTCTCTGCTTAAATCTAACTGTACTTGGAATCCATCATTGTCACTACCAGACTGAGCCGGTGTTAAGAAAACAGATGTGTCTGGCTGTGATAATGATTCGTTAAAACGGATTTTGACTGGAGTTTTATTGTCTCTTCTATTATTGTTAGAGAGACTTGCTGGATTAGTTCGCTCAAAAAACCTTCCAAAGTCATCTTGGGCAGTTCTATTATAAATTCCAACTAGGGAATTACCTGTTGATCTGTATTGTCCTGGATTTGGGCTTAATCGTGGTGACTGTGCGTACACCTGGCTTCCTAAGCTTGCAAAGGCTGTAGTAATTGCGAACAAAGCAATAATTTTGGCGTTCATTTTTTTTGTCCAAATTATCTTTAATGTTGCTTGTCTATTATTGTCTGGGCAAATTATTTTAATTCACTCTATCGTTAGGTTCTACTAAAATAATTTTATTGCGTATATACTTAACACGTGAATGATTCTTGCTCTGTATTGCGAAAAATAAATAGATAAATGCCAAGCTATAACCTTGGCATTTATCTAGTTTAGTTTCTAAGCGATCGCACTTAAGGTTGCCTAGTCGCGCTCACAAATATCGGCACGTAGAAGATTTAAGGTTGCCATTTGAGCAATTACAGCCTAATAGTCATTGAAAAGCAATAGAACTCCCTGTAAATATTGTGACAGAAGGACTCCTACAGGACTTACGCACTGTACAAATTAGTCATAGTATGCTTTCACCGAAATAGCTTGTTTCAGACTTTGACTAATTATATTTTTACCGATAAATTAACCGTGGAGTAGGGGTTTAGCATTCGGATTACTTCACATCTAAAATTCTCTTAAAATTGGGACGGCAAAAAAAGGCTGTAGACGCGCTCAATCGCGCTATTGGCCTTGCTAGAGAGATTCCCTATGAAATCTTTGTAGAAGATGCCACAGGTAAACTCCGAGAAATCCAACAAAAAAAATCACGACTTTCATTCATAAAATCACGACTTTCATTCATAAAATCACGACTTTCATTCATAAAATCACGACTTTCATTCACAAAATCACGATTTTTATTCATAAAATCACGACTTTCATTCACAAAATCACGATTTTCATTCACAAAATCATAATTTTTGCGATAAATACTGAGTGCCACATTTTATTAGATACTAATTTATGAGGATTTTACTGGAGTAAAATACGGCTTTAGTAAGCCAAACTAGCTCTAAAGCAGATTGAAACCAATACATTTATGACTCGTCAAAAACGTACATACCGGGTTCTAGAAAAAGCTGAATTGAGAGCGGCGGGACTTAAAGCAATTGATCCCAGCATGGATTTTGGAGATACACGCAACTTGCAGAATATGATACAGCTAATTGAGCAGTATCGTACCAAGATAGATGCTTATAATACTGCTCTAGCTGTGATTGACTCTTCTAAAACTCAGATGGATGAATTGGATAAAAGCTTAGGCGATCTAACTGAGAAAATGCTGATTGGAGTTGCTTTTAAATATGGCAAAGATAGCAGTGAATATGAAATGGCGGGTGGTGTTCGTAAAAGCGATCGCATTCGCAAAAGCAGAGCAACGCGCTTAAAGGGCGCAGACGAATCAAGCAGTGAAAACACTAAAACTGCATAGCATTAGGTGCAAAATTTTATTTACAGCAGTTTTCATGTATTTGAATGATATCTATTGTAAAAGCACAGCATTGCTCATAGGTGTGAACTTAAGAGGATGTTTTAAAAGTGATTGGCTATAATTTTAGGCACTCTTAGATCCCCCCTAACCCCCCTTAAAAAGCTACCGTGTATACACAAGTCGAATTACCCCCCTTAATCCCCCCTTATAAAGGGGGGAAACCGGAAAATCCAGTTCCCTCCCCTTTATAAGGGGAGGGTTAGGGTAGGGTAATTTGACTATTACTCTACCTTTTTCCACGGAAGTTTGACTGTAAATCGACTACCTTTCCCTAACTGACTTTCAGCATGAACAGTACCCCCGTGCAACTCGACAATTTTTTGCACCATCACTAATCCTAAACCCATACCTGCGGAACGACGGGTAGAGGCATTTTCAACTTGGATAAAAGGTTGAAATAATTTAAACAGGTCATCGGAAAGCATACCAATACCTGTATCTACCACACTAAAAAAGATATACTCATTTGTAGAAGTTGGCTGGACTTCAATCCAAACTTTGCCGCCGTCGTGAGTAAACTTGATAGCATTGCTCAACAGGTTGATAAATACTTGACGGATGCGGCGCTCATCAACTTGGATTGGTTCGAGTTCTTCAGGGATTTGTACGCTCAGTTGAATATTTTTCTGTAACGCTAAATTTTTGACGAAACTGAGACTAGAGTCACATAATTCTGGAATCGAAGTAGCAGCTAGTTGCAGTTGGATCTTGCTAGATTCAATATCGGTAAGTTCAAGGATTTGGTTAATCAATTCTAGTAAGTTCTTACCGCTAGATTCGAGAGTATTTAGAAACTGGCGCTGTTCTGCGGTTACAGTACCGTAGACTTCATTTTGGAGTGCTTCTGCGATCGCAATAATAGAACTTAAGGGAGTCCTCAGTTCATGGCTCATATTTCCTAAAAATGTTTTTTTGGCACGATTTGCAACTTCGGCAGCTTCTTCAGCTTCACGCAAGGCAGATTCTGCACTTTTGCGATCGCACACTTCTATACTCAAAGCGACAAATTGCGCAATTGAGCTAACAAAGTTTTGCTCGCTCAGTTCCCATATTCGAGGATTATCAATCTGTTCGTACAATACCGTTCCCACCACTTCGCCCCCAATCCAAATGGAGGTATTAATTAGGGATACAATATTCTTCGGTTCTAGCTGTTCATCCCATAATTCTTGTATCCGTAAATCGGTGCGAGTATCGGTAACGGCGATGATTCGGGCAGATGTGAGCGATTTAAAATAGATGGGATAATCTGCACGGTTGCGTTCTACACCCGCCGAATGTTTCTGATTGCTACGTTCGTAGAGACTTAGACATTGTAGTTTGGTGCGTTCTCTATTAAATAACCACACACCCACTCGCTCTACTTCTAAAGCATTTGCGGCTTTCTCCGTGATGACTTTAAATGCCGTTTCTAGATTTCCTTCTGAAATTGCCTTGTGATTTGCCAGTTCCGCCAATGCTCGATTATGCTGTCCTAGTTTTTGTTCGCTGTTAATCCGTACTTGAATCTCTTGCTGTAATTCTTGAGTTCGCTGCTTAACTTGCAATTCTAACTCTTCATTTTTAGTAATCTGTGCAGTAAAGGTTTTGCGTAAATGTTGCATCATCTCGTTGAAAGATTCACCCAGCACCTCGACTTCTTTAATGCCTTGGATCACTAATAAGTCTTCACCGTTAGCAAAATCGGCTAAATCTTTTGTCGCCGTGGTGAAGTAGATAATTGGCACAGTTATCCAACGGGCGGCGATAATTCCTAATAAAGTGGCTAATCCTAATGCTCCCAGACAGAGAAAAATTGTACTTTGAGTGTTGCGATCGATTTGTCCCATAAAGTCTGCTTCTGGGACAGCTACTACAATCAACCAGTTGATATTTGGTTCGCCCTGTAACGGTCTAATTTCTAAAAATTGTTGTTTGCCGTCAAAAGAGAAATCTAGTTGCTGTAAACTCTGAATCTGGTCAAAGTTACTAAATTTAGTTTCTAAATATTTAGCGCTGGCTTGAGTCAAAGCATTCCCGCTTTGGGAAGCTGCTAACCGAATCGGTTTACCATTTTGGAGGCGGAATGGTTCTTCGGTTGTAGAACTTGCGACTAATAGCCCCGATCGCTCGATAATAAAAACTTGCCCAGATTTGCCAACTTTAATATTTTGTAGCAAATCCCCAATTTGTGATATATGAGTTAGAGTGCTATTGACTCCGAGTAACTCACCTTGGGAGTCATATATAGGTTGAGATGCGCTAATTAGCAGGGTTGGTTCGGTGATGGAAGTAAAAATTGGACTAAAGCTGAATTTTTTGGCAGTAACTGCTGCTTGATAACTAGGACGCGATCGCGCATCATAGTTTTTGATCACCTCTGGTAGTTGGGTACGTTCACCAAGAGAGTCAATTTTGTAGGTGTAAAGGTCGTAATCAGTTGACTTATCGGCTTTTCTGAGTAAATATTGGCGATCGTTGAGCTTTTCTACCCCTAAGTGTTCTTGCTGTTCGTTACTTGCCGTTAAAGCGACAGCATCAGGAAAAATCTCTAACTGCTTGATTAAATATGACTCCCAAGTTGCCAGATTTTCCATCTTCAGCAACCCGATGTCAATGATATTTTGATTACCGCGCAGTACTTGACGCGGGGTTGAGAGATAAGCCTGTAAATTTTGCTCTACTCGATTAGCAACTTCATAACGCAACTCGCTAGCTACCTCATTGACTGCCATTTGCCCATTGCGGATTGATAAGTATGCAGTCAATCCCACAGCTAGGAAGATTTGCAGCACAAACAACACTACGAGGATGAGACGTAGGGGTACGCCTTTAAACAGAGGAAAAACACCACTTTGCCCAGTATTTTTGTTCATAAGCCCACTCTCCCTTCCTGTCCTTTAGTAGTGAGTACAACACCTCGACTTCTTTGGCCTACGGGCTTATGCATAGTTTGTACTGGGTCAGATCAAGTGCCAATATACCACTTCTGGTAAGAGAACAAAACGTTAGGGACTTTCAATAAAAAAAATACTCTTAACCCAGGTTGGTGGGTTTTGTCTGTCTAGCCGCGACTTCGAGTTGCCAGAGGTAGTAATAAATCGATCAAGCCTTAAGTCTATTTTCTACCCAAGAACTGCTGCTTTAATCTTCTTACAAATATCCACCCAAGCTTTATTTTGTTGTGCTGACTCCAGGCTGTCTAAAGGTTGATTAGGAGAGTGCGCTGACTGATACCTTTCAATTTCTGTTTCGTCATAGCTGCTAAAACTCAACGGTATCCAAATAATCGTGAGTCCTTCGGCTTCAGCCGCATCTAACAATGGGGGTAACTCATTATCAGCAATAAAGTCTGATGCTAGAAAATCTGGACTAACTAACAATACTGCCACTTTTGCTGCTGCTAAAGCATTTTCAATTTCTTCGCGCCATTTAGCACCAGGCTGAATCTTGGTATCGTCCCACGCCAGCAGCTTTTGGTTACGAATCATTGGTTTGAGGTGTTTCTGGAGTTTGGTAAGCCACTCTTGATCTTGATGACTATAGCTAATGAAAACTTGATTTCTCGTTACGGGTTCAGACATGGATTTTTCCAAATTGGGTGAAGTCGATAAAACATCGTCAATCAGTCTGCGGACATCTACCATATCACCACTATTCTGACACTGGATTTGGTTGCGATTGTTGTCCCGGAATTTGTACAATACCTCTCGGCTATAAAAATGAGGACTTTGACTATCCTTACAGATTTCACAGTTACAAGGAATAAGTGTTTGATATTGCAGACGTTCGTAAGACTTATGGATTTTGTCCAGTTCATGAGTGATAACTGTTAGCAAGTCTTTCTTGCGGTTTCCTGCAACGCGGACTTTAATTTCTCGTTGATTGTAGTTTTCAATCACTTCCGCGCGGGTTTGGCCTTCACTGAGAACAACGCCTGTTTTCCAAACGAGGGTTTGTTCTTCAATTAAAGAATGCATTTCGACAATAAAGCGAGTAATAATACCTTTTGGCATAAAATCGTAGGTGTAGCGCAAAATCAGATTGTTAGATTCATCCCAATTAAACTTAGGCTGATTGGTAGAAAGTAGATGAGGTGCAATATAATTTTTTGGATTACTTGGAATTTCATAGCACAGCTTAAATCGCATCATCAAATGTAGCAATTCGTCTTGCATATCGGCATACTCTACGTCTTGCCAGATATTTACGAGATCGTGTTTAGAAAAACGACCTTTCTTTTCTATGACTTGCTTATTGTCTAGAACTTTGTAGACAGCAGTCGTCCCCCATTCTGGTTTGAGAATGACGTAGTGTTTGAGTGTAGAATCGTCTTGAAAGTGCAGACAAACCCCAAGGTCATGTAGATAGCGGCTGAGTAGCAGCATATCTTTCTTATCAGTTAAACTATTTGTTCGGCAAAGGCTGTAATATTCTTCGAGGCTGATGTAATTGGGGGAAGAGTTCTCTATCGCGGCTCGAACTCTCACCCAGAGTTTTGGTAAAGGAATACCAACGTGGGGAAGCTCACAGATGTATTTCCCAATAGCCTCTTTAATTTCGGTTAAACCTCGATTGGTGGCTAGGTTAGTTGCAAGAGTTTCCTTGAGGTTAGTAAATTCTCCCCGCAATTGCCGCTCATTGACTTCGCACTGACGGTCTTGTTTTTCATTTTTGATAATCAGGACGGGGCTATTGTCGCTCAAGAGTTCCACAACCTTGAGCCAGTAAGAAAAATCTGTGTTTTCTTTACGAGTATCAGCAACTAATACATACAGAGAACGTTTAGTAAGAAAAAACTGGTGTGTGTGGTGGTAGATTTCTTGTCCGCCAAAGTCCCAAATATTGACACGAAAATCTTTGCCATTGGGTTGTGTAAATTTCCATTGGATAACATCAATCCCTTCAGTTGATTTCTCTTCTTGCTGAAGTTCGTAGGTTTCATCTTTGATTTTCTTGGCTAAAGAAGTTTTACCGGCTCCTCCTTCGCCAATAATTAAGAATTTTGCTTCGTAGAAAGGTTCGGTTTCGGCTGGATTTTGCACCCGAAAATAGAAATTGAGAATTTCATTCACATCACCCGGCTCTTGGTTTAAATCCTTCGACCCCAAAATCTCTGGTGGAATGGGGAGTGGATTTCTACGAAGATCGAGCTTGTTCAGGTTTGACAGTTGGCCAAATTCCGGTGGCAGACTGCTCAGTTGATTACTGCTGAGGTCGAGGGATTGCAGGTTGGTGAGTTGGCCAAATTCTGGTGGCAGACTGCTCAGTTGATTACTGCTGAGGTAGAGGGTTTGCAGGTTGGTGAGTTGGCCAATTTCCGGTGGCAGACTGCTCAGTTGATTACTGCTGAGGTAGAGGGTTTGCAGGTTGGTGAGTTGGCCAAATTCCGGTGGCAGACTGCTCAGTTGATTACTGAAGAGGAAGAGGGTTTGCAGGTTGGTGAGTTGGCCAATTTCCGGTGGCAGACTGCTCAGTTGATTCCTGTCGAGGTGGAGGGTTTGCAGGTTGGTGAGTTGGCCTAATTCCGGTGGCAGACTGCTCAGTTGATTACTGCTGAGGTAGAGGGTTTGCAGGTTGGTGAGTTGGCCAATTTCCGGTGGCAGACTGCTCAGTTGATTACTGCTGAGGTAGAGGGTTTGCAGGTTGGTGAGTTGGCCTAATTCCGGTGGCAGACTGCTCAGTTGATTACTGCCGAGGTAGAGGGTTTGCAGGTTGGTGAGTTGGCCAATTTCCGGTGGCAGACTGCTCAGTTGATTAATGAAGAGGTCGAGGGTTTGCAGGTTGGTGAGTTGGCCAATTTCCGGTGGCAGACTGCTCAGTTGATTATCGATGAGGTGGAGGGTTTGCAGGTTGGTGAGTTGGCCAATTTCCGGTGGCAGAGTTATTAAGCCTTTGTCAGAAAGGTCTAGTTCTGTCACCTTGTCTCTGGCAGCTTGTTCAATTATTTGCAGCAGTTCTTCGTTAGTCATTTGGGGTTTTATAGAGGCGATACCTGACGACGAGTTGCTGCTTGGACGCGCAGCAGAGAAATTGAGCTAATTAATAATGTACCCTGTATCAAGAATTGCATTGAGAGAATATATGATCGCAGTTTCCCCCGCCTCTATGCTCGACCTCAAAACCTCACCATTCCACCTCTGAACACCAACTATCGAGTCAAAAGGGCGATCGCTCCACCTCTGAACACGAACTGCCGAGCAAAAAGGGCGATCGCTCTACCTCTGAACACGAACTGCCGAGCAAAAAGGGCGATCGCTCCACCTCTGAACACCAACTGTTGAGCAAAAAGGGTGATCGCTCCACCTCTGAACACCAACTGTCGAGCAAAAAGGGCGATCGCTCCACCTCTGAACACCAACTGTCGAGCAAAAAGGGCGATCGCTCCACCTCTAAACACCAACTGTCGAGTAAAAAGTGCGTAAGCGTAGCCCGTCGTAGACATCGCTCCACCTTTGAACACCAACTGTAATAATTTATAAACTTTCCTGTTTCTTCTCTTGGCGCTCTTGGCGACTTGGCGGTTCGATTATCATAATTTGCTTCAAATAATAAGTGCGATCGCGGCAAAATATCTAACTTTTTGTATTTGATTTTAATATTGTTGTGTGGTGCTAACTTACTTGATAGCTATAGCTTTCCACATTGCCCAGCTTCTATCCAATATATAAATATGCCAGAAACTAAATCAAGCCCTCATACACATACAGACACATCAACCGAAGCTGATACCTTAGCTGCATCTGCGATCGCCTCTTCTACTTCTCAAGAAATCTACGATGTTGTAGTGGTTGGCGCTGGGCCTATTGGGTTAGCAACTGCCATTGGCTTACGTAAACGTGGGATTAAAAATATCCTTGTCATCGATCAAACTCGCGCCTTTCGTCAAATTGGACAAACATTGGATCTTCTCCCCAATGGATTACAATCTCTCAAATATTTAGATCCTAACGCTTACGAAGAAGTCAAACAAACTGGACTTGGTTTATTGAATCCCAAGCAGTCTAATGGCCAAAAAACTCTTGAATCTACTCCAGAGCGACAATCTCCAAAGATTTCACCCCAATGGATTTACAAAAACTTACAAGGGCAGATAATTCAGTCAATCCCGCTTAGTTTTGATGATTGGTTTAAAGATTATGGCGAGGGTCGAGTATCAATTCCTTGGTACAATTTACAGACAACCCTCAGACAACTACTTCCAGAAGACCGAGTTAAAGCTAATCACCGTTGTATTAATGTTGTAAATGAGCCGGAAAAAGGTTGTGTCCGCATAGATTGTGTAGGTGATACACAAATAGAAACCAACCCCTATGCGTATTGGACAGATGGGCAGAAACATAATCACACACAGCCCCAAGACTCAGATATTTCTCCCCAAGAATTAGTAACAAAATCCATTAGAGCTAAACTAATTGTTGCAGCAGACGGCATTAATTCTACAGTTCGTAGACTGCTTTACACAGACACTCAGTACCATGATTTTGCCCGACCTGAATACTCTGGGTTTGCAGCTATATTTTGTAGAGAAATAACTGAAGTACCAAAAGAACTATTCACGAAACTAGAAGAAGATTTCTTGCAAGGCTCATCACTTGTAACAATCACTAATGATGAAATAACTGGAAATTCTATTTGTATAAATAATATTAGGATAATATTATATTCCAGACCAACTGGTGAACTAGGATACATAATACATCTTGCTTTGCCTTTAGACTCCTTACAAGGAAAGTCAGAAAGTTCTTTAATTGACTTAGCTTTGCAGGAATTGGAAAAAGCAGGTTTTCCTGATCCGCTCAAGCAATTAGTACGTTTATCTCCTCCTGCCAAAATGCAGCAGCGTCCCTACTACATTCACCACGCCACCACTTCGGACTCTTTACAAGTTTCTAACCCAACTGACCTCAATACTAAAGCTAATCCTGCCAAAATTTCACCAGCCTGGAGTGTAGGGCGAATCGTCTTAGTTGGCGATGCCGCACATGGAATGCCTCCCTTCCTGGCTCAAGGAGCTAATCAAGGTTTTGAAGATGCACTAATAGTTACAACACTCATTACTAAAATTGCTGAAGATAATAACTGGGATAATCTGCAAGCTATAGCCAAAGCCTTTGAAAAATACGAACATCTTCGTCGTCCATTGATGGCATACGTCCAAGAAGCAACATTAAAGCGATCGCCCCACTCCTCAGACACAGAGTTGCAGGAGTTCAGTCAACAGGTGTATCGCCGCAATTTCGACCAAATAATAGAGGCATTGTAGTTTACCGCCGATGAAAAATTTTGATTAGAATGCAGATGTCCACTAGACGGCAATACTGCGTAGGTTTTGAGTCGATCCCCCCACAACCCCCCTTTTAAAGGGGCTAAGAATGTCTTATTTTCCCCCTTTTTAAGGGAGACTAAGGGGGATCTCCAATGACTATGCACCTTAACCTAAGTAGTATTGCACTAGGCGGCGTGCTGTCTATCCACGTAAATCCAGAAGATAATCGATGAGTAATCAACTACAAGACTACAATCCTAGCGGCGTAGGTGAAATAAATGGCAACCTCTTAGGTTTGCCTTGCGATTATGAATCTGCAAACCTGATTGTCTTTGGTGTGCCGTGGGAAGTCACTGTTTCCTATGGTGCAGGCACTGCTAACGGCCCCCAGCGAATTCTTGATGCTTCAACTCAACTAGATTTGTTCGATTTCGATAACCCTAATGGTTGGAAGCAGGGAATTTTCATGGTGGAAATTTCCCAAGATATATTAGAAAAAAATACATACTACCGCGCCTTGGCAGCAAAAATTATTGAGCGATTAGCCCAAGGCAAAGAACTCTCAGATGCACCAGATTTAACACCTGTCCTCACAGAAATTAATCAGGCTGGGCAACAGGTTAATCAATGGCTGTTTGAAAATTGTCAAGAAGCAATTAACAAGGGTAAGGGAGTTGCAGTTATTGGAGGAGATCACAGTTCGCCGTTGGGTTATTTCCAAGCATTAGCGGCTAACTACACCAACTATGGCATTTTGCATATTGATGCCCACGCAGATTTACGCGATGGCTATGAGGGATTTGAATTTTCCCATGCGTCTATCATGTTTAATGCGATGAAAATACCGCAAATTTCCAAGCTAGTGCAAGTCGGTTTGCGTGATATTAGTCATGATGAAGTGCAAATGATAGACCAATCTGATAGTCGCATTATTGCATATTACGACCCAGCCATTAAACAAAAGCTTTACTCTGGAACAACTTGGCTTGATTTATGCCGAGAAATTATCAGTCATTTACCTGAATCTGTTTACATTAGCTTTGATGTCGATGGTTTAGATCCAAAACTCTGTCCCAGTACAGGTACTCCTGTTCCAGGTGGGCTGGAATTAGAGCAAACATTTTTTCTATTTCGGGAATTAGTCAATAGTGGTAGAAAAATTATTGGGTTTGATATCTGTGAAGTTGGTGATGCCGAGTGGGATGGTAATGTTGGAGCGCGGGTAGTTTATAAGCTGGCAAACTTAATGGATTTGTCAAAACAGAATTCGTAATTGGAACACTAATTTTCGAGTGAAAAGCCTGAAAATTGGAGTTCAGAAATCGATAGTTCCACCTTTTAATGACGATTTGCCAATTGCTTTAATCTAGCCCTACTTAATCATTTGTGAGAGATAATATCCCCGACTTCTTAAAAAGTCGGGGATGTGTGATTTTAATCCAGGGTATTAATCTTAAATGAGTAATGAGTAATGAGTAAATACCCATTACTTGTTACTTATTACTCATTACTTCAAAATTAAAGACAGTTGGAGTTGGGGATTTAACCCTAACTCAGGGTAATTCTCTAGTTAGACACTCAGTAGCAGTTTCGTCTGTTGCCATCAGCCACGATGGAAAACCCCTCGCCACTGCCATTGCCTATCGTCGATTCTGCGTAGGCGTAGCCCGTCGTAGACATCGCAAAAGCTAATTAATCAAGCTTATAAAAAATTCCAGAAATAGTTCAACTCTCATCAATATCAAATAGGGTACAATATATAACTAAATCTTCAGAAGTATTGACATCTTCACTTTTTAAACTATTCATCTTGCATATTCTGAAAGAAAGTTATAAATTATTATAATGTAGGGGAATAATCTGACCTCTTAGTGTCAAAAACTAATCCTGATCAAGTAAATATACTGCACTAGTTTTAACTTCATGCAAACCCTAAACAGCACTGAAGATATGTCTTTATTTGGTAAAGCAAAGATTCCGGGCATGAAACGGAACAACAAATAATTTAAAAATATATCTTGTGTGACTTTTTTGAAGAATCATGTTACTGCTTGCGGTGAAGAATAAGAACTATAACTCACCAAAAGAGTAATTGATTATAAACAAATTAACAATAAATAAAGCTGCTTAAATGTCAGCAGATTTATTCATTGTTGGTTGAGTAATTTTCTTCAAAATTATATTTGCTATTCCAAGAATCGTTTTTGTTATGCTGAGAATAGCAAAAATCATAAATGAAGACGCATCTACCACAAATTCACAACCTAAATGGAGCTATTCTGGCGATGCACTTTAACGAATTGGAAACTACTGAAAATTTAAAAGAAGTGGAAGAAGCGTGGCAAACACTAGAAAAATCAATTCTCTATTATCAAGGTCGCCCTGTTGGTACGATAGCCGCTTATGATTCGTCTGTAGAGGCGCTCAATTATGACCAGTGCTTTGTTCGGGATTTTGTCTCTGCTGCTCTAATTTTTCTAATCAAAGGTAGAACAGATATTGTTCGCAATTTTTTAGAAGAAACCTTAAAGTTACAGCCTAAAGAAAGGGCATTAGATGCCTATAAGCCGGGAAGAGGATTAATACCAGCTAGCTTCAAAGTTGTATCAGAAAATGGACAAGAATATTTAGAAGCAGACTTTGGCGAACATGCGATCGCTAGAGTTACACCTGTTGATTCTTGTTTATGGTGGATTATTTTATTGCGTGCTTATGTAGTCGCCACAGAAGATTTTTCTCTGGCTTATGAACCTGAATTCCAAAATGGTATCAGGTTAATCATGGAAATCTGCTTGGCGAATCGCTTTGATATGTACCCAACGCTGTTGGTTCCAGATGGTGCTTGTATGATTGACCGTCGTATGGGCATTTATGGACATCCTTTAGAACTGCAAGTTCTTTTTTACACAGCATTGCGTGCATCTCGTGAACTGCTAATTTGTCAAGGGAATTCTGATATTGTTGCAGCCATTGATAACCGATTGCCTCTTTTATGTGCCCATATTCGCCAGCATTATTGGATAGATATTAATCGCCTGAATGAAATTTATCGCTTCAAAAGTGAAGAATATGGTAAAGGCGCTGTGAATTTGTTCAATATATATGTAGACTCTGTTCCTTATTATGAATTAGATAAGTGGCTACCCAAAAAAGGGGGTTATTTAGCCGGTAATGTTGGGCCATCGCAACTAGACACTCGCTTCTTTTCACTCGGAAACTTAATGGCGATTATTTCAGACTTAGCCACCGAAGAACAGTCACAAGCGATTATGACTCTCATTGAGAAACGATGGGATGATTTGGTGGGAGATATGCCGATGAAAATTTGTTTCCCAGCTTTGGAACATGAAGAATACAGAATTGTAACTGGATGTGACCCCAAAAATATCCCCTGGTCGTATCATAATGCTGGTAGTTGGCCAGTTTTAATGTGGATGTTGGCAGCTGCGGCTGTGAAAACTAACAAAATAAGTCTTGCACAAAAGGCTATTGAAATTGCCCAAGGACGGCTGAGTACAGATCAGTGGCCAGAATATTATGACGGTAAAAAAGGCCGACTGATTGGGAAACAAGCTAGAAAATATCAAACTTGGACAATTACTGGATTCTTATTGGCAAAAGAACTAATGGCAAACCCCACTTATTTACCATTAATCAGCTTTGGTAAATTACCAGCAGAACAGGTTTCTAGAGCATGTGAGCTTGAAATTGCCAGTCTAGAGGGTTATATGCAATAATTCGTAATTTATAATGGGCTAAACGCCCCGCTCCGCTAACGTAATTCGTAATTAAAGACAATTCCAAACAGGAATTTAGACTAAACAAAGGTGATTCAACCCAAAAATTACGAATTACGAATTACTAATTAATGGGGAGTTAGAATACAAAAGCTTCGTGACTCCTGATTCATGTTTCCATGACAAACCCCCGTCAACTAGCTTTTATCGCCCTGCGAGATGTTCATAAGGGGGCTTATGCTGATTTTGCCCTAGATAGAGTGCTGCAAAAAGTTAATTTGCCTGATAACGATCGCCGTTTGGTGACAGAATTGGTTTATGGGAGCGTCAGAAGGCAGCGCACTCTTGATAGTCTCATCGATCAACTCGCTAAAAAGAAATCTCACCAACAACCCCCAGACCTTCGTAGCATCTTGCATTTGGGTTTTTACCAGCTGCGCTATCAAGAACGTATTCCGGCTTCAGCTGCTGTTAATACTACTGTCCAACTCGCTAAAGAAAATGGTTTTGCGGGACTCACGGGTTTTGTTAACGGTCTATTACGCCAGTATCTTAGAAGAGTAGGGGGGGATGAGGGAGTAGGAGAAGAAAACACTCCCTCATCTTCCTCATCCCTCCATAGAGATCCGTTACAACTTCCAGAAAACCCAGTGGAACGCTTGGGTATTTTACACAGCTTTCCTGACTGGATTATTCAAGTTTGGTTAGAACAATTGGGTTTATCTGAGACAGAACAACTGTGTGAATGGATGAACCAGTCACCAACAATTGATTTACGTATCAACCCACTTCGCACTTCCATCGAAGAAGTTGAGGCGGCTTTGCAATCTATTGGTATTTTAGTGAGACGGATTCCTCATTTACCCCAAGCTTTACGATTTATTGGTAATACTGGGTCAATTCAAAAACTACCTGGTTTTAAAGAAGGTTGGTGGACTGTACAAGATAGTAGCGCTCAATTGGTAAGTCATTTGCTCGACCCCCAACCAGGTGAGGTGGTAATTGATGTCTGTGCTGCACCAGGGGGTAAAACAACCCATATTGCTGAGTTAATGGCAGATAAGGGGAAAATTTGGGCTTGCGATCGCACTTCTTCTCGTCTTCGTAAACTCCAAGAAAATTCTCAACGCTTAAATTTACAATCTATTCAAATTTACACTGGCGACAGCCGTCATTTCAACCAATTTCAAAACACCGCAGACCGGGTATTATTAGATGCTCCATGTTCTGGGTTAGGAACCATGCACCGTCATGCTGATGCGCGTTGGCGACAGACACCAGAATCTGTCCGGGAACTTTCGGTGCTGCAAGAAGAATTGTTAACACATACATCAAGTTTTGTCAAAGCTGGGGGTGTACTAGTTTATGCCACTTGTACATTGCATCCAGCAGAAAACGAAGAAGTTATTTCGGCATTTTTAGCTAAGTCACCTGATTGGCAAATTGAGTCTCCAAGAGGCGTTGAGTTGCCTGTTTCTGCATATAGCACCCCTCAAGGTTGGTTTAAAGTCTGGCCTCATAGACAGGACATGGATGGCTTTTTTATGGTTCGCTTAAGAAAAACCAATAATTCCGAATGAATACTGTTTGGGATTGTACTATTTGGTGGAGGTCTTAATCTACCAGAGGAGGCAGCAATGGTTAGCCCTTCCAATGTCAAAAACTTAGTTAAAATCCTGATTGGAGCCGCATGGATTGATGGCATAATCCAGCCGGAAGAACGGCAATATCTCCGCGAAATAGCTCAAGCAAAAGGTTTAGCTAACGACCCAGAAATTAAACCTTGGCTATACGAATTAGTTCCTGTACAGCCAAAAGAATGCTATGACTGGGTGCGGGAGTATTTAGGCGATCGCCCCAGTCTCGAAGATTGTGAAAATCTGATTGAAGCGATCAGTGGCTTAATTTATAGCGATGGTGAAGTTGCCGTCGAAGAAGCTAGACTTTTGACGGAATTGCAGGATATAGCGAAGCCGAATGATTCAACTCAACCGACTCAGGCTAAACTTCTCAAACAAATTCAAAAGCTTTACCGTCGTTGGGTTGACGTGCAAAATTAATCATAGTCAAAAGTCCATAGACTAATGACTAATGACTAAATTATGACTTCGGTTCACCCAGACCCGGAGTTTCTTCTTTATCAACTTTAGGCACAAAATCAGGACGCTCTTTGCTTTCCCAACCTGCGGGGCGTTTAGAGTTGTACCAAGCTATTGAACCAATGGTTACAGCAGCAATAAAACCGACGACATACACCAAAGTGAAAGCAAAAGGAAACTGCCCACCACCTGTTGCGACTGAATCTGCTGCCTGCATCAATATATGCATGAGTATATTCTCCAATGTTAAGTAACACTACTTGACACACTATAGAATGAGCCTATCACTTGACATCCTCCCCTAGTTTAGTTTGAGCAACTTCATATTGCATAGAAAAGGGCAGGGGGAGCAGGGGAAGAAGAACTATTGATTATAGGACTTACGCACTGTACAAATTAATCATCGGATGAATTTACCAAAATAGGTCGTTTCAGACTTTGATTAATCGTTCTTTGATACCCGCACTGTAGGGGTTTAGCAATGCTAAACCCCTACGATCAATGTGGTTTTTCCTATCATCCATATTTGGTGTTTTCTGTCAATGCGTAAGTTCTAGATTATTACCTAATTCCCAATGCCCAATGCCCAATACCTCATAATTAATTAGAAGGTCTAAGTCTCTCGCGCCAGGATGGTTGTGGTGATGAAGAACCTGAAGAACCTGAACTACTGTCGGGAGAGGAAGATCGCCGACTTCTTCGAGGCGGGGAAGAATCAGATTCTACTCTTCTAGAACGCTGTCGGGGAGTAGATGATTCTGAAGAAGAGTTGGTGGAACTTGATTCTTCGGTGCGCTCGCGCCTTCTCCGTCTTGGGGTAGAATCGCTCGATTGCTGTTCTTCTTGAGAATAGCTCCTCCTCCGCCGTCTTTTAGATGAACCACTATCCTCAGAATTTCTAGCACTTTCTCCTTCTGAATCATCATTAGAGTCAAGAGAACGATTCAGCACTTGTTTCGGCTTGATGGACTGAGCCTTGATAGTACCTTTACGACCTTCTAACTTGGGGCGTTTGGGAAATTTTTCTACAGGCATCCCCTCTACGGCTTTTTCCATAAATTCGTGCCAGGTGTAAGCGGCGCTGCCACTGCTGCCGTCTGTGGGGTGGTTATTATCATTACCTAACCACACCCCTGTTACCATCTGGGGAATATAGCCAATAAACCACAAATCACGGGCTTCATCGGAGGTGCCGGTTTTGCCAGCAACTGGTCTATTATCTAATTGAGCAGCAGCACCAGTCCCTTCTTCTACGACGTTGCGTAGCATCCAAGTCATGATGGCGGAACTTTCAGCGTCAAGGGCGCGTTGAGACTTGAAATTAGCTGACCAAATCACCTTACCTTGGCGGTTGAGGATGCGGGTAATACCATGAGGCTCTGTGTGCAATCCCTGAGTTGCAAAACTGCCATAGGCGCTGGTTAATTCTAGTAAATTCACTTCATTTGAACCGAGAGCCAAAGAATAAGTGGGTTTAAGTTCAGATTTTATTCCCATATCATGGGCAAGTTTAATCGTTGGCGTAAATCCCACATCAATCAACACCTTCACCGCAATGATATTGACAGAACGGGTGAGGGCATCTCGGATGCTCATTGAACCGTGGAACTTTTCACTATAGTTTTTCGGTTCGTAGCCATCTACAACAAAGGGTGCATCCTCGTAGCTATCGTAGGGGCTTTTGCCGCTAGCGATCGCAGTGGCATATACAAACCCTTTAAATGTCGATCCTGGTTGCCGTTGTGCCTGTGTAACTCGATTAAACTGGTTTTTACCAAAATCTTTTCCCCCAACCATCGCCTTAATTTCACCGCTCCGGGGGTCAATGGCAACCATTGATGCTTGTTTAAAGTTCTCCCAGCGTCCTTGATTTCGCAGTGTTTTGGCAACCGCCTCTTCTGCGGCTTTCTGCCAAGCCGGGTTCAGCGTGGTTTCCACTACTAATCCGTCACTTGCCAGCACCTTAGCAGAAACGTATTTCGGTAATTCTTTTTGAATGTAGCTGGTAAAGTAGGGTGATTCTACTTGGACTCGCTTAGGTAAACTGCTTTTGAGGGTTAATGGTTCCTGAAGGGCTGCTTGCCTTTGCTCTGGTGTAATAACTCCATCCTCTTGCATCCGTTGCAATACCAGATTTCTTCGCCGGATTGCCGCTTCGGGATTCTTGTCTGGGGCGTATAAACTAGGCGCAGGAGCTAATCCGGCAATCGTTGCCATTTCTGCAAGAGAAAGCTGATCTGGTGATTTACTAAAGTATACCCAGGCGGCATCTGCCACACCATAAGCTCCACCTCCCAAATAAACCAGATTTAGGTAACGCTCTAGAATCTGATCTTTGGTTAATTCATGCTCCATTTTTTGAGCTAGGCGGACTTCCTTGAGTTTGCGCCAAATTGTCTGTTCTTGTTTCAAAAACAGAATCCGCGTTAGCTGTTGGGTGATGGTGCTACCACCTTCTACCACACCTTGCGATCGCAAATTATTCAAGCCGGCTCTAACAATCCCCTGCGGATCAAATCCGTTGTGTTGTTTAAATCTTCTATCTTCTGAGGCGATGAAAGCTTTTTTTAAATTATCTGGTATTTGTTCTAACTTTAGCTGTTCTCTAGTCGCTTCACCTTGTTGTTGTAATATGGTGCCATCAGCAGCTTTAATGGTCAGTGTTTGCTCTCTTAACACAGCGTTTAGCTCGGTCTGATTTGGCAAAGTGCGGTCTATTAAACTGATGCCGTAGATGAAGGCAACTATCCCACCACCTACACCCAAGCCCGCCCAAAACCATAAGCGACGATAGAGTGGTTTACCGCCAGTTGCCCGATTGGCCTTCATCCTAGATGGTAAAATTTTCATTTGCTCAGTAACTGCCTCGCCTGCGCCAGATGTGCCGGTGGTAAGCTCTCATTTGTTCCTCCTCATCCAGAGTCACTCCAATTAGTTGGTCTTCGCTTGAACCAGGAGGTAAGCTTCCCCACGTCAGTTCCTCGCTCAAAGTAGTAAATATATAACCACCATCAATCAGTTTTGGGGTTACAGCACCACCATTGTGTTAGTATAATATCCCATAAATAATTAACTATATTCACCATAAAATAATGTTTTTTAGATTTGGTTAATTTAGTTTTGTAAAAATATTGCAATTTTGCTAATTATTCAGAATATAAAGCTATTGGCATTTGCTGGAACAGTGCAGCGAAGTATCAGCAAAAACAGCCAAAAAACAGGTTATTTCAGGAGAGTACGATGCCTGGGTTGGACTACACGTACATTAAGCCCAGAATCAGCGCTATTGCCCTTGGTAGTAATATCGGCGATTCCCAGACAATTTTAGAAGCAGCGATCGAAACTTTAGTCCAAACGCCAGGTATTCTCTTAGAAGCCAGATCCAATTGGTACAAAACTAAAGCTGTAGGGCCACCACAGCCGGATTATCTAAATGGCTGCGTCACATTGCGGGTAGAGATGCTACCCCAGCAACTATTAGAAATTCTGTTAGGAATTGAACAACAATTTGGGCGTGTGCGTCAAGAACGCTGGGGGCCACGCACCCTAGATTTAGATTTGTTATTATTTGATGACTTTATTGTGGATACACCAAATCTCCAGATTCCCCATCCACGAATGCGGGATCGGGCGTTTGTGTTAGTACCACTGGCAGAAATTGCCGCAGATTGGATAGAACCACTATCCGGGTGTGTTATTAAAGAACTGCTGAAAGAGGTAGACTGTTCTGATGTGCATTTATTGATGGGCAATTAAAATTACCATCCTTAAAAGCAGGAGAACGCTGATTTCACCTCTGTATTCTCAGATAATCAAATTTTACTATGCCATTAGGTAGAGAATTACCACAACTGCTGAAACAACGCTTGTTTCATAAAGGACGCAAGTTTGATTTTGAAGTTAATCGCTTGCGTTTGCCGAATAAATCGGAGGGAGAATGGGAATGTATTCGTCACCCTGGTGGCGCTCTAGCTGTGCCGGTGACACCAGAAGGCAAACTTGTATTGGTGCGCCAGTATCGTTTTGCAATTCAGGGACGGATATTAGAATTTCCGGCAGGAACTTTGGAAGCAAATGAACAGCCTTTAGAGACAATACAGCGCGAAATCGAAGAAGAAACTGGCTATAGTGCCAAAAAATGGGACAAATTAGGCGAATTTTTCCTAGCGCCTGGTTATTCTGATGAGATTATCTATGCTTTTCTGGCGCGAGATTTAGAAAAGCTGGAGACACCACCAGCACAAGATGGAGACGAGGATATCGAAACCGTATTTTTTACTCCCGAAGAATTAGAGAAAGCTATTCTGGAGGGAGAAGCGGTAGATGCTAAATCAATTGCTAGCTTTTTTCTGGCGCGTCCATTTTTAGTTTAAGGGACTTCCAAATAAAAAAATATCCAACTATTTATTGTGGGGTGGGCAACATGAGCGCCTTAGATTCCGGGCGCTCATGTTGCCCACCCCACAAGATTGAATAATTTATTTATTGGAGTTCTCTAACTATCTGTTGCTTGCATAACTCTACTATCAATAGGTAGTGAAAAGTCACGCGACCATTCATTCCACGAGCCAAAATAATTTCTGGCAGAAATTCCTGCTTCTTCCAGAGCTATCAATGTATTAGCAGCCCTTGAACCCTTAAAGCAGTAAATGTATACAATAGACTCTGAAGTAATACCTACAGACTGACAAATTTCGAGAATTTCACTTGGCGATTTGAACGTGGGGATTTCCGATTCCGAATTCATCAGCCGATGCCATTCTAACCAGACTGAGTTAGGAATTCTACCTTTGCGAGGACAAAAATCAGCATGGTAGGGAGAAGAACTCAGTCCCAGCCATTCATTGCGATCGCGCACATCTAATTTTATAATTGCTGGATTGGTAATTGCTTGCAACATCTCGGCGGTAGTCACCATTATGTCAGCATTAGGATGCAATCTAAATATGCTGCTTTCAGGTAACGGAACTTCATCGGTAGTAAATAATCCTTCTGTCAGCCATGCTCTATATCCTCCCTGTAAAATAGATACCTCAGTGCAACCCAAATACTTTAGCAAAAAAGCTGCTCGACAAGATTGACCATAACCTTTATTTAAGGCATCTTCATAGACAATTAATCGTTCTACACCCGATATTCCCAGCTTGCTCATAATTTCTGCAAAATACTCTTGTAATTCCTTTAAACCTGCTGGGTTGGAATTCTCTAAAAGATAGGTGAAAAAATCTCTAATATTTATGGATGTAGGAATATGAGAAATAGCATAATCTTCAGGAGTTCGCGTATCGATAATGACAGCCCGTGATGACTTTTCTGCTAACAGGGACGTGACTTCTTGAGGAGAAATGAGGAGTTTTGTATTCACGCTTTCATGCTTCTGTTATCGTCCTATTAGGGATTATCGCGCTCGATAGATTTGCATTTTGGAATGCAAATCACAGAAGAGTGAATGTTGAATGTTACGAGGGAACTTTTGTGCCTGTGTTGTTTTAAAATCAAGGTGAGGATCTAAAATTTACACATATAGGATAACCATCACTACCACATTCTTCTGAAACCAGTTATGATGAGGCGCTTACAACGGAATGCTTTCCCGATCTCGATTGCTATGTATAAATAATTGCTAGAAAAATGAAACCTATAATTATCAATTCTTACTACTTTTATAATTACATAATTATTTGATTGTACCTTGTGCCTTTTTAGCATAATTCTTGCCAATGAATCTATGTATTCATCTCTCTTGACATACAATATTTTAGTAATTACTATGTCAATCAATCCGGATCTGATTAACTTATTCGGAAAATCTCTGTAAATAAATCCAACACTATCCTCACACCACTCCATGAAACTACGCTGGTTGTTACTAAGCCTTACGAGTATTCTTCTACTGTCATCCCCAGCAAAAGCGAATCCCAACACAAATCAAGTTGACAATATAAATGACTGGAGTGCAAATCAATCTAATTTACAACTCCCAAAACTTAAATTTATTCCTCCGGTTCCTCTGAGCGAGCCTGTCAACCCTATACATAATTCTAGATTCACTGGTATAGTTCCTCTAGGACGCGAGATATCAGAACTAAAAACTCCTATTAAAGCATTAATGGCTCGCTATAGATTCCTCACTCCCGGAATCTTTTTTATGGACTTACAAACAGGGGATTATTTTAGTTTTAACGGTGATAAAGCTTTTTCTGCTGCAAGCACAATTAAGTATCCGATTTTGATTGCTTTGTTTCAGGAAGTAGATGCAGGAAGAATCAAACTAGATGAAACTTTGGTAATGCAACGCAAAGAAGTCGCTGGTGGTTCTGGAGATATGCAGTATCAACGAGTGGGAACTAAGCTTAGTCTCTTGCAAACTGCAACTAAGATGATGACTATTAGCGATAACACCGCTACAAATATGATTATCGATCGATTAGGTGGTGCATCTAAATTAAATCAAAAGTTTCGTACTTGGGGATTGCAAAGTACTGTAATTCACAATATGCTCGGAGACTTTAAAGGAACTAATAAAACTAGTGCAAGAGACTTGGTAAGATTGTCAGCTTTGGTTACAAATAATCAGCTAATTTCTGATACAAGTCAATCCCAAGTTTTAGGCATTATGGTTCGTTGTCATAATAAAAGCTTGCTACCATCAGGCTTAGGTTATGGTGCAAATATTGCTCATAAAACAGGTACTCTGCGGTTTGTACTAGGTGATGCAGGTATCATTGAAACGCCATCAGGTAAGCGTTATTTAGCAGGAATTTTCGTGCGTAGACCGAATAATGACAATAGAGCAACGGATTTTATTCGTCAAGTTTCTCAGGTGATGTATGGCTACTTCGATCAACCAAAAATCAGTCATCTACCTTAATTATTTGTTAGGCATGAAGCATAAATTCTAAATTTTTACTTTAGTTATAGATTTGCTTACACAAACATCAATCCTGAAGACTGGCAATATTGAAAATTGGGATCTTAAATAGCCCGTTATAGACATCGCTTCTTGAACTGCCAAGGTATTATGTAGTCGAATACCGTGCAGCATACAGCTTGAGGTTTTGCATGAAAGTAGCAGTCTTCAGTACAAAAGTCTACGATCGCAAGTTTTTGTCAGATGCAAATTCTCCCACACAACACGAATTAGTATTTTTTGAACCCCGTTTAAATCGGGATACAGCTATCCTCGCCGCCGGATTTCCGGCGGTTTGCGTATTTGTACACGATCAGGTTGATGCCCCAACTTTAGAGCTTCTCGCCTCACGAGGAACTCGGCTGGTTGTCCTTCGTTGTGCAGGGTTTAACAATGTAGATTTACAAGCCGCAACAGATTTAGGAATTACCGTTGTACGTGTTCCTGCCTATTCACCTTATGGAGTAGCAGAACATGCTGTGGGATTGATTTTAAGTTTGAATCGCAAAATTCACCGGGCTTATAACCGTGTCCGAGAAGGCAATTTTTCCCTAGATGGACTATTGGGATTTAATTTACACGATCGCACAGTGGGTATTGTCGGTACTGGCAAAATCGGTCTGATTTTAGGACAGATTATGAAAGGTTTTGGTTGTAACTTACTTGCCTATGACGTTTATCGCAATCCAGAATTAGAGGCGCTAGGTGGAAAGTATGTAGAATTACCTGAGCTATTTGCCAACTCTGATATTATCTCTCTACATTGTCCCTTGACTCCCGAAACGCATCACTTGATTAATTCTGAGGCTATAGAACAGATTAAGTCAGGCGTGATGTTAATTAATACTAGCCGAGGAGCGCTGATTGATACCCAAGCAGTGATTGAGGGATTGAAGTCTGGTAAGATTGGCTATCTCGGTGTAGATGTCTACGAACAAGAATCAGAATTGTTTTTTGAAGATTTATCTGGCGAAATTATTCAAGATGATATTTTCCAACGTCTGACAACGTTTCCCAATGTACTCATTACCGGACATCAAGCTTTTTTTACCGCAGAAGCACTCCACAATATTGCAGAAACAACTTTTGCTAATATTGCTGATGTTGAAAATGGTCGTCCTTGTGCTAATGAAATTCGCGCTCAACCGTCAGCTTAGGTAATGATTGGCGATCGCCAATACTTTAATCTAAAATCACAGTCAATCCCGATCATCAGGCAAATTCTCCATTTTCTCAACAATTAGCATCTGAAATCTTGATTACAATGATTATGCAGATGAACAGCAGCAGCTAGAAGTTCTGCGAGAATTTCAGCTTGTTGGTTAGCAGTTAAACTAGGTAACTGTAACTGGTTAACGAAGGCTTATACTTTCAGGCACTCTGTACTTAATTCAGCAATCAAGGTACTGAGGGTTGAATTCGTGACTGCAAGAGAGCGATCGCTCATCTGTATTTTCATTCTGAACGATAGGCAACGCGCAGACTTTGGACTAAAATCACCAGAGATGCGATCGCCATCAACCCGCCCCAAAACCAGTAAGGTAAAAGCAAATATCGCTGCATTTGCGCTGTATCAGAGAGTCCAAGGGGGCCAGCAGAGCTACTAAATAGATAATCAAGCTGATGGTAGGTACTCACACAAGCTTGTACACCCAAGAATTGAATAGCAAATCCTTGCGCCCAACGAGGGGCTTTCAGGGCGATACCCAAGATTATTAAACCTAGTAAGGGTATTGCTATCAATCCAAACCAGGAACGTATCCAAATTAATGTAGAAAATAGCAGAAAACTTCCTAAAATTTTTAAACTTAGAGAAGCTGCTGTAAAACTGCGGGAAGCCAAAATCAATGCTGCACCAGCAAGAGGTGGCCCCATTGGGCCTGCTGCTGCGATTATTGCCGGGCCAATTGGCCCCAATGACGACTGGATGCCATAAGTTGCGACACCGGAACCATTGCTAGAAATCTGTAATTTCTGAAACTCTCCCCCTAATAGGAGTGCCATTAAGCCGTGACCCATTTCATGGAACCAGGTTGCCAGAATTGTAAATGGGTATAAGATATAATCACCTCCTGGTAGTTGCCATAGTAAAGCAGTTGCGATCGCTGCTGCAATTAGCCAGGTTAGCCCCATGCGTTCAACAACTGGCGGGGCTTCTTTGGTAAGTAAGGGTTTAGAATTCTTGCTTGGTTCCCTCATAAATCACTCTATTTTGGATTTTCTAGAAAATTCAAAATCTAAAATTGACATTCTATTTTATCTATCCTAATGCACTTAACCTTATAAGCATTTAAATTACATATAGTCAATAGCTAAAATAATTGCTGCGCTTGGATTTATTTATTTTTTAATCCAAGCCAATATCAGCAAGCAAGGTGAGAAACTGCTAGGCGGTAAACTCTTGAATAAAATCATGAACCTGTTGTTCCAGGAATTGTGTAAAATATTCTCTTGGCCAGATATTAAAACTCTTCTTACAAATGAAGGGTTTTAAAATGCCCCGAAAACTTTCAGTTAATCTGAAGATGATAGGGTTATATCTCTTGCCAAAGTACTAGCACATCTGATATCGCTTCGTTTTGTTTCTTTTCCCTGATTTTCGGGTAAAACGGAGGGTAGGAGCGATAAACATTAACACGGCAAAAACTTGTAAAAGTATGCACGGATAGCTAAAACGTGCCTGGACGCAGAGGGTTAAATGCGCTATCGCACCCCTGTGAAGCGTCAAGAAATAGCTGATTAAATCAAATTTGAAGCGATTTAATCATATATTTTGTAGCAGATACTTGTGGAAAAGCAAATGCTAGGTGTAAATGTTGTTATGAAAGTTGGCGATCGCGTCCGCGTTAAAGATTCGGTAGTAGTGTATCATCATCCTGAACACCGGAATCAGGCTTTTGACATCAAAGGTACAGAAGGTGATGTAGTAAATATTGCCACCCAATGGCGAGACAGACCCGTAAGCGCTAATTTCCCGATTGTAGTCCAGTTTAGTAAAAAGTTTAAAGCACACTTACGTGAAAATGAGTTAGAAGTCATCTAAATCACTTATCGCCGGCGAAACCACTGAAAAATATTCAGTTCGCCGCGCATTCTTTTAAGTTCTTGGCGGTTCTGTTCTGCTGTTGTATAATACCACTCACAATAACGCTGAAACTCTGCTCGTGACCGAACTTCATGGTAGAATTGGTGGGTTGTTTGGTAAGCAGCAAAACCTTCCTCAACTTGGTGTTGAGGGGATGGCATAATATAGGGTAAGTTTTTAGACATAAAATTAATTTAGTTAGTCATTTGTCATTCGTCATTTGTCATTAATAATTAGAAGTTTAAAGTTTAAAATCAGGTAATTATTACAATTAATATAGCAACAGCCAAGGTGGTTAGGACATCAACAGATGATGAAACTTAGACATAAAAAGACTTTTCACCCAGTCCCCAGTCCCCAGTCCCCAGTCCCCAGTCCCTTGCCATAACTCATAACTTTATTAAAGCCAACCGCGTAAGCGATAAACTAAAGAACCAATGTACTCTTTTAAAGCAGTGGTAAATTGGTGCAAGTTATCGGTATCAGGTAATAAATTCAGTATAGCGGCTTTGGGAGTGGAACCAAGTTCTTGCAAGTCACCCTGAGTAACTAAAAAGTCAGTGGGTGTAGGAATGACATTAATTCCTTGACGCTGGAAAATGTTAAGCGATCGCGGCATGTGCATTGCCGAAGTAATTAATAATACCTGCTTAATGTTACGAGATTCTAAAATTTTTCGGACATTGACAGCATTTTGATAAGTATTGAGAGATTCAGGTTCCTGAACAATCGCGTCAGATGGAATACCAATAGATGTAAGTATTGTTGCCATATCTGCCGATTCTGGTGAACCGCTACCACGCCAATCAATGCGCCCTCCGCTAAGAATGATTATAGGTGCTTTTTTTTGGCGATATAGTTGGGCGGCATAAATTACGCGATCGCCTGATTCACTCAAATCAACGGTAGGTCTAGGAAAAAAAGCTGATTTAGTTGCGCCACCTAAAACCACAATTGCTTCTGCATTTGGTATTTGGGCGAGTGGAAGATTTTGCCATTCTAGCGATCGCACTAACGATTTAGCGATCCAAGCATTACTACAAAATAGCAATAAAGTTAGGGCAAAAGCAATTGCGATCGCCGCAGTACGCGGTCGTTTCCACAACGTTACTAATGCTACTACCAAACTGACACAGGCTAATCCTAGTGGATAAAAAAATAGTGGCAGTAATTTGGATAGATATAAAAACATATTGGGAATGGGGAATTGTGAGTGGGGAATGGGGAATGGGGCATGGTAACTGAGAAAGAAGCAGGGGAAAGATAACTATTAATTATTGATTATTGACTAATGCCCAATGCCCAATTCCCAATGCCCAATGCCCAAATTACTACCTTTCCCAAAACCTGAAATTGAAACTACTTCCAGGAGCGCGACGGTAACGGCGGGCGGTTCTTCTTGTTTGCCGTTTGTTGATCCTGTCATTCGTTGGTTCAACTTCGCCCTCTTCTGATTCTTCAACTTGCAACTGAGTTCTAGTTTCTTCTTTACTTCCCCACCAAGCAGTAATCCAGCCTCCAGCTAAACCGCCTATTCCACCTAGCAAGATACTCATGGGTGGTGGATACCCCAAATACACAAAGCCAAGCATAAAAAATAACCAGTATTTAAGTCCGGCATCAACCCCATCAGAGGAGGCTACATTTGGTGCTTGGGGGCTATTATCAGTTACATTAGCGATCCAGCTTAAGATGAAACCGCCCATGATTCCTAAGAAGATGCTCAGGGCTGGTGCGGAGCCGGTCATTATTAATATAAATGTTAAAAATGCCCCAAATAACAACTGAGAAAAGAAGCTGGGAGAAATACTGAAAAAGTCGTTCTTTTTGTCTGCCATATAGTAAAAAAGGCTATTAACTACTAGTCTGTCAAGCTAGTAATGAAAAGTTCTGTAGTCAGCACAAAGCGTGCTTATAAAATAAGGACTGAAGTCCTTACTACCAACTTTCTTACCCATCAATTTAAACTTGACAGACTACTACATACTAATTCGTAGTTCGTAATTTTCGATTCAATTACGAATTACGAATTACTTGAGTTGTATCCAAAATCTTTACGTAGACTTGTTCCTCTTCAGTGAAAGGTTCAGCTTGTTTGACTTGTGAGGCTAATAAATCGGCGGTGGCATCAGCGATATCACCAGTGCGGTTGTTCAGACGCTCTTTTATAACTTCTAACGGTGCTGTGCATTGGATAATCTGAAGGGGAATTTCATGCTTTGTAGCTTGAGCGATCGCTTCTTGCCGCAACTGCTGTTTATCATACTTGGCATCCAAAATCACTGAAAATCCTTGTTTAGCCAGGATAATACCCAATTCCAACAGCCGTGTGTAAGTTTTCTCAGTCATCTCACGTGTATACAAATCATCGCCACCTTTTTCCCACAGGGGAATTCCCCCTAAATGTTTCCGCACCGCATCAGAACGTAGATGAATCGCTCCCTGTTGACGAGCTAAATGCCTTGCTGTGGTACTTTTACCAGAACCCGACAACCCCGACATCAAAATTAGCTCTCCAACCTTTGGTTTAGTATACTCCCAAGCCTGTTTGTAATACTCACTGGCGGTTTTTGTTGCCTCTTCTTTTACCGTCGCGGGTACACTGGGATCGCCTAGCAAAAACGATGTCACCTTCGCCCTAACATAAGCCTGACGACTTAAATATAAAGGTAGCACCTGTAAGCCTTCCCAGTCTCCAGTTTGCTCTATGTAGGCATTCAAAAACGCATTAGCTAAGTCTTGGCGCTGCCGTGCTTCCAAATCCATCACCGTGAATGCCACATCGTACATCACATCGACAAAGCGAAACGGCTCGTTAAACTCAATGCAATCAAACAGCAAAATTTTGTCCTGCCACAGGGCAATATTTCTCAGGTGTAAATCCCCGTGACATTCACGAATATAATCGTTGTGAATTCTGCTAGCAAATAATTCTGGACGTTCGGCAAAAAAGTTATCTGTATATTGCTTTGTTTCTGTAAATTGTTTCTGAGTCTGGGGGCCACCAATATAATTCTCAGTTTGCTGATAATTTTCATCAAATGCAGCCCGGACTTTTGGAACTTCACCAAAACTACGAATATAATCATTCGTCTGTGCTTCGGCATGATATTGAGCCACTACCCGTCCCAACTCATCTAGGAGTGTCTCATTTAACTTACCCTGTTCAAAAAATGTACTCAATAGCGACTCTTGAGGAAATTGCCGCATTTTCAGTACGTATTCTACAGCTTCGGTAGTTCCCCCTAACTGGTATTGCTCATTTACCAGAGTTATGGGCAAAACTTCTAAATATAGTTCACCAGCACCCCTCTGATTTAACCGCAACTCTTCCTGACAAAAATGCTGCCGCTTCTCTAAGGTGGAAAAGTCCAAAAAACCAAAATTCATCGGTTTTTTCAGCTTATAAGCGTAATCCCCAGTCAGCAGCACATAAGAAATGTGAGTTTGAATTAGTTCAATGGGTTCTGTTACCGCATGGGGATAAAATCCAGGCTGCAACATTTGCTGAATTAAAGCTGGAAGAGTCGCTTCTGTCATGTCTGTCCTCTGCGCTCTCTGCGCCTCTGCGGTTCAAATAACAAAAAAAACCAGGAGTTCCCCCCTGGTGTCATCAAAAATTATTACACAGTTTAACTAGCTTAAGAAGCTGCCTCAGTTTCAGTTTCTATCCCAGCATCTTCAGCACTAATTTGTGGTGGCAAAACGCTAACAACAAGTCGCTCTGATTCAGCTAGAGGTGTTACACCTTCAGGAAAGGCTATATCACTAATACTCAAACTGTCTCCAATTTGCAAGTTAGTGACATCGATTTCAATTACATCTGGGATGTTTTCTGGCGCACAACTTACTTGCAATTCGGTGATTACGGTGTCTAACACACCACCCTCTTGTTTAACACCAATAGCAGTTCCCACAAAACGCAGCCGCACTTCTACAGTGGTGTCGCCGTGACCAGCAACCGCGAAAAAGCTGAGGTGGTAGGGTGTACCTTTTGCTGGATGGATCTGAAGTTCCCGCAGTAGAGTTTTGCCGCGCCAAGGTGCATCAGCAATGTTTAATTCAATCAATGTGTTATTAACTGAAACCCTTTTGAGCAAGCGCTCAACGGTTTTAGCATCAATAGTCAAAGAAATTGACTCTGTACCCTTGTGACCGTACAAATTTCCAGGTATCAATCCAGAACGGCGCAAAGCTCTTGGCTTGCTGCCTTCTGGACGTTTTTGAGATTCGACTGTAATAGCCATAGAAGTTGTCCTTTGTCAGTTGTTATTTGTCATTTGTCAGTTGTCATTTGCTAATGACCAATGACTAATTCACGCACTTAGCAAGGTAGCAGGTGTGCCATCGGCCTGCAATAAAGCGCGTTTTGGCCCGTGGATGGGGTCTTCTACGATTATTGTTTGATCGCGGCTTGCTCCTAGTGAGACGATCGCGATCGGGACTTCCATTAATTCGGCAAGGAATTTTAGATAGTCCAGTGCTTGCTGTGGCAAGTCTTCCAGGGTGCGGCAGTCAGTTGTTGACACTTTCCAGCCTGGTAAGGTTTTGTAGATGGGGCGACATCTAGCAAATTGACGAGAACTGGTGGGGAAGTGTTCGCTGCGTTGACCATCTATGTCATAAGCTACGCAAACTTTAATTTCCTCTAATTCATCGAGGACATCCAGTTTGGTGAGCGCCATGCAATCCATGCCGTTAATCCGCACGGCATAGCGACCAATGACCGCATCAAACCAGCCGCAACGGCGTTTGCGGCCGGTGGTTGTGCCAAATTCGGCACCGCGATCGCACAACAATTCACCCAACTCTCCATCCAATTCCGTGGGAAATGGCCCCTCTCCCACCCGCGTTGTGTAGGCTTTCGACACGCCAATTACCCGGTCAATCGTTGTCGGCCCTACGCCTGTACCAACGCAAGCCCCACCCGCCACAGGGTTAGAGGAGGTGACATAAGGATAAGTTCCATGATCTAAATCGAGGAGCGTACCTTGTGCGCCTTCAAACAAGATATTGCGCCGTCGCTGAATCGCATCGGATATTTTTAACGATGTATCAACAACGTGAGGTCGCAAGCGTTCTGCATACCCCAAATACTGTTCAATCACCTCTTGGGCATCTAGAGGCGGCAAGTTGTAAAGCTTTTCTAAAATGACGTTTTTATAATTAATCGTCCACTCTAACTGCTCACGTAGCTCATCCGGGTTCATCAAGTCTAAAACCCGAATCCCTGTACGTTCAGATTTGTCAGCATAAGTCGGCCCAATGCCCCGACCTGTTGTGCCGATCTTATAGCTTCCCCGTCGTTCTTCAGATGCCTGGTCAATCAACCGATGATAAGGCATTGTTACGTGGGCTGTCTCAGATATCAGCAGGTGGTCAGTGGAAATATTTAATTCTTTTAGTTGGTCGATTTCTGCGATCAAAATCTGTGGATCGATGACTGTTCCACAGCCGATAATGCAATCAGTATTTGGGTACAAAATACCAGAGGGAATCAAGTGCAGTTTAAAGGTCTGACCTTTAACTACAATCGTGTGTCCAGCATTGACACCCCCTTGGTAACGAACCACAACATCTGCGGAGCGACTGAGTAAGTCAGTTATTTTACCTTTTCCTTCATCGCCCCATTGGGCACCTATGACAATGACGTTAGCCAAGAGCTTATATTAAGAAGTAAAGTTTCCACAAACTATAATTATTAACATATTGTTTGAATCATGTCAAGCTATTCATCAAATAACCATATTGCTTGGTTAAGGAAAGAAAGTAGGGTGAAATAAATATTATGGATAGGTAACTTATTTGATCCAAACTGCACTGACCAGATTACTGCTAAAAATGAATTTATATTAAAAACTAGCGGATTTATTTATGACTATTATGTATAAATTATCATCCCAAACAATCCAGATATTTACAGCTAGAACAGATTGTATTTTATTACCTGTGTTATCAAAATCCTTAAAATATTCTCAGTATTTGTTTTTAATATTTAATTGTAACTGATGGAGGTAATCTGCGGCAGAAGGGGCGATCGCATGATCAAAAAATGGTATAGAGTGCAAAAGCTAAAAGTAATATTCTTCCTAGTATTGGCAGTTGTATTTACTAATGCTGTAGTGTCTTATAGCAACACTGTTAAGCTGATTCACAATCAGCAATGGGTGACATCCTCTTATGAAGTCATTACCCAAGTTGAAAGTATCCAATATAAGCTCAAAGATACTGAAACAGCACAACGTAATTATCTAATTACAGCAGATGCTGACGATCTCAAAACTTATCTTGCAGCTTATCGACAAACTAAGCGCAATATTCAGATTCTCAGTAAGTTAACTGCTAATAACCATCAAAAACAACAATGGATTTATTTGCTGGAGCCGAAAATTACCAGTAGGCTCAGTATTCTGCAACAAGAGATTTCCCTCAGACAAAACCAGGGATTTGAGGCAGTTCGGCAGCGAATCTTATCTGATAAGGACAACCCAAGTAGCAAAGAAATCCAACAGCTTATTCACGATTCTTTAGAGGTAGAACAAAATTTATTACAGCAGGTGCAAGCAAGTTCCCAAAAAGCGATAGTTACATTTTTTATCGCTGGTATTGTGGATTTGGTATTAGTGGCGCTGCTGTATGATTTGTTGTGGCATTATATCGGACAACTTCAGCAGACGGAACTGGCCTTACGCCAAAGTGAAACCCGTTTACGAGCCATGATAGATGCAGAACCAGAATGCATCAAGTTAATTGCTAGGGATGGCACCCTTTTAGAAATTAATGCCGAAGGATTGGCAATAATGGAAGTGGAAAGTGCTGATGTATTGATTGGTAAACCAATTGATGCCGTAATTGTGCCAGAGTATAGAGCAGCTTTTGCCAACTTCCATAAAAGTATCTGCCAAGGTAACAAGGGGACTTTGGAGTTTGAAATTGTGGGATTTAAAGGTACTCGTCGCTACATGGAAACTCATGCTGTACCACTGCATAACGAATCTGATGGTACGTTTATTCATTTGGCACTGATGCGGGATATAACCCAGCAAAAACAGGCAGAACAGAAAATCCGCGAACAAGGGTTGCTGCTGGATGTATCAACTGAGGGGATTTTAGTACGAAATATCCACAACCAAATCTTGTTTTGGAATCAAGGTGCTGAACGTCTGTATGGCTGGAAGGCTGAGGAAGTTGTAGGTAAGAATGTTTTGCAACTTTTGTATAAAGATATTTCACCACAGCTAGATGATGCTTACTTGAAGGTGATGAATACAGGTGAGTGGCGGGGTGAGTTGCATCAACTGACAAAGGAAGGTAAGGTAATTATCGTTGAAAGTCGGTGGATACTGATCCGAGATGATAATGGACAAACTAAGTCCATTTTGAGTGTGAACACCGAGATTACGCAGCAGAAACAACTGGAAGCTCAACTTCTGCGATCGCAACGTTTGGAGAGTATCGGCACACTAGCTGGCGGTATCGTCCACGATCTCAACAATATACTATCCCCAATTTTAATGTCAGTTCAACTCTTGCAGAAGAAATTGCCCGATTCGCAGAGTCAGCAAATACTGCAAACTTTAGAAAATAATGTTAAACGCGGTGCTAATTTGCTCAAGCAAGTGTTGTCTTTTGCACGGGGGATTGAAGGCAAACGGACAATTATCCAAATTCCGCCTTTGATGGCAGAAATTGAGCAAATTATCGCTCAAACCTTCCCCAAATCTATTATTTGTCAGGCAGATATCCCCAAAAATCTCTGGTACATCCGTGGAGACATAACTCAAATACATCAGGTGCTGATAAATTTAGTAGTTAACGCCCGTGATGCCATGCCCAATGGCGGTATATTGAGGATTGTGGCAGAAAATCTGGTGATTGGCGAACATTCTGCACAGATCAATATTGACGCTAAAGTGGGTTCTTATATTGCGATCGTGGTGACAGATACTGGTATGGGGATGTCGCCGGAAGTCCAGCAACGGATTTTTGAACCATTTTTTACCACCAAAGAGGTAGGCAAAGGTACAGGTTTAGGACTTTCCACTGCGTTGGGTATTGTTAAGAATCACGGTGGTTTTGTCAATGTTTACAGTCAGGTAGGCAGAGGGACTCAATTTACAGTTTATTTGCCTGCCTCAACATTCAGAGACACACATTCGCTGTGTCCAGAACTGCAATTAGTTATAGGAGATGGCTAATTTATTTTGATGGTGAAAGTATTACAGACTAGAAAAAATCCTATTAACCAAAACTTTCTGCTGACGTTGGAAATTCTTTATAAATCCAAATTACCAATCGCGGTAAAGTTTTTCTGCGTAGAACATAATCTCTTCATTTGGTAATCTAATCTTTGATTTTTTCCGAGGATACAAACTTTCAACTGCACCTGTATCCTGTTCAATAACAGTCGCTGCTGCTTGTAAAACTGAATTTTTAAACAGAAACTTCATCAAAGGATTGACAACTTTGGCATACATCAAAATAAACGTCTTGGTGATTTTTTCTGTTTCAGGATAGAGAATATGAATTTGAGCAATATCACCAATGGGCGTTTTAGCAAAAAAACCAGTAGTTGAAGGAAAAGCGTATTCGAGTGTGTTATTGAGATTTTTTGGAAAAATGCCTAAAATTGGGTTTTTGATAATTTCTGCTAGTGTATTATCATCTCTCCTTAAATCTTGTTTAATTGTGGTATAATATCCTTTTTCTTCAAAAGAAGTAACATGACAATATTTAATTTTAAATAGTTCTTTATGAGTCCCATTTTGATGGTTGTAGTCATAGTTAACCATCAGGTTACTCAAAAAGTCACCCTGAATACTTTTATCCCCTGTTACTCCAAGAAACTCGTATTCATCAACAATTTTTTGATGCAAATCTGGGATGGGTAATCTTGGCTCAAATCCAGCATAAGTCCAGATACAATTATTACTAATAATTAGCTTTAATGGTTTGGTAATAGGTTGATTTTCCTTGTTTTCTGATTGCTGTAGTCTGCCTTCTCCATCAAATTCTAGTGCATGAAAAGGGCAAGTAATAGTATTTCTCTCTTGACAAACCCAGCCATCTGATAAGGGGGCTTGCATGTGTGGGCAGATGTTATCAAGGGCAAAAACTTCACCTTTGTGATTTTGCCAAATAACATAATCCTGTCCATTTAAAGTAAGTTTATTAGGTTTATTCACTCCTAATGTAGATTTGTGCGCGATTAACCAAGGCGCACCAGGTAAAACTGGTTCCATTTTTCCTCCAAAATATTGATAATTGATTTAAAAATTGCTAGATGTGTTAGTAAAAGGTAACGAAATTTTGAAACTTAAAAGTTGTAGACAAGTTGATGTCACCTGTCGGAATGTGAATTGAGATGATTAAAGTCTTATCTGCAATGGACGAACTGACAGTACCGAGCATTGACTCGGCTAACTTTGGCTACTACATAGATGAGTTAGATAATTAACTAATTGTTTAGTTAATAGATATTAATGTAATAAATTTCATCTTCTATGTCAACTACTAAGCAATTTTTTAGTTAATATATTTTGGTTATGATCGTGGAGAAAAGTGGGTCGTTCAACGGAGTCAAAATTCTCATCTGGAAAGCCGCGTCAGGTGCGCGATGCAGAAGCGACGAAAAAGCAGATTCTCGATGCGGCGGAAGCGGAGTTTGCCAGAAATGGACTCAGTGGGGCGCGGACAGAAGCGATCGCTAGAGGTGCAGGTGTCACCACAGCGATGATTTACTACTACTTCCAGAGCAAGGAAGGACTATATCAAGCTGTTTTGCAACGTCCGGCGGTGGAGATGCACGAAGGGTTGGGGCAGCTAAATCTGGATGAGTTCCCACCAGAGGAGGCGTTGAAGCTACTTGTTAAAGAAGCGATCGCTTACGAAGCTGCTCATCCACACCGGGGAATGCTTTGGTTTCAAGAAGCAAACCAAAATCAGGGAAAGTATTTCAAGCAGGCGAATTGGCAAGAAAATTTTAGCTATCTCATCAAGATTTTAGAGCGGGGGATGGCGGAAGGTTGTTTCCGTCAAATTGATCCATTTCTTACCACTCTGCATATTATTGGGGTTTGTAATATGTACTTCAATGCTTACGAAAATATCAAGCATACTAGACCTGATTTGCAACTGCTGAGTCCAGAAATGATTGAGCAGCATACTCAAGCAGCAGTTAATTTTATTTTGGCTGGTGTGCGACAGATTGGGAATTAGGGGATGAATATTGGGAAACTGCGATCGCTTAACTCAAAATCTCTGCCAAATCCAGTAGAAATCCAGGCAATACATCCTCCCCTGATAAGCTAGTAGGCGATTGTAAAACCTCAACATCCTGTCCTTGGCGGTAAATTTCTACCTGTTGGTTTTGCGGATCAATCAGCCAGCCTAAACGCACACCATTATCGATATACTCCTGCATTTTTTGTTGCACAGTCTTTAAGCTGTCTGAAGCAGAGCGCAATTCTACCGCAAAATCGGGAGCCAGTGGTAGGAATTTTGCAGGGTCTGGATTTAGGGCTTCTAATCGCTTGCGACTCACCCAGGATGCATCAGGAGAACGATTTGCACCATTGGGGAGCTTGAAACCCGTTGAGGAGTCAAAAGCCAAACCTGTGCCATCAGCGTCAGCCCAATTGCCTAAACGCTGTGTCAGTCTACTATTGCGATTTCCGCTTTCCCATCCAGTTGGGGGCATAATAATTAATTCTCCCTCTGCCGTGCGCTCAAGTCGCAAATCTCGATTATTTTGACAAAGTTCAAAGAACTGCTCATCTGTTAACTCAATGGTGGGGCTAAGGTTTAGAATCAGGGCAGTCATAGTTGCCTTTCAATGTTGCTAATTGTAGCGTAGCACTTGGTCAACCTAGTATGTTAACCTTCATGCTTATTCCTTTAATAAACCCAAGCGCTTAGGTTATATTTAAGAAATAGTAAAATATTAAATGCCAACAATTTTAAGAAAACGCGGTTTTGAGGTTCGTATCTACCTTAACGATCATATTCCTGCTCATGTCCATGTTTTTAAAGGGGACGGAGACGCAAAAATCAATATAGGAGATGAAAACCTAGCTCCAGAGTGGGTTTGGGTATCCCCAGGAATGAGTGATAAAGATGCGGTGAAAGCCTTACAGTTAGTTGCGGATCACCAATTGGAACTACTAAAAAAGTGGCGAGAATATCATGGTTAAAAAAATTGCGGCTACAGAAGAATTAAAAGAAAAGTTATTTAATGCGAGAGCAAAATCAGATGCGATCGCCACATCTGAACCACGAGCTACTCGTGCTTTTTATGACGCTTATTTAGGAATGATTATAGTTATTTTGTCCAACAAATGTATGTTTGGGTTCCCTTCAGAGGTAGGAGAAGGATTGGCGGGTGCTTCGGTCAAAAATTTAGCAGAAGTAGAGGTAACACCTTCGGGTGAAGGATTACACTGGAAAACCCTAGATGTAGATTTGAGTATTTCTGCTTTGATGAATGGAATATTTGGAACTAAAAAATGGATGGCTGAACTTGCCAGAAAGGGTGGAAGCTCAACTTCTCCTGCAAAATCTGAAGCATCTCGACTTAACGGGACAAAGGGCGGTCGCCCTGGAAAAGAAATTATACTGGCTATTGATGAAGATGAAGCTTGACTTAATTAAAACTGACTGTGGCGTTCGCTACTCACTATATTTTCTTTAAAGGACTTACTTGTTATGCTGAATTGCAGACACATCATTAACGCATATTGCAACAATTCTGAATGTGAATAGGTTTTATATTAGCTAGAATTTCTGTTAAAAGTTAAAATTATGAATTATATAAAAAGACTATTGAATAATGGCTTAATATTTATAAACAATAGATTGTCAAGATTTGAAAAAATCATATATTCTGTTTTAGGTACATCGTTGATTGTTGTAACGTTAATTTCTCTAATTCAGGCGATCGCAACAGAAGCATTAGCACGAATTGAAGATGATAAGTCTTTGTCAGAGCGTGTACTGAGTGCTTTAAAAGCAGGTGGTGTCTCTGCTTTTGAGCAATTACTCAACCATCCATCTGCCAGCTTTGTTATTGGAGCCTTAGAAGATTGGCAAAAGACTAAAGGAGCCTAAGTATAATATTAAACCTATTAATTAATCAAATTTATTATTAACAGATATGCGTAGGCGCAGCCCGTCGTAGACATCGCATTACTAATTCCGCACAGTGCTACTAGCCTTTAACTTCGGATAAGCAATGCGTTTGTGATGAAATTGCTGCCAAACATCCACAAATATCTGAGCAATTTGTGACATCTCTTCCCGTTTTAGTCCTGAATCGACGAGTTGATTGTCTTGCCATTTCGCACGCAGAATATTATTTAGCATTGCCAAAGCTTGTTCAGTAGAGACTTCTTTAAGTAATGGCTTCTTTCCCATAGGTTTAGCCGATACTTGCAGCGATCGCAGCGCTGCTTCGCAAGAATCTGCTAACATGACAATTCCGGTTTCCCGCGATTGGGGAATTGGCCCATCGTAGCGAAAATCTGCGTCGTCCACTGTTAAGCTTGGATCTTCCTGAGCCAATTGCTGGGCTTGATGATGGAAATAAGCAATTAGCATCGTTCCCTGATGCTCTGGAATAAAAGCTTGAATCGCTGTCGGTAAAAGGTGTTTACGCGCCATCACCAACCCTTCTGTTACGTGCTTTTTGATAATCTCTGCACTCTTCCAAGGGTCTTGAATCTCTGTATCGTGTTTATTTGGCCTCCCCATTTGATTTTCAATAAAGCCAAGGGGGTCGTGCATTTTGCCAATATCGTGGTATAGTGTCCCAGCCCTGACCAATTCAACATTGCATCCTAATTCTTTGGCAGCAGCTTCGGCAAGGGTAGCGACAAATAGCGTATGTTGAAAAGTTCCGGGAGTCTTAGTAGCGAGTCGTTTTAATAACGGGCGGTTAGGGTTCGCCAACTCTGCGAGGCGGATGGGAGTTACTAAATCAAAAACTTTTTCGAGATAAGGACTCAACCCTAAAGCTACAACACTCCAGCCGAAACCGGATAAAGCAAACAATCCGGCTTCTCGGAGGACGATATACCAGGTTGAACCAAATGCTTGACCAATTAAGATTTTAACAAGCAGGTAAATACTGCCTTGAGTTAAAGCGATCGCAACCCCTAATAATGCCAATTCTTCACGCGATCGCAATCGTTGTGCTATGTAACTACCTAATATTGCCCCACCAGCACCAGCTAAAAGCGCACCCTTGCTCATATCCAAGCTAATAGCTAATATCGGCAACAGCAGCCCGACAACTGTTAACCCCAAAGTCGGACCATAAAAGCTTCCCAACAATAAACCAAGGGCGCTCCAGGTGGTATAAGGCAATCCCATTGTTACTAATCCTGGCACACTCAGAGTCAGCAATAACACCAATAAGCGATCGCGTTGTCGCAATTCGTAATCAATATGTCGTTCTACCCAGACAAAAATACTAATGGCGATCGCAATCACCCATGCTAACTTTACTAACCCCCGCCATTTTACCTCTCGGCGAACCAGGTGATAATGCTCCAGCACCTGAAAGTTCCATGCAGTAATTTGCACTCCTTTTTTGACAATTACCTCACCATGTCGTACGTTTACCATCACCAGTGGCACTCCAGCAGCAGCCTTTTGAGCGTTTTCTCTGGTTTGTTCTTCATCTTTTTGCAGATTCGGTTTGAGTACAGCTAACAACAGATTCTTTGCCAAAGGTTCGGCGGATTCTGGTACAAAGGACTGCAATTGTAAACTCACCGCATCCTGTAAGATATTTTTTGGCAGTCCCTGTGGAATGCCTTGGCTGAGAATCCGTTCTGCACTTTGATGGATTCCCATTTGTGTTTTTTCCCAGTCCATATCTGATAAATCCAAAAGCAGGGATGCTTCGTATACTGCTTCTGGGGTAACACTGGCTAACTGTAAAAGTTTGGCGGTGGCTTGGGTATATCTTTTGCGTGTTTGGGAAATTTGGGCAATCAGTAAAGACAAGTTTTTCTCAGAAGTTGTGACGCGGTAAGATTCTAGCTCTGCAACTGCTTGAGTAAAGTCAATATTTTGAGAAAAATCAACTGGTGTCTTCTCTGGCGTTGTACGCGGTTGACGTTCCTGATTAGGTGCAGTTGATAAGGCGGCAGCTTGTCTTGTTCCTTTCTTGTGTTGATTTTTCGTATTTTCTACAGCTACTAGCACCGCTTGCCATTCTGACTCAGGACAAGAGCGGAGATAACGCTGGGTAGAGATGGGCAAAACTACAGAATCAAAAAAAGGAAAAGCCCCAGTAACGGCGCGAATTTCGTTGCCATCATCCAGAAGTTGTTGCAAATTCTCGTTGATTTGTTGGTTCATTCGCGCATCCATCATCAACACTTGTAAGGAGCTAGAACTGACGGCTTGGCGCTCGGCTTCTGTTTTCTTCTGATCTTCGATGCTAGCTGTATAAGGTGCTGTAATGGTTTGGGGCGCGGGGTATCCTACTTGGAGTTGAGTTTGGTTGGAGAATTTTTGCCCAATAATGCCTGTAAGGGATAGGATAGCGATCGCTAAAATTACCCAGGAACGCTGTTCATGCACCCAAGCTAAACAGACTGTATAAATAGTACTCTTAGTTTTGACTGATTTTGCCTTTAACTGGAGCGCTCTTTTTTGTTTTCGGCGATCCCTTTTCTCATTGGTTTTTGATAAAAATAAAATTATATTCTTAAAGATAGTTCTTAGAAGTTCTCTTCTATGGTTTTTGCTTTTCAGACTTCTCATTAACTTTCCCTTACGGCGTAGCCCTTTGTACTGTCGCCGCCAGTGAGTCAATTGCTGGGTTAAGAACTGCAAAAATTGCTTTATTTTCATTATTTCTGCCTGTAATTGCCTACTTTGATAGCTCAAAAAAAGACAATCATCAGGCAAGTTTAATCTCCTACTTGCAACTAGGGTGGCGCGAGCTAATTTGTAATAGAGCCTCCGGCACGCTCCGCGAACGTAATTATTGTTAACGCGATCGAATAACGCGAGGAGCTGCGTAAACTGAAAGCAAAGCTACCTCACATCCCTCCTCTGTTAACTCTCTTAGATTTAGACCTACATCATACATTCCTGACCACACCGCCACAAATGCATCGATCAATTTTAACATTTGGGAAAAGCTAGTTAGTCCCCATGCTGGAGAATTCCTTTGCAAGAGCAAGACTTGCCAATTTACGGGAATTCCACCTATACCGTTATATACTCCTGATAAAGCACCTGTAATGATACCTGTAGCCTGTAAGCTTAGAGGTGTAGCATCTTGCACTTTCAAATTGCCATTGTGAGTAGCCTGCAAAACTGCAAGGCGAAAGTCTTCTAAGGTACTCAAAAAGCAGTAAAATGCCATAGCAATAGTGTTACTGAGTTTTTCTTCTTTAGCCAACTCAGCTTGCACCCTTGACAATCCCGCCCCTTGCTCTAATAAATTCTGAACTGTTAATAATTTTTTTGGTATAGATGTCGGTGTTTCACCGAGAAAAGCAATTGTTTGCGGGATGAGGGTTAGAGGATTGAGTTTTTCCGTTAAGGCAAGAGATATCGCATAAGCTACTGCTAGTGTTCCATCCCTTACTACTGGGTCATCTTCCCAAATTTTTAGGACACGCAGCAAGTTTTGCCGCAGCTTAATCGGATTTTCGTGAAAAAAAAGTGCTACTGGTAGTGTGGCAATAATTATTTTTATCGATATATCATCAGCTACTGCTAAATGAAGAGATTCTTGTTGCTGACACGCTATCCAATCATCTAAATCTAATCTACCCAACGAAATCAAACTTTCAGTACCCAGAATCGCCATTCTACCCAAATCCAGGTAACTCTGAGACTGCATTTTACTACCAGGGGCTAAACTTCCTCCCAGAAATGCTCCGACGAAAGTACCTCTAAACCGACTTATAGGAGAGTGGCGCATACAATTTTAGATTTAAAAGTGAGGAGTGAGGAGTCAATGAAAGATTGCTAATTCCTAACTTTACTACAGACGCGATTCATCGCGTCTCTCCTCCTAACTGTTGTACAGACGCGATGAATCGCGTCTCTCCTAACTCTTAACTCTCAAATGATTCACCAAAGCTTGTAAGCCCAACAAGTAACTTTGAACACCAAAACCACTTATTTGCCCGATCGCAACTGGGGCGATGTACGAATGATGGCGAAAATCTTCCCGCCGATATATATTACTCAGATGGACTTCAACTGTGGGCAAGTTAACAGCCGCGATCGCATCTCGCAATGCCACACTGGTGTGAGTATATGCCCCGGCATTAATCAAAATCCCTTGATGTAGTCCTAATGCGCCATGAATGCTATCTACCAAAATTCCTTCATGATTTGACTGCAAAGAAAAAACTTTCGCCTGTAACTTGAATGCTTCTTCGTCTAACAGGCGGTTAATTTCGGCTAGTGTCAACGAACCATAAATTCCTGGTTCTCGCTGTCCTAGCAAATTTAAGTTTGGCCCATGCAGTGCCAGAATGCTTAAGGGTTGCAATGTCGAGTTCAGCACTTTGGGTTTAGTGGCGACGACGCGTGCGATCGTTCACAGGAATCGGAATCAGTTCCGGTTCCGGTTCAGCCTCCGGCCCTAACAGACTTTCAATTAGCCTGCGAGCTAATTCCTTAAGCTTTTCCAGCACCTTTTCTATATAGTCCATGAACTGAACGCTCCTGAGATACTACCTCAATTTTTGATTAACAGGTACGCATAAAATGGCATATTCTCGCACCTCTGGCTTCCAACCGGGCTGAAACACAATCCCGTATTTGGGACATAAGCCACTTCTAAAATTTGGCGTTGTGTTCTCCCTTACTTTTTAGAGTATCACACTTGCAACCTACCGAACTGCATCCTATCAAGGATGGATATCAAGGGTCAAGAGTTAAAGATTGGACTTTAGACTCTTGACTTGGAATTAACCTTCTGTTGCCTTTTTTTTCGTAGCCGTCGTTGATTTAGTAGTTGACTTAGATTTGGAACTTGTTGATTTAGTCGTTTTGCGAGTCGATTTCGCTGTCGATGCCTTAGCTAGCAACAAGTTCAGCGCCTCAGTCAGGGTTATATCTTCTACCGTTTGACCTTCTGGAATACTCACATTAGTTTTGCCATATTTAATGTAAGGGCCATAAGGGCCATCGTAGATGTTAATTGTTTCTCCGTCTTCTGGATGTGTACCCAATTCGCGTAAGGCTGCCTTGGACTTGCTGTTGGTGGAACTGCGTCCCTTTTTTGGTTCGGACAATAATTCCAATGCACGTTCTAGGCTAATTGTCAACACATTGTCAGCAGCTTTTAGGGAACGGTAATCTTTCCCCTCCTTACCCTGGTCATGAACCACATAAGGGCCAAAGCGCCCCAAACTGGCTTGGATTTTGCCGCCAGTGACTGGATGAACTCCCAATGTTCGGGGTAGTGCTAACAGACCAACAGCCATTTCCAGGGTAACGGTTTCTGGGGTAACACCTTTGAGTAGGGAGGCTTGTTTCGGTTTGGGGTTTTCGTCGGTTTTATCACCCAATTGGACATAAGGCCCATAAGCGCCAATTTTCACATAAATCGGTTCGCCAGTTTCGGGATGGCGACCTACCTGATCGGGCCCAGTGGTTTTTTGTCGCAGCAATACTTCTACCTGTTTGGGGTCGAGGTCAGCTGGTGTCAAGTCTTTGGGAATTGAAGCGGTGATCACCCCGTCACCATTTGCGACTTCAATGTAGGGGCCATATTTACCAATACGGACTTTGGCATCTAGATTTTCCAGTTCTACAGTTCTAGCTTTGGTGGCATCAATTTGGCTTTCCCTTTCTTTTACGAGGGTTTCCAGCCCTTTTTCTCCGAGATAAAAATTCTGCAAGTAGGGCAGCCATTTCACCTCACCTGTAGAAATGTCATCAAGGGTTTGCTCCATCTTCGAGGTAAAACTAGGATCAACGATGTCTGGGAAATGTTTTTCCAGTAAGTCGGTGACGGCGAAAGCGGTGAAGGTAGGAATAAGAGCGTTACTCACCAAATGGGCATAACCTTTGTCGATGATTGTGCCAATGATGCTGGCGTAAGTGCTGGGACGACCGATACCTTCGCTTTCTAAGGTTTTCACTAAAGTTGCTTCGGTGTATCTAGCTGGCGGTTGAGTTTCGTGTCCAATAGCTTCCAGTTCTGTGCAATTTGGGCGATCGCCTACTTTCAGATTCGGCAAAATTACTTCCTGGTCTTCCAGTGCTGCTTCTGGGTCATCTGAACCTTCAACGTAGGCGCGTAAGTATCCAGGAAATTCAATCCGTTTGCCAGAAGAACGGAATCCAGCGTCCTCGACTTGCAATTGCACAGTAATTTGAGTTTGGCGGGAATCAGCCATTTGACAGGCGACAGTCCGCTTCCAAATCAAATCATAAACGGCAAGTTCTCGACCGCCCAAAGCAGTTTCTTGAGGCGTGCGAAAGGTGCTACCTGCTGGACGAATTGCTTCGTGCGCTTCTTGTGCGCCTTTGGATTTAGTGGTGTATTGCCGGGGTTGAGGGCTGAGGTATTGTTGACCATAAAGCTTTTCTACAGAACTCCGAGCAGCTGCGATCGCTTGATCTGACAAATGCACCGAATCTGTCCGCATATAGGTAATATACCCTTGTTCGTACAAATTCTGGGCAACGCGCATTGTGTCACGAGCTGACAGGCGCAATTTCCGGTTGGATTCTTGTTGCAGCGTCGAGGTGGTGAACGGTGGTGACGGCTTGCGCGTCACAGGGCGTTCTTCCATCTCAGTAACACTCCAGGTTTTCCCTGTTAAGCGTTCCTTGAGGGCGATCGCTTGGTCTTCGTTTAGCAACAAGACATTGCGACCTGCGGTAATTTGTCCGGTCGTTGCGTCAAAATCGCTGCCGTTAGCAATTTTGGTTCCTGCCAATGTTACCAACTGGGCAGCAAAGGGGGTTTTTTCCTTTGACAAACTGGCTTTCAAATCCCAGTATGTACCTTCATGGAAAGCACGACGTTGGCGTTCTCTAGTGACTAAAAGTCGCACAGCTACAGATTGCACCCGCCCAGCAGATAATCCCCAGGCGATTTTTTTCCATAGCAGGGGAGACAGAGTATATCCCACAAGTCGATCTAAAATTCGCCGCGTTTCTTGGGCGCGAACCAACTGCTCATCGATTTGGCGGCAGTTTTTCAAAGCTTTTTTGATCGCCTCTTGGGTAATTTCGTGAAACACCATCCGCTTAGTTGGAACTTTCGGCTTCAGCAATTGGTATAAATGCCAACTAATGCTTTCACCTTCCCGGTCTTCGTCCGTTGCCAGAATTAGTTCATCTACATCTTTAAGGGCTTCTTTAAGCTGGGTGACAATTTTCTTTTTGTCTTTCGGGACAACATATACCGGTTCAAAGTCGGCGTCCACATTTACCCCTAGCTGCGCCCATGTTTCCCCCTTGACGGCAGCAGGAATTTCACTAGCCGACTGGGGTAAGTCACGCACATGACCCATAGACGCTTCCACCCGATAGCCTGCTGGCAAGTAGTTGCGAATGGTACGAGCTTTGGTTGGAGATTCGACGATGACGAGAGTTGACATGGAAATTTTAATAAAAAGAATAGCTACTAAGCTAAACAGTCAAATTGAGGTAATTTTTGCAAATTGTCAAGATAAGTCGCGCTTAGGGCGGTGATTTAATCCTCACATAAACTGTCTGCTTAGGAGAAAACCCTGTGAACTTATGCCCCAGTCTGTCCCAGAGGATAGATGAGGCTACGCTGGGTGTGAACTTCCAGCTATTTCAATCTTTAACTTATCTAACGCATAATTGGCGACTACAGTTTTGAAAATATCTTTCTTTGGGAATGGGGAATGGGGAGGAAAAGGGGAGTATTTTTCTCCTTAGCAAGACCAGCATCTCTGCCTCTTGTCAATTCGCAATTCGCAATTCGCAATTCCCAATTCCATATAGCTTGTGCCAAAATTAAACCAAACTTGAGAGCAAAAGCGAAGTGGGGTTTGTACCCATGTCAGGAAAGCAAAACCATGAAACCGATTCGTCAAGGTGATGTTATCTTACTGCCTGTGCAGCAAATTGAAGGACAAAAAATACCTCACTTAATTTTGGCAGAAGGCGAAGTTACGGGACATAAGCATCGCATTACTGAGGGTAAAGCAGAATTATACGAGAAAGATAGCACACTTTATCTCCGTGTGTTTTCAGAGTCGGCATTGCTAGCTCATGAGGAGCATAAAGCTATTTCTATTTCCCAAGGTGACTGGATGGTGAAAATTCAGAGGGAATACGAACCGGAAGGGTGGCGTTATGTCGCTGATTGAAAATTTAACGCCTGAGCAAGAGGCTCTGATTCCAGTTAATCGGGAAAATTGCGTTTTCAACTGAGCGGATTGATAAAGATAAAGCTGCCTATGTTGCAATTGACTTTGGCTATAAACAGCCTGAAATCCTTTTTCAAGACAGTCCTTATGCAGCTTGTAACTGGCTGCTAAAACGATTGTCACCAGAATTTATAGACAGTTATCTCAATAAACCAAATAGTTTAGGTAGCTTGTTTTCAGCTCATTTTTTAGCTTTCGAGTAAAATAAATCCACCCGCAGCAATGGCAAGCTAATTGGCTTTTGACAGAGTAAAATGCTGAACTACGCCGAGTGTTAATTCAGGGTATTGGTTACGCCCAAATTTGCCAAGAACTACAAGCTATTGAATTAGATACTTGGCAAGAATACACTCTATTAAAAATTGATGCTGATGTTGATGAAGAACCAATTTATTAAAAATGACTTGTCATAGCACAAGCTTTATTCACGCTTTGCGAGTTCCACCGACAATTAAATCAGCGCGTGAGGGAATATGCTGGGTAAATTGGGGTGTAGATCCAGAAGAATTTGGTGTGCAAACATAGGTGCTTCAGAGATTTTTACCATTTATAAGCATACTAAATAAAGTATAAGATTATATAGGGGTTCTCATTCAGATGCGGTACAAGATTAATCGCGAAGTGTAAGGGCACGGCAGTGCCGTGCCCCTACGGGTGTACCTCACTCAACCGAGAACCGCTATAGCAGTTATCAATTTTATGAAATACAAACCTTACCTCATCCAATTGAAAATGGCTAAATCCTCCCTAACCATTTTTAAAAAAGAAATAATTAATAATAAATCTTCAACCGGAATTGATATTACTTGGCATTCAACTTTAATTGCACCTTTGATTGCTGCCACAATCCCAGATGCTTATTTTTAGCATTACCTTCTGCAATTAAAAATTGGGTTTTAGTTTCGTAGCAGTTTTGTAAAGATTCTCGGTCAACGACAGCATTACCAGACTCTACTAAAAGGAGATTTACTGACCGATTATCTACAAATACTTCCCCAACTGTGCGACCATTTTCAAGCTGTTCTGTGCTTCTAATCACGACAGGAGTTTTAGGTGGTAATAGCTGTTTTAATCTTTGTGTTGCTCCTAAAGTAAAGGCCTGTCCAGGTATCTTTGGTGCATTAATACACGCTAGCCTCACTGGAATTGTTTTTCCAGCATTATCTTTAACCAGAATTGTGTTCCCATTAGCAACACTAACTACTGTAGCTAGCACCAACATTAGTTCAAGTAATTCCGTCATTTTCTATGTAATAATTTATGCTTGAATATAATGTTATTGTAGTACTTAATTGACTAGTGTGATTTAACTCACAAAAGGCTATCTAATTGATAAACGCTTTGTAATCTTCAATTAATTTTGCCAAGCGAGAGGCAAGAAACGGACTTGCATCCTGTAAAACTTCGTAAATCTGAATACCTTCTTCTCGATATCGAATAATTTTGTCTTGAGTCCAATAATGTGGTGGTGCTTGTAGATTGGTGATTCTATCTGCTAATTTCACCATCCATATTTCTTGTGGTTGCTCCTTTATCCTTTCTAAACTATCTGCCATTTGCAGATGTTTTGCTAAACTTTCGTCTTTCGTCAGTGCAAGTACACCATTAGCTACTGATTCACCAAATTCGTTTTTTATATCCTCAAATGTTGTATTAGTATCTTCAATTGTGTCATGCAAAATAGCACATTGAATAGCCAGATTTCCGTCATGTTCGGTTTCCACACTTAGGGCTGCAATTACTTCTATGCTCACAAGATTCAAGTGCATAATATAAGGTATTTCTGAACCTGGTATTTTCTGACCTAGATGTGCGTATGCTGCTTTCTTTAAAGCTTTAATGTAAGTTTCTTGTGACCAGATTTTTTGACTGAGTTGATATTGTTCCATTTATCTATTTTTCTGACGAAGTGATGTAATCATGTATATCATAAGTAGGTAGGCGTAATTAAATATAAGATCAAACCTCACCCTCAATCCCTCTCCAAAGTATCGGAGAGGGAAGCCGGAGGCAGGGTGAGGTTTTATATTTAATTTGACCCACTTACTTAATCCAAAATTAGAATTGCTGTAGTAGAAGAAGCACTTGATATCAATCAAATCTTTGAAAAGTAACTATAGGTAATTGAACACTTACTATAGTACCTGTTAAGAGGTCAGAAGATATTAACAGTTCTCCATTATGAGCATTGATGATGCGTTTGGTAATAGCAAGCCCTAGCCCAGTGCCACCAGGTTTTGTAGAGAAAAATGGCTGAAAAATCTTGGTGAGAACTTCTGATGGAATTGGCTCACCGCCATTGTGGACATTAATGGAGATTTTATTTATATGAGAACAATGCACTTTCCACTTAACAATATCTCCTGGTGCAACTGCCTCGCAAGCATTACGAATAATGTTGAGAAATACTTGTTTAAGTTTGTCTTTTTCCCCTAAAACTTTTACCGTAGGTAACACCGGAATAAATTCAATTTGTCGTTCCAGAGCTTCTGGCATTTCATGAATGCATTCGAGTAATTCGTAAATGAGTTCATTCACATCTAATTCACAAAGCTGCAATACTTGGGGTTTGGCATAGAGCAAAATTTCACTTAGCAAACGCTCCAGACGACTAGCTTCGCTCAATGCCAACACTAATCTTTCTTGAGCAGATTCAGTTAAAACAGTTTTTCGGAAATACTTTAATCCCATAATCATTGTAGTCAATGGATTACGAATTTCATGCACAATCATGGCAGCAAATTCACCGATAGCTGCTAGTCGCTCCTGTTCTAAAAGCTTGGCTTGGGTTGTTTGTAATTCTATGGTACGTTTTTCTACCTCAGCTTCCAAAATATGATTGAATTTGCACTGTTGTTGATAAAGATGATAGTTGTCAATTGCTGTTGCAGCTCGTTCAGCAAATAATTCTACAATTTGGATGTCTTCTTTTGTAAAATCACGTGGTTGGTGACTAAATGAACAGATAGTACCAATGACTTTATTTTCAGCAGTTCGCAATGGTATCCCTAAATATGCACAATAACCTTCTGGAGCCTGTCCATACTCTGGGTTTTTTTGAGCGTCTTTCACAGCTAATGATTGACCCATTTGGATAACAGTACCAGTTAGTAAACCATGTAGTGAATAAACATGTTCGCCTTCGCCCATTTCGAGACTACTGGCTAGAACAGTTTCAAACCCTTCTTGGCAAAAGGTAACAACTGTCCAATCAACTTCAATAAGTTCGCTGACTCCGCAGGCAATATTGTGCAAATAGCTACCCAGTTCGCCAGTTCGATAGTTTAAAGAAGACAAACGTATTATGATTTGCCGCTCACGTTGCCAAGTTTGGTTGTGCAACAATATTTCGTTATCACTAGTTTTGCTCATGGATACTTATTACATGGGTTATGAAAATAATTTCAAAAATAAGCTGTTCTATTTCGAGAGAAAGATTCTACATACAACAAACTGATTATTTCAGAGAGAATGCAATTACCTAGCCTTAGTCCCGCAGATATGGAAAAAGTGTTGGCGGCTGCTTCAAAATATGGTCTGGAAATTATTCAGCCGTCTGCTGCATTTTTGCAGGTATAAGCTAATATTACAAGCGATCGCAGTTAGACACCAAATAATAGTACTGGAAAGTCTCAGAGGTGCGATCGCTAACTAAACGAATCAACCAAATTGCAATAATTCGTTATAGAAATTCTGGCTCTAGCCTGAAAATATTACAATATTAAGATTTATATTGGATTTCAATATGAAAACGATTAAAGGCTCTCGCGGCTTCAGGAATTAGCTCAATATACCAATACCCATTTATTTCATCTGGAAACCAACTAACTATTGCAAGTGCTGGTTGCCCAAATTCATCATCTTTTACTCCAAAAAATTTGCAGAACTTTTCACCTAAATTACCAATTTGACCAGAAGAGTCACCATCATATCCCGCCGCTTCAGATAATTCCCAAGTGCGTAATCTGCGATTGTCTTTCATAAAGTAACAATGCTGATATAACTTATTCAATATAGCTTTGTGTCCCGGAGTCAATTCTTCATAAATCGAATGAAATGCCTCTAAATATTCTTCTTCTGAAGGAATATAACGTTTAACATCTTTCAACACTTTATTTTTCCCCTTTTGATGTGAAAATTCGCTGGTATTGAGTGAATATTATCGTTTGCCATCCCTACTTACTTGAGGGTGGAGACTTGTGCAATAACGTTAAAAAATCGTTTAGAGGCATTTTAGCTTCTACTTACAGAAATCTCTTAACAAAGATACTAGTGTTTAATATTACTTCAGGTAAAAAATTTTATTTAAGCGCGATCGCCAGTTAAGATTTTAGAATTCTTAATACCATTCCCAGCACACCAGAGGATTCATAATCGATAATCCAAATATTGCTCCCAAGGAAAAGTGTTGACTTATGTCTATAGAATTTGGGCGGGAAATCTGCGGCAATCTTAACACGGCAGAGTCACGAGAATGGTTAGTTACTAACGGTATTGGTGGTTACGCTTCTGGAACTGTGGCTGGTTTATTGACGCGTCGCTATCACGGACTACTGGTAGCAGCATTGAAACCACCTTTAGGTCGTACTTTACTGCTGACAAAACTAGATGAAACTGTCCTGTATGACAATCGCTCTTATTCTCTAGACACCAATCGTTGGGCAGATGGGACTGTTAGCCCCCACGGTTATCAAAATATTGAACATTTTTCTCTGGAAGGTACAATTCCCTTATGGCGTTTTGCTGTTGCTGATGCCTTGTTAGAAAAACGGGTGTGGATGCAACAAGGTGTTAACACAACTTATGTTCAATATACTCTGCGTCGGGCCACGCAACCTCTGAAGTTGACGCTTAAAGCAATGGTCAACTACCGTGACTATCACAGCGACACCCAAAGCAATGGCTGGAAGATGTCTGTTGAAGAAGTAGAAGAGGGAATTTGTGTAACTGCTTATCCGGGTGCTGTACCAGTCTATCTACTGAGCGATGGCGGTAGTGCATCTGTTGCTGATGATTGGTATTATGGCTTTGACTTGGCTGTTGAACGCTATCGGGGATTGAGAGATAGAGAAGACCATCTCCACGCTGCGACTTTTGAGGTTACACTGAATCCTGGAGAAGCAATCGCATTTGTAGCTAGTACAGAAAAGCAAACAAATCTCAATGCCGAAGCTGCACTTAAGTTACGTCGCACTCAAGAGCAAAAGCTAACGGGATTTTGGAATAGTAACCTACCCCTCAATACTAAGGAATCACCTATCTGGATTAAGCAACTAATACTAGCTGCTGACCAGTTTATTGTTGACCGTCCAATGCCAGAAGAACCCAACAGCAAAACTATCATCGCTGGTTATCACTGGTTTAGCGACTGGGGACGCGACACCATGATTAGTCTACCTGGTTTGACAATTTCCACTGGTCGCCCAGAGGTAGCACGCTCAATTCTTCGCACCTTTGCCAGATACGTAGACCAAGGAATGTTACCGAATCGCTTTCCCGATGGCGGCGATCGACCAGAATATAATACTGTCGATGCCACTCTCTGGTATTTTGAAGCAGTCCGCGCCTACTACAGCGCTACGGATGATGATAATTTGCTTGCTGAACTCTTTCCAGTACTTGCAGACATCATCAATTGGCACTGTCGCGGTACACGCTACAACATTCATCTCGATCCGGCGGATGGCCTACTTTTTGCAGGTGTTGCAGGTGTACAACTGACTTGGATGGATGCCAAAGTTGACGATTGGGTTGTTACGCCCCGAATTGGTAAACCGATTGAAGTTAATGCCCTCTGGTATAATGCTTTACGGACAATGGCCAAGTTTGCCCGTCACCTTGGTAAACCACACCAAGAATATGAGGCAATGGCAGATCGGACGAAGTATAGATTTTCTCGCTTCTGGAATGACGAGACAGGTTATTGCTATGACGTTCTAGACAGTCCTGATGGTGATGATGCGGCATTGCGACCTAACCAAATATTTGCTGTTTCATTGCCAGAAAGCCCGCTCACACCTGTCCAGCAAAGGAGTGTAGTGGAAGTTTGCGGGCGATCGCTGGTAACTTCTCATGGGTTGCGATCGCGTAGCGTGTCCGAAGGACTCTCGCTAGCCCCCGACCATATCCAATACAAGGGTAAATACGGAGGTAATCAGTATCAACGCGATGGAGCTTATCACCAAGGGACAGTTTGGGGTTGGTTGTTGGGGCCTTTCGTTTTAGCACACCTGCGTGTCTATAAAAATCCTGAGCAGGCTCGTCAATTTTTAGAACCAATGGCTAATCATCTCACAGCACACGGTCTTGGTAGTCTCAGCGAAATTTTTGATGGTGATGCCCCGATGACTGCACGCGGATGTATTGCCCAAGCGTGGACAGTAGCAGAGGTTTTACGCGCTTGGTTGGCAACAGAGAGTTGATGCGAGGAATAACTATTGACTACTTACCTGTCACCCCAGCCAAATTTCAGCAAAATATTTACAAAAAGGAAACCATAATACACAACGTGTTCAATTTAACTTCAATAGCTTTGATTAACTTTTAGTTACATACTTGTAAATTTCCCCACCAACTTACTTATCAATATTGAGATATCAAGTAATTCGCACTTCATCAACCATTGTATAGTTATTAACTATGAAAATATTCAAATACTCAGTTAACCTTATTTCCTCTTGCATTGTCGCCTGTTTTATCGCTTCTATAGCTGCGGTAATTGCTCAACCAAAACCTTCACAAATCAATTCGGTAATAAAATTAACACCGACTCAGTTAAAAATTTTGCGATCGCTGGGGTTAAAAGTAGCATTACCAAGTTATGTACCCGCAAATTTCCGTGCGGACAAAGTATTAGTTGAGGCTGGGCGCGAAAATGTTGATAGCTTGCGTTACTTAGTTGTTTACCAAAATTTAAGTGCAGATAAATGCTTTGCAATTGAGTCAGCATCTGGTGGTATTGGCGACTTGCCCTCTGGATCGCGCAGTTACCCGATAAATTCTCCGATATTTGGAAAAAGCGTCTTAGAGCTAGGATTATATGGTAATGCCAAACAACCAACATTGCTATCGCAGTGGTTGGGTTCGCAAAATGGCCCTTTTTACAGATTTGTTGGTACGGGAGTAGTACCAGAATTATCTAATTGTAGTAATCTTACTCCTCAAGAAGCAGTCAAAGTTTCGCAGTCGATTGAATACTTAAATTAATCAAATACGGCTATTAAACCTCAGCTTATTGATTTCTTGGAGTCCAATTAAAAACTAATAAGCTAAGGCAATTATCTATTCGGGAATTTGCTGCGCCATTTGTAAAAAAGTTATGTGAAAGGTTTCTGCATATCCACCCTATTTAGAATGACATAAAAGTTTTCTTACTATGTCTAGCAAATAGTAATAGCTACTTTCAGTCATTGTCTTCATACAAAAGTAGAAAATTTCAGGTAATTCTCATCTGAAATTAATTTAACTACTAGTAAATTAACTTATGATTAGAAAATAAGTTGCAAAGTTTAAAAGTAGTAGGACTTATGCATTGACAGGAAAGATTAAATATGGATAACTCGAAAAACTACATCTTTCGTAGGGGAAATTCATGAATTGCCCCTACAACATCGGTTATTTACCATCAAAGAATGATTGATAAAAGCCTGCAACGACTTATCTACGTTGACACACAAGAGAATTCTTTTGTAAAGTGCGTAAGTCCTAAGTAGATGAAATAAAAAATTTTACGATGTTTTTAAAATGGCTGCACTTTTCACTGTAGGTATGCAACATAGGTAAGTTCAAATCAGCTATAAATAAAGATGTAGCCGTTGATAATAATTTTATATTTAGCAATCTAATTTTATTACTATAACCTTATTTAATATCTAAAAAGTAATCATAATAGTGAAGCAAATCAGAAAAATTTGGATAAATATAGACCCATTTTCATTACAGTCACGCCTCACGATTGGTATTGCTACATTTTCAGCTTTGATATTAGGTAGCCTTGCTACATGGATTAGTTGGGAAATGCAGCAAATATTAGTTGATAGTCAAAAATATAATATAGAACAAATTGCCAAGCGCTTGCCGCAAGATGTACAAATTTATAGTGAAATGATGCAACCTGAAACTGGCTTGCAAAAGGCTATTAATAATTTGGCAAATACTAATATATTGTTATGGTTAAAAAATCCTGATAATAAAATTATAGTAAAATCTGCCACTTTAGATTTATTATCTGATACGACTGTAGCTGAGTTAATGTCCCTGACTAAGATGCCGATTAAACCACAGGTGTATAAAATAAACCAAAGATATTTTGTTTTATGTAGTACTTCTGTGCAAGTTCAAGGTAAGGTACTCGGTGAGTTATTTGTAGTCAAGGATATTAGCCGCGAACAAAAAATGTTTGTGGCAACGGTGCAGAATTTAGGTATTACTACTATTTTGGCAATTATTATTTTAACTGCTGCGATCGCACTTTACATTAAACATTCTCTGCAACCTCTTCGCCAGCTAAATCAAATGGCTTCTGTGATTTCGGCTGAGGATTTAGGACAATCGCATCTATCTGTTGATAATGCACCCAGCGAAGTTAAAGAATTAGCTCAAACTTTAACCATGCTTTTATCTCGCTTATCCCAATCTTGGCAGCAAGAACGAGAATTTGTAAGTAATGTTTCTCACGAATTACGTACGCCCTTAACAATTGTACATGGTTACTTGCAAAGTGTCTTGCGAAGGCAAAATAACTTAACCCCAACCCAACAAGAAGCTTTAGAAACTGCGGCATCGGAAGCTGAACGTACTATCCGTCTGCTACAAGACTTACTTGATTTAGCCCGAGCCGATAATGGTTACTTATATTTTCAAATGAAATCTTATGTGCTAAATGATTTGGTTGAAGAAGTAGTCATAATGGCAAAAAAATATAGCGATCGCATAATTAAAATCGAGCCAAAACTCGATCGAATTGAAGTGAAAGCAGACTACAACCGTCTCAAACAAGTATTATTGAATTTGATTGATAATGCCATTAAATATTCTGAAGCTGATACACCCATAGTTTTGAAATTAAATCAAATTCAAGAGCAGGCAATTCTTGAAGTTTGTGACAAAGGTTATGGCATTCCTTTACAACACCAAGCACGGATATTTGAGAGATTTTACCGTGTAGATGAATCACGTTCTCATACTACTGGGGGTTGTGGTTTGGGTTTATCTATTGTCAAGACACTTATAGAAGGTATGGGAGGTAGTGTAAGTGTGCAGTCGAAGTTAGGGGAAGGGAGTACATTTACAATAAGTTTACCTACGCATAGTAGTTCTATCTGATTAGGAAAGTGTGGGTAGTTCAGAATTGCACCATAAACCAATACACAAACTTATGACAATACATATTCTTTTGGTGGAAGATGAAGTCAAACTGGCGCGATTTATCGAATTAGAGCTTAGTAGTGAAGGATACAAAGTAAGTGTAGCCCATGATGGTATTGCTGGTCTAACCCTGGCGCGAGATTCATCACCAGATTTAGCGATCGTGGATTGGATGCTACCAGGTTTAACAGGTTTGGAAATTTGTCGCCGTTTGCGAACAACGGGTAGTACAGTACCAGTGATTTTACTGACAGCGAAAGATGAAGTGAGCGATCGCGTCGCAGGTTTAGACGCAGGAGCCGATGATTATGTAGTTAAGCCCTTTAGCATAGAGGAACTTCTAGCTAGAATTCGCGCTCATCTGCGCCGCACGCAAGAAACAGAAGAAGATTTGTTGCAATTTGAAGATTTAAGCTTAAATCGCCGCACTCGTGAAGTTTTTCGGGAAAAACGAAGCATTGAGTTAACAGCAAAAGAGTTTGACTTATTAGAATATCTCCTCTCACATCCCCGTCAGGTGTTTACTAGAGATCAAATTTTAGAGAAAGTTTGGGGTTACGATTTTATGGGTGATTCTAATATCATTGAAGTATATATTCGTTATCTCCGACTCAAATTGGAAGAGAATAATGAAAAGCGTGTGATTCATACAATCCGTGGTGTAGGTTATGCACTGCGGGAGTAATTTTAATGACTTGGTGATTTCGGCACAAAGCAACACTTTAAAGACACAAGACGATTATGAACAAAAAATGGGCTGTTAAACGACTAACAGTAAATCTGACAACCGAGGAAATGAAGAAACTTGAACAGTACTGTGCTTTGACAGGAAGACCAGCAACAGATGTAATTCGAGAATTGCTCCGAACTCTTGAGGTTCACAATTCTGAAAACTCTGAAATAGGAACAGCAGACTCAAGAATGACAGTTGGCAGTTCGTAAAAATCACAGTAACTATTCACCAGAATATCCTGCCAAATCTCATAAATCTGCTATCTTGACTTACCCATAGGACTAAAAGCAATACTTCTCGGTTCAAGGGAAAAGGTAAGGGATGAATTTAAACCCCTACCCTTTTCCCTTTTACTTTTCCGAGATCGCTCTCTTAAACTAGCGCGGGCAAAGACCTCGATTTTCAATGCAAGGTGCGTTAGCTTACGACAAAACACACCTTACTTATACTTACAATTTATATTTCTTCATATACATTAAATTTTTTCCGCAGACTTACTTACTCGCAAACAATACTAATTAGGCATTCAGGGGACAGCCTTATACCTTTAACAATTCAAAATTCAAGACAATTTGAGACAGGGATTTAAACCCTGACTGAAATTGAAGCTACGTGTAGACTTAGGGGTCTTAAACCCTTCGATTTCCTATAAAAGTAAACCTTTTTTCTTGGCTATGTCTTAACAAGCATATATTTTGGGCATCATAATCCCAAGCAGAATACATTAGCTAGCTGCCAGAAACTTTTTGGTAGGGAGTTTTTATTTACAACTATAAGTAGTGACCGATGGTAAATAATTTTATAGTATATCTCTTTATTTCTCGACACATTTCGTACACTAGGTTAATTTGGGGATGCCTACAGGTTCAATTAGGAGTAATCTGTAGCATCAGTATTTGGACATTCTCAGAAGCTAAGTTACAAGCTACCCAAGCACATCAGACCTGGAAATCACTTTCAGGATTCACCGAGGGAGCCACCAAAGTAAATCCCGCACCAACGCCTATTTTGATGGCAGCCCCCGAAAACTTCAATCCTGATTTGCAAATACCGCCAGTCATACCCAAACCACCGCAGAATTCTAGTCCACCAACAACTTCCACCAAACCGAAAACGCCCGATGCCGTTTTGGAAAGCATTGATACAGACTATCGCTATGACACAGATAACTTTGGGCAAACCAATTTCTTTTTTGAACCAACGGCTCAGTTTCGGTTGAGGAATGGCAATAAAATATTTTTCAAGACAGGTTTTAACTTCTTTGAGCAACCTGGTGTTGAATCAATTACGAATTTTCCCTTGCAAGTTGGATGGCAAGGGAAAATTGGGAAAGCAACTCTGCAAACAGCAGCCGGAGTCGATATCTTTAATCGTTTACCTACAGCTATTAATCTCAATGCAAAAGTGGAGGTTCCCATTGTGCCACCGCGAGTTTCGTCATCAGGTCATTTGCTATCGGCAGTAGTACTATCAGGTAATTTAGAACAAGGGGCTTATAAATCCAATGCTCGAACTTTAGAAAATCAAATTACTGCTTGGCGATTTGGGCCTGATTTATATTGGCAGATTGACCGTAAAACCAGCTTGTTTTCATCATTGCGTTTGGGTAGTTACAACGATGGTAATTTCGAGGTACAGTCATTTAATAGGCTAGAGCGCAAGTTTGGACAGTTTTCTCTGGCAGCTAACTTATTCACTTGGAGTTTCGATCGCAATTTAGAACGTACAAGTGGTTATTTTTCCCCACAAGATTTTCTAGTTTACAACGCTGAGGTGGGTTGGGAAGGAGATATTGTTAATTTTTTACGCTGTCGCTTCGCTGCCAACTTAGGACAGCAACGACTTAACGGAAAATTTGACAACGCCAATACCTATCAAACGCGCTGTACGGTAAAGTTTTCACCCGATGTAGAGGCAGACTTTGGCTATACCTTTAGTAATGTCCGCAATCAAGAAACTGGGGGAAGTACCTACGGTGGTAATTCCTTGGCAGGACAGTTGCGGGTCAAGTTTTAGGGGGTACTAAAGTAATTCGTAATTCGTAATGGGCTACGCCCCGCTACGCTAACGTAATTCGTAATTCTGTAACAACAACTTTAGCCGTAGATAATGCCAAGTTGAAAAATGATTACGACAGATGAATTCACATCTAGCCAGATGCACCAAGGCGATTCCCAATCCAAAATCTAAAATCTAAAATCCAAAATGGTATAAGGCTCAAGAATGAAAGCACCATTACCTGATAATGAAAAACAGCGAATCGAATCTCTTTTGGAGTATAAGGTTCTTGATACTCCTTCGGAAGCTGCTTTTGACGATCTCACCCATCTAGCCTCATATATTTGTGGAACTCCTATTGCCTTAATTAGTTTAGTTGATAGCGATCGCCAGTGGTTCAAATCCAAGGTTGGTTTGGATGCCCTAGAAACACCGCGAGATGTGGCATTCTGCGCCCATGCGATTCTGCAACCGGAAGTTTTTGTTGTGCCTGATGCAACACTTGACGAAAGGTTTGCCTCAAACCCGCTAGTCACCTCTAATCCGAATGTTCAGTTTTATGCTGGTGTACCCCTAACTAACCCTGAAGGATATGCACTCGGAACCCTTTGTGTAATTGATAATGTACCAAGAAACCTCTCGTCAGAACAAGTTGAAGCGTTACGAATTTTAGGTCGCCAGGTAATTAAGCAACTAGAAATGCGGCGCAACTTAGCAAGTTTGGTATTGGCGAGTCATAGTCACAAACAGACACAAAAGGTAAGCAAACAATTTTTCAAAAAAGTTGCCGCCGGGTTTGGGCTGGCGTTAGCAATTTTAGTTCTGATTGCCACGCTCTCGTATCAGAGTACAGAAGTGTTGATTAATACGAGCAAAGGGTTGAACAATACTCAATTAACAATCAACAGCTTGCATGAACTGCTGTCTAATATCAAGGATGCTGAAACGGGACAACGTGGTTATATACTCACCGGAAATGATGCGTATCTCAAACCATATCAGACAGCACTTATTAATCTTCCTCCAGAAATTAAGCAGCTAAGAAAATTAACAGTAGATGCTCCTAAGCAACTGAGTCAACTCTATACCCTTGAATCCCTAATACTACTAAAACTGAAAGAACTGAAAAAGACTATCGACCTCCGCCAGAATATTGGGTTAGATGCTGCATTGGAAGTAATAAATGCAAATCAGGGAAATAACTTAATGAGTGATATTCGCAATATCATTCGTGAGATGGAAAACGAGGGGAGGGACGAGCTTCAGCAGCAGTTAACAATCACAAAAACCAGTGCTAACAATACTATTTTGATGCAGGCGATCGCTATTTGCCTAAGTTTTCTGATTTTGACCATAGTCTACTACTTCATTTATCGTGAAGTAAAAGAACGGAAATTAGCAGAGGAAACACTGAATCAAGAACGCAACTTTATCTCAGCAGTCCTTGATACAGCCAGCGCTTTGGTAATAGTTCTGGACACACAAGGGCAAATCGTTCGCTTCAATCAAGCTTGTGAACAAACAACTGGTTACTCATTTGATGAGGTGAGAGGAAGGCATTTCTGGAACTTATTGCTAATTCCTGAAGAGGTAGAGCCGATTAAAGCAGTTTTTGAACAGTTGCGAACTGGTGAAGCACCCAGAGAATATGAAAACTATTGGGTAGCAAAGGATGGCACTCGGCGGTTGATTTCATGGGCTAACGCTATTTTGCAAGACGATGAGGGTAGCCTTGAATACATTGTTGGCACTGGTATTGACATCAGCGCTGTCTCCGACGAGCTTCGCTTACGCAAACGAGCAGAACAGCATCTCAAAGCCCAGTATTCTACAACGCGCGTCTTAGCAGAGTCAACTACAATTAACGAAGCCATGCCCCAAATCTTGCAAGGAATCTGCGAGAGTTTAGGATGGGATTTAAGTGAAATTTGGATGGTAGATCGGCAAGTAAATATACTGTATTTCCTAACATCCTGGTATAAAACATCTTCCAAAATCCAAGAATTTGAAATCCTCAGTCAACAGACCACCTTTGAACGAGGAATTGGTCTGCCTGGTCGTGTTTGGGCTAGTGCTGAACCTGTTTGGATCGTTGATGTAGTTAAAGATAACGATTTCATCCGCTCTCAAATCGCTGCCCAAGCAGAACTGCATGGAGCTTTTGGTTTTCCAATCCATAGTGGTAAAAAGATTTTTGGTGTCATTACCTGCTTTAGCCATGAAATCCAGCAACCTGACCCAGATTTGGCAAAAGTTATGAATTCTATTGGTGAGCAAGTAGGGCAGTTTATTGAGCGCAAGCAGGCAGAAGAAGAACTCCAACGCCAAAATTTGCGATCGCAACTATTTACTGAAATCACCCTGAAGATTCGTCAGTCTCTGCAAATCAAAGAAATTCTCCAAATCAGCGTTACAGAAGTCCAAAAAATTCTCCATAGCGATCGAGTTTTGATTTATCAACCCTTGACAGATGGATCTGGAAGCACTGTAGTTGAGGCAGTAATTTCTGACTGGCTAGCAATAAAAGACAAAAAACTCACGGATACTTACTTTCAAGCGGAATATACACAGCAGCACTATTTACAGCAGTATCGTCAAAAACAGAATCTAGAGCTTCCTGACTTAGATATAGTGGAAATTCAAAAATGGCATATAGAATTACTAAAACAATTAGGGGTCAAATCCAATTTGGTTATACCCATTCTTGTCAAAGAAGAACTCTGCGGTTTGCTGATTGTCCATCAGTGTAGCAGTTCCCGCCAATGGTCTAGTTTTGAAACTCATCTTTTACGGCAAATAGCCGATCAAGTAGGCATTGCCTTAGCCCAAGCCCAAATGTTATACGCAGAAACTCAACAGCGAAGAGAACTGGAAGTTGCCCGTCATCAAGCTGAATTAGCTTCTAAAACCAAAAGTGCTTTTTTAGCAAATATGAGTCATGAAATTCGGACTCCGATGAATGCTGTGTTGGGCATGACAGGCTTAATGTTAGAAACTCCGCTAAACTTCGAGCAACGGGATTTTATGGAAACCATTCGCATTAGTGGAGATGCTCTTTTAACCCTAATCAACGAAATTTTGGATCTTTCTAAACTTGAAGCTGGGGAAATGGCACTAGAAACCCTAGATTTTGACTTATCTACCTGTGTGGAAGAAGTATTGGAATTATTGGCTCCCCCAGCCCATAATAAGGGATTAGAAATTGCCGCGTTAATCTATCCCAACGTCCCTACCCAACTCCAAGGCGATGCTGGCCGCCTGCGGCAAATTCTGATGAACCTGATCAGCAATGCAATCAAGTTCACTAGCAATGGAGAGGTAATATTAAGAGCGGAATTGCGTTCGCTTTCTTCTAATACAGCCACCATTTATTTTGCCATTACAGATACCGGTCTTGGGATTACTCCTGAAGACCAATGCAAACTCTTTACGCCATTTACCCAAGTAGATGCTTCCATCACCCGTAAGTATGGTGGTACAGGTTTAGGATTAGCCATTTGCAAGCAACTCATCAATTTGATGGGAGGAGAAATTGGCGTAGAAAGTCAGTTGGGAAAAGGATCTAAATTTTGGTTTGAAGTAACTTTTGCCCAACAACTTCACCCGATTTCCTCACAAGTTAATGGCTTTGCCAACGCTAAGGGCGAAACCGAACTTTTGCTAAATCGACGCTTGTTAGTGGTGGATGATAATACCACTAATCGCAAAATCATCTACCATCAAGCTACCCGTTGGGGAATGGTCGTAGATCAGGCTGCTTCGGCTGCTATTGGCCTTAAAGCTATCGAAGAGGCTGCAAAGCAAAAAAATCCATATCACATTGCTGTGATTGATATGCAGATGCCAGAAATAGATGGCTTGACTTTGGGAGAACAAATTAAGGCAAATTCAGCGATCGCTAGTCTACCTTTGATTATGCTTACCTCTACTAATCAACGCGATGAAATCCAACGAGCGCTAAAAATAGGATTTGCAGCTTATTTGGTCAAACCTGTTAAGCCGTCCCGATTCCTCGATACCATCATAACTATCTTAGGAACGGAGGAGACAGGAGACAGGAGTCAGAATTCAGAATTTAAAAGTCAGAGGTTACAACTAAAAAATTATGAAAACAATAGCAACGATCATTCTCCTAGCTCCCGCTTCCCGACTCGTGACTTCCATAAATTGAGAATTCTTTTAGCTGAAGATAATCTAGTGAATCAGAAAGTAGCTTTGAAGCAACTCCAAAGCCTGGGTTATAGTGCTGATGTCGCTGGTAACGGTAAAGAAGTTTTGCAGTTATTAGAAAAAATCCCTTACGATTTAATTCTGATGGATTGCCAAATGCCAATTCTTGACGGTTTAGAAACTACAAAAGAAATTCATCGTTGGCAAGAAAGCAGCTTTATCAGTAGTCGTCGTCCTGTAGTAATTGCGCTGACAGCTAATGCCATGAAAGAAGACCAACAAATGTGTCTAGATGCCGGAATGGACGACTATCTGAGCAAGCCAGTAATTAAAGAAAAATTGGCTGCGGCACTACAGCGTTGGGGAAGTGTAATATTCAAAGCAAAAGAAACAGATGTCTTGGAGCAGAAAGCTTCTACAACTGATGTAGGTTCACTTAACCTCCCAATTGATTGGGAACGCTTGCATCAACTTTCAGAAAACAACTTAGAATTTGAATTGGAACTTCTGCAAATATTTGTTGAAGATATTGAACCTCGGCTAGAGGTAATTAAAATAGCGATCGCAACTCATGATTTTGGGCAAATAGGTCAAGAAGCTCATCAAATTAAAGGTGCTAGTGCCAATATTGGAGCTACAGCCATGCATCTGGCAGCAGAAAAACTAGAACAACTAGCATTCAATCAAGAACGTCGAGGTAATGCTAACTTAATCTTGGAATTAGAAGAGTTTGTAAAACGCATCCAAGAATTTTTGGAGTGTAAAGATCATAACTCCAAAATCTGAAAAATCAATAATATTTATTAACAAATTAAAAATGATAGCTTTTTAGGAGTAAGCATGAAAAATACTTATTCTACATTTATCATTACCCATTTACTCTTTTTAAGATAGAAATTCTGAATAATTGGGAATAATAACTTTGATGTACTAAAAGTAGGTTAGGTGAGTTAGCTGCATCTGATGCTGAGAATATTTAGCCTAAATGCCAGTTAAATCCGTACCTCCTATCCCCAATAAATTCCCGAAAAGTGAGGTTTTCTGATGAGTCAGATGAGTAAAGACGATGTACGAGAACGGCTTGGTAATATCGATCAGATCCGCGATATTATTTTGGGAACGCAGCTAAGAGAGTATGAAAATCGATTTAACAAGCTGGAGTCAGACATATCTCTCCTACAACAACAAATGCGATCGCATGTCGAACAACTCAAGTCCAACTTTTCAGCTGAACTAAAAGCAGGATTTGAGGCGCTGGATAAAAAGCTGAAATCACTCAACCTGACAACTCAAGAAGAAACTCTTGACTTACGGCAACAGGTTGATAAACTCAATAAAAAGTTCTCTAGCAGTGTTCAGTCCCTTGATGAAACATTAGATAACCAAACTACCTCCATTCGAGATGAAATCTTTCAAACTAAAGTCCATTTACAAGATGATGTCACGGCGTTACGCGATCTGATTTTAGAAGAGATAGATCGCCGCTTCTCGCAGTTAACAGACACTAAAGTTTCTAAAGACGATATGGCTGAAACTTTATTTGCCTTGGGAATGCGTCTAAAAGAAACTGAATTTATTCCTAAGTTACGAGAAGCGGCCGATGAACGCAACGACAACTATACTGCTGTACCTGTACCACTTCTAGAAACTACAAAGTTGTCAAAAGTGTTAACTCACTCTAACAGCACCGCAGAATTACATTCTTAATAAACTCAGGAGGCAAAGGGACACAGACACGATTTATCGCCTCTCTCTTGTACAGACGCGATTAATCGCGTCTCCTAAATCAGCACATTTAAAGACAAGAATTACTGATATGACTCAGGTGAAAAATTTGATTTCTCAAGATGTTGAGTTCAAGCCAGAAGAAGCTGTACAGCTTGACAATTTAGTGGATCTACTTGTCGAACTGAAAATTATTGAACCACCTGAGCAATCTTTTTCTTCATTTCCATCCGAAACTGCTCCTAGTAATGACTCTATTACAACAGAAAATGAGGCATTGCAACTTACTCCAGTGACAATAGAAATATGTGAAGCTTATTTAGAGTCGGCTTTTAATTCTCGTCAAAATGCAGCTTATTCAGCGAAACTTGTCGAAGAAGAATTAGAAAAAAACATTGAAATGGTTGCAAGTTTTGAGGAAAATATAGACAACTCAGAAGATATATTGCAAAAATTAAAAGATATATTAATTGGATATGAATTATCACAAATTAACAATCTTGTAGATAAACTTGAACAAAATTTAATAAAACTAGAGCATCAAATTTACGATCCTAAAGAGCTAATAAATCTACTCCTTCCGTATATTTCTGAGCTTTTAAGACTGAAGATTTTAGAGTCTAAAGAAGAATTTGTACAGATAATTGCCCCAATTATCGATCATACTATCCGCAGTCGCACTGAACAGGATAGAAGTAGCATGAGTTCTGCGATCGCACCTGCTATACCCTTAGCGATTAGTCAGCAGATTATTGTTGCTCCAGAAGAAGTTTCAGATGCGATCGCTCCTGCAATGGGACGAGCGATAAAAAAGCAAATTGAAATTGAACAGAATATTGTTGTGGATGCACTCTACCCAATTATTGGTAGTACCATAGCCAAATATATGGCAGAGACAATCCGTGCGATTAACCGGCAAGTTGAAGAAACTCTTAGCGTTGAAGGGATAAAACGTAAAATTAGTGCCAAATTACAAGGAGTTTCCGAGGCAGAATTAATTCTTAAAGAAGCTCTACCATTTACAATTAAAGCTATTTTCTTGATTCATAAAACATCTGGTTTAGTTATCTCAGACATTCAGCGTTCTGATGGACAACAGCTAGAAGCTGATATGGTAGCAGGAATGCTAACGGCGATTCGCAGCTTTGCCAATGATTGCATCAATCAATCTGGAAGCGTGACAGAATTAGACGCAATTCAATACGGTACATCCAAAATAATTTTAGAAGTTGCAGGATACTGTTATTTAGCGATCGTTGTGCAAGGAGAAATGAGTAAAAAATTTCTTTTGCAAATGCGACAAACCTTTAGAAAAATCGTGAAGAATCATGGTGATTTAATTGAAAAATTTGACGGAGATCCAGATACAATCCCGGCTGAAATTCATACAATATTGGAAGAACTTAAAGGTACAGATATTCCGCAAAAAAAGAAAAGTAATCAATTATCACCGTTACTGATATTAGCCTTAACCATTATTAGCGCAATTTTCATTCCTTGGGGTATTTGGCAACACCATATTGGAGCGATCCGTTCTATTGAAAATAAAACTTCCTTGGCTCTAACTTCTGTTCCAGAACTAGCCGTATATCGGCTCACCGTGCAGGTAGAACACAATAAATTAAAATTAACAGGACTATTACCTAATCAACTTCTTCGCCAGAAAGCCGAGCAAATTGTTAAAGTAACCTCCCCCAATTGGTTGATTGACAATCAAATCTTATTAGTAGAACTACCAGCAGATCCTGTATTAGCTGCTGCTGAAGTCAAACGAGTCACAGCAGTTTTAAATCAGACGGATGGTACAGCCATTTCCGCTCAATACAGTGTTGGTAAAGTAGTTGTCGAAGGTAGTGTCAAGCGGATTGCAGATGCTCAGATTATTACTCATGCATTTGAGCAAATTCCAGGCGTAAAATTTATATCTAGCGCGGTAAAAGTGCAACCTCTGCAAATTGAAGTTCGATTTTACTTTCAACCAGACTCGGCGAATTTAATCAAAGCAAATTTAGGGTACAAGGTTCAACAGGTCAAATTTTTCCTCAATCAGCATCCAAATAAACATTTAAAAATTATTGGTTATAGTTATAACCATACTGGTACGAACACATCTCAAAAATTAGCACTGACGCGAGCAAAAACTGTACAACAAGCACTTATTAATTTAGGTATCGCGCCATCTCGTTTACAAGTAATTGCTAGGACAAGTTTACCACCAGTAATTGATGAAACTCACCCCTTATGCTTAAGCCGTTGTGTAGTTCTAGAAGCGATAAACAAGCAATTTTAACTTTAAAATACCTCTGATATATACAATACTAATTAGTTTTTAAAATATGTCTATAATTTCTAAAAAAATCTGCTTATTTGGTGATTTTGGTGTTGGCAAAACAAGTCTAGTTCGCCAATTTGTAGAATCTCAATTTAGTGATGAATATCTTTCGACTGTCGGAGTCAAAATTTCTCGTAAATCAGTGAATATTTCTTCTAAAGACCTGGATGATGGGCGAAACTTACAGTTACTAATTTGGGATATTGAAGGTAGCAATAAATTTAAGGCAGTTGCTCAAAACTATTTTCAAGGTTCTAAAGGTGCTGTGATAGTTGGTGATGTGACACAACCAGAAACGCTCAATCATATCCGGGAGCATATTCAAAGTTTTTTAGCTGTTAATCCTAAAAGCTATATTGTTGTCGCACTCAACAAATCAGATATGATTGCAGCCGAATATTTAGAAAATATCCGCCAAATGTATCAATTTAACGATTTAAATAATATATTAGACACATATATAACCTCAGCTAAAACTGGCAATAATGTTGATGAGATATTTCAAACTTTAGCGACTCATTTAATTTAGTAAAATGAACTCATTGTTGACAAAGATATTATCTGTATGTCGGATTGAATATTTGATAATTGACGAAAACTTGAAGGTTGTAGAGACATCTCTGGGACTAAATCATTTTGCTAACATTTCTGATGAAGTCAAGCAAGGTGAGGATGTTCGGATTGCCTTTCCAGAATTAGAGGGACTTGAAGATATTTTTGATGCAATTCGACAAGGTGAGGGAGATAACTTTGAATTAAAGGGAATTATGCGCTCCCTAGATGCGGCTTCTCCTTTATATATTGATATTCGTATTACTAAGAATATACAAGAAAATTCTTCTAGCAATCCATTCATCATTCTTGTGGAAGACTCAACAGAAAGGATGGTTCTTGAGCAATCTTTGTTTCAAGGTGCAAATGAAGCAAATCTTTTGTTACGCAATTTAAAAGCTTCTAAACAATATATTGACCAAATTGTGACATCAATGCCAGATGCATTGTTGGTAACAACGCTGTCAAAGAAGATAAAAAAACTAAATCCAGCTGCACAAGTATTGTTAGAATATGACGAAACAGAACTCATCGGTCAACCTATTAGTAAAATTCTTAGAGAAGTCAATAGCTATAAATTAGAAATAGAAAATACTGAAAGTATTGATATTTTCCAGAATCAAGACATAAATCCTTTAATCCAAGAGATAGAAACTGTTTGTTATACCAAAAGTAGTAAAAAAATTCCTGTAGCTTTTTCATCCTCAATTGTGAAGACAGAAATTGAGCATTTCCAAGGTTATGTCTATATTTTGCGAGACATGACTGAACGGAAACAAGCAGAACTTGCTAAACAGGAATTCTTAGCAATGATTAGCCATGAGGTTCGGACTCCAATCGCATCGATAATTGGTATGTCCAGTTTGTTAATAGATTGTGGATTGACTATTGAACAGCAAAAATTTATTGAAATCATTTACACCAGTGGAAATTCCTTACTCAAAATCACTAACGATTTTCTTGACTTCTCTAAAATACAATCGGGCAACTTGGAACTAGAAGAGGAACCTTTTATTTTGCAAACTTGTATTAATGAGGCTTTTTATTTACTTACGCCTCAAGCTAGAGAAAAAGATTTAAAACTAATATTTTTAGATACTCTTAAATTTCCGACTACGATTGTGGCGGATATCACCCGACTACGCCAAATTTTGATTAATTTACTTAGTAATGCGATTAAGTTTACCGAAACTGGAAACATAGAAGTTTCAGTTATAATCCACAAGAATAGGAATATTAATCATTCTTCTGCTGCAAATACTGACGAGATTCAGTTTAGTATTAAAGATACAGGCATCGGGATTCCCCGCGATCGCGTTGAACGTTTATTTAAAGCCTTCAGTCAAGTCAACTCCTCAACTACTCGACAGTATGGCGGTACTGGCTTAGGTCTTGCCATTTGCAAGCAACTTTGCGAGTTAATGGGTGGCAGAATTTGGGTTGAAAGTGAACTCAGTGTAGGTAGTACATTTTACTTTACGATTGCTGCTTCTATTATTTTAGAGGAATCAGCAGAGGCGGAAGTCTTTGCACCCATCGAGGAGTTCCCAGTAAGAAATTCTGAAAATAACTGTGATTATCGTGTTTCTGATTTACCTAAATTAAGAATTCTCTTAACTGAAGATAATCATGTGAATCAGGTAATAGCCTTGAAGCAACTCAAAAGCCTGGGTTATAGTGCTGATGTTGCTAATAATGGCAGAGAAGCTTTACAACTATTAGAAAAACTTCCCTACGATTTAATTCTAATGGATTATCAAATGCCAGTCCTCGACGGTTTAGAAACCACAAAAGAAATTCATCGTTGGCAAGAAAGTAGATTTCTCAGTGGTCGTCGTCCTGTAGTAATTGCGATGACAGCTAATGCCATGAAAGAAGATAAACAAATGTGTCTGGATGCAGGAATGGACGATTATTTAAGCAAGCCAGTAATGAAAGAAAAATTGTCTGCGGCACTACAGCATTGGACAAGTGTGATATTCAGAGTAGAAGAAACAGATGCTAAAGAGCAGACAGTTGCTACAACATATGGAGATTCACTTGACCTCCCAATTGATTGGGGACGCTTGCATCAACTCTCGGAAAACAACCCAGAATTTGAATTGGAACTATTGCAAATATTTATTGAAGATATCCAATCTCGTCTAGAAGTAATTAAAATAGCGATCGCAACTCATGATTTTGGGCAAATAGGGCAAGAAGCCCATCAAATTAAAGGTGCTAGTGCCAATATTGGAGCTATAACAATGCATCTGGCGGGAGAAAAGCTAGAGCAACTAGCTTATAATCAAGAGCGTCGAGGTACTACTAACTTAATTTCAGAGTTAGAAGATTTTGTTAAACGCATCCAAGAATTTTTAATCATAACTCTTAACTCTGCCAAATCTGAAATCTAAAATTGAATTACTCCTAACTACTGCCGTAACTTCAATAAGATTTACTAATAAATAAACACCAACGATTATCTACTGTCGGCTTATAACTCAATTTGTCAGCAATAGCTGACATAATTTTTAAACCCCGCCCACGCTCTTGCTCATTATCCTCAAATTCAGATATTTGCCGTAATTGCTGCTCTAAGTCAAAGGGTTCACCTTTAGACCAAATGCGAATTTCTATATATTCATTGAATCGCACAGCTTCTATCTCAATAGGAGTTTCAATCGGTAAATTTCTGTGAGCGTGTTCAACAATGTTTGTAAAACCTTCCATCATCAGTGTTTGACATTGCCACCAAATTTGTTTATCGGCAATAGGCGGTTGATTCATCTGCTCGAACCAAGATAACACTTGAGGCGACGCTGTAAGGTCTGTGTTGACTTTTAGACAAATTTTATTTTTCACTTCTTAACCAAGAAAATATTTTGAAACGATCGTATTCGGTAAGTAATTTATTTAATTTGAGTATTTTCACTATACATTTCAAACTAAATTGCATATAAGTTGAATTAGAGCTATTAGTTCCTTTTGATTTTACTTAGTAAACTTTAATTCATGTTTAAAATTTTAGTTATTGATGATGACCCTATAGTGCGAACAGTACTGAAAAGAACCCTCCAAAATCAGGGTTATGATACCAGTATCGCCAAAGATGGAGAGGAAGGAATTGCACAAGCACAATTACTACGTCCTGCTCTGATTATCTGTGACTGGATGATGTCCCAGGTAGATGGGTTAGAAGTTTGTCGTCGAATTAGAACAAATCCAGAGTTGGCAACTACTTTTTTTATTCTATTGACGGCTAGGGGAGCAGCTAGAGGAGAGGAAGAAGATCGAGTTAGGGGACTTGACGCTGGAGCAGATGAGTTTATCTCTAAACCAATAGAGATGAATGAATTGAAAGCACGGGTAAGAGCAGGACTAAGATTACACCAGGTAAATCAGGATTTACAAAGTCAAAAAGAAGTTTTGCAGAGACTAAATCAAGATTTACAAACCCAAAAGCAAATTTTGGAAGCAGAATTAGCTGAGGCTGCTGATTATGTGCGATCGCTTCTACCTTCACCGCTTGTAGGAGCAGTAACTACAGAAAATCTGTTTATTCCCTCGGCACAGCTAGGGGGTGATTGCTTCGACCATCATTGGATCGACGAAGATAATTTGGCAATTTATTTGTTAGATGTATCAGGTCATGGGGTGGGTTCAGCCCTCCTATCTGTATCGGTGTTGAATGTTTTGCGATCGCAATCTCTCCCGAACACTAACTTTTGTCAACCCAGTAAAGTCCTAAGAGCACTCAATCACGCTTTCCAAATGACGAAGCACGGTGATAAATACTTCACAATCTGGTATGGAGTTTATCACCGCCTTAAACGTCAACTTATTTATGCCAACGCCGGACATCCACCAGCTTTACTCTTATCTAAGACCTCTACAACAAGCATCCAAGTTAAACAGCTAAGTTCTTTAGATTTACCAATTGGTTTTTTACCAGATGTTCAATTTGAGGATGCTGTTTTGGAGATCGAAGAGAACACCACTTTATACATTTTTAGTGATGGTGTTTATGAAATTAATCAGTCAAATGGCGAAATTTGGGGAATTGATGCTTTCATTGACTTGCTAACTAAATATAGCTGGGAAAATACCTGTAATTTAAATCAACTATTAGCGAATATTCTCACCTTAAATGCTCAAAACAATCTTGATGATGACTTCTCTTTGGTAAAAGTTAACTTTGGTTAGTATAGCCAAATATGCACATCCAAATTTTGTATTATCTAACAGCCTATTGCGTTGCCAATATTTGGCTATTGAATTCATCTCGATCCGCAAAAGTTTGAAAAATTCTATCCATTTTAGTCAGTTCAAACAACATCCTGACTTGAGCGCTGATGGAACAAACAAAAAGTTTAGCATTAGCATTTCGCGTCATTTGCATTGCTGATACTAAAGCACCTAAACCAGAGCTATCGATAAAGTTTACTCCTTTCATATCAATCAATAATATCTCAGTTCCGTTTGCCAGAGCATCGCTTACTTCACGACGCAGTTCATTACCTCTAATACCATCCAAAATGCCCGACAATTCTAGTATTTTCACACTTGAACTCATTGTTTTCTCCTATTCTTTGCTTGAAAAAGATGTATTTATATTTTGGCACTGACATCAGGTAAACTGCAAGATAGATAGCAAGATTTTTGTGATTATTATGCAATCAGCTAAGTTAAATTGCTTGTCGGTTATTAGCTATTGCAGTAAAAAAGCTAGCATCTACGCATTGACGAGAAATTTCAAAAGCTTCAAAATAGCCATCTTTCTGACCTAATTCTCGCGCCCAGAAACGAGATAAAACTAGGATGGCATCAAGTTGCATAAATGCTTTATTCATCTCTGACTCATAACAACCGATAGCAGCAACTTTTTCCTCAATTACAGAAGTAATATCTACAAAAAAGTTGGGTTCAAAACCACGTAAAAAAACAGGTGGGGCTGAATACCATAAAGTTATATTTTTGCGGGTGGCAACATTAGAAACTGCGATTGCACATACTTCATGATCTCTATGTCCATATTTTTCAGGTTGTGGTGCATGAGTAATAATTAGATCCGGTTGCCAACGCTTAATAGCTTCTTCAGTAACTTTAATTACTGCTTGGGTTGAAAAATTGTACTCCTCAAGTGCATAAAATTCGTAAGTTGCACCGATAATTTTACCTGCTGCATCCGCTTCTTGATGACGTGTACCCTTAATAGATGAACTAGAAAGACTACCATCAGTCAAAATTAAGCAACGAACATTCCATCCTGCCTTGGACATCAGACTGAGAGTGCCAGCAGCAGGTAGAACTTCATCATCAGCGTGAGCATAAATTGTTAAGACAGTTCGCCCTGCAAAGTTTTTTGAATTTGAATCAGTATTCATTGTTGTTTGATTTTGAGATTCGATTTATCAGGAAGTTAAAAGTTATTCTTTTTCCTCCGTGTCCCTGTTTGAGGATGTTCTACAAGTTGCTAGTGATGTATCAAATACTTTTAGCTCCTCCTATATCCTCATTAAAAAGAGGGACTTTGACTCCCCATACCCCTCCTTTTTAAAACAGGGAATCAATAAGTGCCTATAAAAGCTCCTCTTATACTTCTTTTGGAGGCTGCCAAACAGATGCGCGGATGATGGCTGATAAAAGTAACAAGTTATAGATAGCCCACGCACTATTGAGTAGGTGAACCCAAGGATTATTTAGATCGCCAATTGCAAAGTGATAAAGGCTCCATAATATTCCCAAAATAGTGAGAACAAAGACAACTAACTGTGGCCAAACCAACCGGAGATAAATACCGGATTGCCTCTGCTTAGGTGTGACTTGAAAATTGAGTTTTTGTCCTGAAAACACACTCCATACGGCTTGGATGAGCAACGGAAATAAAGCTATCGCATATTGTTCAGAGCGCCAAACTTCTCTAGCTGGAATGCCCCAGGTAGCTGCTAAGAACGTGAGACGGTTGATAATGAAAGCTGGGAAAAAGTGGATGGCAAAGTCAGACCCGTAGGTTTTAACTGGAACAATATCTGTGAAAAAATAGATAATTGGACAAGAAATAAACACTACAGTTGCAAAACCAGAGAAATAACTATACATCGTCTTAAAATATTGCAACCTTTGCCAAAAGGTTAGCCCTGATTTGGTTAGTGGATTTTCTCGAACTAGTACTTGGATAGTTCCTTGGGCCCAGCGTAGTCGCTGCTTAAGAGTGGAACTTAGGTCATCTGGCGCTAAACCTTCTGCCAAAAGTTCATTATGATAAATCGATTTCCAGCCAGCACTATGCAGACGCATGGCTGTATTCATATCTTCTGTAATGCTATTACTCGATACGCCACCAACTAAATCAAATTCATCTAAACGTTTTTCATCTTTGGCAAATTCATCAGCAAAGTTTTGCAGTCCTACACTAACTAATGCCTCACGCCTCAATATGGCATTTGTACCTGTATAGAAAGCTGCATTCATGCCATCTTTTCCTTGTTGAAGTGGCCCATAAAATAAATTTGCTCGATGTCCAAAAGGATCGCCTGGAGGAATATTGTAAAAATCCTGGCGAGTCTGGACAAAAGCAATTTTATTCTGGTCGTATTTTCCGGTTGAAAGATTATAAGCGTAGAAATAAGGCAGAACTCGCTTGAGAAAATTTGGCTTGGGAATGTGATCGGCATCTAAAGTAACAATAAAAGTTCCTGCCGTTTCTCCAGAAAAAATTGCGTAATTAATGTTACCTGCTTTAGCATGATGCGCTACGCCAGGAGTCTTGGGACGAGCAATGTAACGAAACCGGGAGAGTTCCAACAGTTCTAGTTCTTTCTTACGAATACTTTCTTCTAAGGCTTTGCGTTCGGTAGTGAGGCGTTCGCGTAGCGTCTCCCCAGGAGAATCGCTAATACTTTGATGAGTCGGAGGCAGCCAAAGAATAAACTGTTGTAGACTTTGCACAAGTTCTGTAGCAAACTGGTTAGCCACTGGTTCTGATGATGCTTGCAGCCATTTTTCTGCGGCTTGAGTACTAGGTGTGAGATTTTCCAGTTGCTTTAAGCGCTGCAACAAATAAGAGTGTTCTGCATCAATCCGACTTGCTTCTTGTTGTAGTTGTGGTGATTGCAAATCCTCAATACACAACTTTTCTGTCATAGCCCGCATATCAGCCGAGTTACCATCATCTAAGATATAAACACGTAACTTTGTTGGCGGATAATCCATTGCCAAAGCACCTTTAGCAGTTTCTTCGACAATTTCCGATGGTTCGTTGTAACAAGTCACAAAGACATCGACTGTTGGCCAGTCGGATCTGGGTAGAGGTGGGATCATCTGGTCGAGAGACTTAACCTGTCGCACTAAAGGTCGCCATAACCCAATTACAAACATCACGCCGCCGAAATAACTATAAATTTCTGCTATCAGCAAAGGAATAGAGATCCACAGTGCATCAAAATTAATGGAATGGGTGATGCGCCATTGCAAATACCAGATCCCAAAAATTAAATTTATTTCTGCTAAGTAACGAAATAACAGCGTCCTTTTTTTGAGTGATGAGCGACTGTTACCAGAGAAGTTTGAGGAATGATCGCTAATAGAAACTGAACTCATCTTAGTAGTATTTTAGATTTTGGATTTTGGATTTTGAATTCGATTCTGCGCAGTAACTATCAATGCCATAAGCAAAAACCAAGCTGATAGGTATATGTTGCAAGAAAAGTTTGGGTCTTGGGAACCAAAACTCCTGCCGTTGGAAGGAATATTAGACCAATAGAACTACGGAGTTCTGAAGGCTATTCCTGATGATGTGAACTGCCCCATCTGTCTATAAGTTGGGGCAGTTCACATCATCTGCATTCCCTCAGCATAAGTATTCCCTAGTTGAATTCATTACTAACAACTTATTGGTAGAGGTAGTTAAAGAGGACGCAGGGACGCATTTTATCGCTACGTTTCCTTAATAGCGCTTCCCGATCTATTGAAATACATCTTAAAACCTCACCCCTAACCCCTCTCCTTGCTAAGGAGTGGGGAGATAAAGCTTATTCTTTATCGGGTGAGGTTAAGCTGTACCTCAGTTGCTTATAGCGGTTCTCAGTTGAGTGAGACAAGAACCCCACCCCCAACCTAGGGTGTTGACTCTGAACCCTTTACCCTATAAGACTTCATGCAAAAAATGTGTCGCCTGTTTTTGTTGCAAAGCGGCTGTTCCAGCCGCTTTACAACAAAGAAAAGTAGCATAAATAATTTTCTCTGAAATTGACTCAAAACACCCAAAGTCAACAGCCTACCCCCAACCCCCTCCTCGCTTGCGGGGAGGGGGCTATGATGTACCTTGTATGATTAGGAAACGCTATATTTAGTGTCAGTTACTCCCTGAAACCCAGTAATTTCCAGAATTATCAGAAATTAACTTGGTTTGTTGTCTGGCAGCGTTGGGTAAACCTCGCCCAGAATTTCCCTTTGTAACTTCTTGCCACCAAGGAGATTTCATATTGTTGGTGGGACGAATTAGGGGTTGTTGATTTATCACCTTGTAGAGCAAGGATTGCAAAATCATACTGTTGGTGCTGCTGGTGAAACCAACTGCTGTTTTACCCGTGGTTTCATAAAAACCCTCATAAAATCCGGCTAATGGGTTATATAAGTCAGTCGTTCCTTGCAGTAACACTTGACTATACTTATTTTCTGGAAGCAGAGCATGATAGGCAAAAGCAACTGCTGTACTTACTAATCGCCCCTTTGGTAAAGGTTGACCATCATCTCCTAAAGCTACCCAAGACTCACCTTTTCCAGTAATTGTGGTGTGGACAGTGTAAGGTTTATGATCGATTAAGGTGGTAGCTGAGGCTGTGAGAGTGCCGGTGCGACGGTAACGTTCAGCTTGCGCCTGGAAAATTGGCTCAAAAAGCGATCGCATTTGTGGATCTAGTCCAAATTCCAGTGCGTAGAGTAAGAAAGGATTGCTAACTGTGTATTGGTTTTTTGAGTTGGTATCCGTGCGGCGGCGTTGAATTGGCACTTTCACTCCCTCTACTAAGGTAGTTTCATATTCACCGCCAACAGCAGAACCATTAACATTAAATCCCCATAGCTGAAAAGCCCTAGCTGCATATTCTTCATATCCCAAGCGGGTTGCGGGCTTAACGCGGGTAAGCGATCGCCCATCTTGCTCTTTGGTAACGCTAGCACTGGAGAGAATACCCTCCCGCACCACACGCAAGTATGACCAATCCAGCACAATTTTATCTACCGCAGCCGTGTATTCTGGATGAGAGGTTTTTAAGTTATAAAGCGCTGCCAGCATTCTACCTAAATCTAAAGCTGACCAGCCGTTACCTTCTGCAATTGGATTTCCACCATAATCTATTGATTGCAGCGATCGCGTATCATAACCCCGACTTGGCAATTCTCCAGCAAATAATGGTAATTTTGTCAATGCTCCTAAAAGATGTCGGGTGCGTTGGTCAAATTCCTTGGGGGTAATTATATCGAGCGATCGCGCTGCATGGAGTGCTGCAAGATAATCTCCTAGTCCCCAGAGGGTTGCACCTTTGAAATCACTGCGATCGTCAATTAGCCCATTTTTGGAGTGATAATTCGCTTGAAAGTATCGCCAAGCCGCCTCTGCATAACGCCCTTCAATCACCGTCAGGGGTCTATTTAGTTTCAGGTTTGATGGCTGGGGACTATCCACCGGTGGAATAGGTGCAACAGCGACTTCTGTAGGTTTAGAAGTATTCGCAGGGGTTGCAGGCAAAGTTGTAACAGTAGAATTTGTTTGATTTGAGGGTGTTGCAGGTGGAGTTGTAACAGTAGAATTTGTTTGATTCGAGGGTGTTGCAGGTGGAGTCGTAACAGTAGAATTTGCTTGATTTGAGGGTGTTGCAGGAGAAGCATTTTCACTGGGCTTACCAGTAGACACACTCGCAGAACTAGAACCAATTAAAGGGTGATTTCCCTTAGCTTTGTAATATAAAATCTCCAAAATCAGCCCATTAGTATTACCTGTCAAAGCTTTATTGGGTTGCTTGGATTCTTCATAAATACCAGCATAGTAACCACTATCATCAGGACTGCGGAGATCCTTGACAGCATCAAAAACTTTTTGAGCATAAGCATTATCTGGAAAAAGATAGCGCCAGCCAAAAGCTGCTTTGGTACTGATGCTGCGAAACTGGGGATAAGGTTGATTGGCATCCGTGATTGTTGCCCAGTTTGCACCGTTGGCGTAGACAGTGTTGTAGAGAAAATAAGGCGCTTGATCGATATTATCTTCTGTGACAGCAGTCAACTGGCCTGTGCTATCGTAACGCCGTTTTTGGACATCTAAAACCCTGGCAGCAAAATCACCTAACTTACCTTGTAAACCAAATTCAATCCCATCCAGGATATAAGACTCACTAAGAACGTAATTATTAGCATTAGTGCTTTGAAAGTCACGGCTATCAACGGGAATTTGCACACCATTAATTTCGACTAACTTAAACGGTTCTAAAGCGATCGCTTTTGGTGCAGCGAAACCCCAAAGTTCATAACCTCTGGCACCATATTCTTCATAGCCGAGTCGTCCCTCTTGCACTAGTAGGGTTTTGTTGTCTGGGAGAACAGTAGCGCCAAAAAGTTGTCCATCTTTGAGCGATCGCGCCACTTGCCACTTTGCTACAATTCCTTTGAGCCAATCATTATATTGCGGATGGCAAGTGCGGATAACATCAAACGCCGCCAGGATTCGCCCGACATCCAAAGCAGACCAGCCAATACCCCGCTCAAGGGGATTATTGCCATAGTCAACCATTTGTCCGTTGGCTGCGTTATAGACTTTATTGGGCAAAGCATCCTCAAATAACTTCAGGCTGCTGAAAGTCGTCAAAAACTTGTTGAGACGAGCATCAAAGTCTGTTTGATCAGTCAGATTCAACCAGCGTGCAGCATTCAACGCCATCAGGTAATTGCCCATATCCCAGAGTGTACCAGAAGGATAACCCCCAGTAGAATTGGTAAATCCCGTTGCTGGCTGATAATTTTTGACAAAATACTGCCAAGCCGCGCGAGCGTAAGTTTGTTCATCTGCTGTCAGAGGGGCTGTAATATTGCTACAGCTATTGGAATTTTGGGATAAGACTGGTGTTGGGATGTAAAACAACAATTGCAGAAATGTTCCAACTAGGAATAATGCAATCCATCTCAACAGCTTGTGTTGATGGGGTTTGTATCTCATAATAATGCGAGGCTCTTTAATACTTGAATTTGAGTTGATGCAGCGACGTTTTTTTACAGCTAAATGTCTTAAGAAGGCTCTTATTTGCACACTCACCATATATTTGGAATAGCGCTGATTGTGAAAACAGATGTAACGCCTAATCAAGTCAATGTAGCTTTTTTCTGTTTGGTAACAATAATCCTGAAGCCGAATTTTCTTCAGAAAAACATTTCGACGTTAAAAGGGTATTCCATGTTTGGTAACAATAATGCTGAAGCCGAATTTTCTTCTGTACGCTTTCTAGTAGGTTTTTGGAATATTTTTCCATAGAGTAATATCTAGAAAATTTACGTATAATGTCCTGATTCGGATATTACCTGTAAAAATCTTGAATATCACCAAGGAATATACTTAAAGTGAGATGTTTAAAAGCAAAGTCGGGTATTTATACGGGTATTTTCGGTCTAATATCTAAAAGAGGTTATGGATGGAAAATTTTGGATAACTACACCAAATCAGATACTCTTGACGAGATAATATCTCAAAGCCTTCTGTCTATATTCCACGCCAATCATTCGTTTCTAACCTACGGTAGTTGTTGGAAATGGTGCAAAATATGAGATTTTTCCGGTTGAGCCAAAATATAAGTGAATAATTACTTTACATTGAATATGTATAGCTAAAACTCATGGATATACCCCAGCGCGTATCAGTACGCTACAAAGATGCGTCTTTCAATAGCAACGAAATCCGCTTAAGAACCTTCCGGCTTGGGTTACAAATATGGGAAGAACAAACCAAACCTAGAAAAACAGAGCTTTATCAGTTTATATCCTCTTGCTTGAAGCAAGTTGACCGTCAAGATCGTTTTATGTTTTCTCTGTTATTCATAGAATTAACAGACCTCATACGCAATTCTTCCCTAGAAAGGGGAACGAAAGAGGTTTTGATTAAAACAGCTTTTAGGGAATTTGCTTGTGCAATAACAGACTTTGAAGACGTTACCAAATAAAGTTAGTCATGAAGTGCTGGTATTGGGTAGGCGTAGCCCAATCGAAGCATCGCCTTAAAGTTAGGTAACTGAATCGAGTAGGATATCTATAAAGTAAACAGCTTTCCGATCTGATTAGTTTTTTCGCTAATTGCGCGGATAGGTAGGTGTTGGATAAGGGGGGACTAGAAAAATGGCTGAATTCTCCTATATGCAAGAGCTTGAGAGCGATCGGATTTCTAAACCATCCGCGCACCTTATGGAGACTAGCTTTCAGCCATTTGCCTCTAGCCAAATTACAACTCCTCGTGTTATGCTTTCTCTATTCGCGCAACCGAACCTTGAAAACCAAATGAAGCAAGACTTTCAGAAGCCAGCTATTGCAATTACCTAAAATCCCTATTAGGGATTGAAACAATTTCATTGAGAACATCAGTCATTGCTCGACCACCCCATTGCAATTACCTAAAATCCCTATTAGGGATTGAAACTGTTTTCCGTAAACTTCCTTGGTTGGGGGTACGACTGGATAATTGCAATTACCTAAAATCCCTATTAGGGATTGAAACACTAATTGATGCTCAAGCGCAATTTCGCAAGTGAGATTGCAATTACCTAAAATCCCTATTAGGGATTGAAACAATGCTGTAACAAGTTGTTATACTACTTGCTTCTAATTGCAATTACCTAAAATCCCTATTAGGGATTGAAACCAATTATTGTGCGGCTCTCTCCCTCGTATTGGTAAATTCCCAAATTGCAATTACCTAAAATCCCTATTAGGGATTGAAACATGATTAAATAGTTCCTTCCAATTGCGGTGTGAAATTGCAATTACCTAAAATCCCTATTAGGGATTGAAACAGTAAGCCTGTGCTTATCTATTACTTCCTGGTTATTGCAATTACCTAAAATCCCTATTAGGGATTGAAACTACAGCAACACTAATTGAATCAGCTAGTGGAATTTATTGCAATTACCTAAAATCCCTATTAGGGATTGAAACCTGAAATATTGTCACGAAAACATTCCTTAAAAATTGCAATTACCTAAAATCCCTATTAGGGATTGAAACAAAACATAGTACTTAGAACAGATTCTAAAAGCGTATTGCAATTACCTAAAATCCCTATTAGGGATTGAAACATATTCATTCATGGGTTTGGATTGCTCTAGCACATTGCAATTACCTAAAATCCCTATTAGGGATTGAAACTTGAAAATTACTATCAGTTGAAATATCTTTAATAAATTGCAATTACCTAAAATCCCTATTAGGGATTGAAACAGGGTGGTAATTGAGCCGTTTAAATTCGATGTAGCATTGCAATTACCTAAAATCCCTATTAGGGATTGAAACTTAAGGACGATAGTCTTACTACCTTTACTCAAGCCGCGATTGCAATTACCTAAAATCCCTATTAGGGATTGAAACGGAGCATAGACGGAATGCAATAGATGCATCGATTCATCGCCCATTGCAATTACCTAAAATCCCTATTAGGGATTGAAACAAGCTTGGCTACAATTTACTCACTGATGGCTAACCATCAGTTAATCATACGTAAATAACTGAACATTGTTACAATCAAGGCACTTACGCGCCCGCATCTTTTCCCCTTCCCCCCACCCAGCCCCATCAGCCCGGAAATACACCCACTGACTTGCTGATTCTCCAACGGTACGACCGCAAAATTTTGTGAACCGCAGATTGGACATGGCGTTTCTTGTGGCGTGTAGCTTTTTTGATCTGGTTGGTTGTTCATAAACTCGACTTTAATAATTAAGGAAAAATCTCTGTGAGTTGCTCATGTAGGTGTTTCAAGACTCCCAGACGCAATTGGAATCGTCAAAATAGTATCGCCCCTGGACTTGAAATATGCGTTCAAAGAGTTCTGGAATGCTCTTAGCAATAACTATGGGATTTTGAAGCACATTTTGATCTAAAGTCTGCTTGCCCAAAAGAATCAAACATTCGCTCTTGCGAAAGTTAAAAACATAGGCAATAGAGCGCCCATCTTCGAGATCAATTAGGTGGGTTGCATCAGAGCAGAAAGAATTTGGCTCAGGGATTTCGTAGGTTTTACCAGAATTAAACTTTGGAATTTGCCAAGAATGACCGCTATTAGCATAAAGTATGGCTCCATCAAATCGCTCCAGGATTTGAATGTGTTCTTTGGGAACTGCATCATAAAAGTTATGAGAAAATTCCGACCAATTAATAGGCGCTTGTGTGATGTGCTGCTGTTGAATTTTGTCGAGTAACTCTGCAAAGTTATTATTACGTTCACGCACAGCCCAGCCAATTTCGGGTTGTAAAGTTTGCTGTAATGAATCTTGATGAACGCCAATGAAACCAGCAAGTAGTTCTAGAGAATGTTCTTGTCCATCTGGCGTTATGAGCTGGAATGGAGTTTGAGAGAGTCCCAAAGGCAAGCATTCAGGAGAAATACCATGAGCAATTTGTTTGAAAAATAATGGTTCAGATAATGATGCGTTCTCCAGTTCGCAGCGATCAATTTCCAGAACGGGATTCTTCACCGAGGGAGCTTTAGTTACTGAATGCGTAATATAAGGGAACAAATCTGTCAACCAGCCAGTAATTAGTTCAACACCATAAACAGGTTCAGGTTTGTAGATACAGCGCCAAAACTCTAGTGATGGTCTTCCTGAAGCTGTTTCCACAAATTCTCGACAAATTGGCATTAAACGAGCAGTCCACCAATCTAAATCATACTCAGCCATCATTTGAACGCGATCGCTGATCCTTTGCCAATCTTCTACAGTACCTAACAGCGTCATCTCAGGAATGCCACACACGCAGTACATTACGTAGTCAAAATATTTTTGGAAGGCATTCATCATTACGACATGACTAGCTGTGTGAGTGATGGGTGTTGTAGTACTGAAGTTACACTCTAGCAATCGATATAGATCCGCTCCTACATAATTGCGGATATGCAATACCCATTCTTGAACTGCTTGACTCCAGTGCTGGGGATGGCTGGGTATTTGTCGAGTTTCAATTATCAGTTGTTGTTTCCCCTGGTGATTAACTAAGCGCGATCGCAAACTTTCTGCATGATTGTTGATATGTTGAGCAAATCCTTGTGATAATGTTATCCAAATAATGTCAGGTGTTAACAATACAGCACCTGCGTCTATTATGAGGTACACTAAATTAAAATACAAATACTTTTAAATGAAGTCATATTCTGTCGATCTTCGAGAAAAAATAGT
>NZ_JBALDL010000021.1:0-16563 GCF_036917465.1 Nostoc sp.
ATGGATGTTTGAGTGGTTTCTCCGACACACTACCTTTGATTTTCCCACTCTTCAAATGTACGGAGCTTTTTCAGAAATCAAATACTAGTCCTATAACAGTGCAACCTATCAATTTACCATTAGCGTTCCTAAAGAAGCTGGAGAGCCTTTAGAAGCTGTTTCAATACTACAGCGTCCAAATGTAGAAACAATTGCATTTGATGAAAGTCAACAAAATGCTTTTAAAGGTAACAGTTTCGCCGGTGGCACTGCCTTACATTTGGCTAGTATTGGTGGCACTCTCCCATCTCCACCTAACAAGCAAATGGTAGTATTTGATCCGCCTATCGCTCCTGGTAGAACTGTAACAGTCGAGATAGTAAGCAAGAAAAATCCTCAGCTTGGAGGAGTCTATCTTTTTGGCGTTACTGCTTATCCAGCAGGAGAAAATGGTATTGGTCAGTTTTTAGGTTACGGTAGTCTACACTTTTACAAGTAGCTTTTAAACTGTGGTAGAGCTACGAATCATAATTCCCTTCTGCATTTAGCAAGAAAGCAAGAACTGCCCTCTGCTTTTCTTGCTAAAGTCTTTCCACTAGAAGACTTTCAGGTTTTGATTTTATTTTACAACTAAGCCTTCAGCAAGACAGCAAGAACTGCCTAAGCTTCATTCCATTCCTCTCTAATCGTCCTTTTCAAAAGACTTAGGGGCGAAAGATATACCACGCAGGACTTGACCAACCTTGGGGGCAAGGATAACGCGGAACTGCTCAGACGTAGCCTGCGTAACTGTTGTGTTGGAAAGTCTATCAGTGATGGCAACCACTTGGTTTGGATCTGCTCCTTGATCGCCACTGCCGCTAATGGTCGAAGTTACTGCATACAATCTGACCGTGCCATCACGATTGACTTGGCCTGTCAGATTGCGAAGACCATCTGTTGCGGGATTGTCAGTAGCAGGTAAACCAGCTACGGTGTATTGCTGACCAAGATTCAAACCTTTTTGCAAAACGTAGTCTAATTGCCAAGTGCCGTTTACCAAACTCCACTTCTGAAGACCTGCGGTAGTGCTGGTTGCGGCATCAGCAGCAACACCGTCGCCTTCATCGGCAACATACAGCGTGGTTGAGTTGGCAAACCAAATACCAAAGGGATAGTAGATGGGTTGGACAGTTCCATTCAAGTTCTTGCCGGTCTTAGCGAGGTTCGTGGGGAAGCCAGGCAGGATAGTAATTGATGTATTAGCTGCATTGGCGCGGGTTGGTAACCTACCTGCCTTACCGACCTGGTACACAGTATTTATTCCGTTACTACCACTACCTTTCGTTACATATAAGGTGTTATTGAAAATAGTCTCGCCTCGGAAATTGTTGTCTTTGGCAGTCTTGTCGGCTGTATAGCCATATTGAGTAATGTTGAATGATCCTACCTGATTAGTGCCAGGAGTTGATGGAGTCGCCTTCTTACCAGGAATGACAATCTGCACACCTGCCGCAGCTGTGACGGATGGTGAACCGTTGCCATTACCAGCATTACCCACAGTGTAGTACAAACCGTTTGAACCTAGTATCCCTGCACGACCATTGTTCCCGGGATATGCGTTGGTTGTAGTTACCTTGGGGGTAAGAAAACGGTGAGAGATAAAGTGTCCATCATCAAAGTTGATTTGCGCTACTGCCCTATAGGTAGGAATTGTTGTCACAGGGTTGCCCGGTTCGATAATCCCGGGCGTGTTAGAGTTTGACACGTCGAGCTGGTTGATTGGGCTAACGTAACCCATGAAAGTCAACCCTTTGCCGTCGGGTGTAAGATTTAAGGCTAATTCCGATTTGGACGGAAAGCTGGTAGTAATGACACTAGGATCGACGTACATTGTACGGATCTCTCTGCCACAAGTAGTAATTTCCTGGAGGAAAATTGGCGAAGTGATGCCAAAACTGCTATCAACTGTATCATTGTTGAAAACGTCTGGATAAGTGCCGTTTGCGATCGCTATACCCCCACCCGGAAGTGTCTGACCGACAGTTACGGTACTAGCTGTACCTGCATAAGTACTGCCAGAAATAATCAGGCGATCTGAATTAGAACATTTATCATCCTTGTTCCAATCATTAGCTATTTGGACTATGGGCCAGGAGTAGTCAGATGTAATTGCTGGAGGCTGTAAGTATTGAATTGGGATCATGATGTTTGTATATGCTGTATAAACCGATTTTCAGAGACTCAAATCATCTTTTTTTGCAACGATGTATGTATCCGCAACAAATTTTGTCTTCATACCTTTGGTAGATCGTGGCAAGCAGAATAATTGCTTGCTTATCCTGAAGTATTGAGGAGATACAAGTTTTGTGAGCTTTGCGGTACACCGATTCGCTCTAAGCGCAGGTACTAGAAACTGATGTGTTAAATACTACATCAATTTCTTCATTTGTTTTTTTATTCCTCGTACTCCCTGCGCTCTTGATCTATTCGGTATTTTTCTATTTGCAAGTTCCTACAGTCCAGTGGTAATGTCTGGGTTCTATCAATCTGAACACCTTGCAGTCGTTGAGGATTTAAACCTAGAACCTGTAATGTAGTTGGAGCAATTTGGGTGGTAGAAACAGTTTGACTGATAGTTGTACCTTGGAGATTACGGGAAAATCCAGTGCTACCGACAATTAGGGCTACGTGGGTATCAGCATCAGTAAATCCACCATGTTCTGCACGCTTTTTGGTAGCATTACCAAAGAAATAGCCAGTTTTGAGTGGAATAATAATGTCAGGGGTGCGTTCGTTTGTTCTTGGATCTCCCAGTCCGGCATTGATTATGCTTTGACCATACAATACCTGACCCTGAGCAGCAGCATCCTCAGTTGAAAATAAAGTATTTCCTGTGGGATCGCTTACTTGATCAGCAGCAGTATCAAATGAGTAATTTTTGGATTTCAGCAAGGCTACTGCTTTTCGGACATTAGATGGAGATGGCTTTTTCAAGAATATCAGTGAGGAAGTATCTTGACCTCCCTCAGAAGCAATCTGGATGTGGTTTCTTACTAGGAGAGAACCAAAAGCAGTCAGGTTTCCATCGCCACCAGCAGCACCAGTAACACTATCAAATGTACTGCTCAAACCAACAGTCGGATCTTGAACTGGATTTTGTCCGTGCTTGGCAGTTAAAATCACTAAAGTTGAACTGTCTAATCCTTTCTTTTTCAGTTCATTCAAAATCAGACCGATGCTCGCATCAGTATGGGCTACTGCACTTACCAGATCAGGACGGGCATTACCATCTTTGTCAATCCCGCCACCATTAAACTGAGAGGCAGTTTCTTTCTCGCCGACGCTCACAGCTTGGAAATTTAAGCCAAAAATTGCCGGAGTGCCTACTTTTATCGTACCAGAATCGTTCAATCCATCAATCTCGTTTAATATCTGCTTAACCTTGAGATCGTCGTAGGCTGAGGTTGTTGCTACACTTGTGAACTGGTTGGCGCTAAAGCCAGCAGGTGGAGTCTTAAACAGAGCCGGATTACCCTTTGTCCCGTCGTTAAAGAAAGCCGATGTGATTTGAGAGTTGGTGTTGGAGTAAGGAGTACCTGTAGATTGATCGACTAAAGCCCCAAGGGTGTTGGGGAGAAGTCCTGGCTTCGTTGGATCAATCGCCACTGCCGCGTTAATTTCTAGTGAAGAGTAATCGCTAATGCTACCGACTTGACCCGTTGCCAAATTAAACTTCGTTGGGTCTTGTGTATTTCCAGCGAGGATGGTGTAAGCTGCGGGATGCTTGTCAGACCAAGCGGTACGTAGTCCAGCCGCACTAGCTACGTCAAAAATGGTATTTACTTTCAGGTACTGGTTGGGGTAAACAGGGTTGCCATTGCTATCAACTGGCAATTGGGTTTGATCAAATCCCTGACCGCCATCTAAGGTGCCACCCTTACCATTATTCCAAGATGCATCAACGTTTTCAGCAAATTCTATGACAGTACCGGGTTTGGCGGTGCCTGCGGTGATTTGGGCAGCAGTGGTACCTGGGGCATACAAGGCGCGACTGTAGGATTTATCATAAAATACACCTGTCGTACCGGGGTTAGCACCAGTGATATAGTTTAGCTCCCCAGGAAAGGAATCTGATGGTGCAGAAGCAAAAGCATTGGTGTATGTCACACCTTCTCTCTGCAAACGCTTGATATTTTTCAAAGAAGATTGCAGATTAGCAACTGATAGATCCGAGTTGTGCAATCCATCAATCGAAATAATCAGAACATGACTAAAGCGGGCAGTTGTATTTCCGGGACTGATTGCTTGGACACCAGGAATCAGGGTGTTGCTAAGAATCGTCGCGGTCAACACCCCAGAAAGCGTTTTCTTCATTGTGTGTAACTAAATTGGAAAAATGGCTTATGATTTCAAAAATCTGTAAAAATCCGTAATTCAAGGGCTACTTTTTTTGGCAATGGCTCTCGCCTAGCTATTTATCAAAGACTCCAAGAATTAACCCATTGAGAGCATTGAAGAGGCAGAGCGAAATATATTCACAGATATTGATTACAAATATGCGCGGGTATTAAATGCTTGCAGTGGATTTTACGTTATTTTGCTGATTAGTGGAAAGCACAAATTTCATTAAATCAATAAAAACGTAAACAACGCAAGTAGACTGAATCTTCCTTTACCAAATCTTTATAATTACTTCTGATATAGCAAAAATAAATTCAGGACTATTTTAACCCGTTTTAGCAATCATCAAGACGATCAATAATTGTTAATCACACTTTTTATAAAGCTTTCAGAGTTATAGAATTTCAAATTTAGGTAATAATTTTCTGCCTGAGTTTTTAAATTTTCAGTAAAGTTAAGGTTTTGTTAATATTTAATTAATGTGATAATGCAAACAACAATGGCGTTGTTGCACAAATCAGAAAGTGAAAAATTTCGGGGGAGATGGGCAGGGCAAACGTATGGTATTTCTGAAACCCTTGCAGCACAAAGATATTGATGAAAAAATCGCCTAATCATCAACTGTCAAGCCAATATCTGCAATTAATCGGGTGAGTTTTGTCAAGAATGAGCTACACCGCCACCACACAATCGCTTTAGCACAAGTTGATATTGATACTTGGCTCGAATTACACTCTCAATTGCAAAGACACCACGCATTGCCAGAATTGAACAGTATCGATTTCGCAGAGACCCCAAGGCTTACTTTGCTAATCTAGAGAGTCGTCTTCTCTAGTGAATTTTACCACACTAGATTTTTTCTACATACCAGCCATCTGCGTTTAGCCTGATTACCTCTGCTCGGTCTTTAACTTTCTGTGGTACATCAGCAGTCCTTAGATTTAAGAGGGTTTTGTTTTGTTCCGATGTTAGAAATCCCCTTAGACGAGCGCCCATATTTTTGGTCACCTCGGTACATATCTTATCCGTATTTATTTATCTTTACATAGTTTAGTTTTTTCGCGCCGACCCACTTATGCCTTACCAAAATATAACCAAAACTTATTTCTAGCTTAACCCTGAAGTATAAAGATTTGTAGTTGAAGCTCAGATTTATTATAGAAACCTCAAATGATGAATTTCCAAAATAAAAGGTGTTTATTAGGACTTCTACTACTAAATACACTGAGTGCAAATATACAATCAGTTAGCGCTCGGACTACCAGCCCCGTTGGTAACTTAGTGGGTGGAGGCGCTTTGCTACCCACAGGTCAAATTATCACACCCGCAGCAGCACCCGGCTCGATTTTTGCACCTTTAGCAACTGGTTTGCGTACAGATGATAATGCTGATGCTGCTGAAGCCGTAAGCACAGCCCTTAGCCCCAATGGAAAAACTCTACTGGTGCTTACCAGTGGCTATAACCAGAACTTCAAGAATGAAAATACAGGTAGTAATTTAACTTACCCTGTATTAGACCCACTAACTGGTAAACCAAGTGGGACAACAACCCCCAAAGCCGAATGGGTTTTTGTCTATGATGTCACTAATGGAAAGTTAGTTAAAAGACAACAGATCAACATTCCCAATACCTATAATGGTTTAGTTTGGGCTAAAGATGGCTCGCGTTTCTTTGTATCAGGCGGTATTGACGATCGCATCTATGTTTATGGCTCTAATGGCAATGAGTACGTACCGCAAGCACCCTTTATTTTACTAGGACATAATTCTAACCCAACAGACCCCTTCCCTAAATATGATGGTGGTTTGTTGAAAAACACACCAGCTAAAGCTGTGTCAACAGGAGCAGTTGTCGCAGGTTTAGCAGTTAGTAAAGACGGCAATACTTTAGTAGCTGCTAACTTTGAAAATGACTCCATATCAATTGTTGATACCAATAACCGCCAGGTAACTAAAGAAATTAAGTTTTTTAAGGCAGGCGATAAAATTGCAACTGGGGAATTTCCTTTTGATGTCGCCATCAAAAATACAGCAGATGGTAAAGCAGCTAAAGTCTTCATCAGCAGTCAGCGCGATAACGAAGTGCTTGCTGTTACCATTACTACAGGACAAATTCACCGCATACTTGTACAAAGCCAGCCAAATAAGGTATTGCTCTCACCTGACCAAAATCGATTGTACGTAGCTAACGGTAACAATGACTCGATTTCTGTCATTGACACCAATAGCAATCAGGTAGTGCAGACAATTTCTTTATCTCGACCTGGTGAAAAGTATAAAGGTGCAAATCCGAATTCTCTAGCTCTCAATCCAGATAGGCAAACACTTTACGTCACATTGGGCGGTGAAAACGCTGTAGCTGTTGTAGACTTGCGTTCTAGTCAAGTGGCTGGACGTATCCCTACAGGTTGGTATCCAAATTCTGTAAGTGTGAGCGCTGATGGTCAAAAACTCTACGTTGTGAATGCCAAAAGTAATTCTGGCCCTAACCCATCGAACAGTCGGACTACAACAGCCGGACAAGGACGTAACACTAATTTTAAAAATGACTACACTTGGGCATTAGAAAAAGCCGGAATTTCAATTATTCCGTTGCCAAAAGGCGCAACCTTGGCTAATCTTTCCGCTCAGGTGGACAAAAATAATGGCTTCTACAATCGCCGTCCCGATCGCACAATGAGGTATTTGCAAGGTAAAATTAAGCACGTTATTTACATACTTAAAGAAAACCGTACTTATGACCAAGTACTCGGTGATTTACCTCTTGGTAATGGCGATCCAGCACTCACTTTATTCCCACAGCGTATTTCACCCAACCATCACAAGCTGTCCCTTGGCTTTGCAACTTTTGATAACTTCTACGACAGTGGGGAATCCAGTGGAGTCGGCTGGAACTGGTCTACCTACGGTCGGACTACAGACTACACCGAAAAAACTCAATCAGTTCTTTACGGTAACGCTGGCTTTAACGGCTTAACCTACGATTACGAAGGTACAAATCGCAATATCAGTATCGCACTAGGGCAAACTTCCGCGAATAACTCCCCAATTAATACCCGTTTAACGGGTATTTTAGATCCTTCTGGGCAGTCTTCCATACTGCCTGGAGACAGGGATGTTGATGCTCCCGAAGGTGATGGTAATCTTGAACCAAATGCTATTGGTGGTTATCTGTGGGATACGGCGCTACGTGGTGGAAAAACTGTACGTAATTACGGTTTCTTTGTTGATAATGCAATTCCCTACACCACTAGCCAAGCCGATCCGACTAAACCCGATCCCAAAAACCCGGCTTATATCCCGATCTCTCCAACCCCGTACGCTGACAAGATTCCTCAAGCTCCCGTTACTAAAACTGTACTATTGGATAAAACCGATCTTTATTTCCGCTCATTCGATCAAAATAATGCTGATACTTATTTGTACAGCGAATGGGAAAGGGATTTGAAGCAAAATGGACTACCAAATTTAATGCTTGTGCGTTTATCTCACGATCATTTTGGTTCTTTTGGTACTGCTTTGGCTGGGCTAAATACTCCTGAACTGCAAATGGCAGATAATGACTATGCTATTGGCAAGCTAGTAGAGAAAATTTCTCATCTGCCGGAGTGGAAAGAAACAGCCATTTTCATCATTGAAGATGATTCTCAAAATGGGCCAGATCACGTTGATTCTCACCGTTCCTTAGCCTACGTGATTTCGCCCTACACAAAACGGGGTACTCTCGTCAGCACTAACTACAACACCATTAGCGTATTGCGGACAATGGAGGATTTGTTAAACATTGGCTATTTGGCAATTACTGATGCTAATGCTGAACCAATGTCAGATGCCTTCACAACAGAACCGAACTTTGAGCCTTACACAGCGATTGTGCCAGGTAACTTATGTGCTGCTCCTGTAGATCCAAAACTAGTCCCAGCTTGCCAAGATCAGAATGTTCAAAAGACAGCAGCTATGCCCATTCTCAATGCTCAAAAATGGTGGGCTGCTATGACTAAGGGCTTCAATTTTGTCGGTGAAGATAAGCTCGATCCAGAAGAATTTAACGAAATTCTCTGGGCAGGAATTAAGGGTGATAATATTCCTTATCCTGAAGAACGTAACCGTAAAAATTTGCGGCAAAATCGCGCTCAAATGTTAAAGCATTGGCAATTGAGTCAAAGGGATAAGGGAGCATCCCAGTTTTTTGCAAAGAGGGCGAAAATCAGTCAGGATAATTAAGACGAGTGTATTTACTTACCGATGACACCAGAACAAAAGCAAGCCCTCCAAGAACATATTCAAGCGATCGCTAAAATATTGTACGAAGACACTTCAGCAGAAAGACTCACAAGCCTTGCAGGAATTGAAGAAGCAGTGCGAAGTCAAATGCAGAAGCACGTCATGCCAGAAGTAGGGGTTTTTTTATCGAAACAGTTACAGGCACAAGTACAGGGTATCAAAGACGACTAAAAAGTATTCTGGGAGAATTGCCAATCACAAGCAAGCAAGCGCAGCAGTTGGAAGTCCCTTCTAGTAATCAACTAAGTCCGTATCTGGAAATTTGCTGTCTACGGGTGAGTGCCAATGTCAGCTATGAAGATGCGGCAGCAGATATCGAGTATTTTACAGGCGTACAAGTTTCCCGCAGCAGTCAACAGAGATTGGTGCATCGTCAAAACTTTGAATTGCCGACACAAGAAGGCACGGTTAAAGAATTAAGCGTCGATGGTGGAAACATTCGTGTCCGCACTACTGAAGGTGAAATATGTGCTTGGCTTGGCTATAAAGCGATTAGCTTACATCATCTAGGAACCGTTGGAACGTCTTTTCAAGATAATCAGGTTGTAATTGATTGGGTTAATAATCAACCACTGGCTAACACACTCACTTGTATTGGTGATGGACATGACGGTATTTGGAATATAATTGACCAATTAGCGCCTGATGTACAACGCCGGGAAGTACTTGATTGGTTCCATTTGATAGAAAACCTCCACAAAGTTGGGGGTTCACAAAAACGCTTGAAACAAGCACAAGCTCTACTATGGAAAGGTAAAGTTGAGGCTACTATTGCCTTATTCGCTGATTGTAAGGGTAAACAAGCACAAAACTTTTGCCGTTATCTCGATAAACATTGCGATCGCATAATTAATTACGAATACTATCAAGCTGAACAAATTTGTTCGATTGGTTCTGGGTCAGTTGAATCTGCCGTTAAACAGGTTGACCGTCGAACTAAGATTTCTGGAGCGCAATGGAAACGAGAAAATGTGCCTCAAGTCCTTGCCCATCGCTGTGCCTACCTCAATGGATTATTGTCGGTTTGAGCCACTTCAAAAAGTGAGATGCTCCCGATTTAACTTATCTCAATAAAATATTTTTTAGCCGATTTTACTATTCCTAATTATAGCTAAATTATTAGAGAATATCTCTTATCTGGGTTTAGTCTTATTAGGTTATTTAGAAATGTTTTTATTTACATCTTTCGGGAGAAATAAAAATATATATATTTAGATATAACGGCTTTTATTCAAACATTTATGGTATAAAAAGAAGAGAAGTTAATCTTTAACTTCCGGTGCAAATATTCTCGGTGCAAATATGACTATCATGACAATTCGGGTAGTAGTAATTGAAGACCAAGAACTATGTAGACTTGGCATTAGAACGGCGATCGCACAAGAATCAGACATGGAACTGTGCGGTGAGGCTAGCTGTGGATTGGAGGGATTAGAGTTAGTCAACTCAAAAAATCCTGATATTGTCTTGCTTGATATTGGACTACCAGATATCAACGGACTGGAAATCACAACCAGGATTAAGAAGCACACTCTATCCAAAGTTATTATCCTTAGTGCTTATTCCAGTCAAAATATGATTAACGAAGCTTTCGCCTGTGGTGCTGATTCATATTTCTTAAAGACGACCAAAATCGACTCGATTAAAAACGCTATCCGTAGTATCTATCAAAACGAAGAATATCTTGACCAAGCGATTATCAAGAGATTTCTGGAATTGAACCATCGTCAGAATACAAAGATTAAAGGGAAAAGGTACAATGAGTTGCCTACAACTCAAGAAATTGAAATTCTCAAATTAATTGCCAGTGGCTACTCCAATAAGGAAATCGCTAATCAACTATTCATCAGTATTAGCACAGTCAAATCCCACACTGGCAACCTTTTTCTCAAGTTGGGAGCTAGAGATCGGGTCAATGCCATTATTAAAGCTCAAAGTTTTGGCTACCTAGAACCTTCGGCGCAAGACTGGAGAGCTACTGGTTGATTAATTTTTCTTGTTTTTTTGCATTTGAATTAAGCAATATCCTTTCAAACGATTTTCATCTTGACAAGCAGCCAGAGTTTGCTGATTATCAACAAAGAGCTTATAAGTTTGCTTACCTTCGGTGGATTTTACCCATTGTAAAATCTTCAAGTCGTTGTTTGACAAGATGACTGATTGATTTTGACCCAAGTTAGTCATCACGTTCCAAGTCGTAAATGAAGCAAGCATCGCACCGGCTGCTGTCACTCCTCCTACCAGAGTGCAGATAGACCAAAAATGCATCTGAGAATTGCCTGTAGATAATCGCATCTCTTTTGGTGTCGAGGATGCAGATGATGTCGATGATTGTATCAGCTTCGGCATTTGTTCAGTTAAGACATCACGCACAGCATTACTGACTACAGTGTTGTTCATTGATTGGGCTGTTTTAGAAGTATTCGCCACTTTCTCTTCGATTGTTAGTACCCAAGCTTCAATCATTGCCTCCATTCGTGCTTGCAGTGAAATCATTGTCTCTTCATATCTGCCAAGTGTTGCCATGACTTGAAACATCGGGTCATCTTCTGCTAACCCCAATTGCTGTGCTGTTTCAACAATCCTCTGTTGTTCGGCTTCAGAATACCCCTGCAATATTTCTGATGTTCTCACCTGTTGATACTCCTAAGTAAATACTAGCGAATTGATTATTTTTTACAGCATCAAAGAAATTTTTTAGCCAGTGATAAATATATGAGCGATATAGCACATATAGGGATTGCTCATGAAAACATTGTGAGTAAGGTTTGCTTAAATCCTCCATTCCTTGATAGTGATCTCTGTGCAAGGCTGTTAATCTAATTTCTGTGCCCCCAATCAATGGCAATTTCTGCTGTACTAATTGGTTGTACTCTTTAAACCTCGTATCAAAATGTTGATTTTTTACTATGACATAATTAGCATTGTCCGTTGCAAAATCTAATAGCTGCAAGAAATATTCCATGCAATCACTTCTATGGGAAATTGGCTGTAAGAATGTTAATTTCCAATTGAGTTCAGCCAAAACAGTAAAAAAATCAGCCTCATATATGTAGTTACAGGTTTCTTCGATATATTGTCCCGGCATATCTACAAAAATCACATCTAATGAGTCATTAAGTAAATCGTCTAACACCAAATCCGGGTTGTCAGTGAAAAAATTTAAGCTTTCTATTGGCACTATACCTTCATAAGCTTTGAACTTATTACGGTTGTCATGGTTATAAATCTTAACAGTTTGATTTTGACTAAGGAATAGTTCAATCAATAACTTGATAACTGTAGACTTTCCCACACGCGAGTCACCTACAGTCATAACTAAACGTCTCATCAAGGGTATAGGGGTATAAGAGTGTAGGGGTGTAGGGGTGTAGGGGTTTAAGGGTGTAGGGGTGTAGGGGTGTAGGGGTTTAAGAATTAAGGTTTTAACGTTCTTGCGTCTGATTTTGTAATGAACGAATTAAAAAAAACAAAAGCTTACTTACTGATTCACATTGATTTAAAGCATTATTAATCATTTCAGGTGAATCTAGTTTCACTCTTATTGACAATAATAAATGTGTCTCTAATTCTTTAAGAGAACCTTGAGATATATATAAAAATTGAATATATTCCCCACGAGTTCTTCTTCCATAATCTTCTGCAATATTAGCTGGAATTGATACAGCAGCACGACGAATATGTGATATCATTCCATAAGTTTCTTCCTGGGGAAATGTTTTAGTGACTTGATAACAAATCTCAGCGAGGTTCATTGATTCTTGCCAAACTTTTAAATCTTGATAAAATTGTATAGATGAACTTTTCATTGTTTATGTATTTTTAATTTCTCAAAAACATTCTATCATTATATAGTTGTTTTACACCCCTACACCCTTATACCCTTACCCCCTTGTATCGACATCGTTTAATCCTAAAATGCTTTTTGCCAACCCAACTTGTTCCTTGAATTTGCTAATCCAAGTACTTACCCTTCCTTTGACTGATGGCTTTTCTCTTTGCTCTATTCCTTGATTAAATGTCAAGCTATTCTTATCTAAATAATCATAAGCGTGTTCTATCAAATCTGGCATCGTTATTTCAATAAAGGGAATATTGCTTTCTACTAAGATATCCCTCATCGCTGTTATGTCTGACGATTCTTTATATCTTACAAAATTATCTGGCGAACCGAAGAACAAATTCTTCACTACGACATAATCTACTTTGTCTTGACAAAAATCATATAGAGTTGTCAACTGCTTGACTGAATCCATTACTCGACTAATTACAACTACGATTGTTACTCGCATATCATATAATTCATCAACTGTAGACAAGAACTTCATTTGTTCTACAACATCTTTTAAAATTCTCATAGACTGTGGTGGTAATTCCAATAAGAATAAAGACTTTCCTCTTATAACTGCCCCTTCTGTGTCTAAACTATCCTCTATTAACTCTTTCAAATCATCTAGAAAAATGTCCACATTCCCTTCTGTAAAAAAATCTAATTCTCTCACCAGACATTTATCCCCATAAAATCTGCTTAAATGAGAATTAGATATGTCCGCATCAAAAGCCAAAAATTCTTTTTTCATATCCAAATATGTTTGCGCTAATCCTCTGGCGAAAGTACTTTTCCCTACTCCTCCTTTATCTCCTGTCACTATCACTAATCTCCGACTCCACTGTTTTTTATTGGTAACTACGGTTTTTGTTTGTGGCAGGACTGTATTTTCTGCTTCTGTTTTTTCACCTATGGTTACTGCTTCTGGCATCTGCTGTATATCTTCTGTGCTTTCTGCTTTTGTTGTTTCATCTCTTAGCAAGAGTAATTCTTCTACTCCGTTAAGGATCTCTGCCTCATCATTTAAAATAGCTGTCATCTGATTTTCTCCTCTATTTCATGTTTAACCAGTTTCGGGGTTTAGTCCAGTGCTAGCATCTCTGCTGAAAAGTAGTCTAATAGGTTGAAATACATTGGTTTTAAATCCTTGAAATTGTCAATTGATTTATTAACCATTGTTCCCAGAGCTTGTAATATTAATCCTTGTTCTAGTACCTGATTTAAATCCGACTCATTTAATTTATTTAAATGGTAATAAACTAGCAAATCTAATGATTGAGCTATCAATAAATTTGCCGACCTGATCACCAAATCTTCATAAACATATTCATAACTGCTGACTGACCTTAGTACTGTCTTCAATACTTGAAAATATCTAGTTCTGAAGTCAATCCCATTTAAATCAATAGTCTGAGGATAGCTAGCTGGCAATGGAAGCTTTTTAAAAATAAACTTTAAATATAAATCAATACTATTTGATGACCAAGAATCACTATTTTGAAAATACAAATACTTAATCAAAGAATCTTTCTGAGAGTAATCTATTTGTTGAAATAAGTATTTGGGTTGCTCAACTGCAATCATCGTGACATCATTTTTAAACACTGGCATCACATTTGTTCTTACCCATTGCATAAATTGCCTGATTATATTGTATTCTACTACCGTTGGTAGTGATATTAATGAGTAAATCGATAGAGCGCTGAGTGTCGATACCAAACTCACTTGATTATTCTCCATCATCACTAATCGTTTCTGAACTTCAATTGACCTCACTAATTCATCATTTATTGGAGCTACTATTTGCAATACATCCACTGCAAATAACTCTAGCCCTGTTGGTGTTGCTATCACTCTTACCACATAACTTGATGGATGCTCAAATTCCCAATATCGCCAAACTTCTACCATTTCTCCACTAACTTTTTTGTTCTCCCTCCTCTTACTGTAAAAGTTAACTTTTTACCATAAGAAGATACATTAAATACATCAAAATTCACTCCGTCAGAATTCTGGAGTCAGAATTCACTCCGTCAGTTTTAATCAGAATTCACTCCGTCAGTTTTAATCAGAATTCACTTTGCCAGAATGAGTGTAGCCCATGCTGAATTCTTACTTAGACACTATGGCATATTCCCCCACTCTAAAGGAATCGCTCGAAGTCTAAAAAAATATCGTACTTCTGGCTATTGCTTTTTGTTGACATCCTGTTATAAAATTAGCCCTTTTGCCTGATTCAAAGGAAAGTCATCGCAAAAGTTCAAGTTTTTTAATAGTTAATTGCTGGTTTTAGCTTGCTATTTGAAATCGAATTATTATATATTATTTAGGATGAGATTTAGCTCACATTAATTCCATAAATACATCAAGTTATTTTTCCAAATTGAGCTAAATTTAGCTTTTTTACTATCCAATTTTTCCGAGAATAAATAGTTAGCTATTAAACGAGAATAATATGCTTTTCAAAACTTCACAAATCGCCATCACTTTAGCTTTGCTCGTCGGTGGTGGTATCATCTCTTGCCAGAGTAAAACGCCTGAACAGATTGCACGCGTTGCAGAACTTGAGTTGATTGCAGCAAAGGAGAAAGCAGAAGCAGCTGAAGTCAAAAAATTTGTTGACAATACTCCTGATTTATACAAAGTCAATTGGAAAGTTTGTAGTGACGGGTTTCTCGATCGATACAACAACGGCTGTAACGAAAGTCGAGATGTCCGTGCTAAGGGTTTTTCTGAAGCCGTCCTTGTTTGGGGGCCTGTTCAAGAGGTGAAGTTTGTCACTAAGCGTCACTTCAGTCCCAATATGCAGAGTGTTGGTTTGTTCGTCAAATCTAAAGGTTGTCTGAAATTGGGCAAACCCGAAGGGGGAGATCAGTTTTACAAAATACACGAATTTTCACTTACAAAAGGTTCTGCCCTTCCAAATCCTGACAGCGCTAAAATTGATAAACTTTCTCCTGAAGATAAAACCAAAGCTATACGAGTAGCCATTGACAATGCCGAAACCGAAATTGCTTCTTTAAACAACTTCGGTGTTTCTTCCTCTGGATTTATGCCGAGTACTGCCTTACAACCTTGTCTCACCCTTGAAAAATGGAACAAGCTTTGAAAAAGAATTCAGGAGCAGATTTTTTACCCAAGTAGTTGTTACTATGGTCAGTGTAACTTAAAGGAAAAGATGTCCGCTTTATCCTTTAAAAGCGGTCATCTTTTCTTTTAAGTCACATCTGTTAGTAAGAATTGGGACTCTATTTTAAATATCCAAGTTGAAGACACTTATTTCACGACACCTCGCAAAGAGCAGTATCTTGCAATGCGGTGACAAAATGACACTCTTTAAATTAGTGCTTGAATTTATAGCAGACTTATTCCTTCGCTCTTGCCAGTGGTATCGGCGTATCAGTGGCGGTACTTGGCGCTATGTTATGGTCGATTTATCTAGAGAAACTAACTATTGGCACAAGGAAGATATTCTAGATTCCTTGTACTACTGGCACAACCAAGATATTCTAGATCCCTCAGAGATTGAATTACGAAGAGAGGATTGGGGAGAAAAACGGTTCGAGTCTGTGGCTAAGGTTGAAACACGAGATGTTCAAAATATTCAAGATATTCAAAGGAGCAATGCTTTAGATGTTAGCAAAGCAGGTTAGTGTCGAAGACTTAATTTTTTTCTCTGAGGGGAGATGCCACTTAGTTAGGATTGTGTCTTTAGGGCTACTTCCTTTTAAAAATTCAAAATTATTAATTCAAAAATCAAAATACTAACTTGCTGGCTGATATAATCCCGTATTTTCGTTAAATTCCCACCCTAATCCCGCTCTATCTTTGCCCTTACACCATGCTACAAAAAGCGGTGGGGGAAGTTTAATTCGCTCCTTGCGTACAGTTTCCTCACTTACACCAAGCCTCTTGGCTAAACCTTCTTCAGTTAACGGTTGCATTCGAGGAGTATGCCCTTGGAAGGATGAATTGTTGTAGTACGATTTTTGGCCCCGCTTTTGTTGGTTGTTGAGATAGTCTTGAATTTTAATGATCGCCTCAGCCAACTGTGTCAATCCAATTCGCAATTCGCAAGTCGCAATTCG
>NZ_JBALDL010000022.1:0-9579 GCF_036917465.1 Nostoc sp.
TGCCAATGCGAAGTAGCTCTGCTGCCAGGGCCAGAAAAAGGAATTGACGATTGGGTTGTAGCTTTGGGCAAAAAAGCAGATGTTGCAGTCAACACAATGATTGCTGATGCTTTAAGAATCAGCGAGTACCAACAAAGGTTTTTCGTGAATCGCGCCAGAGGACTTCGCAAATTCAAACCCAACGTGATAGTCAATACTCGCTATCTTTCCACGGTTATCCGCTCACTGCCTCAATCCGGGTTAGTGGGTTTGGCTTCCGACATGGGTACTGGCAAGACTGAAATCCTGGCAATGATCAGGAGAGACAACCCAGACTTGAGCTTTTTGAACAACGGGCATCGGGTAACTTTGCTGAAAAATCTTAGCGATCGCTTGCAAACAGCGATGTACTCTGCGATATCCTGCGGGGATTGGGCTAAAGCCAAAGCACTGAGTATCACTGTAGACTCATTGTATAAGATGGCGAACGATTTACAGGCTTATGACGTTCTATTTATTGATGAAGCTTGTCAGTATCTCGCTCACTTGCTCAAGTCCAAAACTTGTAAGGAACACCGGGGGGCTATTCTGGAAGTGCTGGAGTACCTGGTTTACAATGCCAAACTGGTGGTTCTCGCTGATGCTCACCTCGATGATCTGACCATTGAGTTTTTTATGCGAATGCGACCGGCTGGCGAAAAACCATACATTATCAAAAACGAATATCGTTCAGGTGGTCGTCAGGTTTATTGGTATGAAGGCAAAAACAGCAGCGCAGTCGTTGCCGAATTCCACGCTCAGTTGATGTTGGGTAAAAAACTGATGATGGTCAGCGATAGCAAGCGGTTTATCAAAAAGCTGGAACGAGCGCTCAATGATGGTTCAGCAATTGATGATAACGACGAAACACCGGAATCAAACGTTGACCGCCAGCTACGGGTGTGGGCTATTCACTCCGAGAACAGTGGCAGTGAGGAAAATGTGATTTTCATTACAGAGATTAACATTGCCATTAAGGATATTGACGCTTTTTTAATTACTCCCAGTCTCAGTTCAGGGGTTGACATTTCCAGCTATCATTTTGATGCCGTGTTTGGCGTGTTTCATGCTGTCTCGCAGTCGGCTACAGAATGCGCCCAGCAATTATGGCGGTATCGTCCAAATGTCCCCATGTATGTTTGGGTTGCTCCCCGTCCTCCCTTTGGTTACGCCGAAACCAACGCCCGTCGCATCAAGGAACAGATTCTTCAGAAGAACGAGATGACCGCGTTTTTGATTCGCATTGATAGAGAAACAGGTAAGCGCGGAGCAGAGAAGGATTGGGCGTTGGATACCAGCTGTCAGATTGAAGCGCAAAGAAACTGGTCGATTAATAATTTACGGGCTGATTTGCGATCGCTCTTAGAAGAAATGGGCAACACGATTATCCCTGTGGGCGATGCATCTGATGAGGGAGCTTCTCGGTGGATGAAGGCGGCAGGTATTGCCATTGATGAAGAACATTTTAGAAAAGTTGCTAATGCCAAAGATATTGACCGCAGGACATATAACAGTAGGCAACACCAAGATTACCTGAAGCCCGAAGAGGTTTTGGAATGTGAGAAGTTCCGTATTTTTGATACTTATGGGATGTCCGTAACCCCAGATTTGGTTGAGAAAGATGATGGTGGAAGATTGATTAAGAAAATTGTTGCACTGGAAGCAATCTTGGCTCTCCCAGGGGAAATGATTACCTCGGAACAGGGGCGAGAATTTGTTCCATCACCTGCTGTTGTTGCCGAACGAGATAAATCAGAAAGAGAACGCCTGAGCATCTGCACCGATTGGAGCAATCATTCTACTTCTTGGCTTATACGTCATCGGCTGGGACTGAGGGCGGTGTTGATGGATCTCATGGCTGGAGTTGAGATTAAAGGAGACGAAGCCATGATTGAAGCTTTGGCTCAGTTCTCCAAGCGCAACGCATCTCACGTTAAAGGTATCCTCAATCTCACCATTCCCCTTGATGAATCGCCAATGTGGATTTTGGGGCAGCTTCTTGCACAACTGGGTTTGTCTAGTGAGTCACGCCGACCACTGGAGGACGGGAAACGGGTTCGATATTACCGTTTGAATACTCTTGATGTTGTCTTCGCTCAAGAGGTGTTGGAGTATCGGCAACGGCAACGAGAAGAGAGGGAACAAAAGCGTCAGGAGGAACAGCAGAGAAATGCAGCTTACGCGGCTAGAATACAAGCTCAGTATGGTATTAGCACTCCGTCCACACCCCCCCTTAATGAAGATGGAGATAATAATCGGGGGGGTATGGACACAGATGAAGAAGTCAGTGATTCTTGGTGGGAGCGGGTCAAATATTACGCTCAGTTGGCGATTAAGCGGTTTGAGTCCGGGGTAGAGTCAGTAAAAGTTTTACTCAGTACCCTGACGATTGATGAGCGTTGCGGCGTGATGCTGAAATTTGAGGATTTTGAACCGGACTTGTTTGCTCAACTAGTGACAGATGCGCCCCAGTGCACTGAATGGATGGCGTGATTAGATTCTGTGTCAGTCGCTAATAGATATAATCACACCACCCATCAACTCTACCAACATCACCCAGCATTCCCAAAACGGAACATAGCGAAATCTTTGGATGGAAGGGGTTAAGCCGGAAATTGCGCCAATAACTCGACAGTGCTGGTCAGTTCTACCAGCAGCTAGTCTCCAAGGTGGGTGAGGCTGTGGGAGTTGCTGATGGTAAGCCTTGCTAGATGTGTGATTACGAATTTTCCGAATTCTCATAGCTTTTAATGGTCTACTTACTTCCACCAAGGTGTACTAACCTTAAATCCTTTTACCCACGAGCAAGCGTAATTTGAGTAGCGTCAAAGTCTTGTAGCCGAGTCATGTTTCCATTGTTCTGATCTACACTATACACAGCATTAGGTGTCTCATACCTCATAGCTCCAAAGGCAAGGAGTTGACCTGTTGCAGAGCAAACTAAGCTTTGTAAACCATTATTCCATACTCGCTCATTGACTTTCAATTGTGTCAGCCTGATCGGGCTTTTTTGATTTGAGCCTAGCTGCACAAGAGATGTATTACCATCTGATTCAACTAAAGAAGTATAGAGTTTTCCATCTGGGCACTCCGCTAGATTGCTGACTCGCTGATCATTCGGGAATTTAACCTTACTAATAAAACTGATCTCTCCTGTTTGAAGGTTAATATCTACCAATCTGATCGGCGGTGTACCGTTTTTCTTACCTACTAGAGCGATGAGTCGCCCATCAGAAGTACTTAGCAAGCTCCCAAGCTGTTCATTCTGTTTGAGTCCTGAGACTATCAAAGTTTTTCTAGGCGTACTCAAAAATGTAATGCGAGTAGGTGTTGCCTGTTTCCGACTAGTGGTAACAGGAGTAATTGCCACCACAAGTGTGCCATTGCTTAAAGAAGTGAAGCCACTCAATATCTCATGAGACTCTACTAAAGGTGTACTTTTATCCGCAAATATCCCAGAGGTGAGTGGAATTGGAAGTTGAGCCTTTCCTATAATTAAGGATTGCAAAACAAGTCCTATAGGCTTCATATCTGTGGATACACTGTTTGGAGTAGTGCTATCTAATTCAGTGGTGTCTACCTCTGGAATAGCCGTTTGGTCAGTGCTGATGATCGAGCCGGAAACTATACCTATAACTTTCAAACTTGGTATTTCCGCCAAAGCTTTGTTGGTGAGATAACTAAGCCCAGATACTACAGTTCCACCAAGTGCCAACTGTCCAAACTTTCGACGTGATACCTTGTAATTCATCTTTCAACTCCTAGAATTAATGACTTTTATTAGCTAAAGTGCAGTTTATTAAACATCAACGCGTAAGACTAAAATAATTGCGTCCAGGTTGCTACTGAGGGTGTTTCATTCCTGTCATTAATAAAAAGCATGTACCAGCCTGGTGGTGCAATGTTTCGATTGTTTGTTACCGTGACATTGAGAGAAGTAGCGTTCCGGAAATTAATCGGTAGATCCACTAACCTTTGTTCTGTATCACAGGAATGAGTGGTTGCCATTGGTCTAATCAGACTGACCCATTTAATATTCGCGGCTTGGCGTGTCTCAATGGTAAATTGCAGACCGTACTTCAATCTTTTAGGAGCGCTCTGAATAATTGGTCGTGACTGCGACATATACCCAGGACTGTAAATTTCTAATCGCAGTTCATCGACAGTCCGGCTAGGGTTACCTCCAGCTGTGGCAACCCTCCCATCTGGCAGAAGTAAGGCCACCGAGTGATATACGCGAGGGACATTTTGTTGAGCTACTACTGTCCAGGTATTTGTAACTGGATTGTAGATTTCTGCTGGCAGCATTGATTGTGTTGTGTCCTCACTCATTTTGCTACCATTGCAAACAAACACTGTGCGATCAGGCAACAAAACTGCGCTGTTATGCATTCGAGCATAGTTTAGAGACTTTGCTGCTACGTAAATAGGGTTAGTAGCTTTTAAATCTACAATATTTACCCTGTCTGTTGCTGTAGTACCAGTCCCTCCACCAATAATCATGACTTTTTGGTCTTGCGCCGGTGGTAAAAGCACACTGGCACCTTGGTTCCCGAAATCGGGGTCTTGCAGTCCTGGCACTACTTTTTCTGCAATGGATTGGGTAAACGTTCCTGGCAGGGTTAGTATACTTGGCGCTACTCCATTGTTGCCGCTCATCTGAGCACCGGAATAAAAGATGTTTCCATTAGTTAGTAAAAATAGTTGTGCATATGATGGAAATGGACTAGTTGTTGGAAAAGCGTTCCAACCATTTGCAAAGGAAGCAGAATAAATTTCTGGTTGTCTGTTCAGGTTGCCATCTTTATCCGTTCCAGACAGTGCAAAGAGCCGACCGCTGCCTAGTGTTAACACAGTAGGATACCAGCGCCCATTATTCATTGATGGCTTCTTGACCCATTTCTCACTAATTGGATCAAACATCAGAGCAGAGAGTGAACCATAAAATGGGTCATAACGCAGAGTTCCACCTGCAACCATTAATAAACCCTTAGAGTTAAAGGAGTGACCAGCGCAAAAAAGGTCAATAGGTTGATTATTACTATCCAATGGAGGCGCTTGACGGGAAAAGGTTCCTTTACTCACATCCCAGACCACACTGTCATAGGGAGTATTTAACTGAGCAGGATCATTACCGGAACCGCAGAAAAAGAATACTTTACCAGTATGAAGGAGAGCGGCATGTATAGGTAGGATTGGAGCACTGTACGACAATACTTGCCATTGGTCTGTGGTACTACCTAGAGCTATGAAAGTCCTTACATCGGTTTCCTCTGTAAGCATAGTTTTGTTATTCGGTTCAGTTACTTTATTCAAAATTATTACTACGTAAATTTGATATTTTTGATATTTTTGTTGTTTCTTTCAATAATCTTTTCCTAATTCTAATTTATATAGTTTTTTAGTTTTTTTAAGTGTGAAGATATAATGTTTTTTATAAAAAGATAAAGTAAAAACGATCAGGGCAAACGCATTAAAATTTAGATAATAATAAGTTGACATAAATACATATCTATGCCCGAATAGCACAAGGGAAACTCATCTAATTTTTTTGACAAAATGTAATTTATATGAATAGAGAATAAGGAAAATATTAGGAGCTTGATGATATCAATCAAATAGATATATACAAAGAACATTTGCGGAGTTATCAATAAGATCCTTTGTTTCCTAGAAGCTATAACTCTATTTCAATACCTTCGCCAATTTACGAGGCTGAATTGATATATTAACGTCCTGTTCTCCAGGGGTTGGCAAAAACAATATGTCAATCGCAGCAGTTATCTAAAAATGGGCATCGTAGAGGAAAGCAATGCTATCGCTGTAAAGACTGTGGCAAGCAGTTTGTGAACAGCTCAACAGATTATCTTCCTAAAGACTTATTAAATGATTTGGGCTAGATGACCACAGCCGCAAGAAGGTACCTTAACCAGTGATGAGCAGTCGGCTCAAAGCAGGGGCGAGAGTTTGTCCCACCACCTGCTGTTGTTGCCGAACGCGATAAATCAGAAAGAGAGCGGCTAGCCATTTGTACCGATTGGAGTAATCATTCTACATCCTGGTTAATGCGTCATCGGCTGGGACTGAGGGCAGTGTTGATCGATCTCATGGCTGGGGTTGAGATTAAAGGAGACGAAGCCATGATTGAAGCTCTGGCTCAGTTCTCGAAACGCAACGCATCTCATGTTAAGGGTATCCTTAATCTCACCATTCCCCTTGATGAATCGCCAATGTGGATTTTGGGGCAGTACCTTTGGCAACTGGGTTTGTCTAATGAGTCACGCCGACCCTTGGAGGATGGGAAACGGGTTCGGTATTATCGTTTGAATACTCTTGATGTTGTCTTCGCTCAAGAGGTGTTGGAGTATCGGCAACTGCAACGAGAAGAGAGGGAACAGAAGCGTCAGGAGGAACAGCAGAAAAATGCAGCTTATGCCGCTAGGATGCAAGCTCAGTATGGAATTAGTACTCCGTCCACACCCCCCCTTAATGGAATTGGAGATAATAATCGGGGGGGTATGGACACAGATGAAGAAGCCAGTGATTCTTGGTGGGAGCGGGTCAAATGTTATGCTCAGTTGGTGATTGAGCGGATTGAATACGGAGTGGAATCAGTTAAAAAATTACTCAGTACACTAACCAGTGATGAGCGTTGCGGCGTGATGCTGAAATTTGAGGATTTTGAACCGGACTTGTTTGCTCAATTGGTGACAGATGCCCCACAGTGGACTGAATGGATGGCGTGATTGATGGGAGCGTCAGTCGCTACAAGATTGAACCTGAATCAACTTCCCACTGATGTTTGAGCAATTCCTGGTAAGTCTTTTCCCTTATCATCATCTGCTTATAGAACATCAGCAAAAACAAGTTTTGGCCAGTCCGCTCACTTAAACGGGACACACGGCTTATGATTACTCAAATTTAAGTATCTAACTATTGTCAAAAAGGATGTAACAATGAGCCTAGACAGTAGTTTTTTACTTGACCTGCCGCACGTTGAGGCAGAACTGACTTACTTTACGCCAATGGCACAAAAACCTGTCATTTACGTTAACCACTTGTACTGTTAGCCATCCGGGAGGGTAGAAAAGCCGGGTAACATTCAATTCGACGTTTATTGCGTTGTTCGATAACTGTTTCTAAACCTTTGAGACGGTCTTGCAAGCGTCCTAGAACACCAATAGCTCGAAAGTCTTGAAAACTATTCACGCCGAAATCTGTAAATGCCTTGGGATCTTGCTTGGTGCCAATCACTGCCATGACGTTAACCTGGGCGAATGTTGCCTCAACGCCAGGTAGGAAACTAGTAAGGCTATTCTCGTCCCGGATGATTCCTTTGATAGTTGGAATAGGCTGATAGATAGCTCCTGGCATATTCGGAATAAAAGCCATATATTGGTATTGAATCCAGGCAATAGCTGAGTGTTGTGGGCCAGCAGTAAAAATGATTTGTGTCAGTAAATCAATCAACTGATCACGGTTAGTCAGACGGGGTGGTAGAGAAGCTACACCAAAACCTTTCTCACTAATGGGTCTTTGTAAAGCTTGTATCCAATTTTGGAGTTCAAAATCCTCACGAATATCTCGGTTGGATTTGTAGTAAATTCCCACATATTGACTAACATATTCTTCTAAGGCTTTCCAGACTAGCAACCCATCATCACGATAGGGAAAATCTTCCAGTACAGAACGGTCATCGACACCGCGCCGGCGTAAATTAGTCGGAAGAGCAAAGTTACTGAAGTTGTTAAAAACTTCGCTAACACCAAGATTAGCAAGGTTGCGTGAGCTTTCAAGAGTGCCTCCTAAAATTATATCTACCAATCCTCCAGGATTAATCAGTACCTGATCCGCAACGGCATTGATTGCCATTGTGAACTCAAAATGGGGTTTTAGTAGCACATTCACGGGATGGCGAACTGCTAGTTCACGAACAGTAGCTAGTGCAATTGGTTCTAAAGCCAGATGGGTCTGCCCCAAGTGACGTACTAACTCATGGACATAAAAATCAGCCATCTGAGCGATCAGTTTCGCCAAAGTCCAGTCCACTCCATCCATCGGTGTGCAAAGCAGACTTATTCCGGGAATTTGTCCTAGTTGGATGGCAATAGGAATTAAGCACGAATCCCTGCGATTGCGATCGGCATAATAGAGGGCGATTGGGGCGGTGAGAAATTTATTCGGTTGCCCAATAACAGTATCACTATCAAGTAATGCATAATCAGTGACAAACAGTTTGCCATTTTGAATGGCACTTTTGACAGTTTCCCTAACGTACCCTTTTTTATATACGCTTCTGAGCACAGTTTGAAAAATTTCATCCGTTATTCCAAGTTTTTGAGTCAGGCTATAATTCAGTGCCAAGACATTGGTTAATTCCATTGGGTTGGGGCCAGATTGCCTCTGTTGCGTAAATGTGGCATCGCTGCGGAAGGTCTTAGCAACATCTGGTAAAGGTAAAACCGGAAAAACCGCTCCGTAGTCTGACAACTTGAGAAATGACTGCGGATTCTGCAAAAATGCTTGTTGATTTGCTGCTATTTTCTCTGACAAAGTTGCACGATTATTGGTATACCCTTGGGAAAAAACCTCTTGAACTGGTAAAGTTGCCACACGAACAGCAGTCGGTAGCCGCAATGCTACCTGATATTGTTGACGTGTTTGTTCTAGCTGCTGTTGACGCTCTTGCTGAGTTGTCAGTTGATCGGACTGCGGTAAAGTCGGGATCTCCCCATTACCAGCAGGGCTTGGCTTTGAAGGTTGAGTATCGCCTTTGATTAAGTTTTCCAAACCAGGGGTACAGGCAAAACCTAACACCGCAAGCATAGTACGGCGCGATATGACGTATTGCTCTATTAATTGTTGGTGTCTTTGCTGTCGAGTCGGTAAGCGCATTACATTATCCTCCTCAAAAACCCTACTTTTCACTAACAAAAATCATACAATGTCCATTCGTTTTTGTGTAAAATACGATACTTATCTTTAAATTATTACAAATGGGGTGTTAATCTGTGGTGTCCAGTTGGCTAGTCTTGGCGTAGGTCACTCAATGCTACACAGTTTGAAGCGATGTGAGAGCTAATTCATCAGCGTAGGCGTAGCCCGCCGTAGGCATCGCTAACTTGGCTTCATGTCAGCACAAAGTTATTCATCCTCTTCATCCTCCTCGTCATAATCGTAATCATCGCCAAAATCCTTACCATGTTGTTCGTACCACAAACGTTCATCTTCAAGAGCCTCTTCCCTTTCTATTCTTTTCCTTTCGACCATTTCTGCTTCTAAGATTTCTTGCTGCTTTTTTTCTTCTTCAAACCTTTCTCTCTTCAGCCTTTCTCTCTCTTGGGTTTCTTTCTCCACCCTCTCTTTCTCAATTCTGATTAATTGTTGCTCGATTCGCCAACAGTAGAAATCCAAAGTCTTACCTGTGGCTGCACCTGTTACCGCACCACCGACCAGAAATATCAAACCAGTTTTCCAGCCTTCAATGGGATTACCGCTCCATACAAGGCTTTTTTGGTTGAACCACACCAGCACAATTCGCAATTCGCAATTCGCAGTTCG
>NZ_JBALDL010000023.1:0-26576 GCF_036917465.1 Nostoc sp.
TTAGCCCCGACGGTCAAACCATTGCCTCTGCGAGTTCAGACAAAACGGTGAAGCTGTGGAATCGCAACGGGCAACTGTTACATACTCTCCAAGGTCATAGCGATTCGGTTAATGGCGTAGCATTTAGCCCCGACGGTCAAACCATTGCCTCTGCGAGTTCAGACAAAACGGTGAAGCTGTGGAATCGCAACGGGCAACTGTTACATACTCTCCAAGGTGATAGCGATTCAGTTACTAGCGTGGCATTTAGCCCTGACGGTCAAACCATTGCCTCTGCCAATTGGGAGATCACGGTAAAGCTGTGGAATCGCAACGGGCAACCCTTAAAAACTTTCCCAACTCATAGGGTTCCGGTTTTGGGCGTGACATTTAGCCCCGACGGTAAAATCATTGCCTCTGCCAGTTGGGACAACACTGTGAAGTTGTGGAATCGCAACGGGCAACTGTTACAAACTCTCCTAGGTCATAGCGATTCGGTTAATAGCGTGGTATTTAGCCCCAACGGTCAAACCATTGCCTCTGGCAGTGATGACAACACTGTGAAGTTGTGGAATCGCAACGGGCGACTGTTAGAAACTCTCCAAGGTCATAGCAGTTCGGTTAATAGTGTGGCATTTAGCCCCGACGGTCAAACCGTTGCTTCTGCCAGTAATGACAACACTGTGAAGCTGTGGAATCTCAATTTGGATAATTTAATGGCTAAGGGTTGTGCTTGGGCGGGCGACTATTTGCAAAATAACCCCAATGTGAATCAGAAGGATAAGCATCTGTGTGATGATATTGGCACACGCAGGTGATAAACCTCTCCCAGCCTTGAACTAAAGTTCAAAACCGTCCCTCTCCGACTCGGAGAGGGACGGTTTTGCGTAGTAAAACCAGGGAGAGGTCTTTTGATTACCTGAGTTCGAGATAACAGAAATGCTTAAAAATCAATGATAATCAATACTCTATCAATTAGTAATCCTTCATTAGGTAACAGTTTTAATAACATCAATTTTTACATCTATCTTTGGGATGCTCTTTCTTTAGATTAAGTATTAATTTCCTAGAGATAGAGACACTTGTGCGATCAAGAGCTTATACTGATAATTACCAACAGTTGGGTAGCAAATAAAACTCAATATATATCAGCAACATACATCTTTCAACTCATTAAAACCTCTTGTTCTTACAAAGCTTTAGTTTCTCAATATAGTAGGAGTGAAATCAGCAGCTATGTCTATTCCCAATGAACACGAAAGCAAAAAGAGTGAAGTCAAGCAAGAATCTTACACTGATGCTAATGGTAACAATCACACCGATTTAACACGAACCACTGAATCAGTCAACAAAAGCACAGCTAATCCGAATACTTTCCAAAACGGTTATGTAGAAGGTCGAACTAATGAGCGTAGATCCCAGGAAGCCAATTTAGCCGAGCGTGATAATAACAATGCTAGTAGTGGTTTGATGTTGGGTATTATCATTACTTCTCTACTTGGTTTGATTATAGGTGGAGTATGGTACTTCAACCAGAGTAATAAGGCAACAGTTGACAATGCTGTGCCGGTCTTGGTTCCTGTACCAAGTAATAGCACTCCAACCCCTAGTGCATCTCCTAAATCACAAACGACGATAATCGAAAAAACTAGGGAAGTAGCCGTACCTGTACCTGTTCCACAACAGCAAGTTATACCGCCTGCACCTCGCCAACCAAACATTAATATTACTATTCCACCTCAGCAGCCTGCCGCAGAAAAAGCGCCTTCTGCAACCCAGCCAACCCCTAAAGCGACACAAAGCCCAGCGAATAATACTTCTACTTTGGAAAACAAAGGCGGTACTTCTACTAAGACTGTCACACCAAGTACCGAAAATAATACCTCTAAAACTACTCCACCTCAAGGAGTAGACCAGTCAAACGGTACATCTAATAATGGTTCTTCTACCCCAGGTGATACTACTACAGGTGGTTCTGGTCAATAACGGCTTATGAACTTTGCTCCCACTTAATAATGCTCGCATTCATGCCAACGTATAATTAAGTGGGGCAATTTTAAGAAAAACGGAGTTCAAAGAATCTCGCGCTTTGCCAGATATTGGTACATCTGCCAACGTGCATCTACCTCAGCTTGGGCTTGTTCTAATAAGTGCTTGGCAACGTCGGGTTTACTCTTAGTGAGCATTTTGAAGCGATTTTCTTGATACATTGAATGTTCTACCGGTTGAGTTGGCGATCGCATATCCAATTGCAATGGATTTTTACCCTGGTTAAGCAATTCTGGATTATGCCGATACAGCAACCAACGACCTGATTCTACCAGAGTTTTCTGATGATTCATCCCGGTAGTCATGTTTATGCCGTGGGCGATGCAATGGCTGTAAGCAATAATTATTGATGGCCCATCATAAGCCTCTGCTTCCAAAAATGCTTTGAGAGTATGTTCATCTCTAGCACCAAGGGCTACACTCGCTACGTAGACATTTCCGTAGGTCATAGCAATCATCCCTAAGTCTTTCTTTGGTGCAGGCTTACCACTGGCGGCATATTTAGCAACTGCGGCGCGTGGCGTGGCTTTAGAAGATTGACCGCCTGTATTAGAATACACTTCTGTATCCATTACCAAGATGTTCACATTTCGACCACTGGCAATGACATGATCGATGCCGCCAAAATCAATATCATAAGCCCAACCATCACCGCCAACAATCCAGACGCTTTTTCTCACCAAATAGTCTGCAAGAGATTTTAGATTTTGGATTTTAGATTTTAGATTAAGATCGAGAGTTACGATTTCATCTAACCTTTGCTGCAACAGTTCTATTCTTTCACGCTGTTCCCAAATATCAGCTTCAGATTTTTGTTCAGCTTTGAGGATGGAAGAAACAAGGTTTTCATCTATTTCACTCCCCAATTGTTGCAACAATTCCGCCGCAAACTCAGCTTGTTTGTCAAGAGAGAGGCGGAAGCCAAAACCGAATTCGGCGTTATCTTCAAATAGATTATTAGACCACGCAGGGCCGCGTCCTTGGGCGTTTGTTGTCCAGGGAGTGGTGGGGAGATTTCCGCCATAGATTGAGGAACAACCTGTGGCATTAGCAACGACGGCGCGATCGCCAAACAATTGTGTTAATAGTTTTAAATAAGGTGTTTCACCACAACCTGCACAAGCACCAGAGAATTCAAATAAAGGTTCTTGGAGTTGTTGTTGGCGAATCTGGTTTAATTTTAGCGATCGCCTGTCAGGATTAGGTAAACTCAAGAAGAAATCCCAGTTTTTCCGCTCTTGTTCTTGCAATGGCAACTGCTGCGCCATGTTAATCGCTTTCCGCAATGGCTCAGATTTATCTTTAGCAGGGCAAATATTTACACAAATAGTACATCCTGTGCAATCTTCTGGGGCTACCTGAATGGTAAATTTTTGATTGGCAAAGTCTTTATCTTTTGCGCCAGTTGATTTAAAGGTTCCTGGTGCATTGACTAACTCATCGGGTTGATAAGCTTTGGCACGGATGGCACTATGGGGACAAACCATAACGCACTTCCCACATTGAACGCAGACATCCGGCTCCCATACAGGTATCTCTTCGGCGACGTTGCGTTTTTCCCACTTGGCAGTACCTACAGGAAATGTGCCGTCAACTGGTAGTGTGCTAACAGCTAAATCATCACCTTCCCATACCATGATTTTCCCCAGAACTTCCCGCACAAATTCGGGAGCGGAGTTAAGAGTGGAGACGCGATTAATCGCGTCTGTGCTGAGAATTGTTTGTGGGACATCTACTTTATGCAAGTTGTCTAAAGTGTTGTCTACGGCTTGTAGGTTCATGCGGACAACTTCAGCGCCTTTTTTACCATAAGTCTTGTCAATCGCTTGTTTAATTTTAGCGATCGCTTCTTCTTGTGGCAAGACTCCCGCTAAGGCAAAGAAGCATACTTGCATAATCGTGTTAATTCTGCCACCCATGCCACTTTCACGAGCAACCTGGCTGGCATTTATGACGTATAACTTCAAATGCTTATCGATAATTTGCTGCTGTACTTTGAGCGGCAAATATTCCCAGACGCTATCTGGATCGTAAGGACTATTCAGCAGCAAAGTCGCTCCAGGAATAGCAGCCTTCAAAATATCTATGCGTTCCAGAAATCCCCAGTGATGACAACCAATAAAGTTAGCTTGGTCAATCAAATAGGTAGAGCGAATTGGCTCTTTCCCAAAGCGGAGGTGAGAAACAGTCATCGAGCCAGATTTCTTGGAATCGTAGACAAAGTAGCCTTGGGCGTAATTGTCGGTTTCTTCACCAATAATTTTGATCGAGTTTTTGTTAGCTCCAACAGTACCATCTGAACCCAACCCATAGAACATTGCTCGAACAACATTATCCGATTCTGTGGAGAATTTGGGGTCAAACTTTAGAGAAGTGTAAGTAACATCGTCATTAATCCCGATAGTAAAATGATTCTTCGGTTTAGCTTCGGCAAGATGATCAAAAATGCCCTTCACCATCGCCGGAGTAAATTCTTTAGAAGAAAGACCATAACGACCACCAATAACTTTAGGCAGAGGATAATCTCCCTTCCCATGCCCCATTTCCCACGCTTCATGAATAGCAGCCACAACATCCAAATACAAAGGCTCCCCGGCGCTACCTGCTTCTTTGGTGCGATCGAGAACTGCGATCGCTTTTACACTAGTTGGTAAGGTTGCAACAAACCTTTGGACATCAAAGGGGCGATAAAGTCGCACTTTCACTACACCAAGTTTTTCACCACGGGCATTAAGGTAATCTATCGTTTCATGGACGGTTTCACAGCCTGAACCCATGAGAACGATAACGCGATCGGCATCCTTAGCACCGTAATATTCATAGATTTTATAATGCCTTCCCGTGCATTCTCCAAATTCATCCATGATGCGCTGGACAATTTCTGGACAAGCGTTGTAGTAAAGGTTCGCACCTTCTCGTCCTTGGAAGTAGACATCGGAGTTTTGGGCAGTCCCCCGCAATACAGGACGATCTGGGGTAAGGGCGCGACTGCGGTGGGCGAGTATGAGATGATCGTGGATGAGCGATCGCAAATCTGACTCTGAAAGTAATTTGACTTTCTGTACTTCATGTGATGTACGGAAGCCATCAAAAAAGTGCATAAATGAGACTCGCGTCTCTAAAGTAGCAGCATGGGCAATGAGAGCAAAATCTTGACTTTCCTGCACCGAAGCGGAACACAGCAGGGCAAAACCAGTAGCACGAGCCGCCATCACATCGCTATGATCGCCAAAAATTGATAAAGCATGAGTAGCCAAAGAACGGGCTGCAACGTGAACCACGGCGCTAGTCAACTCACCAGCAATTTTGTAGAAATTGGGAATCATCAACAATAATCCCTGAGATGCCGTGAAGGTGGTACTCAGGGAACCTGTTTGCAATGCCCCATGCACAGCACCGGCGGCTCCCCCTTCGCTTTGCATCTGCACGACACTGGGAACAGTACCCCAGAGATTGGGACGACCTTCGGCTGACCAAGCATCTGCCCATTCACCCATTGCTGAAGAGGGGGTGATGGGATAAATGGCAATCACTTCATTTAATTTGTAAGCAACACGGGCGACAGCTTCATTCCCATCAATGGTTGCAAAGGTTTTGTTCATAATCTAATTTTTTTCCCCGTCTTTCAACTGCACGATCGGAACACGTAAATAGAAGACTTAAAAATAGCCAGAATCAGGTAGGCAGTGCCAAGCAAGCAGTTTATTAGGCGCTTTTAAATAAATACTGTATATATGAATATCTCATCTGAAATAACGCATCTATTAATATGTCTTAATCAAGTACTCAATACTCCAAGTAGTGATTAGATAAGGCTTTGAGATAATTTATTCTTTTTTGTGGGGTATGGGTTCGGGAATCTTTTTGTTCGCTAAATCCAAGCTGAAGTGCGATCGCTTTTCCATTAATATCCTGATGGAGAAAATCGTCATACCATTCTTAGAGGATGTTTTAAAAGTCGCAAAGTATACTAAAGTCCGCACTTCCATTCCTCTCCGCGATACGGAGAGAGGCTTGGAAACCCCCTTCCCTACAAGGGAAGGGGGCTAGGGGGTTTAGGTTTCTGAGAGTTAGATAGTGCAGCGTTCCCCAGAAAATCTTACCAAAGGGGGATGTAATGACTGTGGTAATTAAAGCTAAACCTTAAAAAGGATTATAATTTTTTCTGGAATATAATAATCCGTGTGTTTCTTAATTAAGTAAAATTTATGCCTTATCGGAGAAAATTTTTAACAAGAGCAGGATACACAACCCTTTCTGCCTTGTTGACTATGGGTTTTTTACAAAAGGATAAGCAGAAGGAAGACGATAACACGCATTCTATTGCAGCAACTAATACAGATGTAAACTCTCCGCTTCGGCAAATAGCTGCTGCTAAAAAAAAGCTTTATGGTGCAGCAGTTGATGGTGAATTTTTGTTTAAAGAGAAGGATTACGCTGACCTGATTGCTCGTGAATGTTCGATTGTGACACCCAATGGTGAATTAAAGTGGAACGCCACTGAACCACAGCCAGGAAAATTTACCTTTGAATCAGCAGATGCGATCGCTAATTTCTGCCAACAAAATAATATAGCATTACACGGCCATACCCTTTTCTGGCACATGGGAAACCCAGACTGGCTTCCTTATCCCCCCACTCTTGAGATGATCCAGCGGCATGTTACAGGAGTTATGGGGCATTATCGCAATAGCCCCGTTTTAAAGTCTTGGGATATTGCCAATGAAATTATCGCTGACAATGAAAATGAAACTGATGATGCTACCTACGGTTTGCGTAGAGGGGTAAAACCAGAATTAATTCGAGACTTGTTTAAATTTGCCGCTTCCGTTGATAACACTAAGAAATTTTACCTAAACGATTATGGCATCGAAGGCGCTACATGGCGATCGAGCCGTTTCTTAAAAATGGTCGAATATCTGAAGAATAGCGGCGCTAAAATTGACGGGGCAGGTATCCAGTCACATCTATGGATTTCTACTGCTTATGGTTTTGATGCCACAGGATTCAGTTCCGTCTTAAAACGGCTTAACGATCTGGGAGTCAAACCAGTAATTACAGAATTAGATATTATCATTGACACCCCATTACCCGATAGTATCCAAAAGCTAGACCAGATGGTAGCCGACGGTTACAAGCGATTTCTTGACATCTGCTTTGCGGCTGACGTTGATACTGTAATTACATGGGGCATTACCGACCGTCATACCTGGATACGTCATCCCGACTGGATGCCAAAAAAAACCTATAGGGATAATCCAAGTCTGTGGCAATTTCTGCGTCCCCTTCCCTTCGATGAAAAACTGCAACCTAAACTTGCTCGCAATGCTATAGCCCAGGCTTTTGGGCAAGCACCTTAAGGGGCTTCCTGTAGGTTAGCACAGATGTGCTAACCTAAAAATGCATTGGAGAACGCACAGTAACTGTGGGAATCATAACTAAAATTATCTGCTCACTTAACTCCTAAAGCGATCGCATGGTGGCGGATATGATCTTCAATAAAACTAGCGATGAAATAATAACTGTGGTCATAGCCTTCTTGATAACGCAAGTTTAGCGGCTGCTTTACATCTACACAAGCTTGCTCAAACACCTCTGGCAGTAATTCTTCAGCTAAAAACTTATCAGCAGTCCCTTGGTCAATGAGAATTGGACTGTGATATCTTACTTGCTTGACTAATTCTGTAGCATCATAAGCACGCCAACTTTCTTGATTGTTGCCAAGATAACCACTGAAAATCTTTTGACCCCAAGGACAACGCATAGGTGCTGTAATAGGCGCTAAGGCTGAGACTGATTTGTACAATTCTGGGTTTCTCATCGCACAGACAAGCGCCCCATGTCCACCCATCGAATGACCGAAAATACCTTGTTTATCAGGTTGGGTAGGGAAATTTGCGGTAATTAAAGCAGGTAATTCGTGGACAACATAACTATACATTTGGTAGTTTTTACACCACGGTTCCTCTGTAGCATCAACATAAAAGCCCGCACCTGTGCCAAAGTCCCAATTATCATCTTCACCTACAATCCCAGTATTACGCGGACTAGTATCTGGTACAACCAGCATCAAACCGTACTCAGCCGCAAAGCGCTGCGCCCCCGCCTTCCCCATAAAATTTTCTTCAGTGCAAGTTAACCCAGAGAGGAAATAGAGAATTGGCACAGGTTTTTGAGTTGCTTGTGGTGGTTGATAGACAGCAAAGCGCATTTCACCGTTACAGCTAGAGGAGGGATGACTGTAAAAGCCAAGTTTGCCACCAAAGCTTTTGTATTCTGAAATGAGGTTAGGCTTAGGCATTGTTTATATTCTCTTTCCTGAACGGCTGTGAACTACCTAGTAATATCATGTCCGCTCAATTACCCATCATAAAACTACCCCACCCTCCCCTTGGCAAGGGGAAGGTTGGGGAGGGGTAACTCGATAACTATGGGCAATTTCCCGGAGATGATATAATTAGGATGCTAACTATCCAGACAGAATTAATTACATATTGATTCTTTGCTAGGCAAGAGTTTCAGCCTAATTTATGTGTAATTAATTCTGTACGATTACTTATTATAACGATCGCACGATATGCCGCAGTTGCAATCGCTCCGAGAATCGAAACCAAATTGCGATCGTTGGTTTAGGCTTCATTGCGTCTAGACTCCCTATGCCAATAGGATAACGGAACCAACACACATTCAAGCGGCTAGTAGGTTCATAAGCCAACAGCCATGTTTTTTCATAGCGCACCAAATCGGCAATCCAAGGTGGAGCTATGTCTTCTGCTTGAGCAACTCTGGTGATAAAGTTAGCAAAAGCGATCGCATCTTCTCTGTGTTTTTTGATTCCTTTTGGTAAATGGGTTTGGGCGTATCGCCAAAACAAGGCAGTAAAATTTTTACCCAATACTCGCGCAGTGCGTGGAAGTAATCCGCGTACTTCTCCCAAGCGTTTCCACTTCAGAGAATTCGCAAAGATATTTACCTCTTGTGCTGAAAGTTGAGCTAACTTTTGGGCTTCATCACAACTCAATCCCAACTCTGCGCCAACGGTTTCTGGGTTAGCAAAGAAACGCTCTCTAAATTCCGTATTGGTGTAAAGTTGGGCTAAAATGTCCTGGGTTTGTGCTAACCCCATTTGCCATAACTCCTACTAATTTCCCGTGCTTTTTGCAGTTCTTTTGTCAATTCTGCAAAGGGTGGCAAATTTTCATCCCGTTCTAGAATAATCCCTTTAACTGGAACACGGGCAACAACTTCCTCCATCAGCTGCCATACTTCCACGGGCGTAGACTGCGAATGACTGTCAATTAATACACCATCATGCCAATGTCCACCAACAAAATGTAATTGTACGATGCGATCGCCCGGTAATTGTTGTAAAAAGTCATGGACATCATAGCCGTAATTCACAGCATTAGTGTGGAGATTCGTTATATCTAATAACAGTCCACAATTAGAACGTTCTACTACCTCGGCTAAAAACTGGGCTTCAGTCATTTCTGCACCTGGAAGCTTCACCATATAGGTGATATTTTCCAGAATCAGTGGTACATCAATCCAGCGCCGCACTTCGGCAATGTTACGACAAAGTACTTCCACAACTTCTTGGGTATAAGGTAGCGGCGACAAATGCCCAATATCAACTCCACCCGCTTTTGTAAAGCAGATATGCTCGCTCCACCAAGGTGGGTTGAGTTGCTTAATTAAAGCTGCCAGTTTGCGTAAATAATCTGTATCCAAGCCTTCAGCACTGCCTAACGAAAGATTAATCGCGTGGGGAATTATTGGGAAATGAGCAGCAAGCAGTTCTAACTCCTGCTGTTTTTGCCAAGATGCATCTAGATAGTGTTCGGCAACGATTTCTAAAAAGTCAACCTGCTGACGGTTGAGAAACAGATCGCTTTTAAACGGTTCCCGAAAACCCAACCCCACGCCTAAATTAGGAAGATGAGAAAGCATTGCTCTTAACCTCCTCCACAGCCACCACCGCAGGAACTGCTGCTACATGAGCTACTACTGCATGAGGAGCCACTGTCAGAACTGCTACTGCATGAACTGCTACTGCATGAGGAGCCACTGTCAGAACTACTGCTGGACGAACTGCTACTGCATGAGCTATCAGAGGAGCTAATACTGCATGAGGAGCCACTATCAGAACTACTACTACATGAACTACCAGACGATCTGCTTCCCCTACTAGCTGTTCTAGAAAATGTTGGCGGAAAAAATGCTTTGTAGTATGAGTCATAAGAGGTTCCAGCCAGTGCCTCAACGCCAAAGAGTGCCACCACTAAGTTGTAGTCAAATACAGAAGGGATCTCATTTTCTACCTTCTGCTGCAATCGGGAAAATGTTGCTTTAAGTTGTTGCAGATAGACTTTTCCTCGCTGACTTAGATGCGATCGGTTACTGAAAAACCCCTGTAGGAGGTCACTGACAAACCCCCGTAGGAAGATAATGGATAATACACTAATCGTAATTAAAAAATTTTCGTGGCCTCCTTTACCCAAGGCTATGAGCAGCTTATAGCCCCACAAACTGAAAATAATCATCGCCCCAATCAAGACAACTATGATATTTTTTATTTGCCACTGGAAAGCATACAACAGTTGCTCATTTTGCAGTTTCTCTTTATAAGCATTGCAGTATAACTGGATGCTCTCGGTTGCCAACGAAAGAGATGTTTTCGCTCTGGATGAGGAAGACAATCGATCAAATACCTCACGCTCTATAGGCTGTAGCTGAGATACATCAGGATGATTTGCTACTTGGCTGATGGATTGTTGATTGACTTGTAAATAACCCCGAACAATCAAGTCAAATAAGGCTACATTGGCGATTCCAGTTTCTTGGGAACGCAAATAAGCGATTTCGTAAGGATCTGGTTTAGCAGGAATTAACGGCAGAGGCTGGTTTTTCGTTGGATCTTTTATTAGCTGCCAGCAGACTACCAAAGTTATCCCAATCACAGAGCAATAAAACAGTAAAAAGTCTACTCCATACATATCTGCAATTGGATTATGCAGTAATGCATTCATTGGCTTTACTCCTTTACAGGGAATTACTTAAAGTTGAGAGAAATTAAATGTCTCAATGTTTGCAGCGTTTTTTTAGAACATTTGGCTTTCTCAAATTTTTGATTTACTCAACCGCACAATTATAGCACACACTAAATTTTACCCTCCTCCACAGCCGCCACAACTGCCACCACGACCACAGGAACTTATGTATCATTAATTTCTCCATACTCCTTGGATGAATTTTACTGGTGAATACCTACAAACTCATTTAAGGATATTACGGAAATTTTCTGGATAAAAAACGCTGAAAAATCTTAACTTACTTCCATTGTGTCAATCAACCCTGCGACTAGGTAACTTAGTCCCGCACCTTTTACAAAATCCAGCATCTACATCATGGAAAGCTAAACCACAACCTGAACAAACTGTTTCTACCTGATTAGCAGTTTTCACCACTTGTTTAATTAAATCCCCGACTTGCCAAGGAATCAGTGCAATTCCGGTGAAAATCATCAATACTGTTAGCAAGCGCCCTAATTCAGAAATTGGAATAACATCGCCAAATCCCACAGTTGTCATAGTGACAACAGAAAAATAAAATGCATCCAAAAATGTACCGTATTTTTCAGGATTAACCGGATGCTCTACTTGATAAATTAAACCAGAATAAATAAAAACAATTGCAAATAATGTAAATAAAATTCGCGCAAAAATCATTCCATCTTCGGTGCTGATAGTGGCGAATAAAAATTTTCTATCTATAAATCTGATTAATCGCAAAATCCGAAACCATCGTAGTAGTCGGATAAAGCTAATATCCACCATTCCTAAAAAGAATGGCAAAATCGCCATTAAATCAATAATCGAATAAAAACTAAAAATATACTGTACTTTATTTTCCGCACTCCATAGACGAAGTGAATATTCCAACGCGAAAATGATCACAATCGCAGTATCGATTAAGTTTAATTGGAACCGCACAGAATCAGGAATATTATAAGTTTCTGCTACAAAGATTCCTGATGATAGTAACACCAAAGCGGCAAGTGTTAAATTAATCGCTTTACCTATTGGTGTTTCCAGGTCTTTTAAGTAGAATTCTGTTTCTTGTCTGCTCAGTAACATATTCGACCGTTAACTAATCTTAATTATCAAGTTATAGCATTAGAAATACGATATTATTAATCATTATCCTTATGTTAACATCAGCTTATATGAACCCAGAATATTTTATGCATTTAGCTTTGGCAGAAGCAAAAGCAGGAGATGCGCCTTATGGTGCTGTGATTGTTAAAGATAACGAAGTCGTTGCTGTAGGACATAATACTGTTAGAAGAGACAACGATCCATCAGCCCATGCAGAAATCAACGTTATTCGTAGTTTAACAACTAAACTTAAAAACTTTTCTTTAGAAGGTTATAGCATATATACAACTGGCGAACCTTGTCCGATGTGTGCAACTGCTTGTATTTGGAGTGGTTTATCAGAAATTGTATATGGTGCCTCAATTCAAGATTTAATCAAGGTAAATCAATCCCAAATTAATCTATCTTGTGAAGAGATAATTGCTAAATCATTTAGGAATATCAAAGTCACCAAAGGCATTTTAAAAAATGAATGTTTGGATTTATTTAAATAGGCTGTAATTTAGTTCGGCATTTATTCAATTCACATACTTACAGCATATTGCAAGTTAATGAAGTACAAAAATACCCCTCCCTAACCCTCCCCTTGGAAAGGGGAGGGAACTAGATTTAGAATTTTCTCCCTTCTCCTGAGTTCAATGGTTTTGCTTGATTGACTTGCTTTTTTATCTCCACAGGTTTAGCTGTGACTGTCTGTACTAGCGATAAAGTAGCGGCGGTAGCAAATACAAAAGCAGATAATAAAGTTTTTGTGAAAATATTAACTACAGTACAAATATGCTTCATAATGCTAACAATTTATAGCACCAATTTAAGCGATCGCATCCACATTAGTACACCTAAATGTCAGTATTTTCTCACTAATAATTATAGAACCGCTTTGTAGGGGCAATTCATAAATTGCCCCTACAATAGATATGGTTTTTTATATTATTCATATTTCGTCTTTTTTGTCAATGCATAAGTTCTATCTTTTTACGAATTACGTAAAGCCTGCGGCATGGCTTCGCTTAACGCGGAGCGTGCCGGAGGCTCTATTACAAATTATTTAACTTGGCTCATTAAAATAAGATAAATATGTATTTGCCCAAATCGCCGCTTGAGTGCGATCGCGCAAACTTAACCGATTTAAAATATTCGTAACATGATTTTTTACCGTACCCTCAGAAATGTAGAGTTGTTGAGCAATTTCTCGGTTACTAGCGCCTGTAGCAATTAACCGCAAAACCTCTTTTTCTCTAGGAGTAAGTTCAGTTAAACTAGATGGTACAGGTGGCGACTGGGTTGGTGTAGGATTAGAAAATTGAGTTAATAACTTTCTAACTATACCTGGGCCTAATTGAGTATATCCTTTATAAACAGCACGAATGGCAACAGCTAATTCTTCTGATGGTGTATCTTTCAATAAATAACCCATTGCCCCATTTTGCAAGGCTGCTGATACATATTCATCATCATCAAAAGTCGTCAGGACTAAAATTTTAGTTTTTGGAAAACGTTTTTGAATTTCTCGCGTTGCCGCGACTCCATCCATAATAGGCATTCTAATATCTAGCAAGACGACATCCGGCTGAAATTCAGCAACTAAATTAATCGCCTGTTCACCGTTTTCAGCTTCTCCCACTATCTCTAAATCTGATTCTAATTCTAATAACGCTCTTAATCCTTGACGAATTAAACCTTGGTCATCTACTAACAACACTTTAATCATTATCTCAACCTTATGAACGGAATATTAACTGTAATTTTGCAACCATAACCGGGAGTGCTATTAATATTAAACTCGCCACCTAGTGCTAAAGTGCGATCGCGCATACTATGCAGTCCAAAACCAGTCGTATTTTGACTTAAATCAAAACCTCTACCATTATCCTGAATTATCAATCGTAAATTTCCTCTTGTCATAGTCAGTTCTAATTTAACCTCTGTTGCATCAGCATATTTGGTTATATTTGTCAAAGATTCTTGAGTAATTCGGTAAATTGCAGTGTTAATTTCAGGTGGGAGAGGATATTCCAGGTTGATTTGATAAATTGGTAAAATACCATTGGAGCGATGAAAGTTTTCTAAGAGATTAGCGATCGCACCATCTAAAGATTGGTCTTGTAATGGATTAGAACGCATAGTCGAAACCGATTGGCGGACATCTTTTAGCGCTTTGGAACCTAATTCCTTTGCGGTTGCTAGAAATGTTTCAGCCTTACCTGGGTTAGATTGCCATAGTTTTAAAGCAGTTTCTAATTGCAGATTTAAAGCAGTGAGAGAATGTCCTAATGAATCATGAATTTCACGAGCAATGCGATTACGTTCTTCTAAGGTAGCTTGATTTTCAATTCGCATAGCATATTCACGGAGTTTTTCATTAGCGATCGCTAACTTTTCTCGACTGTGCCGTTCAGATAATACTGCATTCATCATCAACAACACAAAAACTAAACTTAAGCCAAATACCAGCGACCAATTTAAGCTAAGAAATCGAAAGCGATCTTGTGCCTGTGGGGAAGCTTGAAAACTGAACAATTGGTATTTTAATTGTGTAGTCAATAGAAATAAAGCAAAGGATAGACTTGTAAGAAATAAACGTCCAGGCAAGTTAAATATTAGGCAACTACGAGTAACTAAAATTATGTAAAGAAATGGGAAAAGTCGAGCAAATCTTTCACCAAAAAGTCCAATTGTTAAAATTAAAAGAATTTCAATAGCTGTGTATATTATTTTAGATTTCTTGCTCTTAATAGGTAAGATTAACCCCATCAATGCAAAAATAATCAGACTATAAATTGACAGTTCCGGCAATAGATTGCAAATTGATAAGTCCGGGAATGTACCACAGATTGATGGTTCTGGAGATTTGGGACGAAATCGCCGTAATGGAGGTGGTATAACAGCTATCAATGCAGTGATAGCTAGTAATATCCACTCTAGATAAAGTAGAGATGGAAAAGGATGTTTGTTAATCTTGAATTGACTATTCATCAGCTATTTTTCTCCAGTCGTGAATGAGTTATAAGTTAAGAATTAAAATTTATGCGAGGTTGCTTACCTAGTTGAAAATTTTCGATAATTGAGAAAATAATATTAAATGCAGGCGGTAAAAACATTATATAATAAGCTAAATAATGATTTATTAATCAATAATCATAAAAATATCCATCATTTATAACTTCCAACTCTCAACTCCTAACTATTTATTGTTAATCAAATTTGTCAAAATTAAATCATGACAAAAGTCATGGGTAGAACCATGACTTTCTCCTCATGTAACTACTAAAGATAAATTCTTATGATGGTGACAACCAACCAGGAAAAACCCGCAAGTAATGAAACTCAAAGTATTATCCCTAGTCGCTGGAGCTATCGCTCTAACTTTAAGTGCAACCTCCTTTGCTGTTACCGCCCAAACAGCCTCTCCTTCGCCCTTCTTGCTGGCACAAACTCCACATAAAGAAAGGGGCCCTTGGAAAGACTTAAATCTAACAGATGCCCAAAAAACCCAAATTCAGGCAATTCGCCGGGATAGCCGCACTAAATCTGAAGCAGTTTTGACTCCAGAACAGAAAGCAAAATTAGAAGCAACGAAACAAGCGCGTCGGGCTGAATGGCAAGCGCGTAAGGCTCAGGGGCAAACAGGTGAAGGTCAACGGCAAGCCGGTCAAGGTAAACGCAAGGGTCATTTTGCTGAGTTAAATCTGACTGAAGCACAAAAAACCCAAATGCGAGAAATCCGGGAGTCAGAGAAACAACAGATTCAAGCTGTCTTGACCCCCGAACAACGCCAAAAATTAGAGCAATTCCGTCAAAATGCTCCTTCACGCCGTCAGCAAGGCAATCCTCAATAATCTTTTAAAAAATCAAAAATTAACAGACTTCTTGCAGAAGATGCGGAAAGGGGATGAAGTTTTTCCCCTTTCCCTTTCCCTATTTTAGGACTTACACGTTGACAGAAAAGACCAAATATGATTTGTTTGAAAAACCATATCTGTCGTATTTAGTAGACTTTCAAGATAGTTATGAGTTATGAGTTAATAAAAACTCCTAGCTTGATTAAAATGTCTCAAGAATTCACAATTGGTAGTAAAGTGCGGGTTATGGCACTACCGCCCTACGTCAAAACTGCTGATCCTATGCCTATGCTGCGCCCCCCTGACGTTATTCACATTGGTGAAGAGGGTATAGTTATTGACCGTCGTCCCGGTGGATATTGGGGTATTCGCTTCACTAGGGGATTCTTTCTGCTAGATAGCCAATACATCGAAAGCATAGAGAAACCTCCCGAATCTCACTTAGAATGAGATTTGCTGCAACCAAGAATTGTAAACTTGTGTAAAGTTATGATTTTGGTTTGCACCATGATTTCCCGCCGCACTTTTTTAAATATATTATTTGCCAGCTGCATTTCTGTCATCAGCTGGCTGAACTTTACCCCTGTTGCTGATGCTCTTGGTGGTAAGCTTCCTGCAATTAATCAACCCGCACCAGAGTTTACTTTGCCAACTAACACAGGTGATGGCAAAATTTCCCTCTCTGACTTGCGCGGTAAGTGGCTAGTCCTCTACTTTTATCCTAAAGATTTCACCTCTGGTTGTACTATAGAGGCTCGTCGTTTTCAGCAAGATTTACCTCAATACCTTGGCAAAAATACCCAAATTATTGGCGTAAGCGCTGATGATATTGATTCTCACGCCAAATTTTGTGATTCAGAGGGACTAAAATTCCCACTTTTAGCTGACACTGATGGTTCAGTGAGTAAAGCTTACGGTTCGTGGCTCGGCTACTTATCGATGCGCCACAGTTTTATTATCGATCCTCAAGGTGTGTTGCGCGAGACTTTTGTGAAAGTCAACCCAACTGTTCACAGTTCGGAAGTGCTGGCAAGATTAGAAAAGTTACAGTCTAAAGATTCTTAGACCTTAATTACAGCAGTTTTTATGTTATAAAAGTCAATTTTTTAACGTTCGCGGAGCGTGCCGGAGGCATTACCGCCAAGACGCGGAGGACGCAGAGATAAGAAAGAAATGCTTAACCAAAGGGTATTATAGCGGTTCTCGGTTGAGTAAGGTACACTCGTAGAGGCACGGCAGTGCCGTGCCCCTACACTTTGCGATTAATCTTGTACCGCATCTGAATGGGAACCGCTATACCTTATTCTTCAACGTACAATAAACCCATATTTTTTGAGTACAGTCTTGGCTTGACTGTCAGATAAAAACTGGATAAATTCTTTGGCTGCTGGAATATTTTTACTGCTTTTAATTACTGCCATTGGATAGACAATTGGTGAGTGAAATTTATCATCAGCAGTAACTACGACTTTTACCTTGTTGGAAATTTTGGCATCGGTGGCGTAAACTAAACCAGCTTCAGCGTTACCACTTTCGACTGCTGCCAAAACTTGACGCACGTTGTTAGCAAAGACTAATTTGGACTTGACGCGATCGTAAAGTTTCAATTTCTTTAAGACTTGCTCACCATATTGACCGGCGGGTACACTTCTAGGTTCACCGATCGCAATTTTTTTAATCTTACTATCTGTTAAATTGTAGAAACTAGTGATGCCAACAACATCCTGAGCCACAATCAATACTAGACGGTTATTTGCCAGGTTAGTACGGCTACCTGCTACCAAAACTCCTTTTTGTTCCAAAGCATCCATCTGCTTTTTGCCAGCAGAAATAAAGATATCGGCTGGCGCACCTTGCTCAATCTGTTGCTGCAAAGCACCAGAAGCCCCAAAATTATAATTAATGCTGACATTTGATTTACTTTGTTGGTACAAAGGTTTAATTTCTTCCAGCGCTTCTTTTAAGCTGGCGGCTGCGGACACCAGGATAGTGGTGTTTGACTGTGCTATTACAGGAGAAGGAGTAACTAATGGTAAACCAATTGCCAGCAACAACCCAGCAAATACTATACCTAGAAAGCCAAAAATTTGTCTTCTTTTCATAGAAAAGGCGTTTGAGAAGTTTCTTCCATAAAATTGATGCTAGGTAAAATAGTACCAAAGATACCAACTTATAACCAACTATATCGGTAATTACTTCAATTTCTTAAAAGTCAGGGTTAGGTTTTGTCTGACTCTATTTGCCCATAGTCAAGTTTGATAATTCGGTTGGCTAAATGAAAATAGCGATCGTCATGGCTAATCACCAGTACTGTTTTGCCCCGCGATCGCAGTTCGGGTAGTAGCTTAGTGTAAAATATTTCTTTGAATACTGGATCTTGATCGGCCGCCCACTCATCAAATAGGTAAATTGGTCGATCTTCTAAGTAGGCTGTCAGCAAAGCCAGTCGTTTGCGTTGTCCTTGAGAAAGTGCTGTGGTGGAAAGTTGCCCATTTTCAACTTTCACTTTATGGTCTAGTTGCAGTTGTTTTAAATATTTTTTGGCTTGAATATCCAAGTCAGCGTTTTTTAATCCCAAAAGTTCTTCAAATAAATAAAAGTCGGAAAATACCACAGAAAAATGCTGACGATACCATTCTCGATTCTGTTCGCTAATTAACTCATTATCAAACCAAATTTCACCATTATCAGGAATGTAAAGTCCGGTAATTAGTTTAGCTAATGTAGATTTACCGCTACCATTTCCACCAACAATAAATACTAATTCTTCAGGATAGAGTGTTAAATCGATAGGGCCAAAGGTAAAGCTATTGTCTTCTTGCTCTGTGTAGTAAGTGTGGGTAACACTTTTAAATTTTAAGCTGTGCCAGTCAGATTTCAGAGGAGATGGAACAGTCGATATTTCAGTTCGACTCGCTAGAGATAAACCCAGGGACTCGATTTTTTGCAAGGCAATACTGGCTTTGCTTAATAGGGGAAGTTTGCTGATGATGTTATCCATTGGTAACACCAAGTAAGTGAAGGTCAAAATGTAGCCAGAAAGAGTTTCAGAATTGATGGTAAGCAGATTCGGCAACACGAACAGTACAAAACCAAGGGCAAAAAAGAATATGAGTTGCCCCCAACTGGAAGTTATGGCAAAAAGGCTTAGTCCTTGAACATTGTGATGACGAAACTCGTTAGCACTTGATTGCAGTTTTGCTTCTAAAAAGTCTTCACGTCGCCGATAATTTAGTTTGAGTTCTTTGACTCCTTCGGTAATGGTACGAAAATCTTTAAATAGCTGATCTTCATCTTCACGAGCTAAAGCTAGCAATTTATTTCCTCTGTTGAGTAGCCACTGACAACTAGCGATCGCTACTACTGAAATTCCACACACCATCACCAGTACTAACCAAGACAGCCAAGTTATGTAGGCTATACAACCCAGGACGATGGCTAAATTAATAAAGATGAAAGGCATCTGATAAACAGCATTAGCAACCGCCTGAATGTCTTCTGTGAGAGTTGCCAATAATCGAGGATTCCCTAAGCGTTCTAGGTGACTCAACTCAGAACCGAGAATCTGGCGACTCAAACGCATCCGTAATTGCAAAACTGCATTCTGAGAAAGACGAATCAGCATCACTTGAGAAATGATACTGGTAATCAGTGCAACTATAGCTAGCCCCACAAAACCCCAAATTATCGATGTCAGGCGGGAATCGGAAGTGCTACTTGCAGCATGGCTAATTAAGGCAATCAAGCCAGCACTACTACCGCCACTTAGGAACCCGGTAGCGATCGCGATTGCTACCATTCCCCACGAAGAACGCAAAAGAAAGTAAATCAAATTCATGGCAGTGGCTTGCAAACTAATTCAGTTCGCCCTTCTAGGAGAAATTTTATATCTTAACAGTTAAAAACTTCTGAAAGATCGCGGGAAGCTAGTTTGCATTACATCTAAATTGTGTCAAATCAGCAGCCAGGGCTGATTACCAATGGGCTGATGTGGTAATTGTGACTGGGATGCATATCCAAAAGCCACAGATTAATCAAATTAATGAACTTACACATCGAGCCGGCAAAATCACAGTTGTGGGTGGCACCTCGGTATCTGGGTGTCCAGAATATTATCCTGAATTTGATATTTTACATTTGAGTGAATTGGGAGATGCTAGCGAAAATCTGGAAATTGTATTTAATTTACTAATCATGAATTATTTTTCTGATAAAGTTTACTAAAGTCAAGTTGGACTTCTTCTTTGTTTTACTACTAACACATCGTAATCATACCTAAAATTTTTGATTAATCATCAGCGAGGAGAAGAGAGAAAAAATCCTGTATTCTTCAAATACAATGTGTAATTTAAGATAATTCTATCTTCGCTAGTTGGTGTTATTGCCGCAGTATTTTCTAAATGATTTCCATGAGAACTGAGGCAGAGAGAATATATGTTTTTAGACATTTTAGCTAGCCTGCAACGATTGTTTGTGGGTTACATTCCAGCCGCCGTGTTAGGTAGTTTTATCGGATACTTAATAGGTATGAATAGCATGGTGTATCAGCTATTTAGGCTGATATTTCAGATACCACATAGCATCCCCCCTATAGCTTTGCTACCTATTGCATTAATAGTGTTTCAAGAGAGCGAATCGGCTGCTACTACAGTAGTTTTTCTAGGAACTCTCTGGACGATGATTATTAATACGGCAATCGGTATGCAACATTTTCGCAGGCAGAATAATAACTTTCGAGTAGCTATATTCCATATATTTCATGCCTTGAAAGTTAGTATTTGGGTAGCCTGGTTTATAGTTATTGCTATAGAAATGTTAACAGGTCCAAAAGGACTTGGGTTTACCCTTTGGGAAGCTTATAAAGCTGGTAATACCGATTACATAATTCAGGTAATTCTCTATATTGGTATTATTGGCTTTTTGCTGGATCAGTTACTAGATTTTGCAGCTTATATTCTCTCGCAAATGGTTTCAGATGGGAAGAAATCTTCCTAAATTTTATCTTGGCTTGCGGATTGTACCCTGCCAGCTAATAGTTTGCTTGGCAGAACGTATTCCCAAAGAGCGAGTTGCTATGACTTCAATATCAACATTGACACGAGGACGTAAAGCTGAATCAGGAATTTTAAGTTTCCCCAAAGCTAGAGTAAAACGGTTGTAGTCACGAGTCACAAGTTCGCCCTGAATATCTCCTTCATATTCAGTTTTGTAGCTAGAAGAACCGTACAAGTTATCCTTGGCGCTAAATTTGACGCGAAACTGAGTATTAATCGCATCAGATTTTGCTGCAAAATCAACTATTTTTAAGTTAAGGTTTTGTCCAGATTCGGCAAAGTCTGCTACAGCTAACCGGGTAACATCTTTTTTGGGAATGGCATGGTTAACAGTGAATGTTGTTAAGTTAGCCTCACTTTTGATGCTACTATCAACCCATAATTGCTCGGCAAAAGTAACTTCTACTTGTTTTTTGTCAGTTAAATTTAGTGTGACAGCTTGATTGCCAAAGCTAGTGATGGCTTGTCTTTCTTGCCAAACTATTTGAAAAGCCTCTTCTAAACGTTGTTCAAACTCTCGATAATCATCTGCGATCGCAGTTACAGGTGCAAGTAGATAAGTTGCCCCAATGTGTTATAAAATGCTATAAAAATCAACTGCTATATCGAATAAAAACAGTAGTTTATACATAATTAGATGATACTTATGGCATAAATCTTCTGATAGAGAGACGAGAAGAAGATGAAATTGTATTCTGTTAAGAATGTAATTTTGAGGAAAATGTCTGCTGGTAAAAAAGAGTGGTTTTTGTAAAGATTTTAAGCTAAGAAAATTACTCATATTATTCAACAAAAACAGAATGGAGTAAACAAATGAGGTTTCGGGTAAAACGCCGCAGGTTGGGTCAATTCATGCTCTTTAGCACAGTAACGGCTACGATCGCTAATCTTGTAGATAAAACTGTGGCAGAAACTCCGGTAAAAAAAACTACTCCAATGCTGAAAAGTTCGATATCTGAAACGATGCAGGTAACGCTACAAGTTAACGGCACAGCACATAGTTTACAGATTGAACCGCGTGTTACCTTACTTGATGCACTGCGAGAATACATTGATTTAACTGGTAGTAAAAAAGGTTGCGACCACGGTCAATGCGGTGCTTGTACGGTGTTGGTTGATGGGCGGCGTGTTAACTCATGCTTGACTTTTGCCATTATGCACACAGACGCTGCCATTACAACTATTGAAGGACTGGCGCAAGGAGACAATCTGCACCCGATGCAAGCCGCGTTTATTGCCCGCGATGCATTTCAGTGTGGTTATTGCACACCGGGACAAATTTGTTCGGCAGTGGGTTTAGTTAAAGAAGGACACGCTAAATCAGATGCCGACATTCGGGAATTGATGAGCGGCAATATCTGCCGTTGTGGTGCTTATCCAAATATCGTGGCTGCTGTCCGCGATGTCTTAGAAGGAAAAAAAGATGCAGCCGTTTAACTATAAAAAAGCAGGACTTGCGGAAAATGCCGTGGCGTTGGTGGCTCCAGATGCAGAAATCTTGTATCTTGCCGGTGGTACTAGCTTAATCGATTTGATGAAGTTGAATGTCGAAACGCCAAAAGAGTTGGTTGATATTAACCCGCTCCCATTAAGCAAGATAGAAATGCAAGGTAACAATCTGCGGATTGGAGCAATGGCACGCAATAGCGATGTTGCTTATGATCCGATAGTTCAACAGCGTTACCCTGTGCTGTCTGAAGCGTTATTGTCTGGGGCATCACCACAACTACGAAATATGGCAACGGTAGGCGGAAATTTACTGCAACGTACCCGTTGTTACTACTTCCGCGACACTTCCATGCCCTGCAATAAGCGCGTTCCCGGTTCCGGCTGTGCGGCAATTGAGGGTTACAACCGGATTCATGCAATTCTTGGCGGTAGCGATCGCTGTATTGCCACACATCCTTCTGATATGGCCGTGGCAATGGTGGCACTTGATGCAGTTGTACAAACCCGTGGCCCCAATGGAGAGCGGAGTATTCCCCTTGTAGATTTTCATCTTGTCCCTGGCGAGACACCCGAACGGGAAACAGTTTTAGAACATGGGGAGTTAATTGTTGCCGTTGACTTACCTGCTTCAGCGAATGCAAGGCGATCGCACTATTTGAAAGTCCGCGATCGCGCCTCTTATGCTTTTGCAATGGCATCGGTAGCGGCGGCCTTGGATATTCAAAATGGGATCATTCGCTCGGCACGCATTGCTTTGGGTGGCGTAGGTACAAAGCCCTGGCGTGCTTACGATGCGGAAAAAACACTTTTAAATAAGCCAGCAAATCAGGCGACATTTCAAGCAGCAGCAAATGCCGCCGTTGCTGGCGCTAAACCTCAAAAATACAACGCATTTAAGGTCGAACTGACTAAACGCACCATTGTTAAGGCGCTGACAACAGTAGGAGGGATGGCATGAATACAAAGGATAGAAATACAGTTGTCGGCAAACCACTCAATCGAGTTGATGGTCATCTGAAAGTGACGGGTGGCGCACGCTATGCGGCTGAGTTTCCGGTAGCAAAAATGACTTATGGAGTCACAATTCAAAGCACGATCGCTAAAGGTAAGATTGCCCAAATCGATACAAAGGCGGCGGAGAAAGTACCGGGTGTATTAGCAGTTATTACCCATCTCAACGCACCCAAAGCTGATGGAGAAAAAGGCGGCGGTCACAAGGTGCAAGTGCTGCAAGATAACATTGTGCTTTATAGCGGTCAGCACATTGGTGTTGTCGTTGCCGATACCTTTGAACGCGCTATGTATGCTGCCTCGCTGGTGCAAGTCCGCTATGACGAAGAGAAACCCACCATCAATATGCGGGAGAATCTTGCTAAGGCATACTTCCCTAAAGGTAAAATCCCTAGAGAGGAGTCGCCCGATTCATCTCATGGCGATGTCAATCAGGGACTAGCGAATGCGGCTGTGCGCGTCGAGCAAACTTATACTACTCCAGTAGAAAATCATAATCCGATGGAGCCTCATGCCACAACAGCAGTTTGGCAAGGCGATCAACTGCTGTTGTATGACGCAACTCAGGGAATCTTTTCGGCTCAACAAAAAGTTGCTGGGGTATTAGGAATTGAGCCGGAAAAAGTCCGCATTATGTCTTACTTCGTTGGCGGTGGCTTTGGTTGCAAAGGTTCGGCTTGGTCGCATGTGCCACTAGCAGCGATCGCCGCCCGGCAGGTTAATCGTCCAGTAAAATTAGTTCTGGGACGAATACAGATGTATGGGCCTGTGGGCTTTCGACCAGAGACAATTCAACAGGTTTCTTTAGGTGCCACCCGCGAAGGAAAATTAACTGCACTCCGACACACAGGCACTTCCCAAACTTCAACTTTCGATGAATTCATTGAACCTGTTGCTAAGACTGCACGCATGATTTACGCTTGTCCGCATATCGAAACTAGCCATCGTCTAGTTCAACTCGATCAAGGAACACCAACTTATATGCGTGCGCCAGGTGAAGCTTCTGGATCGTTCGCCTTAGAATCGGCAATGGACGAACTAGCTTATGCGCTGAATATCGATCCGGTAGAACTGCGTCTGCGTAACCATGCTGATGTCGATGCTAGTAAAGGACTGCCTTGGTCGAGCAAGTCACTGATCCAGTGCTACAAGATAGGAGCAGAAAAGTTTGGCTGGCAAAAGCGTAATCCTCAACCCCGTTCGATGCGAGACGGCAATTATTTGATTGGTTGGGGGATGGCAACAGCAACTTATCCTACTAATCGTTCTCCGGCATCAGCGATCGCTCAAATTATGGCAGACGGTACAGCAGTTGTGCAAAGCGGTTCTCAAGATATTGGTACGGGAACTTATACCGTGATGACTCAAGTTGCGGCTGATGCGCTTGGTTTACGAGTTGATAAAGTTCGCTTTGAACTAGGCGATACTAAGATGCCACAAACCCCTGTTTCCGGTGGTTCACAAACCGCCGCTAGTGTCAGTTCGGCTGTACATTTAGCGGGAAATCAAGCTCGTAGTAAGCTTTTGCAACTAGCACTTACCGATCAGAAATCACCGCTTTATAGTTCAAAGGCTGAGGATGTGATTGCCGAAAATGGCAGCTTTTTCTTAAAAAATAAATCGTCCGCAACCGAAACTTATCAGGCAATCTTGGCACGGCATGGAATGAAAATGATCGAAGCGCGTGCAGATGCCAAGCCAGGAGAAGAACAAAAGAAGTTTTCCATGCACTCATTTGGATCGCAATTTGCCGAAGTCCGCGTTAACCCTGATTCTGGGGAAGTGCGAGTCACGCGCTGGGTAGGAACTTTTGGTGTTGGACGTATACTCAATGCTAAAACAGCCAACAGTCAACTCATCGGTGGGATTGTCTACGGTATCGGTATGGCATTGATGGAACATACGGTAATAGACCCGAACTTCGGACGGGTTGTTAACCATGATTTAGCTGAGTATCACGTACCAGTTAATGCAGACGTTCCTGATATTGAGGTGTTGTTTGTTGATGAACACGATCCACATATCAACCCGCTTGGTGTCAAGGGGATTGGTGAAATTGGCATTACCGGCACTGCTGCGGCGATCGCAAACGCTGTCTATCATGCCACAGGTAAGCGCGTTCGTGATTTACCAATCACATTAGATAAACTGCTGTAGATATAGCGATCGCTTGTTTTAAAATTCAATCAAGTTGATTAACTGGCGATCGCTTCTAGCGGGTGATTACGCCATCGCAACTTGCTTTTTACGAGAAGGACGCTTGCGATCTGATTTCTTCTTCAGTCCCACTGCTTGAGCTTGATCGCTATCTGAGCCATATTGCCCGCGCACGACTTCTTTCATCGCTAATACAGCATTATGAAATTCCCATTCTGCTAATCGCGCAGCATCAGCAGCAGCACGGTATAAAGCTAGTTTCTCGGTTTCGGTTTGTTGAGAAATCAACATCGCCTGATAAAGTTCCTGTAACTTTGCACCTGAGGCATCAGCACGAGTTGTATTGTAGGTGCTGACGGTTTGCAAACCATGAAGTGAGCTAATATCTTGACTAATCAGTTGAGGGCGTAAACGGTTTTTTGTATTTTGGGGAGACATACATCATACTTAGTAAACTATATATTTAATGTACCCATTACAACAATAAAATTAACAGTAAGGTGAAATTTTTAGATCAGGCAAGGTTAGAAAGGGTGATTTAAGGGAACCCTACCCCACCCTAACCCTCCCCTTATAAAGGTGAGGGAAAGAAATTCTCTTGTTTCCCACCTTTCCAAGGGGGGATTAAGGGGGGTAATTAGACTTGTGTGTACAACCATAGCCTTAGTAAGGAGAGGGAAGCCGGAGGCAGGGTGAGGTTTTATATTTAGGCTATGGTGTACACACAAGTTATCGAATCACTCTACCAGTCCTTGAATTACCCCACCCTAACCCTCCCCTTATAAAGGTGAGGGAAAGAAATTCTCTTGTTTCCCACCTTTCCAAGGGGGGATTAAGGGGGGTAATTAGACTTGTGTGTACAACCATAGCCTTAGTAA
>NZ_JBALDL010000024.1:0-84583 GCF_036917465.1 Nostoc sp.
ATAGTGTTAAATTAGGGGGCATCGAACCCCCTAATTTAACCGTGCTTACATCCCCGCCCACGAGGGGACGGGGTTTTACACACGTTCAATAAAAAGTCAGGTTTACCCTTACCTCAGCGCCCAATTTCAACATCTTCGAGAATGCCGAGTGCGTCGGGGACGAGGACGGCTGCTGAATAGTAAGCGGTAACGAGGTAAGAGATGATGGCCTTTTCGCTGATGCCCATGAATCGGACAGACAAGCTGGGTTGATATTCGTCGGGGATACCAGTTTGATGTAAGCCGATAACGCCCTGGTCATCCTCGCCAGTGCGGAGTACAAGGATGGAGCTAGTCTGGGTATTGCTGATGGGGATTTTATTACAGGGAAGAATGGGTACGCCCCGCCAAGCGGACACCATATTGCCGTCCAAATCAATGTTTTCTGAATAGATGCCGAGGCGATTGCACTCCCGACTGAAAGCCGCAATGGTACGGGGGTGAGCCAGGAAGAATTTCGACTTCCTCCGCCGAGTCAGCAGTTCGTCGAGGTCGTCGGGGGTGGGTGGCCCGGTACGGGTGTAGATGCGCTGTTTAAGGTCGGCGTTGTGTAACAAACCGAATTGACGGTTGTTGATTAATTCGTGTTCTTGGCGTTCCCGCAATGCCTCAATAGTCAGCCGCAGTTGTTGTTCGGTCTGGTTCATCGGTTGATTATACAGATCCGCCACTCGAGTACTTACTCGCAAGACAGTTTGGGCGACGCTCAACTCATATTCGCGGGGTGAGAGTTCGTAATCTACGAAGGTTCCCGGCAACTCAGTTTCTCCGAGATGCCCCGATGTCACCTCAATGGAGGCTTCTCCATACTTGTTCTGTGGTGCTTGTGGGCGGGTTCTGAAGCGATCGACATGAGCCTGTAGCGCCTCGGACTGGTTGAGCAGATCCCGAAATGCCTGTTGTGGTAGCGCCAATACTGTGGTTCGAGTCAAAGCTTGGATTGTAAACTGCCAACTGCTCTGGGACTCTAGCAACACCTGACCACCAAAATAATCGCCATCGGCTAACACACCCAACACAGGCTGCTCACCATACTTGCCAACAGCAATCTTGTTCACCTTCCCATGTGCGATCAGAAAAAGCTGATTTGCTGCTTGACCTGACTGCACTATGATGTCACCAGGTGCAAATTCCTGCTGAACAAACCGACCCGCCAACGCATTCAACACTTCAACATTGTCAAATCCTCGCAGCAACGGCAACTCACCAAGTTCCTGGGGAATCACCTGCACCTCGGCTCCGGTGTTAGAGAAACTCAACCGCCCATCACCCACGGTATAGGTCAACCGACGGTTTACCCGATAAGTGCCACCCTTAGTCTGCACCCACGGCAACATCTTTAACAACCAGCGCGAGGTAATACCTTGCATCTGTGGTGCAGATTTAGTTGTCGTAGATAAATTACGGGCAGCAGCCGTACTCAAACTCAGCCGGGAATGCTCATTTTCAACATCTAAATTCGATTCAATAGAATCCGTCATCACCTCATCCTCTAGTTAATAACAAAAGTGTCCGACCCAATAGGTTAGAGGTTAAGGTTATAAGACTTTTGTCAAAAAGTAATCTTGCTGAAAAATATTCCCAAATTTGTAGGAAGGAGCGAATCTCCTCAGAAAAACTGAAAAGTCAGTACAAAACAGATTTTAATCCTCGTTTTTCAGCGTAATTTCTTATTGACAAAGGTCATTTTTCCTTCACCTCTGATGAATGTTTAGAGGCCGATTTGTACGTCTTCTAAGATACCGAGTGCATCAGGGACGAGGACGGCTGCTGAATAGTAAGCGGTAACGAGATAAGAGATGATCGCCTTTTCGCTGATGCCCATGAATCGGACAGACAGACTGGGTTGGTATTCGTCAGGGATACCAGTTTGATGTAAGCCAATCACTCCTTGCTTTTCTACACCAGTGCGGAGCAACAGGATGGAACTAGTGCGGGCATTGCTAATGGGGATCTTGTTGCAGGGAAAGATGGGTACGCCCCGCCAAGCAGGTATCCGGTTGCCACCCAGGTCGATGCTTTGTGGATAGAGACCGAGGCGGTTGGCCTCCCGACCGAAAGCAGCGATCGTGCGAGGGTGAGCCAGGAAGAATGCCGGCTCTTTCCATACCGTGGCCAGCAGTTCGTCAAGGTCGTCGGGGGTAGGTGGGCCACTGCGGGTGTAGATGCGTTGTTTGAGGTCGGCGTTGTGTAACAAGCCGAATTGACGGTTGTTGATCAATTCATGTTCTTGACGTTCCCGCAACGCCTCAATGGTCAGCCGTAATTGTTGTTCGGTCTGATTCATCGGTTCGTTGTAAAGATCCGCTACCCGAGTACTCACTCGTAATACGGTTTGGGCAACGCTCAATTCATATTCGCGGGGTAAAAGTTCGTAATCTACAAAGGTTCCGGGCAATTCAGTTTCCCCAAGATGTCCTGAACTCACCTCAATGGAAGCTTCACCGTACTCGTTCTGTTCTCCTTCTGGGCGAGTTCTGAAGCCATCGACGTGAGCTTGTAGGGCTTCAGACTGGTTGAGAAGTTCCCGAAATGCCTGTTGTGGCAGGACTAATACCGTGGTTCGGGTAACTGCTTTGGCTGTGAATTCCCAATTGCTCTGCGACTCTAGCAACACCTGACCACCAAAATAGTCACCGTCAGCCAACACACCCAGCACGGTCTGTTCGTCATACTTGCCAACACCAATCTTGTCCACCTTGCCATGAGCGATCAGAAAAAGCTGATTGGCTGGTTGCCCTAACTCCACGATCGTGTCACCGGGGGCAAACTCCTGCTGAACAAACCGACCCGCCAACGCATTCAACACTTCAACGTTGTCAAACCCTCGCAGCAATGGCAGTTCACCAAGTTCTTGGGGTATTACCTGTACATCGGCTCCAGTGTTGGAGAAACTCAACCGCCCATCACCTACGGTATAGGTTAGCCGACGGTTTACCCGATAAGTACCACCCTTGGTTTGTACCCAAGGTAACAGTTTCAATAACCACCGTGAGGTAATGCCCTGCATCTGCGGTGCAGATTTGGTCGTCGTCGCCAAGTTACGCGCAGCAGATGTACTCAAACTCAGCCGGGGATGCTCATTCTCAACATCCAAATTTGACTCAATAGATTCTGTCATAATCTAACCCTCTATTCTATAGTTACTAAAAAAACCGATCTGACTCGATCGAATACCGATCTTGGACTAAAGAACCCGACCCGACTTGACCGAAGACTGAACTTAAACCCCCTGCACCGATCAACGATCTGATCCGCGCAGCCGAAGTGCCCAGACCTGTGGGGCCATTGAGTAGCCGCCCTTCTGGCGAACTATTACGCAATTCAAATTCCTTATAGCGGTCTACCGTCACATGCCACTTGAGGACACCGCACATCCACTGCTGTAGTTTCTTGACGTATCCGTACAGTTTCTCGCGGGTACTTGCGTCTAAGTCGAAATCGTCGAACAGGGCTGGCAGTTCGGTGGCAACGATGTGTTCAAACTGACGAGCGCGAGAGGTCATCAGATTGTTAACCACCTCGACAGCCTGCGGCAGATCGCAGTTGAGGAATTGCTGAACGACCAGCACGCCGTTATTGAGTTCGCCCTCGAATTCTATTTCTTTCTGGTAAGAGAAGATATCGTTGGTCAAACAGGCAAAGTCGGCGGCTGAATTATCCAGTTGGCGCATCGATCGCGTCCGGTAGATTTCCTGCGGGATCTCGTCGCCCTGAGCTAGTCGAGATAAGCTCATCGTCAGATCCGAGCCAAAGGTCTTACGGCGCATCTCAACATAATCAATCGGGTCTGGAATCCGGTTTTGGATTTGGTTGGCGAGTTCCCATAACCAGCTTTCGGTCATATCCGCGATCGCACTGCGGAACTGACCCCGCGCGTTTTGGGACATGGGGCCAGCTGTGCGAGACCACAGATCGGCCAAGCCACGTTCTACTGGATTGGTCGGTAAGGGAATGGGGCTGGAATCAAGAGGCATAAACGCCAACAGTCGAGCGTTAAATACTTTTGCACCCGCCATATTGCGGCTGTGTCCGTAGAGTGCTGGAAAGTAATCGTCAGCATAAGTTCCCCAGACAAGCCAGCCCGCCGTCAGATTCAACTCAGCACCGGATGCATTGGGATGGATCAACGCACCGCATAAGGCTACGTCAGCAACATCAAACTTGTGGTCATCCCAGATGACGGCTTCAGGAATGCCAGGTAGTGAGTCCAGCATCCCCATCTGGCGGGCCCATTCTTTGGAATGCTGCCGCGCGGCATCCAAATGAGAATTCAAACTTGTAGCGAACGGCATGTAAAACTTCGGCAGCGTTACCGGCCCCACAGCTTGGTATGGAACATGAGTGAAGTTCTTGAATCTTCCCAAACCCAAGGTGCTGTATAACGATCCAATCCGTGCAGCCGATGTGCCCAGCCCAGTGGGTCCACCAAGAAGTGGGGTGGATGCCGAAGAATTGTCCCCTCCCTTGTTCATGTAGCGGCTCGATCGCATGTGCCACTCATGACCGCCTGACTGCCAATCCTGTAGTCCTTTGATGTATAACAGAACGTTCACACGAGCCACCGGGTCTAGTCCGTATTCTTCAAAGAGGGACGACAGTTCTGTAATGGCGGTGTTGTCAAACTGCTGTAACCGCGAAGTCAGCAGTTCATTTGTGAGGTTGGCTGCCTCCTGCGTACTCACATTTAGGAAGCGCTCAAAGACCAACACGCAGTTGGCATTTTCGCCTTCATCTTCGACTTCTCTCTGGTAGGAGAACAGGTCGTTACGAAGATGCACTCCATCAGCAAATGTGTCTTTCAGTACACGCATCGGTCGAGTTGTGGCGATTTCGGCTGGAATCTCAACAAACACAGCGTGTTCGACGAGATCGGCTGACCACGGAGCGCCACCAACCTTGCGGCGCATCTCGATGTATTCGATTGGGTTAGCAATCCGATCTTGGCTGATATTGGAGAGTTCCCACAAAGACTCTTCTAGGAGGTTCTTGGTACTCTGGGAAAACCTGCGCCGCCAGTCCGCAGACTTGGTGAATGCGGTACGAGACCATAGGTCGCCTAGACCACGTTCTACCGGGTTGGTGGGAACTGGGGGGGTGTCGGTGGGGTAAACTGGCATGAATGCTGGTAGTCGGTTAAGATACTCCTTCGCACCAGCCATATCTTGGGTGCGCTTATAGATTTCAAGGAAGTGATCGTCAAAGAAGAACACCCAAACATACCAATCGGTCACTAGGTTAAGCTCCGCCCCTGGTGCATCTGGATGAGTATAGGCACAAAGCAAGGCGTAGTCGTGGGCATCGAATGTCCGCTCGTCCCAAATAGGGGAGCTTTCCGCTTCCTCTTGTGAGCCAAGTATCCCCATTTGGTAGGCCCACGCTTTGGAATGCACTCGTGCCGCTTCTAGATTTGGGTTGAGCCGCGCGGGCCAAGGCATGTAAAATTCTGGCAGTTCAAAGGGTTGCATGATCTGCGTGTAACCTCCTCTGGGGTCTTTTTGCTGTCTTTATTTCGTGGACGATCTAAGCACCGTTGCAGTTTACAAGTATTCTCGACAACCGGGCTAAGTCCCCACATTTGGTTTCCTCGTAGTGGCTTGTATCCAGGCGATAAGACAAGATGTTATTAATCCGAATAACAAGCGATGTACGTTTTTTTGAAGTTGTCTATAACGAAAAATAAGGCATTTGAAAAAGCTATTTAGGTCATTACTTATTTCCGATGCTGGTAAATGAATTTTTAGTGATTTATGATGATGCCTCCATAACTTTTCATAGTTTTAGAAAAAAAGCAATCCGTAGACTAAAGCAATTAAACGATAGTTAAATCAAAAACTTAATAATTAGAAGACAGTTAAGACAGTTAAGCAGATAGTTAAATCAAAAACTTAATAATAGAAGACAGTTAAGACAGTTAAGCAGATAGCCAAAAGATTTAAGACAGTTATTAAACAATAATTACTAGTTATAAATTTTTTGTAACTAATATTGATTAACAAATAATTTCTTGTCGTTAAGAGGTATAATAAAGGGCTAGTTAAAAATTATGCCATTTGGCGTGAAATGCCTATCCTAAATAGCATTTCACTTATAAAAGGTTGCGGGTGGGGCCAAAAGCGATCGCAGCCAATAGTCTGTTTCTTTGAGAGAGTTAATAAAGTAAAAATAAAATTATCCTATGGTGGGTTCGGCGCATATTTTCAGATGATTTGTCACAAAAAATTTCATCAAAGCGCCTAACGCCTCAATACTTCTCGGATAAGGATTGAGTCGTCCTAAATTCAGATCCCCCCGCCTACGGCGACCCCCTTAAAAAGGGGGTAAAAGAGGATTAGAAGCCCCCCTTTTTAAGGGGGGTTGGGGGGATCTGCAACGACTAATTGCGCTAACCGAGAAGTATTGCCTAACGCCTAGCCGCGCAAACAAGTCGGGAAACCTGCCCAACGCGCTGGTTCACCGTAACACTCCCTAACTTTTGATTTACTTTATAAATAGTTTCTGAAGTAGATGAGTAATATTTTTAATTTTTAATTACTTTGAGGTGTCACCTCAGCACTAGGTGTCGGTGTAGGTTCAGGTGTGGGGGTTTCTGTGGGAGTTGGCGTAGAAGTTGGTGTTGGTGTTTCTGTGGAAGTTGGTGTTGGTGTTGGTGTTGGTGTTGGCGCGGGATTTTCCGCCGTGACGGTGAGTCGATAGTCTTCTGGTTTCGATGCTGTGGAAACCACGACAAACTCGTAAAAACCTTTTTCTGGTAATTTTTTTGATAAACTGCGCTGGGGAGAATCTTCTAAAAATTGGATTTTGCCAGATGGTGAATATATTGATAACAAAACTTGGGAATTTGCCTGTAGTTTCAATTCTAAATATTGATCTTTCGCCAGTCCGGCAATAAATACTTTACCATCACCAGGTTGAAGAATACCGTTGACTGTTTTGCCAGTTGCACCCGGATCAAAAACAAGCTTCTGGAAAGCGCTACCGTTGAGGATCGCACTAAGTTTATCGCTTACAAAACCGTACCAAACTTGTCCAATGGGCTGATCTCGAAAATCTTTACCACGCTGTTCAGGAAATACACTTAAAAAAGCTGCGTCTCCCAAATCATACAAAGAACGACTACCAACGTTAATTTTGTTGACTTCTACTTTCCAGCGATCGCGTTCAGCACTTGTATAAGTTCCCAATTGTCGGCGGGCATTTGAACTCAGTGGCGCTAATTTTTCCAGCAATTCTGAGGCTGTTTTATCCCATTCTGCCCGCAAACCCTCATCTTCAGGGCCATCGCTAAGAGTGCGTCCTTTTAAACTGGGGTTTTTGTCCCAAAAAACTTGATTCACCAAGTTTACGTAGAAGTTAGAGTTAATTCCCAACTGTTGACGGCGATCGCTTAATTTTTCTTTGCGTTGCCGTTCTGCTGGTGAATATTGCGCTAAAGGATCGGTTGGTTGGTTATTGGTTGGAATTGGGCTAGCTGTAGGATTAGGTTGAACTTCGCCAACATCACGACGGCTATTCACTCCCCACAAAATTAATCCAGCACTGCCAACTACGGCTGCCGCGACTAGAAAGGTTTTTGTTGGTGTCCACCAGCTTGTGGGTTGAGGCGATGGGGGAGATGAGGAAAATGAAGGGGATGGGGGAGAGATGGCGACAGTGGCGGATGTAGGTTGTGGTGGGGTGGGATATTGAGTTGGAGGAAAGTTAGCTGGGGGTGGGTTGAGGGCTTCGAGTACTTGACGAACTGATTGATAGCGATCGCTTGGCCTAGCAGATAGCATTTTATCTAATACCTGTGCCAAAATCGGACTCACGTTTACTTCCCGTCGCCACTGCCAAGTAAGATTATAGGTATCAATTAATTCTTGTGGTTGCTTCCCTGTCAGTAAAACCAACATCGATGCAGCCAAAGCGTATAAGTCGCTATGAGGAGATACTAACCCAGTTTGCATCTGTTCTGGGGGGGCAAATCCGATCTTACCTAATAGGGTTGGTGATGGGGAAGATGCAACCATGCCGGGTTGGTAATATTGAGAAGCTACAGTTGCTACTACTTGTTTGACACCGCCAAAATCAATTAAAACTGGCAGTTTGTCAACAGTGCGAAGCATTAAGTTATCTGGAGAAATATCTCGATGAATTACTCCCAATGAATGGATATATTCCAGCACTGGCAAAATTTGCTGCAACAATTGGCGTATTTCCGCTTCTGTAAAGCGCAAACCTTGCTGTAACCGATCATTTAACAAAGAATTATAAGTTTCCCCTTCTACATAATCTTGCACCAAAAACAGATATTCTTTGCCCCCTAAGTTCAACCGAAGCAGTTCCCGGAAGCGGGGAATTTGGGGATGTTGCAGTTTATAGAGAACACTGGCTTCTCTCTCAAACAGTTCTTCTGCTTTTTGGACTACGTAAGCGGTTTGAACTTGGGGAGAAAATTCTTTTAAAACACAAAGTTCGCGGAATCGGTTGACATCCTCAGCTAAATAAGTGCGTCCGAAACCACCCTGGCCAATTTGACGCACAATTAGATAGCGATCGCCTAAAGTTAGTCCTGGTTGGATACTATAACTCGTGGGCGTACCCAACAAACTTTCACCACACTGGAGACAAAAGCGACTACCTGGGGAATTTTCATGTCCTTTAGAGCAATATATTTTTGTCATTTGTCATTTGTGATTTGTCATTTGTGATTTGTCATTTGTCATTACTAACTTTTCCCCAGTCCCCAATCCCCAGTCCCCAGTCCCCAATCCCCAGTCCCCCTAATTGCCAGATTCTACTTTACTGACTCGATCGGCTGCGATCGCATACCAAATTTGACCGAAAGTTTGCTGATTCAGTTTCCCACGCTCTTGATCGGGAAACAACCGATCAAATTTTTCATTTGTGTCTTTGGTCAACTGATTAATTGTATAATCCCTAAATTGACCCGATCGCGCTTGTTGTCTCCATGTATCGTAATCTTTTTGACTATACTTACCTAATTTTCGACGAGCTTCTGTACTGAGGTTAGCCTGTTCTATTTTATTTAATAAATCGTTAGCAATACCAGACCATTCATCTCGTAAACCAGCATCTTCAGGTTTAGATGTTAGGCTACGTCCCTTTAATTCTGGTTTTTTTGTATAAAATAAATTATCGACGAAAGGAATAAAAAATCCTTCAGTAATTTCTAGCTGTTGGCGACGACTGTTAATTTCTTGGAGATTGCTATTTTTTCCTTTGTCGCTAGCTGGTTTACCACTCGGATTTGGGAAGTGGGGAATTTGCGGTAATGAAATTGATGGAATAGTGATTGAAGTTACACCCCGAATGACTGCATTTACCACCGCCAAAGTTCCTGCGCCAGTTAAGACAACTAAAGCTGTCCCGCCGAGACTGATTACAAAAGGGCGAATCCAAATAGGTAAAGTTCTCGGTTTTGCAATCGCTTGTGTTTTGTTCTGGAATCTACTCACAATCGCACTGGCGCGTTGTCTTCCCGGAGCAACTACCATCGTTTTAATCTTGCTGGTAATATAATTGCCAGGTGATTTAGTTGTAGTTGATGATGGTAAATCTCTGAGGACTTGCTCGGCTCGTTGGTAGCGATCGCTCGGTTTATAAGCTACCATCTTTTTTAGCACCGCTTCCAATTGGGGACTAACTCGGATTTGCTTTCCCCATCCCCAAATTCCCTGATAGCTATCGTATAATTTTTGCGGTTCTTCCCCTGTGAGCAACACCAGCGATGTAACTGCCAAAGAATATAAATCACTACTAAAAAATGCTTTACCCTGCCGTAGTTGTTCTTCTGGTGCGTAGCCTTTTTTACCTAGTAATGTGTTGTCTCCAACCAACTTAGTCCGCCAAAAACCTTGAGAAGCAGGTAATTGTTTGACACCACCAAAATCAATCAGCACTGGTAGATTATCAGAACGCCGCCAAATCAAATTGTCGGGAGAGATATCACGGTGAACTACATCTTGCGAGTGGATGTAAGATAATACAGGTAAAATCTGTTGCAGTAGGGTGATTACTTCCTCTTCGCTGAAAGTCTTTCCTTGGCTCTCGCGTTGTTCTAATAATTGGTAGTAATTGTCACCATCCACATAATCTTGCACTAGAAAGAAAAAATCTTTAGTGCCTATCTTCACTTGTAGCGAAGCGTGAAAACGCGGAATCTGTGGATGATAGAGTTTTTTCAGAACATTGGCTTCTCGCTCAAATAACTCTTTAGCTTTTTGTAAATCTTGTTGTTCTTGTACTTGGGGTGCAAATTCCTTCAGCACACAGGTTTGATGGGATTGACTTATATCCTCCGCCAAATAAGTGCGTCCAAAGCCGCCCTGTCCTAAATGACGGATAATTTGATAGCGATTATCCACAACCTGTCCCACAGCAAGAGGTAATGGTTCACCACAATGGGTACAAAAGCGGCTACTACCATTATTTGTGTGTTGTTTACTGCAATAGAGTTGCATGGTGCTGAAGGATAAATTAAGGTTTTATTGAATAATTACAACGCGCATACCCTCATTTTCGGATATCCTACGAATTACGTTAGCGTCTCGTAGAGAGCGTCATTACGAATTACGAATTATTTTAACGGTGTTGATTCTACTTCAGGATAAATAACAAGCGTCATGAACCCGAAATCAAGACAGCAGGAAGTAATTAAAGCATTTGAAGATTTCTTGTCTACCCCCCTAGAAACGATACTGCAACGGCATCTCAACACCCAAACTTCGGCAGCTTTAACTTTATTTCATGATGTGGCAGCTAGTGTACCTGCCTACAAGAAATTTTTAGTAGAAAGAGAAATTAATCCCGCGACTATTCAAACCTTAGAGGAGTTTCAAAAACTCCCAGCGATCGCTAAACAAAATTATATACTGCGTTATCCTTTAGCTGACTTGTGCCGCAACGGGCAATTAGAAGCGTGCGACATGATAGCTGCTTCATCAGGTTCTAGTGGTAAACCGACATTTTGGCCTCGTTTTTTCACAGATGAACTCCAAATAGCCACACGCTTTGAACAGATTTTTCACGATGGTTTCTATGCAGATACCAGACGTACCCTCGCTGTAATTTGTTTCGCTTTGGGTACTTGGGTGGGTGGAATGTTTACTACTAATTGTTGTCGTTATCTTGCTAGCAAAGGTTATCCCATCACTGTAATTACTCCTGGTAACAACAAAGAAGAAATCTTGCGAGTTGTCCAAGAATTAGGTTCAGCATTTGAGCAAGTGGTGTTGTTGGGATACCCGCCATTTTTAAAAGATGTCATTGATACTGGTATCGCTCGTGGTGTAGAGTGGCAGCAATATCAGATTAAATTAGTGATGGCGGGAGAAGTATTTAGTGAAGAATGGCGGAGTTTAGTTGCCCAAAGAGTTGGTTCACAAAATCCTTGTTATGATTTTGCATCGCTTTATGGCACTGCGGATGCGGGAGTTTTGGGGAATGAAACACCTTTGAGTATCTATATTCGTCGTTTTTTGGCAGAAAATCCCGATGCAGCTAGAGCTTTATTTGGGGAATCGCGTTTACCTACGCTGCTACAATACGATCCCTTCACTCGCTTTTTTGAAGTTCACAATGGCGGATTGCTGTTTTCGGGAGATAACGGTATTCCCTTAGTGCGTTATGACATTTTAGATACTGGCGGGATAATTAGTTATGATACGATGCTGAAATTTTTAGCAGAATGGGGATTTAATCCGCTTGAAAATCTGCGTTCTGACACTCAACAATCACCTAGAGGTATTCATCAGCTACCTTTTGTTTATGTATTCGGCCGTTCTAACTTTACAGTTTCCTACTTTGGTGCAAATATCTATCCCGAAAATGTGACGGTGGGATTAGAACAACCAGGAATTCAAGAATGGGTGACGGGTAAGTTTGTATTACAGGTGAAGGAAGATGCAGATAAGAATCGATTTTTATCTGTGGTTGTGGAGTTAGCACCAGGGGTAGAGGGTAGTGAAGATCGAAGAGAAGCGATCGCATCTTCTATTCTTTCACAACTGCTACGCCTAAATAGCGAGTTTGCTAATTATGTCCCCTCAGAATATCAAACACCACAGGTTGCATTAGCCCTAATGGGTGATTCCGAATATTTCCCGATTGGGGTGAAACATCGTTATACTCGTCAATAGTAAGTATGTTAGTAAAAATTACGTAGTATAATTCATTAATTGTGCCTAATAAGCTTGGCAGACAAAGCATAATTAATTTCTGGAGATGTCTTTAAGACAAACACGCTCCTTGTATATTTTCCTTCTATCTTATGCTTTTTGAGAGTTGAGAGAACCTAAAAATTGCTTTTGCTCTGGTTGTATTGAGGGATTTTTTAGCTGGGTGTTTACTTAACTGGTTAGAAAAACCTATACAATTTATTAAAGATAGAAAGACTGTCGAAACTACTGAGATGTAAATCGGCTTGTCAGTTGAACATCGCCTTTTTGGAAAAACCATCAAACTGGATATAAAAGCTAATGGTAAAAAACCAAAGTTAAAGCCAGGAATTAAGCAGAGTTGGTAGCAGCGATTGAGGCAGCACAGAAATTTGTAGGGGGGTAGTTAGGCAAAGATGGTGAATAAAGTAGCATTGCTGATTGGAGTCAGTGAGTATGAACCTGATTTGAACCCTTTACCTGGATCTGTTAAAGATGTGGATGCGATGCAGCGAGTATTGGTCAATCCAGAAATGGGTGGCTTTGCCGAGATTAATATCACAGTTCTAAAAAATCCTCAACGGCAAGAGATGGAAAATGCCATTTATCGGTTGTATGCCGATCGTCAGAGAGATGATCTGGTATTATTTTACTTTTCTGGTCATGGCATTAAAGATGAAAGGGGTAATCTTTACCTCTCAACCCGGATCACTCGTAAAGAGAATGGGAAACTGGTAAAGCCTTCGGCAGTAGCAGCTAGTTTTCTGCACGAATGTATTAACGATTGTCGTTCCCAAAGACAGGTGATAATTTTAGACTGTTGCTTTAGCGGAGCGATCGCTCAAGGCATGAGTGTCAGAGATGGTGGTATTGTCAATGTGCAGGAACAGTTAGGAGGCAAAGGACGGGCAATTCTGACATCTTCCACATCTACCCAATATTCTTTTGCTGAAGAAGGAGCCGAACTTTCAATATATACACGTTACCTAGTAGAGGGTATTGAAACTGGAGCTGCCGATCACGATGCAGACGGCTGGATTTCGGTAGATGGATTGCATGATTATGCTAGTACTAAGGTGCAAAAAGCATCTCCAGCGATGACACCAAAGTTCTATCCGGTTGAGGAAGGATACAAGATAAATCTGGCAAGAGCGCCTGTTGGCGATCACAAGCTAATGTATCGAAGAAAGGTTGAAGAAATGGCTCTTAATAAGCAAGGAAAAATTTCTTTGATCAACCGTACAGCTTTAGAAGTATTGCGTCACAGCTTGAACTTATCATCGGAAGAAGCGGATGCGATTGAGGCTGATGTTTTGCAGCCTTACGCGATCCGCGAACAAAAATTACAGCGTTATCAGCAGGCTTTATCAGAAGAAATTGAGCGGCAGAATCCACTTAGTGAAGATAATTGGAATGATCTAGAAGGTTTGCAACAAGCTTTGAAGCTTAGAGATGAAGATGTAGCACCGATTAAAGAGCTTTTTCAGAATAAAAATCCAGCATCAATAGAACCAGAGGTTTTTCCAGAAAACGAAAATTTCCCGATTGAGCCAACGTCTCATAGCGCAGCTACAGTCCTTCAGGGAAATCCGTCTGAAAGTCCTTATTCTCGTTGGAAATTGATGGCATTTGGCTTAGTATCTGTAGCTTTGGGGATAGCGATAAACCAAATATGGTTAAATCAATCCCAATTTCCAGAAAGTATATATACTATTAATTCGGCTCGTGACTCTAAGGATAGTTTTACTGATGAAGTACCAGAAAAAGATGTCCCTTCTGGCACATTTAAGTATGGTCTTAGTACAACTTGGGCAACAATTCGTGGCACTGTAGATACGGAAATTCAAAAAGCCTTTCCTAAATTCATACTAAAATATGTAGATTTTCCTCTTGACAAGACAGGTTCATTCACAAGTATCGAAAAGTTATCAGATAACTCAATTGCTTTTGCACAATACTCTTATCCACTCACAGAGCAACAACAAAAGAAGTTTAAAGAAATTCCGATAGCGAACGATGGTGTGGCGATCGCAGTTAACCCTGAATTAAATGTTACTAAGTTGACCTTAGAGCAGTTAAAGGGTATTTACACAGGTCAAATCATCAACTGGATTCAAGTAGGGGGCCCTGACTTGAAAATTAAGCCTTTGTCTCGCAATGAGGCTGGTGGTACTGTCAAGTTTTTTAAAGAAAAGGTTTTGGGCGATCGTGAATATTCATTTTCTCCTCAGCTGGTTAAAAAAGTCCAAACCACCACTCTGGGACTACGAGAAGTGTATAAACAAAAAGGCAGCATTTATTTTGCCTCAGCGCCAGAGATACTTGGTCAGTGTGATGTCAAGCCTTTGTGGGTAGGTAAGGACGCAAATTATCTAGTTCCTCCCTATCAAAAATCAAATGAAGAGAAAATTTCTAAATGTCCAGAAAATCCAAATAGCTTTTATAAAGCTAATGTTGACGCTTTTAGCGACCAAAGCTATCCACTAACTCGGAAGCTATATGTAGTTGTTAAGCTGGATGGTTCAAAAGACCAAAAAGCAGGTGAAGCATACGCCAAGTTACTGCTAACCCGTAAGGGTCAAAACCTAATTGAAGCAGCTGGCTTTGGTAGAATTGGCAAATAGATTTAATCTTTGAATTTTCACTAATCTCAGACGAGCATAATTATAAAGATGTTTGTCTAGTGTTCTATTCCTCAATCAACTCAAAATCAACCCGCTCATAAATATCACGCAAGGCAATTTGAAAATCGATAGAATCTAAGACTAAAACTGCCTCTTCACCTTCATATTCTTTAAATATCCATTGACCTTCTGCTTGTTTTACAAATTGTTCCACAGCAAAACTATACTGGTCAATCATTATATATTCCTGAAAACCAGGAATTGAACGATAATATTTAAATTTATCTGTTTTGTCATAATTTTTAGTTGAATTTGATAAGACTTCAACAATTAGCAAGGGATTAGTAATAATTGTTGTACCTGTTCCCTCGTAAATAGGCTTACCCTTGATTACTATGACATCAGGATAAGTATAAAGGCGATAACGGGGTATCGATACTTTAACATCGCCTATATATATGTCATAAGCTTGACCTTGCACTGTCGTGGGAAATTTTTTATAAAAATTACCTGCAATTTTATTGTGGTTGGTTGTTCCCCCTGTCATCTGTATAATTTCTCCGTCTTTATATTCATTTTTATATTCAGCTTTCTCTTCTAATTCCAAATATTCTTCTGGGGTGTAGTAGTGCTTTTCTGTTTGTAAAACCATATTAATTAACTCACAAAAAGGGAATGGTTCTGTTATCAATAGCGTAACGTACCCTCAATATAGGCACAATAAATATTTTGTTGTAAAAAGATGGTTACAGACAATGTAACAATAGCGATCGCAAGCAAGTCCTTTTAGTTATATTCACCAGTGAACGCCCCTACCAACATCTCTGCACAAACTCAGAATCGCAAAGCCGATCACATTCGGATCTGTTTAGAAGAAGATGTTCAGTCTCATCAAATCACCAATGGACTGGAACGTTATCGCTTTACCCATTCTTGCTTACCCGAACTGAACTACAACGATATTGATATCAGTACAGCTTTCCTGGGAAAACACCTTGGCGCACCCTTGTTAATTTCTTCCATGACTGGCGGAACAGAACAAGCCGCAATCATTAACCAACGTTTAGCCCAAGTCGCGCAACGCTACAAAATTGCAATGGGTGTTGGTTCTCAACGGGTAGCAGTAGAAAAACCCCAGGTGGCTGATACTTTTGCTGTCCGCAAGTATGCACCCGATGTTTTGCTATTTGCGAACTTAGGGGCTGTGCAACTTAATTATAAATACGGCTTAGATGAATGTCTGCGGGTAGTTGATATCTTAGAAGCTGATGCTCTGATTTTACACATTAACCCTCTACAAGAGTGCATTCAATCGAAAGGTGATACTAATTTTCGGGGTTTACTTGACAAAATATCTGATTTGTGCTGCAAACTGCCAGTGCCAGTGATTGCAAAGGAAGTTGGTAACGGAATTTCAGCAGCGATCGCCAGCAAACTCATTGCGGCCGGAGTAGCTGCAATTGATGTCGCTGGTGCAGGGGGAACTTCTTGGGCCAAAGTAGAAAGCGAACGGGCTGAAAATCCCTTACAACATCGCTTAGGGAGGACGTTTGCCGATTGGGGTTTACCAACGGCAGAGTGTATTACAACAATTAGAGCGATGTCTACGACGGGCTACGCCTACGCAAAAGATGTGCCTTTAATTGCTTCGGGAGGTTTGCGTCATGGATTGGATATTGCCACAGCGATCGCCTTGGGAGCAGATATAGCTGGTTTAGCAATGCCTTTTTTGCAAGCAGCAGCAACATCAGAGACAGCAGTAGCAGAACTTGCTGAAGTATTAATCGCCGAAATCACCACAGTCTTATTCTGCACTGGCAACACCAGCTTGTATCAGTTAAAGCACTCTGGCAGTTTACAGCGCATAGAATAAATTAAGTAGGTCATTTGTCATTAGTCAATGCCCAATGCCCAATGCCCCATGCCCAATTCCCAATGCCCAATTCCCAATAAATAATAAATAATGCGTAATTTTATCAAACAAACTTTTGCTAGTTTAGTTGGCACATTATTAGGACTAATTATTTTCGGTGGACTAGGAACCACTGGACTGTTCTTGCTAATATTAGCTGCTAGCTCCTCTAAAGATACTGGGCCAAACGTGAAAGATAAGTCAGTGTTGGTCTTTGACTTGTCGATGAAAATTACTGATAGCGAACCTAGTTCTGACGATCTGTTTCAAAAGACACTATCAGGTGTGGATGACGAAAGGATGGCACTCCGCAAAGTTATAGAAACTTTGGAAAAAGCCCGACGCGATCCGCGAATTGTTGGGATCTACCTCGATTCAACTAGCGCTAGTCAAGCTGGTAACGTCGGCTATGCCTCCCTTAAAGAAATTCGGAAAGCGCTGGAAGAGTTTCGCGCTTCTGGGAAAAAGATTGTGGCTTATGGCAGTGATTGGAGTGAAAAGGAATATTACCTGAGTTCAGTGGCAGATTCTATCGTACTCAATCCTTTGGGAATGATGGAAGTCAATGGTTTGAGTTCACAACCGATGTTCTTAGCGGGTGCATTACAGAAGTACGGTATTGGCGTGCAAGTCGTGCGGGTGGGTAAATTTAAAGGTGCTGTAGAACCGTTTATCCTCAAAAAATTGAGTCCAGAAAACCGCGAACAAACTCAGAAGTTGTTAGATGATGTTTGGGGAGAGTGGCGCACTACTGTGGGTGCAAGTCGGAAAATTGAACCTAACCAGTTACAAGCGATCGCAGATAATCAGGCGCTACTGGAAGCCGCACAAGCCAAAACCAACGGTTTGGTCGATCGAGTAGCATACCCCGATGAAGTAGTAACTGACCTGAAAAAGTTGACAAATAGCGATAAAAACGACAAAACATTCCGACAAATTAGCTTAAATAACTACGCGGAAGTTTCTGGCAAATCTTTGGGTGTAGAACGTAGCTCAAAAAATCAAATTGCCGTTGTTTATGCTGAGGGCGAGATTGTCGATGGCAAAGGGGGTGATGGACAAGTAGGAGGCGATCGCTTTGCCAAAATCTTTAACAAAATCCGACAAGATAAGGATGTGAAGGCTGTTGTATTACGGATTAATAGTCCTGGTGGAAGCGCTACCGCAGCCGAAGTTATGCAGCGAGAAGTGAAATTAACCCGTGAGGTCAAACCTGTTGTAGTCTCAATGGGCGATGTCGCCGCCTCTGGTGGTTATTGGATTGCTAGCGACTCAAACCGCATTTTTGCCGAACCAAATACCATTACAGGTTCAATAGGTGTGTTTGGGTTGCTATTTAATGGTGAAAAGCTGGCCAATGATAACGGTATCACTTGGGATTCGGTGAAAACCGCACGCTATGCTGATAATCAAACAGTTTCGCGCCCGAAATCGCCCCAAGAGTTAGCACTTTATCAACGCAGTGTTAACCGCATTTATAATATGTTTCTGAATAAAGTTTCTCAAGGTCGGAAACTCCCAGAACAGAAAGTTGCAGAAATTGCCCAAGGACGGGTTTGGTCAGGTGTAGCGGCTAAGGAAATTGGTTTGGTGGATGAAATTGGCGGTTTGAATAGTGCGATCGCATACACTGTCAAAGAGGCGAAACTAGGAGAAGACTGGGAAGTGCAAGAATATCCTCGCACTAACACTTTCGGAGAACGCTTTTTTGGACGTGCAACTGAAGAAGCGCGGACTGCTTTAGGAATTGAGGCGGCGCAAGTTAAACCATCTAACCCTCTCACCAATGAATTTCAGAAATTGCAACAGGAAGTAGAGATTCTGCAAAAAATGAACGATCCGCAGGGGATTTATGCCCGTTTACCTTTCAACTTGAAGATTGAGTAGATGCTTTTTTAGGCGTTGCTCAATTCAGGTGTGAAAATGATTTTGCGTGATTTCAGAACCCTTGTAGAGACGCGACATTTCGCGTCTCTTCTCTTCGCATCAGCCTAAGAGGATGTTTTAAAAGTCTTATTGTAGGTATCAAAACGTTCTAGATCCCCCTAAATCCCCCTTAAAAAGGGGGACTTTAAGAGACTTTTGCCCCCCTTAAAAAGGGGGGTTGGGGGGATCAAAAAGCTCTGGGGCAACTCTATAAGACTTGTGTGTACACCGTAGCCCTTTTGAAGGGGGGTTAGGGGGCATCAACAAGTGCCTAAAATCACAGCTAAATACTTTTAAAACATCCTCTAAACAATAAATTTTTAAGTGGACATGATGCAGCCAAATCACATCAAATATCTCAGAAATATTACTGAACCATCAGGACAATAAATGTAACTAAGATATACATAAATATTGTCAGGATGCTGAATATGTCAGATTTACCGCTTCAGTGCAAAAATTTGAAAGAGCAAGTTGAGTCTATATTACAACTTTTACAACAAGAACCAACGCTACATTCTCAAGATATTACACCTGTACAAACTTCCCTAACTAAGGCGATTTCTCCCAAGTTTGAGATTGTCTTTGCAGGTGCATTTAGTGCTGGAAAATCAATGCTAATCAATGCAATATTGGAGAGAGAATTACTGTACAGTGCAGAAGGACATGCTACAGGTACAGAATGCAAAATCGAGTATGCAGATGTAGAAAAAGAGCGTGTTGTTTTAACGTTTTTAAGTGAAGTAGAAATTCGGGAACAAGCAGTTTCTTTGTGTCAGCAACTAGGATTTAAGACAGTAACTAATATTAATCAAACTGATGTAATTGACTTGCTAAATCAAGGTTGTGAAGCGATTATTGAGCAGGAGGGTGGTGAGAGTAAATCAGAACGTGCAAAACAGGCGAAGGCGTTAATGTTATTACTAGAGGGATATATAGCAAACCGCGATCGCATCAACACGGTTAATAATGCTACATACTCAATGGAGCAATTTAACTTTTCTAACCTCAAGCAAGCTGCGGGATATGCCCGCCGTGGTAGTAATAGTGCAGTATTGAAGCGAATAGAATATTACTGCAATCATCCTCTGCTAGAAGATGGCAATGTAATTATAGACACACCTGGTATAGATGCCCCAGTAGAGAAAGACGCACAACTAACTTATGCTAAAATTCAACATCCTGATACTTCGGCGGTGGTGTGTGTGCTAAAACCTGCTTCGGCGGGTGACATGACAAAAGAAGAAACAGAACTTTTGGAATTAATGCGGCAAAATGGGGGAGTCCGCGATCGCGTTTTCTATGTTTTCAATCGCATCGATGAAACTTGGTACAATACCCAATTACGACAAAGATTAGATGATTTAATTAGTGGACAGTTTGGTAATTCAAACAAGGTTTATAAAACCAGTGGATTATTAGGATTTTACGGCAGTCAAATTAAACAGACGAGTCAACGAGATAGATTTGGTTTAGATTCTGTTTTCGCAGAAAGTATTAAAGGTTTAGATGGTAAAGAAGAAACACCACAATTTGTCTATGCCTTTAATAACTACTGCGTCAATTCAGGAAAGCTATCTACAACTAAATTTCGTGTTTCTGTTAACGGCTATGAAACCCCAAATCAAAATTATGTACGGATTTTAGGAGATTGGGGAAATGAACTGATAGAAAAGCTAATTCAAGATAGTGGTACTGATGAATTTCGCACAGCTATTACTCGCTATCTTACAGAAGAAAAGCGTCCGCAATTATTTAAAAACCTTGCTGATGATTTGGAAGATGTTTGTATTAAACTGAAAAAACATTATCAGAGTGTACAACGTAATTTAGATAGTCAACCTCAAGAAATTGAGACTATGAAGGCGCAAGAGTTGCAACGGTTAAATCAGCAACTCCAGCAAATTGGCAGAGAATTTAGTGAGCATATCACAGATGAAGTTAACCTAATAATTAATAATTCTTGTGATGCATTTGAAGCAGATTTTAAGCAATTGCAATCACGAATGATTCGCCGTCTAGATGAATTACTAGATAGTTTTTCTGTAGCTTCTGCTTATCAACGTGCAACTATCAGCCATCCTCGCAACGCTACCGCACCTTTGATTGCTATTTTAGTAGAGGCATTTTATTATTTAGCAAATCAATTAGAAGATATATTGGTTGAATCTTCCCAGCAAGTAATTGCAAATTATTTCCAGCGATTGATTGACAAGATTCGCAAGTCAGAATATTATCGCCAGTTATATCGTTTATTAGATAATGATGGCGGCATTGAACAAGAGATTAAAATTTTAGAAAAAATGGTTACTCAAGCATTAGTGAGTGCAGCTAGTGTAGAGTGCGATCGCTTCGTGCGAGAAAGTCCAAGATTTTATGATGAAGGTACTTTTTCTATCTATCAATTTCGCCAAACTTTATCACAAACTTCTCAAGGTTACGACGCTGAAAGTATTGTAGAAGCAGAACCAGCAATTAGGCAATTATTAAAGTTAGATTTTGAACCAAAAGTCTCTCACACTATTCGTAAATCTTTCCGTCAAACTATTAACCAAACGCTCAAAACTCAGTTGTTACCAATGGCAGAACAGCAAGCAGATGAGATTTTGCAGCAATATCCACAGGCGCGGGCTTATTTAGAGAAAACACTGCAACAAGAAGCTGAAGAAAAAATTGTCAATAATCGGCGATTATTGAGTGTTGTTGAGGTAAATATTGCAGCATACAATTCAGCAGCTTCTAATATCAATAATTGTTTGCAGTCGATGAAATTATATGACCATTTCTTGCCTGTAATTGGTGATTCCTTTGATACTGATGGGAAGTTTGCTAATAATGGATTTGTGAATTCAGACGTACTACAAGAGGTTGAATATTAATCTCAATATTTGAGATAATTGTAGCTTTTAGTGAGTGCTAAAGCACTCACTAACTACATACAGCTTTGCATAAGGTAGAAAGGTTTCAAAAATTGAGGTTGGTTGATATGGAAGATGGATTCAAGCCAATAGAGTGTAACGATGGTGATGTTTTGGACTTTGGAGACAATACATATAAAGTTGCTAAATTTAAACAAGCAATGGATACCTCATCTAACTCCAGGCTAAAAGATACATTGAATCAAGAATTAAATCAAGAATTAAATAGGCAACGAATCAGGATAAAACAGCCTCCAAATGTGAATTGGTTTCAGAATGGTATGGATTGCGAAATTTTAACAGTAGGTTCTCAAAGCTGGAAAAAGGGGAAAGTGAAAATTAAAATAAGCGTTGAATTTTATGTTGAAGAGGAAGATGTAGAAATAATTAACAGCAACAATTTAGAAATTACTGAACCAAAATCTCCTCTTGACGATCTTCGCCGCATGATTCATGAGTAAAATTAGTCAATCAAAATTTACATATAGCAATCTTATTTGATTTGTGAAAATTCGCGGTGTCCAGATCCCCGACTTCTTTAAGAAGTCGGGGATCTAACTTTTTATGAATGACTTAGAGGTTGAATGAACAAGTATTTCACTGTGATTTTAGGGACTTTTAGATCCCCCCTAACCCCCCTTAAAAAGGGGGGAACCGGAATCAAAGTCCCCGTTTTTAAGGGGAGCCACTGCGTTGGGCGGCTCTGCCGACTTGAAGCACGTGGCGTGGATTTAGGGGGATCTAAAACTTTTGATACCGATAAGAGGACTTGTTCATTCATCCTCTTAGGCGTTGGTATAACCTATTAAAATTCGTCACTATCCTAAATACTTATGCTTATCAAACGTCGGCAATTTCTTACAAGCTGTGGACTAGCTACCATAGCTACCCAGATACCAGCATTTACTGCTGAAGGTAAACTATCTTCAAATACCATCCGCAAGCCGTTACGTCTGCAAGCTGGCGATACTGTAGGATTAATTTCCCCTGCGGGTATTGTTGACGCTAAAGATATCGAAGCCGCACAGCAATCATTTTCACAATTAGGGTTAAAAGTCAAGCAAGGAAAGCATATTTTAGATCGTTATGGCTATTTAGCGGGTAAAGATGCCGATCGCGCCGAGGATGTAAACTTGATGTTTAGCGATCGCACCATCAAAGCAATTATTCCTATGCGTGGAGGTTGGGGTTGTAATCGCATTTTACCTTTACTCAACTACTCGCTAATCCGCTCCCATCCGAAAATTATCATCGGTTACAGCGATATTACGACGCTGTTGTTAGCAATTAATGCCCGTAGTCAAATGATTACTTATCATGGGCCAGTTGCTACGTCTACCTGGAATCAATTTACAGTCGATTACTTCAAGCGCATCCTATTTAATGCTGAAACTGTGACTATGCAAAATCTCAACCTTAGCGAAGTGCGGATGGAGATAATAGCACCGGGAAAGGCGAGGGGTAAACTTGTGGGTGGAAACTTATCAGTGCTATCAGCAATGGTAGGTTCACCTTACCTACCTTCTTGGAATAAAAGCATTCTGTTTGTGGAAGAAGTTGGCGAGGATGTTTATCGTATAGATAGGATGCTGACGCAGTTAAAAACTGCTGGAATACTTAATCAAATTGCTGGTTTTATCTTTGGGCAATGCACTAATTGTAAACTTGGAGATGAACCGTCATTCACATTAATGCAAGTATTGCAACAACACATACTTCCTTTAGGTATTCCTGCTTGGTATGGTTCAATGATTGGTCATATTAAGGATAAATTTACCTTGCCAATCGGTGTAGAAGTGGAAATAAATGCTGAACTTGGGACAATACGAATGTTAGAGGCAGCTGTTAGCCTTGTGTGAAGAATGCAGGAGGTTAGAATATAAAAATAGTGACTCACATTTTATCTAATATGTAGGGGCAATACCCTGCGGGAAGCCGATGCAGCGTCTACATGAATTGCTCCGTCGGACGAACTTGAGGCGCAATCACGACACCTAACTTATTCTTGTCACGTACATAAGCATCTTGGACAATTCCTTTAGCTGTGCTGACAACCCAGTTCCCAAAATCTTGACCCTGTACACTGTTACCGCGTGACAACAAGTCATAGTCAGCACTATGACTGATTCCAGACGGTAATTGAGTTGGTTGTTTAGCTTGAACAGTACCACTACAGGCGGCAGTGGTTGTTAATACTAATACCAAGACTAAAGCTGTTAAAACCCGACGAAACTGTTGAATTATTTTCAATTTAACCACCTCATCTAAACTAATGACTCTTTTGCAATATCAATCTACTTAAAGTAATTTTGAGTAGAAGTAGGTAGAAAACCCACTCCTACTAACTCAAATGCAATCACCTTTGTAGTTTAAGTAGGTTAACCCCGGTCAGTTTTATTCTCTATTCGAGTTCCATCAGCATCAACATTTAATTCTTCGCGTCGAATGGTTTCTTCAACTTCAACGGTTTCTTTGTCTACAACTTTCTGCACTTTGACTTCTTCTCGCAAAAAAGCTTCCTTCTGGATGTCTGCAACTTCTTCATAGAGGTTTATATGCGCTATCTCGCCCTCGGAAAAGTCAGTCGCTTCAGCAGACACAACTTTGCCTGTGTCTTGAGAAGTCACTCGCTCAATCACGACTCGCTCTTTTTCCACCGGAACAGCAACTCTTGCAGTTTCGGTTTCAACACGCTTACTAATCGCTACTTCTCCGCTTTTTCGGCGCTGTTTATTAGCAACTAGCCTTTCTTGGTAAAGTTTGAAGGTTTGATCTTCGTGAGCGCTGACATCATACAAATCCGCGTCGTTTGCGTAGGTGTAGTTGTCAGGACTTGGAGTAGTGCGGCCAACTGTCGATCCTAGCGCAGCTGAACTTTCTACAGACGGTGTACGATATCCTCCACGCACCTGTTCTTCATAGTTGTAGTCAAGCGTTGTATGCTCTTGATATTCAGGTAAATTTTCCGCTTGCTCTCTTGTTATACCAACGATATATACACGGTTTGCTGTAGAGTCAATACGCGATTTTCCTACTGGTAGTAAGACTTTCTTGCCAAAAATCCAAAAGCCGATGTCAACAATTAAATAGCGGAATGCTCCTTGATCGTCTAGTACAGCATCATTTACTGTACCAATCTTCTCATCAGTTCCTTGAACATACACACCCATTCCTTTGATGTCGTTACCTTCAATAATATTATGGTAGTCTGCATCAAATTCACTTATTTTCTGGAGTGGCATTATTTTATCCCTTAAAATCTTGCTGTGTCTTTTTTATAAATTACACAATTTAGTTTATGTAAATCTTCTCTCCGAGGATTGACTTCAATCATCTTGATATTTCATCAATCGAAGTAATTAAATATATTTTTATAACCCAAAAGTATGAGACGGAATAAGGCTTTTAGTATTGATGTATTACTCTAAATGAGATTGATTATAACTAAATTTTTATAACTTTTGTGACTAGTTTCTAGCATTTGTGTGACTACTTACTAGCAGTAGATTTCAAGTCTGAATTTAGCTAAATCGATACATACCATCAAACCTAGCTAGTTTAATATGTTTATTAATACCTTACACTTAAATCAAATATCCTCACATTCTTAAAGATTTCTTGCCTTAAGTTGTAATGCTTGCTCTATCATTCTTGTTGAAGACAGAATTTATTCCAAAAGATTGATGATAAGTAAATCTAAAAATGCCTAAATATTATTAAAGTCCTAATAAATTCGCAAACCAATATTTACCTGTGCTGCTAAGGAGCAATAAGGAGAAATAATGGACTTAAGTGTACATCACCGTGATATAGGCGTGTTTACTCATCATCGGTATGCAGAACAAGCGCTGCATAAGTTGAGAACTTGTGCCTAAGTGTAAACTTTAAAACTGCTCTCATTGCAGAAAATCAGGAGATAATTATGGATACAGAATTACAGGAACAGCAGTATGTCGATGCTGCCTCCCAAAACCAGATAGAAGCACTTAAAGGTTCAGAGTCTGGAAACCTGGCAATGTTACCATCCGCCTCGGAAAATGAAGAACAATGGCAAAAAACTGGTAGACAGATTTCTATATTTTTGGCAAAACTACCTGAGTACATAGGTAGATTCTACCAAGAATACAAACTACCGATTATCAGCTTTGCTTTGCTTGTGATAACGGTTACGGCACTAAGAATTTCTCTAGCGGTACTCAACGCAATAAATGATATTCCACTAGTTTCTCCATTTCTCCAATTAATTGGACTTGGTTACACAATTTGGTTTACTTTCCGCTATTTGCTCAAAGATTCCACTCGGCAAGAATTAACAGCAGAAACTCGCTTGCTTAAAAAACAAATTCTAGGCAGCAAAGAATCACAGACTTTAAGCTAACTAAAGTATAGTGGCGAATACAGTGTATTTGAACTTTCGGTCAAGTAAAAAGCCGAGTTTTACTTGACCATTGTATAGAACTGTAGACTCTTATACCACGTTACCTAAATTAGCAGGAAAAGAAAATGTATGTTCGAGACAAATAGATTAGCTTCGCTAACAACAACAGTATTTCTTTCAACATTGCTAACAGTCCCGTTGCTTAATAGCTGCGGCGGAGGTTCCCAACATGCTGCGCCACCTCCAATTGACGATAGTGTTGGTAGAAATTTAAATAATCGCGCCCCCGTAAATCAACCCCAAGCTAGCAGGGGATTGAGTACAGGGCAGAAAGTGGCAATCTTGGCAGGAGCCGCTGGACTTTTCTACCTCTACAATCAGCGAAAGAATGCCCAAGGAACAGGAGCGCAGGGGAAATACTACCTTTCTAAGAATGGGCGTGTTTACTATCGAGATGCTCAACGTCGCCCTATCTGGGTAACAGTGCCACAAGAGGGCATTCGGGTTCCACAGGAGGAGGCACAACAATACCGGGACTTTCAAGGATATAATAACAGTCCCACAGGGCGAGACTTGAGGGGTTTGGGTGAAGGTACTGTTCCAACAAATTAATTTTTGTACATATTATAAATAGATGGCGTTTAACCGTCATTCTATTTTTTAATAGAAACTTTTTCCGTATTTAAACTTAATAATGTTCCTAATACCAATTCTATTAAGACTTACGCAAAAAGGCAGTGAAAGCCTTGATTTTCCGTAGGGGCAATTCATGTAGACTCAAAGCGGCTGAGAATTATATTCTAGCAAGGTGAAGTAGAAGAAACTCAGCTTTATTTCATAATTGTAAATTACCTACGTGAGCAGCGCATTTGTAGAAAAATGAAACAGTTAGCAAAAACATTATATAGTAAACTTCTGCATCTATTTCACCAGGTGATGGGAATTACCATTTCCCGTAATCGAAATTCAAAGGAAACTAATGTTGTTGATGAAGAATCTCTAAAAGACCCAACTACTCAATTATCAAAGCAAATTCCTATTCAAGACAGAATTAATATAAATGAGCAAAAGTTACTATTAAATTACCAGTATTCAGCAAAACCTCGGCAATTCAAAAAAGCTTCTTTATTTCCTGATAGTAAGACTAATCTTGCTGCCTTGTCGCTAGTTTTGTCTGGAGTTGCTGAAGTCTTATCTCAAAAAATGAATCTGTCATGGAATCAAGTAAATAATACTTTTAGTTACGAAAAAGAAGCTGAAACTGGAAAAGGAAAAATTTTTTACTATGTAACAGATAATCCCGAAACTCCACAACCAGAAACTCTGGCAGAAGAGGCAGCTTTAGTTGTTATAGACCAATTTGATCCAAGGGCGTGTGCTATTCACCTGATTTACTGTGCCTTAGTAGCTAGTCTAGATAAACCTTGGTCAGGCAATTTTGTAATTGATGATAAGCAACTACTTGAATACACAGGGCTTGTTAAACGCAGGGACTTATGCAAGCATGAAAAATTGAGTATTTTGTACGACTTGTTACGCCAACCTGCTCAGGTACTAGCTTGTATTGCATCCCCTAAACAGGGGAAAGTAGGAGCTTTTACTGTTGCTGATTTAAAGATTTGGGACATCAGCATAATACGAGATTTTGAAACAGATAAAGTTGGCAATAACAAGCTAGTGGGTTTAAAAGTGATAGTTCAAGCTGGAGTATGGACAAAATACTTCCTCAACAAATCTAAATACGACTACCACACTGGAATTATTACCAAGAAAACCGTACAGAAACTATTTAGCATTGGTAAACAAAATGCTGGCGCGGCTAGAATGCTAGTTTGGCTAACCTTCCAAATCCAACCGGAATTTCAGGATTGTGTAATGGGCAAGACTCTGATGGAGATTGCCTACGGTGCAAACAAAGTGTCAACAGCAGAGCAAGACAGACAGCTTAGACGGCAAATGGCTGATGATTTGGAAACTGACTTGAAAGTTGTCAAAGAAGCTGGATGGCAAGCAGAACTGGAAACAGGCCCAGCTTGGTTAACAAGCAGCAAAAGCGCTAAAAGACCTATAGGTTACTGGAATCAAATACTCAATTCTAGATGGCGTTTTCATTTACCAGCAGAAGTACAAGAACGCTTGACCCTGGACTCGAATCAGCTAAGTGCAAACAATATCCAGCCTCTATCAGGTAATGTCATTAGAGAAGCGAGAAAAGCAAAAGGCTGGTCTAGAGCATTTTTTGCTACAACGATGCGGAAAAGCGTTTCCTGGGTTGATGCAGTCGAGACGGGTACACGTCAGGTTTCTCAAAAGGACTTGCCCAAGTTGCTCAATACACTGGAACTACACCTTAACAGGCATTGATTTGAACTAAACTTTTCTTTTTTCTCTGAGATAATTTTTGCTACTTGGTAAGGTTTCGGGAGAAGGCAGTATTCGTCCTGCCTACTGCCTCTGTTGTTAATATTTTGATAGATAGTATGAATTTCTCCTCACCATGTTACGACTAACAGAAGTAAAGCTTCCACTCGATCATCCTGAAGATGAGATCAAAACTGCCATCCTCAAAAAGCTGCAAATTACGGATGAAGAATTGATCGGTTATTCCATCTTCAAGCGTAGCTATGATGCCCGTAAGAAAGGAGAGATTAACCTTGTTTATATTCTGGATGTAGAAACAACTCAGGAGACTCATCTACTCAAGCGCCTGAAAAAAGATCCTCATTTGATGGTTACGCCAGACATGAGTTATCGCCCAGTGGCGCAAGCACCTAGTAATTTGGCGATTCGCCCCATCGTCATTGGTACTGGGCCTTGTGGCTTATTTGCGGGTTTGATGCTGGCACAAATGGGTTTTTGTCCAATCATTTTAGAGCGTGGGAAAAAAGTTCGCGATCGCACCGTTGATACTTTTGGCTTTTGGAAGAAAAAATCCGACTTCAACCCAGAATCCAATGCCCAATTTGGCGAAGGTGGGGCGGGTACATTTTCCGATGGCAAACTCTACAGTCAAGTCAAAGATCCTCAGCATTATGGGCGAAAGGTATTAATCGAACTCGTCAATGCCGGAGCCTCACCAGAAATTCTCTATATCAACAAACCGCACATCGGCACATTCAAACTGGTGGGAATCGTCCAAAGTATGCGGGCTAAAATCGAATCCCTCGGCGGTGAAATTCGCTTTGAAAGTCGGGTAGAAGATATCACCATCGAAAATGGACAGGTGCGGGGAGTCACCCTTGCCAGTGGGGAATATATCGCCAGCGATTATGTAGTTTTGGCAGTAGGACACAGCGCCCGCGATACCTTCCAAATGCTATCCGATCGCGGGGTTTACATCGAGCCTAAACCTTTTTCCATCGGCTTTCGCGTCGAACATCCCCAGACTCTCATCGATAAATGTCGTTTTGGCGCTCAGGCGGGACATAAGCTTTTAGGTGCTGCCGATTACAAACTAGTTCATCACTGCCAAAATGGTCGTTCTGTGTATAGTTTCTGTATGTGTCCAGGGGGTTTGGTGGTTGCAGCCGCATCAGAACCGGGGCGACTTGTCACCAATGGGATGAGCCAATATTCTCGCAATGAGCGCAATGCCAATAGTGCGATCGTTGTGGGCATCACACCTGAAGATTATCCAGATAATGCCTTAGCGGGAATTGACTTTCAACGACGCTTAGAAGAAAAGGCTTTTGAATTGGGCGGTGGAACTTATGAAGCTCCAGGGCAGTTAGTAGGAGACTTTCTCAACCATCGCCCATCTACAGCATTGGGAACGGTTAAACCGTCTTATACACCGGGGGTACATTTGGGTGATTTGAGTCAGAGTTTACCAGATTATGCGATCGCAGCCATCCGTGAAGCACTGACCGCTTTTGACAAACAAATCAAGGGATTTGCGATGGATGATGCCGTTTTAACTGGGGTAGAAACCCGCACCTCATCACCAATTCGGATTAAACGCAAAGAGGATTATCAGAGTTTAAATACAGTCGGTCTTTATCCGGCTGGTGAGGGTGCAGGATATGCAGGGGGAATCCTCTCGGCGGGTATCGATGGTATTAAGGTGGCGGAGGCAGTGGCTTTAAGTATTTTGAAGAATTGCGTAGTCTAGCGCTGTAGGCATTGCACTAGTTTTGCACAATAGATTTTGGGCAAAATGGTAATATTATTATTCGATAATTGTCCACCGAGTTTCTACTTTTTTTTTAGTCATTATTTTATCCTCGACACTCTTTTTCAAGAGTGTTATTTTTAGGAGGATATCTGCTTGCTAGTTATGGTGTGGATAAATGATGGGATGGCTATTTGGAGGTCTTGTTAAACAATTTGAGGGTGCAGCAAAGGAGGTTGTCAGAGAGGGTAGCAAAGAAATAGCTAACTTGTTTGATGACAAACTTTACCCTTTGGCTAACAAGCTTGATTATATTGCTCAAGAAAGTATTAATCATGCAATAGAAAAAACTGAGGAACTAAAATCTGAGATTCAGACTATGCAGGAGAGATTGGCAAATACTGAAGAAACGGCAATAGAAGCTCAGATCACTTTAGCAGAGACTCAAAAAGCCTCACTAGCTGCTCAAACTGAACTACAAGCTTTGAAAGAAATTATGAGTGAGGAACAAAAGTCAAATTATAAAATTCTCGAAGAATTAGGGGAAATAAAAAAGCAAATATCTCAATTGCCATCCCACTCTTTAGAAACAGATTCGGAAATCTCAATTCTTAAATCTTTATCAGATGTGCAGTTACATTTGTCTCAATTGGCAGCAGAATTAACTCTTGTATCTCATACTTCTGGTATAGATTATAGAAAATTACAGGAACTATTAGCACAACAAAAATGGCAGGATGCTGATAAAGAAACTTACTCTACTATGCTGAAAATATGTGAGCGTGAAGTAGAAGGTTTTTTAGATGATGGAGAAATTAAAAAATTTCCTCGTCATGACCTCTATATTATTAATAAGCTTTGGCTTCAATATAGCGAAGCCAGATTTGGTTTCAGCGTCCAACAACGTATTTGGCAAGTCAAAAAAGATTGTAAGCGCTTTGCTTATAAAGTTGGATGGCTAGCAAGTCTTACCAATAATGAATGGATTAAATATGAGGAATATACTTTCAGCTTAGATGCACCTAAAGGACACTTTCCATCTATATCTCGGTTAGTGGGTTTAGATTCTAGAAATCTTCGTGAGGTTGAGCATCGAGTAAAGATTTTTCTGTCACAATACTAACACTTTACCACTGAAGATAGTCTAAATATCAGCTTTAAAGTAGGCGTAACACCAGTTTTGCGCAAGATATTTTGAGCAAAATGATGATATTACTATTCGATAATCATCCAACGAGTTTCTACTTATTTATTAGTCATTATTTTATCCTCAACACTCCTGAGAAGGAGTGTTATTTTTAGGAGGATATTCGCTTGCTAATTATGGCATGGAAAATAATGGCATGGCTATTTAGAGGTTTGGTTAGAACGTAAAAGTAGTCCGAAGTACACCTACAGTCGTAGTTTCATTGTTGCTATTACCTTCTGGGTTAAAGAGAACAAATGCACCAGGAGTAATGCTGATATTATCGCTAACTCGAAAGCGATAATAGCCTTCTAAATGGTAAGGAGTCGCCCGATTGTCGCCTGTGGGGGAAAGTTGAGCAGAACCACCAGCATCACTACGATAAAGCGGCTGACCAAAAATAATCCCGGCATTATTCCCTGACTTGAATAAATCTTTGAAGTGAAGTCCCACCATCCAACTTGTAAAGGTGGTGGAAGCATTCACACTATTAGAAGAAGCATCAACAAATAATGCTGCACCGTAGCCAGATAAGGCTATCTTGGGAGAAAATCGCCATGTTACTGTACCCCCAAAGGAATTGAGTTTGACTGGTGTCCCAGCGTCAACACCAGCTAAAGCACCAACATCACCACTAATTAATCCAGTACCTAAAATATTGATTTCGTGATAACTATTAGCATAGTTTAGACCAATATCTAAGTCAGGACTAGGCTTGAAGGTTAACTGTGCAGCAACAATACTGCTTCCACTAAATACACCACCCCCCAAAGGTGTGGTAGAAACTCCTGGTAGTGCCTCATCAGCAGATTTTTGAGGTAAATTGGCATTGACACTACCGTATAAAGCTCGTAAATCCAAATTCGGGGAAATACTATAAATAAATCCCGCCGCCGATGCTAAACCAGTACCCGAAGTCCCACCAGAAACCCGTAACACAGGGTTTAAGCCTGCAAAACGAGAAATTGACTCTTGTCCTTCGCCATAAAAAGGTGTAATTGTTGGGAAAGCATCTGATGTTTCTGCCGCAGTTCCGGCAAACAAGGTTAATTTATTAGCGACGGGAAAGATATACAGCAATTTGTAAAGCTGAACATCGTTCGCGCCAACACTTGATAAAGTATTGACATTTAACCCTGGAAATTGCGGCTCAAAACTGGTACGAGCGCTACTAGCACTTAAAAGAGGTGCAGCTAATCCTAAACTTTGTTGGAGGCTACCTTGTCCATTGGCTCCACCCAAAAAGTTATAAGCTTGCAATCCAGTAATTAATAAATCTTTACCAGTAAAGCTAGTGGTGAGATTTAAGCGCACTCTATTGACTAGAATGATATTCGAGTCGCTGTTATTACGAGCGCCGCCGGTAGCACCAACACCAGCAATAATTACCTCTCCATTAAGTTTAGTAGTTGTAGAAAATTGATTTGCATCTAGTTTTGCGGTACGAACTTCTACAGCATCTACTCGACTTCGCAATGTTGTCAATTCCGCCGCAAATTGTTCTTGTAGTTTCTGCAACGTGGCTAAATCTTCTTTCTTAACCAAGTCAGCAGTTGCAGTGGCAATCAGTTCGTTGATTCGGTCTAAACAAGCATTTAAGCCAGCAGCAAATTCATAGCGAGTCATCGCCCGATTACCGCGATAGGTTTGATTGGGATAACCTGCAATGCAACCATATCGCTCCACCAAAGACTGGAGTGCCTGAAAAGCCCAATCGGTAGGTTGTACATCAGATAATTGGGATACGGATGTTACTTGTGCAAGTTTGTCTGAGGATGGAGATGCATTTGCAGATTGTGGTGTCAGATGCTGCTGAAACTTAACAGCAGAATCTACTCCTGAATCTTGATTTGTTTGATTCTCATTAACTATCAGCAACTCACTGGAGATATTATTTGTCAAGTGGCTTTGATGAGAATCATTTTTTTGATAGTTGCCATTATTTTGATTAACAACTACGTTTTTATCTGCAATTTCTAAATTAGGAAGGGCTTGCACAGGTGATAACCCGACAATTAAGCATAAAAATCCCATCCCACTAGCAGAAGCTAGTAGATATTTTGCCATGAGAACTCCCAACACATATAATATGGTAAAAATTAATTGCGATTTTGAAATTGATTGATAAGTAAATTTAAAGTAGATTTAGCCAGAGAATCTTGCTAACTTTAAATTTTTGATATCAGGATTTTTTCTGAGTTTGCTTACCGCAAAATCAGCTTATATCGCAAGTATTAAATTATAGTAAATACTATTTTGGGAAAGAATTAACAAATAATCATATTGAGAGTTTTGATAATTACTATTGGCAAAATAATAATTACATCCGTCTGATTTTATGATAAAGAATATAGGTATTTAGCCGAGATTAGAGGCTGAATACGTAGCAAAGAATAATTTACCCAAAAAATTAATTTTGAGTGTAGGGAAGCTCGGCATGAAAACGGCGGAAATCATTTACAGCAGATTGCAACTTGGTGAGGTACAGATCATCGTAGGGACACAACATGTTGTACCCCTACCCGTGTACTTCATTTACCCGCAATACGCTGTATCTTGGGATTGTTAACCAGTTTCATCCCAGAGAAGCTTCATAGCGATCGCATAAAGAAAATTTTTAGAGTACATTTGCTACCACACTTTAGAATAATAAGCAACATTTTACAGTAAGTAATATTTTTAACAAAACATTTGTAACTACCCTTGCAGTTTATTTACCCACCGCCTGCTATTCTTATAGTTACTTCGGTCTGTCATAGCAGATAGATTATCCTCAATAATGTTTAAATTTCTTAGCGCTCATATACCATCCGGGTAATGTGGGTGCTTTTACTTTATGCCTCATCGCAGCAAAAAACCTAACCCCTTTCCGCGTTGGGAAAAGGGGAAATTTCAAGTATCTCTCATTTTAGGAGAAAGGTTTTCCAGATAGCTTAAGCTGACAGTGAAACTTTAACTTGACCAAAACGGCGATCGCAACTTTGGTAGCTCAACAAAGCCTGATAAAATGCTTCTCGATTAAAATCTGGCCAAAGAATATCGGTGAAATACATCTCTGTATACGCCATTTGCCACAAGAGTAAATTACTCAATCGCATCTCACCGCTAGTCCGAATCAGCAAATCGGGTTCTGGAGTGTCTGCTGTGTAGAGGTGTTGTTCTACAAGACTTTCATTCACTTGTTCTGCACTGCCAATTATGTTGAGAAAGCATAAGCTGTCAACGCTTTGACTCCCCAATCCTTGCAGCAACGCAATAGTTCTTTGAGCGTTTTTGCTCCTTGGCGATGTCCAGCAATGCGCGGTAATCCTCGACTAGTTGCCCATCGGCCGTTATCATCCATGATAACGGCAATATGTTGGGGTATTTTTTGGGGGTTTAAATCGGTGGGTAATTTTGTCATTTGTCGTTTGTTATTAGGACTTACGCAAAATTGTCTCAAAAACCTGATTTGTCGTAGCGGTAATTCATGAATTACCGCTACTTCAGAACTTTTTTGCGTAAGTCCTGGTTATTACTGATGATTCATTCCAAATAAATCTTGCAAATACTCTGGTGTTAGGCTATTGTTCCAACTCCACAAACGATGCATTGTGTAGGTGAAGGTGAAGAGGAGAGTTGTTTTGTTAGTTAATGACCAAGCATTCCAGTTGAGGGTAGCCATCATGCGGCGGAGGGTACGCATGAGGTTGTTACGCTGATAGTTTTGTGATCGCGTCTTGATCAGCGTGCGTCCAATTCGCATCAACCCAGTATCCGGGAAAGTCCAGACCCCAAACCCCCAGAATTTGGTCGTATGATTGATTTCGTCTTGTGCTAGTTCCTCCAAAACATCTTGGAGTGCGCCAGTAGTATGAGCCATCAACCAAATGTAAAGACAGGTTGCACCGTATTCTGTCGCAATGCGATGTAAGCCGTGGCGATATAAGTCTTCGTAAGGATCATCTGTGGGAAGATAGCTTCTAACAGTCCGAAGTTTTGGGATAATTTTATCCCCTGTTAATTGGGTGTAAACTTTGATTAATGCGGGTGTGTGCTGACGTTCTTCCTTTTCCCATAAACCAAGTTCCAGCAGTTCGCCATTTTCACCAACTGTTCCACCAACAAACCGAGCCATCTGAGGATGCAATTTTTCTAAATACTGCCGACTTGTTTGGGTATAGCCGCGAATGGGAGCTTCTGTATCCATCGCACCTATCAATATAGATAGAAATACCTCTGCGTCTAAGCCGATAATTTGATTGCGATTAATTGTTTGCCAGTCGATGAGTTTCCAATGACGCGGTTGGGGATTGGCAAATTGTATCGGTAAATCTTGCAGGCGATCGTGTAGTTGTTCGACTGCAATATATTTGTCTATGAGTGAACGAATGCGATGTTGTGTTTGCAGGTAGTGAGGACTAGGATAGCTTTGACCCGCTAAGTCTTCTGCAACTGGGCTGAGAGCATTAAGCATTTTTTTATACTTTTACTTTTATCTCTATGCCCAATAGCCTAAGCGATCGCACTTTGTTTTGTCAGTCGGTAAAAGTAGGCAGTTTTATCTGATGGGGTTACAAAAGTCGGTTAAGTAGGTAGGCGTAATTAAATATAAGATCAAACCTCACCCTCAATCCCTCTCCAAAGTATCGGAGAGGGAAGCCGGAGGCAGGGTGAGGTTTTATATTTAATTTGACCCACTTACTTAGAGAAAATTTGGGTTTCAAACAACCTCTAAGAGGATGTTTGAAAAGTTCTCTTATCGGTATAAAAAGTTTTAGATCCCCCTAAATCCACGCCACATGCTCCACTTGGGGAGACCCCAGTGGCTCCCCTTAAAAAGGGGGACTTTGACTCCGATTCCCCCCTTTTTAAGGGGGGTTAGGGGGGATCAACAAGTTCCTAAAATCACACACAGCCCAAGACTTTTCAAACAACCTCTAAGACCACTTTACAAAGTTAGAAGAGAGAATTGCAGATAAATGTGGCGAAATTGTTAGAACAAGGGTTGTAGGGTGGCTTGGAGTTTGAGTAAGCGATCGCTCGCTGTTTTTAATGTCTCAGGTGTTTTGCTGAAGCAAAATCTGATCAATGAATGGCCTTTTTCTGGTTGGCTGAAAAAGCTGGAACCTGGAACTACAGCAACACCAATATTTTTAATTAGATGGTAAGTGAATTCAACATCTGTTTTGTAGCCAAATTTGGAAATATCTGCAAGAACATAATAGGCTCCTTTGGGAAGGAAGTAGGGAATGCCGACTCGATCGAGAATCTGTAAGATGCTGTCTCGCTTCTGGTGATAAAGTTTGGCTAGTTCTTGATAATAAGATGGTGGTAGTTGCATGGCGGCAACTCCGGCTCGTTGCAATGGTGCAGGTGCGCCAACGGTGAGAAAATCATGAACTTTGCGAATGGCTCCCGTTAATTCGGGGTTTGCTAAAATGTAGCCAACTCGCCATCCGGTGACGCTGTAAGTTTTAGATAGTCCGTTGATGGTAATGGTGCGTTCTTCCATACCAGGAAGGGTCGCTAGGGCAATATGTTGAGTGCCATCATAGAGAATATGTTCGTAAATTTCATCTGTGAAAGCTAACACATCCCACTTTTGACAAAGTTCAGCAATTAGAGTGAGTTCTTCACGGGTAAAAACTTTGCCTGTGGGGTTGTGGGGTGTGTTGATAATAATAGCTTTGGTATTGGCATTGAAAGCTTGACGCAACTGTGCTTCATCAAATGTCCAATGGGGAGGATGGAGTGTCACGTACCGAGGTATAGCACCAGCTAAAATCGCATCGGGTCCGTAATTTTCGTAATACGGCTCAAATACAATTACTTCATCTCCAGGATCGACTGTCGCCAGCATTACAGATGCCATTGCTTCTGTGGAGCCACATGTGACGGTGATTTGAGTTTCAGGATCGATATCCAAGCCAAGATACCAACGAACTTTATTAGCGATCGCCTGACGAAATGGGCGATCGCCCCAAGTAATGGCATACTGGTTGACATCTGCCTCTATTGCATCCTTTGCTGCCTGTTTCAACTCCAAGGGACAGGGAAAATCAGGGAACCCTTGAGCCAAATTTACTGCACCATGTTGCAATGCCACCCGCGTCATTTCCCGAATCACCGACTCGCTAAACTGGTCTGCCTTTGCTGATATTTTTTTACGTCCAATTTCACTCACCCCTATACCTCCGTTGATTTCCATTGCGGTTATGCAGGAATTTTTCTAACCCCGATAAACCCATAATACAGATAGACTTATCGTAGTATACTCAAATTCCAGATTCAGAGGGAATGCAACCTTATAATCTATATACTTAATTATTGATATTAATAGTCAATTACTGAAGTACCAATCCAGAATCATCATGAAATCTTTGCACCGTCCCGATCTCTATAGCTGGTCTAATTTCAATCCAGCAAGAAATATTGATTTCAATGGGATTGCCTGGATTCGCCCAGATGGAAACATCTTGATTGACCCAGTAGCCCTATCAAACCATGATTGGAATCATTTGAAATCCCTCGGTGGCGTGGTTTGGATTGTGTTGACGAATTCTGAGCATGTCAGGGCAAGTAAAGAAATTGCCGATCAAACTTATGCTAAGGTAGCTGGTCCTATGGCAGAAAAAGACACTTTTCCGATAGCTTGCGATCGCTGGCTGTCTGATGGTGAAGAGTTCGTACCTGGGTTAAAAGTAATTGAACTCCAAGGCTCGAAAACTCCCGGTGAATTAGCTCTGTTACTGGAGGAGACAACTTTGATTACAGGGGATTTAGTCAGGGCACGGAAAGCTGGTAGCTTAACTATATTGCCAGATGACAAGCTGCTGAATCGAGAGGAGGCTGTTGCCTCTGTTCGCAGATTGGCAGAACTAAGTCAAGTAGAAGCAGTGCTGGTGGGGGATGGTTGGCCCGTCTTTCGTGATGGACGCGATCGCTTACACGAACTTGTAGCGACGCTGTAAATGGGTGGGGCGATGCCTACTTTTAGGGCTAGCCCTACGATAAATTTTTACTGAGGGTTGATATCATCGCACAGGTGGCGATCGTCTTTCATATTAGGGTTATTTTTCAGATAACCAGATGCCAACTTACAGGCACGCTTGAGTAAATCATCTAAATTATCATTAAGATATATTTTTCCCTCATTGCTATTAAGCTCAATTGTCTTATTGGTATTAAGGTTAAATCGATCGCCTGAGAAAGAACTGATGGGATAGAGTAAGTAAGGATCTTTCGTAAACCAACTATTAAGAAGATACAGATTTGTATTAATATTATTATAAGAACTACCAGCCAGCATTTGATTATGCTCGTCGAAATTCAAGTTATAACTTGTATAAACGCTTTTTAATTGTTCGATTTTTTCATTATCTGAACTCCACAATTTAGCTACAGAACCACCAATAAAGGCAATTCTTTTATCATCAGATTGGAAGCGTACATTTGTAATTTTATCAGTATCAAGGATAGTTTTTAGTAGTTTACCCTGAACATTCCAGAGCCTTACAGTTCTGTCATCACTAGCAGAAGCAATAGTTTTTCCATCGTGATTGAAACTCACGCTATTGACTTTATCACCGTGTTTTAGAATGGGTTTGAGCAATTTCCCATTCCTGTCCCAAAGCTTTACAGTTTTATCGTTGCTAGCGGAGGCAATTATTTTGCTGTCAGGGCTGAATGTAATACTATTAACCCAATCGGTATGACCCAATAAGGTTACTAGCAGCTTGCCTTTTAAATCCCAGAGTTTTAAACTATTGTCTTTACTCACGAAAGCAACTGTCTTTTTATCGGAACTAAAGCGGATAAAAGAATATATATTATTTTCACATCGAATGTTAAGGTTACCTTTAATAAGTTTTAGCTCTTGAAACTTGACATTATCATTAATAGTCCACAGCTTCACAACATAGTTAGAACCAGAAGTAGAGTTCGTATAGTTGTAATAGTTTTTGCAGTTAAAGGCACTGATGATTTTTCCATCAGAACTAAAGCTGACTTTATCAATGCTAATATTATCATTTACTGCATCACCAAATCCTAGAAGTTTTTTGATAAATTTACCCTTGCCGGTATAGACGTTCACAGTGTTGTCAGCACTTGCAGAAGCAATGTATTTATTATTAGAACTAAAAGTAACATCATTAACACCTTTAGTATGTTGTAGTAAAGGCTGAGGTGGATAGTTATCTTTTTTAACCAAAAGCTGTTTTAAATCCCAAAGCTTTATAGTATTATCAGCACTGCTAGTCAAAATTTTTGTACTATCGGGGCTAAAATCTACTTTTGTAATTGTGTCGTTATGTCCTTTGAGGGTTGGGAGTAGTTTTCCTTCAACAGTCCAGAGCTTGACTGTATAATTCTGGTTAATGGAAGTAATGTACTTGCCATTAGGACTAAATTTTGCGCTTATCATGCCGTAGTTATCAATAAATTGAAGTGGTTTGCCATTGCTGGTATCCCAAATTTTTATCTCACCACTCTTAGCACTAACTGACATAAGTTTTGTGTTATCTGAACTAAACTCCACACTTTGTACTTTGGCACTATGCCCAATCAAGGGTTGTATTAGAGTACCATCACTTTTATAGAGTTTTACTAAATTGTTATCGCCGATGGCGGCAAGCATCTTGCTATCATGACTAAATACAAGACTTGTAACTTTTTCACTATCTACTTTCAAGGTTTTAATTAAGCTGCGATCGCGGATATTCCAAAGTTGCACTTTATTGTCATCACTGATAGTAGCTATTATCTGGCTATCAGCGCTAAAGCTCACATTGGTAACTTGCTTTGTTTCTCCCTTTAAGTGTCCTATAAATTTTCCGTCACTACTGCGCCAGAGTTTAACGAAATCATCTGCGTTGGCAGCAGCAACCAAATTACCATCAGGGCTGAAGTCAATGCTTGTGATCCTATTTGTGCTACCTTTTAAAGAAATTTCCTTTTTGCTGTCTAGTTTCCAGAGCTTTAAGATATCATCAGGGCTTCCAGTTGCAAGTGTTTGATTATCTGGACTAAAGCTAAGAATTGAACTATCTCCTGCGAGAGTTTTGATGTGAATGCCATTACGATTTTGAAGTTCTATACTATTGTAAATATTGCCAAAACTGCCAAAAGCGACTGTTTGACCATTAAAACTAAACCTTATCTTCTTCTTTGTATCTTCATATCCATCGGTTCTGTTGAACGAAGGTGTTTTATTGTCGTCAATATCCCAAATCTTCACAACTCTATCTTTACTAACTGATGCAAGTAGCTTACTATCAGGACTGAATCTTGTAGAAATAATGCTACTATCATGTTTAAAATTATTTAAATTATAACATGTGTCTTCAATTATTTGAGTTTCATTTAAAGTTTTTTTGTCCTCATCTTCTCGAGATATCATAATATTATTATTAGGACTATTATCTACAAAATCCCCAAATGAATTTTTACAGATATTATCAATACTTTTGATGAGGTATGGTTGATTGTAAGTAGACCAAATTTTTAAATTACCCTGCCTATTAAACAAACTAACAGCATCACCATTCTTGATAAAATTAATGATAAGCGTACCAGAATTTTCAATTTCAATATAATTTTTCTCAATTTGTTTCGCTTTGATTTTCCAAAGTTTAACAGTGTCGTACTGTCCTCCTGTCGCAACCGTTCTATTGTCAGGACTAAAAGTTACAATTATATTTTTATTATTAAATATTTGTGGTAATTTTAATAATTTATTATCTTGCCAACTCCAGATTTTAACTGTTTTATTGTTGCTAACTACTGCTAGTAGTTTATCGTTACGGTTAAATGTAATGAAGTTTAGACCATGTTTATCAATTTCTAAAGTTTTTATTGGTTTCAGTTCAGAAGTACTCCAGCTTTTCCGTTCAGGAATACTCCAGATTTTTGCAGTACCATCTACGCTGGCGGTAGCTAACATTTTTCCATCAGAACTGAAACTAATAGATGTTACACTTTTATCGTGACCTGACCAGCTGCTTTCTTGACCATCAGGAATACTCAATATTTTCACTGTGCCATCTTCACTTGCCGTAGCTAATATCTTGCTATCTTGGCTAAAGCTAAGGGCTGTAATTGCTTTATCATACCCTTCTACACGGTTGATTTCTTTAATTTGCTGAATTGTATTACTCAGATTTGAAATAACCTTTAGCCGAGTTTCAGGTATCACCCCTATTGATAAAAACTTCAGTTTTTTACCTACTTTAATAACTGATACTAGCTCTCCAAGCCCTATGTCATCTTTTGAAGAAATATCTGATGTCAGAGAAGTGTTGATGTAAGCTGCTGTAACCCCTACTGCGATTACACTTATTGCACTTATTAATCCTATTAAGGTAACAGTTTGTTTGCGTGCAGTTCTTAGCTGTTGTGTCAAAACCTGATTGAGTTTAGCTTCAGTCAGTTTTCGTTGTTCTTTTTCTTTCTCCAATTCAGCAATTAATCGGGCTGATTGTTGTTCACGAACAAATGGTACTAGATAGTCATGAACCAATTGATATCGGTCAGCCGGAAATCCTGGCACCTGAAATACTAAGCCTGATTTCACTAAGATTTTCAAAATTAAATCTAATCTTGCAGGCTCTAATGCTAAATCAGCTTCTAATTCAGCACGATTTTTCAGAGGACGAGTATTATTTTCATCAGTTAACAAATATAAGACCAGCTTGGCGAACTGTTCGTTATTGTTACCACAATCTTTAACTACTTCTTCTAAGAAGCGCCCTACCAATTTTTCTTTAGGGCCTTGTTCTTGGTACTGAGCCAGAGTTGTAATTTTCTCAGTTTGCAGTTGCGCTCCTACAACTTGTAATTCAATGGGGCGAATTTCGTTGAAATCTCTAGCTAAATCTCGTACTAGCTCATCAATTAGCGGTGGCTCTAGATAAAACTGAGAACTCTCTGTTAAGCTTTGAATTACAGAGCGAGCATCTTCTGACGAAAAGTTTCCTAAGTAATAAAGAATTTTTTTATCTAATATGTTGTTATCAATTGCATCCAAATGGGTTAAGCGATTACATTCTAGTAAATAATGGAGATAATCTTCTCTAAGAGACAGGATAATTTTTACATAAGGAATATTCAGACAATCTCTGATAAATTCAAAAAAAGGTCTCCTTTTATCTTGGTCTTTATAAGCAAAAAAGAATTCTTCAAACTGGTCAAAAATCAGAACAGTTAACAAACCTTTCTCTATATTTTTATTCAACTCTTCTACAAAACCTGCCATCGAGTCTAAAAATAGAGGAAAGCTTAAGCCCCTAACTTCTTCTAGTGATTCTACGAAGCGAGTTCCTAAAACTTTTGTCCAATCTGCATAAACTTGCAACAGAACAGGTACAACATCACGAGCATCTATCGCTTTTTGTTTTAAAGCTGGTAATAACCCTGCCTGAACAAGGGAACTTTTACCTACTCCCGATTGCCCATAAATGACCGTCAATTTGTGGTCATTGCGGCTAATTCTTTCAATCAATCGATTTACATCTTGCATTCTTCCAGAAGCAGCAATCTCTTGAGTTACTGCTGCTTTTGTATCGGCTACTGCAAGTCCAGGATTAATAACTTGTAACTTAGATTGTAAGCGTCCCGCACCTACAAAGGCTTGTAGCCCATACTGCTGTTCAATTGAGCGTTGCTCTAGCTTGACTTGGAATGCTTCTAAATAGTTACCTTGATCAAAGTAGAGCGATCGCAGTCTCGCCAAAATGCGAATATATAGGAGTGGATCGTGTTGAGGATTACTTTGGGAACGAGCGGTTTCTAAATTAGCAATTGCCTCTGCGACCTGATTGAGATTTTGTTGAGCTTCTGCTAATAACAGTAAGTATAAATTTTTATAAAATTTACGTTCCCATTCCCAATTAATTATTTCTTTTGAGTAAATCTTGGCGTTCGCTTGTAATGCTAGTTCTGCATATTCTTTAGCCTTTACCCACTGAGATTTTTTTAGCAATACCTCAGCCATCAATCCATAACTGTAGCCAAGTCTGATTGGCTCAGAGTAAGTTTTGTGTAGCTCAATAGCTACTAACGCAACTTTTTCTAGTTCATCCCACGCATCTAATCTGGTTAGAACTTCACCCCAAGCGTTAATAAATTTTGCTGCTAAATCTGGGTAGTTGTACTTTCTAAAACCCTCAACACATTTTTGAAAGTAATCTTTGGCTTTTAGGCAAGCTTCGTAATATTGAGAACGATGCAAAATTGCATCCTGTCCCCACCACAAACCAAGATGCCAAAGTAAACATCCGTAACGTTTTAAATCATCATATGAGACATTTTGTTGATTTTTGACCTTTTTCTCCCAAACAGCTAGACTTGTCTCATAATAAGCTCTAGCTTCAGATTTATGTCCATTAGCATCTGCTTCTCTACCTAGCAAAAATTGCAAACTTGCTTCTAGTTCAGGCTCTAATTTTTCTACAGATATTTGTAAATCTCTAACAGCAGATTCAATCTCTCTTAAATGCAGAATACCAAGGTCAAGATTTAGAGAAGCATTATCTAAAAACTTTCCATATCCGATATTAATAATTGCCGTAAATAGAGAATTAACAATTTGATTTAGATTATCAATTAACTGGTTGGTAGCAATTTTAAACTTAATCGAGTTACCTGTCCAACTCTTAAAATCGGGCATTAATTGAATCAATTTTTGGAATATTTCATCATTTACCCAAATAACTATGGGAAACTGGAAATTTTTCCGAAATTCTTCTCTTACCTGATTTGTAGAAATTAAAACTTGCTCAATTGCCTCTACTAATTCCAAATCAAATATCATTAAAGCTTGAGGTACTTCATCTCCCAGATTTACTTCAATTGTTGTGTAAAGTGTTTTGATAGATTTTGACAGATGTAGCTCTCGAATCTCGACTTGACATTTTTCCTTGATCTGCTGCACCATTTGGTCTCGCAAACTGCGATAGTTACAACGTACCAAAATTAATGTAAAATTTCCCTGAGAATTGGTAATTGAGCGGATCAGTTTTTTTAGCGATCGCTCATTGTAAATAACTATATCTTCAGGTTGATAAGAGTCAGTCATAGCTTAAATTTCTTCGATTCTGCGATCGCAGGGTTAATATCAAACCAGCGTCCGTCAACATCTCGGTATTCAAATAAAAACATACTCCGCAAAAGAGTTTGGTATTCGTCCTCTCCTTTGACATTATCTCGCTTTTGCAAAACTTGTAGCAGCAGCGCCCACTCGTTATCACTAATTGCTGATACCAAGTCATCCCGATACTCGCGGATCACCATTTCCAGACAGTCTCCCCCAATGGGTGGGTCATTTTCTTGCAAACAACTATAAAGCAAAACTAACAGATTTCGCACATGTCCACCACTAACTCGGCAAAGACGATCTAAAGTTTCGTCTGAGTCAAAAACTTCATTAATACGACTCAAACGTTGTGTTTCTCCCAGCCAGGGAAACGCCCTTGCTAAAACCATTTGTCGCAGCAGCTTCATCCCTTCTAAGTTATAGGTTCCTTCACGATTCTTGACTGTTACCATTGGTAATACTACAGGTTTAATCCCGAAACGATTCGTCAGAGTGCTTAATTCATTGGAGAAAATTAGCACTAGGGGAATGGTATAAACCAAATGGCAATTCAGCTTCTTTAACTGCTCACCCCGATCGATAAATAGATATTCCGGCTGAGAACGGCCAGAGGCTTTGGGAGAGATATCTACGCGATCGAGATTGTCAATAATTACCACTAATCCCTGATAACCTTGTAGCTTCAGCTGCTCCTTGGCACGCTCTAATACCTGTTGATTGATAGCTTCTAATATGCCGCTAGTCCTGGGTTCTAGGTATTGTCGCAACTGGCTGCGGAGTCTGGGACTATCTTTAGTCTTGGCAGTGACTTTACCAATTCCCAAAGGTAATGAAAATTCAAATTCTGGAACTACTGGTGTTTGTAAAAAATCAGCAATTTCATTAAATAAATCGATAAAATAGCTTGGTCTGAGTTTGATTTTAACCTTTTCCAAACTGGCGCTAACTTGACGAGTTATTGCTAACAAAATATCACTGACATCCACATCTGCCATATCTAAATCAGCACTGGACTCAAAGTAAACTACATGAAAGCCTTGCTTTTCTAATTCATCTTTGAGTCGAAATAGTTCTGTAGATTTACCACAGCCAATATGTCCAGTGAATAATTGGCAGGTTGACTCATCTGGTTGATTAGCGATCGTGCGCCGTAAACGTTGAATTACATTGCCTCCACGCACTGGTGAGAAGTCAATATAGTATTGTTGGTCTTCTTTATTCTCAATTTTTAGAGTTTTACTGGGATTACAGGCATTAAAAAACTTAATAGGGTCTAAAGCCATTACGCTTTCCTCTTACTATTTATTAGTTATATAAGTATAAAATTTTATATACGTATGCGTACTAATTGCGATTTTAGTATATATAAGTACATACAGATAAAAAATATTCCTAAAGTGGAATGTCACTTACTTAAGCAAAAGTTGCTAACCTTGTAGCAACGCTGTAAATCGGCGGTTAGAACAGCTAGTTGTGCTAACCTACAGTACAGGAAATTGTGGTTCATATAGATAAAAAAGGCTGTAAGAAGAATTGTAATATGAATATTACAGGCTGATGCAAGTTAAGACAGCTAATAATAGCGTCTTAATTTAACTCTGTTTAATTAATTATCAGGAGCAAAGCGCGATTCTCCTGTGTAAAGGCTGCGCGATCGCGTGCAGAATATTGACAGTGTTGCCTAAAATTATGGATAATTCCCCACTGGTCTCTCAAGCAGATGCATCCTTACCAAATTACACTCAGGAAAATATACATCTAGTGGAGTCAAACGAAAAGATTGGAACTGATTTTGACTCTCGTATGATGCTGCGGTGTTTGGAACTTGCTCGCCGCGCTTTAGGACGGACTTCGCCAAATCCGTTAGTGGGAGCCGTGATTGTTAAGGATGGCGAAATTGTCGGCGAAGGGTTTCATCCTCGTGCAGGTGAGCCTCATGCAGAAGTGTTTGCCTTAAAAGCAGCAGGCGAGCGTTCTCGTGGTGCAACAATCTATGTCAGCCTCGAACCTTGCAATCACTACGGACGGACTCCCCCTTGTTCGGAAGGCTTGATCAAAGCTGGAGTAGCAAAAGTGGTAGTGGGTATGGTTGATCCTAATCCATTGGTAGCTGGAGGTGGTATCGCCCGTTTACGGGCGGCGGGGATCGAAGTGTTGGTAGGAGTAGAAGAATCAGCTTGTCGTCAGCTAAATGAAGCTTTTGTCCATCGCATTCTCTACAAGCGACCTTTAGGAATTTTAAAATATGCCATGACTTTAGATGGCAAAATTGCCACTACCTCTGGTCATAGCGCCTGGGTAACAAGTCAAGAGTCCCGCAGTGAAGTACATCAATTGCGGGCGGCTTGCGATGCAATAATTGTCGGTGGTAATACAGTGCGACAGGATAATCCTTATTTAACCAGCCATCATCTGGAAGCACATAATCCCCTGCGGGTGGTAATGAGTCGCAATCTCAACTTACCGGAAAGCGCCCATCTGTGGCGAACTGCGGATGCTCCAACTTTGGTGTTGACAGAGAAGGGTGCTAACCCCGATTTCCAAGAACTGTTGCGAAAACTTGGGGTGGAAGTCGTGGAATTAACATTGCTTACACCAGATTGGGCAATGGCGTACTTGTATGAGCGGGGTTTTTGTAGCGTATTGTGGGAATGTGGCGGTACTTTAGCTGCTAGTGCGATCGCTCAAGGAGCAGTGCAAAAAGTTCTGGCATTTATTGCCCCGAAAATCATTGGTGGTAGCATTGCTCCCACACCTGTGGGCGATTTAGGTTTTACTACCATGACTGAGGCGTTGTCTCTAGAACGGGTTCGTTGGCGTGTAGTCGGCTCTGACTGTTTAGTGGAAGGTTATTTTCCCCAAAAGCCAATAGTCAATAGTAATAACACTTGACTATCAATCAATTTATAGTGATTTTGCTATCATGAACACTGACGTTCATGGGCAATATCACGTATAAGAGCTAGCCGAGATTGAATGTAGTGGCACAGAAAGTCAGTTTGGTTAGAATCTAACAAGACTTGCGTTTGGGTTTGTTTCACTAACCACTGGACTAAGCTAGCATCATCCAGTTGCAAGAGGAGCTTGGCTTGAGCAGTTTCAACCACTGACCAAAGCTGACGCATGATTATAGGAGTCATCAGACCTCGATTGAATAATGAGCTATTAGCTGTCTTTAGATTACACAATTGCGATCGCAATTGGCGACATAAATGTAGAAGCTGAGACAAGTATTATTAAAAACTTAATAATAGGATTTATAACTTAATGAAGATTAAGAATTTGAAATTTAGGTTGAAAGTGGGCATAGGGTTATTATACTCACCAACTTATACTGACCGTAGTCGAAGTTAAAAGACAAGTATGCTGTTGTGAAATTTGTTTTGGCATAAGGTAAATCAAAGCATGGAGCCTGTAGTAACAAAACGATTGATTATACGCCGGATGGCCGAGACAGATTTGCTTGATTTCTTAGCATATCAAACTCACCCAGAAGTTTTGCGGTATATGCCTATAGAACCACTAACCCAGGAAAAGGCAATACACTTTCTCCGACGACAAGCAGTAACGGAGATCGGGAATGAAGGCGGCTATATCGTGTTTGCCATTTACCATATAAGTGATGCCAAAATGATTGGTGAGGTTGGTATCAACCTGTTGCCAAAAGCGCAAAGTAAAGGCGAAATCGGATGGTCACTTCACCCGAACTATCAAGGGCGTGGTTATGCAGCAGAAGCGGCACAAATATTACTTACTTATGGTTTTGCACACCGTAAGTTACACCGAATCACTTCAATCTGCGACACACGTAATACCGCATCCTTTATACTTATGGAACGTCTCGGTATGCGGCGTGAAGGACATCTAAAACAAAGCCAATTCATAAAAGGCATCTGGCAGGACGAGTATATCTATGCTTTGCTTCTCGACGAATGGCTTTTCCAACAGAGCATTTACCACACACAGACAGATGAAATCTGCTTCTCTTATCTAAATCGCTCCGGTCGCACATTTGACAAAACCAACAATATTACCAGAAAATTAACACTGTTTAGCTGTAGATGGACTTACAAAATCATGCAAATTTTCATCCCAAATGCTAATGTAAATAAAATTACATTCTTGGCGGATAATTTGACCCTTGACTGAGCCATTCTTAAAACTAAAATTATCAGACTGACCCTGTTGTACTTGTTTAAGTCCCTGCTTAATTTCTTCAGTAGCTTGCCCATCTAACAATCCATTCAAGGTAGTCTCCATTACCTGCGGATCTACTGATTGGGCAAAAGATACCTCAGTTTGACGCAGCATTTTAGAATTACGATCGAATAAGTAGCCAAGATCAATTTTGTTTGGCACTAGTTTGTAAACAACAGCACGAGTCTTACCCCATGAGCCTTTTAAATCTTGATTTGGTTTGCCGAGTGTAGCTTCTACGGCGCTTCTTGATGTACCTGTAGGAAATGCGGGAACGCTTTGGCCTATGGTAGTTACAGCTACTTTACTAGGCGGCTGCTCGTTCTTTTGCGGTGTAGAAGGTGCTTTTAATGTGGGAATTGCAATCCTCTCTGGTTCTGGCTGTGGTGTAGAACGCACTTTTGACGCTGGGGTATCTAAAGTTATAGGTTCCTTTTCTAGCTGTGGTGTGGATACAACTGGGGGATTAAAGGTTGGTAAAGGATTGGGAATTACTCGCCGTCGTCGTGGTGAAACCGGTATAACTGGGACTGGAGAAGTTTGGGAAGAAAGGGGTGATTCGGGAGATGCGGGAGTAGGTAAAGATTCTAGCGATGGGGTAGGACTTGTGGTGATGGTTGTTTCTGGTTGTTGCTGACGAATGATGTTAGGAATTACTACTGCACCAATCAAGCCGCCTACCAGCAAACTGCCAATAATCACAGTTGGTTTTTGCCAGTTTCCAGGAGTTGAAGATCCTGGAATTACAGAATTTTTTTGCGGAGAATATAATGGCTGGGTTTGCCGAGTTGATGTAGCAGGGGGATAAAAATTAACTGTGGGAGTATTTGCAGCTAACTCAGGAGTTATATTACTAGGAGACTGCAAAGCGTGTAACATTTTACTAGCAGTGCTGTAGCGATCGCCAGCATGAGGCTTAATTGCCTGATTGAGTACCCCCGCTAAGTGGGAAGAAACCTTAGGGGCGTACTGCTGCCAAATTATCTCCCCAGTTTTCAGATCGGTTTGTAGTTCTTGCGGGTGTTTGCCAGTCAGCAAATAAATTGCCGTTAAACCTAAGCTGTAGATATCAGTGCTGTAAACTGGACGGCCAACGGCTTGTTCGCTAGGCATATATCCGGGCGTACCAATAACGAGCGATCGCGTGGGGTATCCTGGAGAGTTCGCCACGGAACGGATTGTTTCTTTAACTGCACCAAAATCAATCAAAACTGGCTTGTTATCAACAGAACGAAGAATAATGTTATCTGGCTTGATATCTCGGTGAATAATGCCCTTACTGTGGACATAATTTAACACTGAAAGCAGACTCAAGAGAATTTCCCGAACAGCAGTTTCACTCTCAAATCCTTTAGCTTTGACAATTTTTGTCAGAGTTTGGCCATGAATCCATTCTTGGACAAGGTAAAATTGCCCATTTTCAGAAAAGTAAGCGTAGAGTTTAGGAATTTGGTTACTACTTTCACCTAAATATTCTAATGTTGCGGCTTCCCGTTCAAACCTTTGTTGGATAAGTTGGTAGTTTTGCGGATCATTATTGGTTATCGGTTTGAGTTGCTTGATTACACAACGACGGCGAGAAGGTAGATGGGCATCTTCTGCCAGAAAGGTTTCGCCAAAACCACCAGCGCCGATTACCTGGATAACTTGATAGCGATTGTTTAGCAGGGTTATTGTCATGAAAAATCACAAGCGTAGACATCGGAGACACTCCGCCTCTGGGCTTGTCGTCAGACATCGCCCTTTCCAAATGTACATCACATAGGCAAAGCTAGGGCGAAGGGAATTAGCGTCTACACAGGCAAAGGCAACTTCCTCGGATTAACCACGAAGGTGAGTTTTGGTTGTGTAGACGCGGATTCTAACCGCCGATTTCGCTTGAAACTCACGGAGATATCTTAGGTAAACTCTATAGTCTCAACAAACTCTAAAATACTTTCCTTAATATCTTCAGCTTCTTCTTCAAGGGAATCGGGACTTTCGCCGTCCAGAAAGCTGTGCTGACTACTAACTATATACAAAAATTCACCACTAATAAACGTGAGCAGTCCCCGGTACGCATCTAATCTGATGGCAGTTCCATTATTTTCTTGCTTAGAAATCGTTGAACCTTTAGGCATATCAATTAACACATAGTAAGCGCCTCGCAAAGTATTTTCTAGATATTCGGTATACTCCACAGAAGCATCTGGTACATTTGCAAAAATCGCCTGGGGTATATACTTGTCTACTAAAATTGTTTGTAAATATTCTTCTTGTCCCAGAGACTCCAGTTCCTCTAACTGTTCTAGAGGGAAAGGATAATAATCGATTCTCAACAAAGTACCGATGTCATCAGAAAAGCCAACTACTCCTTCCTGGCTTTGAATTCTACCGCCCTGCTGGGGATCAACCGGAATTGGCACGGTAAAATTACCTAAAGGGGATTGATATGTCTGTTCGCTAAAATCTTCTATGACTACTGTCTCATCTTCGTCATCGTCTGCATATTCTTCTTCTGCTTCTTTAAAGGCTGCAATTACCTCCTTAATGATTTCCTCTGCTTCTTCATCTTCCAGTTCTAAGGCTGCTTGTAGCTTTTTGAGGTAGGCTTGTTTCGGTTTGGCGATCGCTAGTTCATCGTCTAAAAGCACTATTACCCCAGCTGCAAAACCATCCAAAACTAATTCATCTGAGAGAGATACTTTGGCGGTATTAAACAGGGGGCCAATTCCCTCTGCTTCTGCAATGGCTAAGAGTCTATCAACTATTTCGGCGATTTCATCTTCTGAGTATTCCTCGAAAACCTCGAATTCCCAGAGGATACCCGCTAAACTTTCTGCATCTACATCTTCAATCACTGAATCAGCGATCGCAGTGACAGTTGCGATCGCCGCCACCGCCTCCTCTGGACTTAGTGATTCCTCTGATGTCTTTGGTGAGTTAAAAACCTTGTCATATTTGGTCATAATTGCTACCTAAATTAATCCTTGATAGTAATAACAGATTTAAAGCGACAATGGTCAGTTTACCAATGGAGCGAATCTTCTAGAGAAAAAGTTAGCGAATACCTGGTTGAATCAATAATTGGTGAAAGATAACGAAACCTTGTTGAGAGCTAATCTCCAGTGCTAATTAATCCGATTCTACAAACTACTGACTAGCCAACATCATGATTTGAGACATATTCCGAAGCGATCGGCGATATTTTTGTAAAAATAAATAAATGAGTGTGATTAATCAAAGGTTTGTAATCAGCACTGAAGCCGCTTCACAAGAGCCAAAATATTGTAAATTTTTGTGATGAAGCTATTGTCGTGAATAACTGCTGTATTCCTTTGTTTTTATCCTCTAGCAGATGAATTATATCTATCGATAGAATTATAAACTAGCTAGCGATAGATACCTACACCGCAAGCCGGATGTCACAATACCGATGTTTGTAGTAACACACAATACTAGAAATATTTGTACTGTTAGTTCTACAACTGTGAATTACATAAATTTTGAGTCTTTTTATGGTAAAAACCCCTCCATCTCAGTTTTCCCCAGATCAATACAAAGTTGATTCTCCACAAGAAAAAGTAGACGCTATTATAGAAACGCCACCATCAGAGACTGAGATTGACCTAGAGTTTCTTTACACCAGAGATATTGAATTTCGTCAAGAAACTATTTACTTTCTTGTGGTCGATCGCTTTTATGATGGCGATCCAGATAACAGCGAAGGTGAAAACTCAGAACTGTACGATCCCAATAGACAAGAATGGGGTAAGTACTGGGGTGGTGACTTGCAAGGTGTCATCGATAAATTAGATTATCTCAAAAATATGGGAGTTACTGCCCTTTGGCTAACTCCATTATTCGAGCAAGTAGAAGAATTATTTATTAGCAATGCAGCGATGCATGGCTATTGGACAAAAGATTTTAAGCGGATTAATCCTCGCTACATTGCTGATGGAGAGAATCCTTCTTTAAATGCTACTCAAGAAGAACAAAATACGACCTTCGATCGGTTAATTGCAGAACTGCACAAGCGGAATATGAAGCTGGTGCTGGATATTGTCTGCAACCATAGCAGCCCTGATACCAGTGGGAGCAAAGGTGAATTGTATGATGATGGTGTTAAAATTGCTGACTTCAATGATGATGTCAATAATTGGTATCACCACTATGGTGAAGTGCAAAACTGGGAAGACGACTGGCAAGTACAGAATTGTGAACTATCTGGTTTAGCAACCTTCAATGAAAACAATACAGAATATCGGCAGTATATCAAGTCAGCAATTAAACAATGGCTAGATAGGGGTGTGGATGCACTGCGAGTTGATACTGTCAAGCACATGCCCATCTGGTTTTGGCAAGAATTTACTGGCGAGATGAGCAATCACAAACCAGATGTATTTATTTTTGGTGAATGGATTTATAGTAATCCTAGTGACGATCGCTCGGTAGAATTTGTTAACCACTCAGGCATGACACTTCTAGACTTTGGCCTATGTGTAGCAATTCGAGCCGCACTAGGGCAAGGTTCAGAAATGGGGTTCCAAACAATTCAATACATTTTTGACCAGGATTATCGCTATAAGGGAGCAACAGAGTTAATTACCTTCATCGATAACCATGATATGTGCCGCTTCCAATCGCTGAACCCCGATCCGGCGATGCTGAAGGTTGCGATCGCCTTAATCATGACATCTCGCGGTATTCCTTGCATTTATTACGGCACAGAACAGTATCTGCATGACGATACTGATGGCGGTAACGATCCATACAATCGCCCAATGATGGAAAATTGGGATACCGATAGTGAGGTTTATCGTTCCATCAGACTGCTGTCTGGTTTACGGCGACTGAATCCAGCTGTGTCAATGGGTAGCCATTGGCAGAAATATTTGACCGCAGACGTTTACTGTTATGTGCGCCGCTATCGTGATTCTCTGTGTTTCGTAGCTTTAAATCGGGGAGGAGAAGTTACCTTACCAGAAGTAGAAACGGAATTGCCTGATGGTGAGCATACTTGTGTGGTGACTCGCAATAAGTATGAAGTCAAAGACGGCAAGATTTATGACCTAGTGCTAGAAGAACGGGGAGTGCTTGTTTTCAGCCACGTTGGGGAACGCATCAAAGCACAAACAATTGTGCGTATCCAACTCAATGGCGTGGATACCCAACCCGGTGAAATCATTGTGGTGACAGGAGATTGCCCAGAGTTGGGTAATTGGGATATCAGCAAAGCATATCCTTTAGAGTACATCAACTCAAATACTTGGTCTGCCGAGATTCCCTTTGATGAAAGTGCTGGTAAGCTGATTGCTTATAAATATGCCATGTGGCGGGAAGGGCGATCGCCTCTGCGCGAAAATTTGGTAAATCGTCGCTGGGTGATTGCCAAAGAAGGTACTGTTAAATGGCGTGATACCTGGGCATCGGGAAGAGAATCATAGAAATTTCATTCAGATAAACAATGAAGTGCGAAGGAGCAAAATTTTCATCCTTCGCACTTTATTTTTTGTGAATTAATAACGCTTCTTGATCCTCTGTTGGAGAACTAGAAGAGTAGCCGCTACATATCTATGTATCCAATACCTGATTTCTGAATGCTTTTTCAATAAATATATATTTTAGCTTATAGTGATCTAGATCACACCATTTTGTCAGTAAAAATAGATAGTATCAAGCACATAAACATATAAGAACTGTCAAAAAAGGAGCTAAAGGCTCTATATTTTACAGTATAAAAGAACAGATAATACCTTTATGAGTATTAAACTCACCAGTTTTTAATTCTTACCAAGTCATCTAAAAAAAAGAGAAAAAGGTAAATGGTGATGTTCGACCTCTTGCTGGAAAATAAATTAAGCGCTTCAAAAAAACGAAAATTTAAAAAGGAAATTTTGGCACGAGTTCAAGGTCGAAATCCAGACTATTTAGATGATGAAATAAATTTTTACAAAACTGAATTACTTCCCTATTTTATAAAATTGAGCGAACATAACCCTGTTGCGAGTGTTACAGAACAATTACGGCTTTTAGTGGGTGTTTGGACACCAATTTGGTCTACCATATCGTTGCATGAAAGTTTACCAAAAAGAATACAAGAGCAGTCCTTCCAAATTTTCCAGCGTGATGGTTACTGTGCCAGTGTAGCCCGCTACATCATGGGAAAAGAGTCTTCTTTATCCTATAACTATCAATCAAATTTACCAGCTTATGATTTCATGGTAATCCAAAAATATGGAGTTCAAAATGGTAAATGGTATCTTCAAAATATTGATAGATTTCAGGCTTTTCAAAATCGAGAAATTCCTCTAACTTTAAAATCAGTCTGCAACTGGTTTACTAATGTAGTAAACACTAAAGTCAAAATAAACACGCAAAAATTTGATTTACCTAAAGCTCTAAATTTAGACAACATAAAGATAAATCATCCTAATGAATTTCAAAAAAAATCCTTAGCAAATTCTCAAATTTTTGAGAATTTATATATAGATAATGACTGGCGACTTGTGAAAACTCAAACAGATGCCTCACATCTACCTAGTTACACAATTGCTGTGAAGAGGCAATAATATTGTGTCCACTAAGGTGAGTTCCATTAATCAATTTACCGCAGCCGTTGGTTTTTACTCGTCTGCAAGACGCTCCTGGGTTATGTAGCATTTATTGCACGTAAACCAGGAGCGTAAACATCTGAATCAAATTCAATATCTAATTTTTTTGTTATGGTAATCCCAAAGGAATTATTAAGTACTTAGGAAGTGCCAATGGAGTGACTATTTAATTAATTTGTATATTCAGATACAGCCAGCCGTAGACTAGTTATCTATGAACTGTATCTATTTAGGTTGGGCAATACGCGCTTCAATACCTTCTAATGTTTGTAACAATAGACTCCTTGCCTGCAATTGCCAACCCCATTTTTGAATTCTATAAGCTGATACAGTCCCAACTATAGCTGCTAACAAACAAATGGGTTGATTTAAAGAAACTCCGAATAACAAACCCAATCCAGCAATTCCCCAAAATGGTAAGGCTACAGTTTGTCTTTGTTCTTCCACAATTTGAGTAATTATATTAGATTGTTTATTAGCTAATAATGCTTCTTTTACTTGTCGCTGTTCAGCCACCGATACTGTTAAACCTATTTTTCGCCGTAGTTTTTCCATTTTACGGGCATCAGTGCTGTACTCAGTTAACTCATCTTCTGCCATTTTTAGCAGTCGTTCTAGTTGTGCCATTTTAGATTGCATCCAGTATTTTGATACAACTATTAACTTGAATAATTGTTAATTTTTATTGACTATAGCCTTGTATTTAATCGCCAAATTTAAAGTTACACGAAAGAATGAAAAATCTAAAATTGAATATGGGAAAGATATGCAACAAATTATAAATTTAAAAGGTAATTATGACTACAGTATCTGAAAGTACTTTATCTCCATCTGCCCAAGAGCGATCGCTCATCTTGTGGTTTGATGAAGTTGGCATTGCTGATATCCCCTTAGTTGGTGGTAAAAATGCCTCTCTGGGGGAAATGATTCAACAGCTAACGCCCAAAGGGATTAACGTTCCTAACGGGTTTGCTACTACTGCTTACGCCTATCGTCATTTCATCAAATCAGCAGGTTTAGAAGCAAAGTTACGCAAACTCTTTGCCGACTTGGATGTTGAGGATGTCAAAAATTTACGCGAACGGGGGAAAAAAGCGCGATCGCTATTAATGCACACCCCATTTTCTGTAGAATTGCGAGAGGCGATCACCACAGCCTACCATAGTCTTTGCGAACAATACCATGTAGAGACAGATGTGGCAGTCCGTTCTAGCGCCACCGCCGAAGACTTACCGGATGCTAGTTTTGCTGGACAGCAAGAAACTTATCTTAACGTTGTGGGTGTTGAGGGAGTTTTAGCAGCTTGTCATAAATGCTTTGCTTCCATATTTACCGATCGCGCTATTTCTTATCGCCACACCAAGGGATTTGACCACTTTAGCATTGCTCTGGCTGTGGGCGTACAAAAAATGGTGCGCTCTGACTTAGCAACCTCTGGGGTGATGTTTTCCATTGACACAGAAACAGGTTTCAAGGATGCAGCACTGATTACAGCCGCTTACGGTTTAGGTGAAAACGTTGTTCAAGGTTCTGTAAATCCCGATGAATATTATGTTTTTAAACCGACTTTAAAAGCTGGTTTCCGCCCAATTATCGATAAAAAATTGGGCAGCAAAGAACTGAAAATGATTTATGATGACGGTTCTAAATTTACGAAAAATGTGTCTGTTTCGCCCAGTGAAAGAAGTAAATTTGCCCTAAGTGATGAAGAGATTTTACAACTAGGAACTTGGGCGTGTTTAATTGAAGATCATTATTCTCAAGTCCACGGTATTTTTACTCCAATGGATATTGAGTGGGCAAAAGATGGAATTACTAACCAACTTTTTATTGTGCAAGCGCGTCCTGAAACCGTCCAGTCGCAGAAAACAGGAAATGTATTGCGGAGTTATCGGTTGTTATTAGGGAATCGGGAATGGGGAATCGGGAATGGGGAAAAATCTTCCCACTCTTCACTCGCTGATTCTCAATCACCCATTCCTCTGGTTATGGGTAGTGCAATTGGAGAAGCTATTAGTCAAGGGAAAGCCCGCCTAATTTTAGATGTTCAGAAACTCGAACAGTTTCAACCTGGGGAAGTTTTGGTGACAGAAAGAACCGATCCCGACTGGGAACCAATTATGAAACGCGCCAGTGCAATTGTCACCAACTCTGGTGGAAGAACGTGTCACGCGGCAATTATTGCGCGAGAATTGGGCGTACCTGCGATCGTCGGATGTGGCAATGCTACAGAAATATTGAAACCTGGTCAAGAGGTAACAATTTCTTGCGCTGAAGGAGAAGAGGGAAAAGTTTATGCAGGTTTATTACCTTTTGAAGTTGAAGAAGTTCCTTTAGAAAACTTACCGCGTACTCATACTCAGATTTTAATGAATGTGGGTAATCCTCAAGAAGCATTAAGTTTATCGGCAATTCCTAACGATGGCGTAGGTTTAGCACGGACAGAATTTATTATCGCTAACCAAATTCAAATTCATCCAATGGCGTTGATTCATTATGAATTATTAAAAGATGAATTTGTCAAAGCTAAAATTGCTGAAATAACCTCACTTTATGATGATAAATCTCAATACTTTGTAGATAAATTAGCTCAAGGCATTGGTAGAATTGCCGCAGCCTTTTATCCCAAACCAGTAATTGTCAGAATGTCAGATTTCAAAAGTAATGAATATGCAAATTTGTTAGGTGGGCGACAGTTTGAACCCCATGAAGAAAACCCAATGCTGGGTTGGCGAGGAGCAGCACGTTACTATGATGAAGGCTACAGAGAAGCTTTTGCCCTAGAATGTCATGCCCTCAAACGGGTACGGGAAGAGATGGGTTTAACGAATGTTATTCCGATGATTCCTTTTTGCCGTACTCCTGATGAAGGGCGGTTGGTTTTGGCAGAAATGGCAAAAAATGGTTTAAAGCAGGGTGTTAACGACTTGCAGGTTTATGTAATGTGTGAGTTGCCCAGTAATGTGATTCTGGCTGAGGAATTTGCTGAGGTATTTGATGGCTTCTCCATTGGTTCAAATGATTTAACTCAGCTAACACTAGGGATAGATAGGGATTCGGCATTAGTAGCGCGATTGTTTGATGAACGCAGTCCGGCTGTCAAACGAATGGTAAAAATGGCCATAGAAGCGGCGAAAAAATGCGATCGCAAAATCGGTATTTGTGGGCAAGCACCAAGCGATTACCCAGAATTTGCTCAGTTTTTGGTTGAACAAGGAATTGATTCCATCAGTCTCAATCCAGATTCGGTTTTAAAGACAATGCTAGAAGTGGCAAAAGTTGAAGGTAATAATTCATAATTCGTAATTCGAGTCATTTATGCCAGCTAAAGACCGCTACCATCAGAACGTCAAAAATGCCCTAATCAAAGATGGCTGGACGATTACCGACGATCCATTTCATTTGAAGTGGGGAAAAAGGGATATGTATGTTGACCTGGGTGCAGAGAAATTGATTGCTGCTGAAAAGGAAGGACAGCAGATAGCCGTTGAGATTAAAACGTTTCGCAGCGTATCGGACATGACCGCTCTTGAACACGCATTGGGACAGTACCTTGCATACCGCTCTGTGATGAGTAGAACCAATCCCGAACGCGTCCTCTATCTTGCTGTTCGTGACGAAGTATATGCCGATATCTTTGATGAGCCAATTGCTAAACTTTTAGTAGAAGATTACAAAGTTACAGCCATTTTCACGTAAATAGACCATGCGGTAGGGGCACAGCATTGCTATGCCCTTACGATAGATGTGGTTCAAATACATGAAAACTGCTTTAATATTGTTCTATTTCAGCTAGAGCAAGAGGTTATTTTTAGATGGATACCTTGGAGCAATACAGGCAGTTGATTCGGAATATTCTGATTGAACATACAAAAATTCCTTTCAGTGCTGGCAATATTCAATTTGAGACAATTTTCGACAACGAACAAGACCGCTATCTCTTGATGATTTTGGGAAGAGAACCAGCCTATGATTTGTCTCCTACTGTGACTCGACGCGTTCATGGCTGTCTGATTCACATTGATATTATTGATGGCAAAATTTGGATTCAACGTGATGGTACTGAAGATGGGGTAGCAACGGAACTGGTGAGCGCTGGTGTACCAAAGCATCGGATTGTGTTGGGATTCCGGTCTGAAGAACTACGAAAAGATTCAGAATTCGCCATCGCATAACCTGCAATAGTTGAACTTCTGGATCGCTGCCTGTAATATAGCGATCGCTAGATTTTGCTAATTATTAAGCCATGCCCCATGCCCCATCCCTCATGCCCCATCCCCAATACCCAATAACCAAAAAATGGTTCCGAATTGGGATGTTGGGTATATTTATCCTCTCACTTGCCTTACGGTTTTGGGGACTGGAGCGATTCAACACTCTGGTATTTGATGAAGTTTACTTTGCCAAATTTGGTAATAACTATCTCACGCATACGCCATTTTTTAATGCCCATCCGCCGCTAAGTCAATATATGATCGGCATCGGCATTTGGATTGGCAGTCACATTCCTTTTTGGCACGATACCGTAAATGGGTTGACGGGTTCAATACGATCGCCCTGGACTTATCGTTGGTTAAATGCTCTTACAGGCTCATTTGTTCCTTTAGTTGTGGCTGCGATCGCTTATCAGTTGAGTTATCGCCGCAGCTTTGCAATCATAGCAGGTTTGTTTACAGCTTGTGATGGCATCTTTCTCGTTGAATCTCGCTATGCTTTAAGTAATATTTATATCGTCATCTTTGGTTTATTAGGGCATTGGTTTTTATTATTGGCATTAGAGAACCACAATCGGCGACGTTCATTTTGGTTAGTTTTTGCTGGCATTGCTTTTGGTGCTTCAGTTGGTACTAAGTGGAACGGTTTATGGTTCCTATCAGGTGCTTATCTTATTTGGATAGTAGCTTGGGTAATTCAGGGAATACATTCTTTTCCTAACCCCAAACTCTTTTTTACATCCCCTTTATTTAAGGAGGCAGGAGGCAGGGGGCAGGATAGCGCAGCGTTAGCGACTCTGGGAACGTCAACAAAGGACGGGGGACAAGAGGTAGAAGGCAGGATGCAGGAGACAGGAATTAGTACTTGTTCTTCTCATTCTCCACCATCTCTCTCATCTCAGACACCACTACAAAATTTGACTCAGCTAAATATTTTCCAGATGTTATTTTATCTAGGAATAATTCCAGCTTTTATCTACAGCATTATCTGGATTCCTCATCTTCAGCTAGATAAAACTTATGGATTTATTGCAGTACATGAGCAAATTTTGAAATTTCATTTACATTTAGGTGGTAATAGTTCGGATGTGCATCCTTATTGTGCTGCCTGGTATAAATGGCCTTTGATGACTCGGCCTATGGCATATTATTATCAAACGGCAGAAAGTATCACCGAACCATTACCTGTAATGGGGCCACCTTTGCCTGCTGGTGCTGGAAAAGTTATTTATGATGTCCATGCAATGGGTAATCCATTTTTATGGTGGTTTGGTGTTGCTGCCATGTTGTTTTTAGTAGGAATGTTAGTAGCACAAATCATCATTCCTTTGGTGAGAGAAAAACGTTTTTTAGTATCTGCAACTCCTACAACTCTTAGTGTTGATACTTGGATTGCCTTGTATTTAGTTATAAACTATACTGCTAACTTAGCACCTTGGGTAAAAGTTACGAGGTGCGTTTTCATATATCATTATATGTGTGCAGTAGTATTTATATTTTTAGCGATCGCTTGGTTTGTCGATCAGTGTCTTCGCAGTTATTATCAACAACTCCGGGTGCTAGGTGTCACCATTACTTTTATGATTCTCGCTGCTTTTATTTTTTGGATGCCTATTTATTTGGGTTTACCCCTTTCCCCTAATGGTTATAAAATGCGAATGTGGTTTAACTCTTGGATTTAAAGGGGCATGAGGAAGAATTTTTATAAGTCCTATTTAGTATTCGGTTATTGATAGTAATAATATCTCTAAGTAAGTGGATCAAATTAAATATAAAACCTCACCCTGCCTCTGGCTTCCCTCTCTTTAGTAAGGCTACGGTGTACACACAAGTCTTTAAGAGTGGACTCACAAGCTTTTGATCCCCCCAACCCCCCGATAAATTGGGGGGCAAAAGTCTCTTAAAGTCCCCCTTTTTAAGGGGGATTTAGGGGGATCTCCAACGATTTTGGGTTTGTACAGAGATGTGTGTACACCGTAGCTTTAGTAAGGAGAGCGATTGAGGGTGAGGTTTGATCTTATATTTAATTACGCCTACCTACTTAATCTCCAATACAGTTCAGTTAAGGCTAAAACTTTTTCCGAAGTCATTTTTTTTAACGTTCGCGGAGTGTGCCGGAGGCATTACCGTAAAGGACGCAAAGGACGCAGAGAGAAGAAAGAAAGAAAGAAAGAAAGAAAGAAAGGCTTAACTGAAACGTATTGACTTAATCTCTAGTTATCACCCTTTCAAACAAAACCCGATAAACAGGTTCACCTTTTTTTTGCGTGCCTATTTCCCTTTCTGTGGGGACTGGTAGCGGATTTTCTGCTAACCATTCTCCTGCACCAACTTTCTGATAAGCTGGGTGGGCGGCGAAGCGATCGCGCATTTCCACCGCGATAAATTCCATATCTGATTGCACAAACACAATCCCACCAACCGCCAGATAAGTGGCTAATTCTGCCACTAGTTCTGGTTGCACTACACGGCGTTTAGCATGGCGGGTTTTAAACCAAGGATCGGGGAATTGAATTGTAACGCGCTGTAAACTTCCTGAAGGGAGGGAAGATAACAGCGAACGCAATGAATTATTCACATTGCCAAATAAATAGTGCAGGTTTGTGAAACCTAACTCAGAACGTAATTTATTTGCCCCCACCACCAGAGGTTCCCGAATTTCTAAACCGAGAAAATTCCAGTTGGATTGTATTTCGGCCATATTTAACAAAAATTGCCCCTTCGCGCAGCCAATATCTAAATGTAGTGGTTGATTTGGCTTTGCATAAACTTTTCCCCAGTCAAGGGGACTTGCTGGTGTTTGATACTTTTTAGCAAGTGGATTAACATGCTGGCGGACTCGGACTGCTGCCAAATTTTCCTCTCCTTTACTTCAAAATATCTTCTTGATTCTGAATATTAATTTATGCAACTTTTCCTTTAATTCCATCTTTGAAGGCTTTCTTCAATTCTGTTATTTTTTTAATTAGAAATTATCAACTACGCTTTTATTTTTTCGACCTGATTGAACAAGAATTCTAGGAAACAATCGTTATCAAAGTAAGAGCATTATAAAGCCAATTTTAGATTGTTTTCTTAAATTTACCCTGTCATATTTCAAGTTAAGTAAATTTGCACTGAGCAACCTTTTAGTTCACTGCTCTTGTTAAATAGCTAAAAGCTTCTCAAATGTAAGTTGTTATATCTTTTTTGACTAGACATTTGGATTAGCTACTCAGGCTAAAGAAGGCAATAATATGCTAGAATTATACCTAAATAATGGCAATTATTCAAGAGCAATTTAGCATAATTTTGCGCTTTGCCGAGTAAAAAAGCTAAAATCTACGATTTTTGGAGATTTTTAGGTTATGACAACCTCACAGGAGAGGATTATCCCGATAGACTTGCGAACCGAAATGTCGCAGTCTTATCTGGAATACGCCATGAGCGTGATAGTGGGTCGGGCGTTGCCAGATGCCAGGGATGGTCTAAAACCTGTGCATCGTCGCATTCTCTACGCAATGCACGAGCTAGGTCTGCTCCACGATCGCCCTTTTAAGAAATGCGCCCGTGTGGTGGGGGAAGTGTTGGGTAAATATCACCCCCACGGTGACACGGCAGTATATGATGCCTTGGTGCGGATGGCGCAGGATTTTTCCATGCGATCGCCCCTAGTTAACGGACATGGTAACTTTGGTTCGGTAGACAACGATCCGCCAGCCGCCATGCGATACACAGAATGTCGCTTGCAAGCTTTAACTAGTGCTGGGCTACTGCACGACATCGAATTAGAAACCGTAGACTTTGCCGATAACTTCGACGGTTCCCAGCAAGAACCGACAGTTTTACCGGCGCGGATTCCCCAGTTGTTGCTCAACGGTTCCTCTGGGATTGCCGTGGGCATGGCAACTAACATTCCGCCGCACAATTTGGGCGAATTGATTGATGCTTTGGTGGCTGTAATCCACAATCCCGAAATCACCGATCTCGAATTAATGCAGTATGTCCACGGCCCAGATTTTCCGACTGGGGCGCAAATTTTGGGAACATCTGCCATTCGAGAAGCTTACACCACCGGGCGCGGTTCCATTACCATGCGTGGTGTTGCCAACATTGAAACCGTTGAACAACGGGGACGGCCAGATAGAGAAGCAATTATCATCACCGAATTGCCCTATCAAACCAATAAAGCGGCGCTGATTGAAAAAATCGCCGAAATGGTGAACGAAAAGCGGCTAGAGGGCATCGCAGACATCCGGGATGAAAGCGATCGCGACGGGATGCGAGTTGTGATCGAACTCAAGCGTGATGCTTATCCCCGCGTCGTTCTCAACAATCTCTACAAGCAAACGCCACTGCAAGCCAACTTTGGCGCAAATATGCTGGCGTTGGTAAATAGCGAACCCCAAGTACTCACCCTCAAACAGTTTTTAAGCGTCTTCTTAGATTTCCGCATCGAATCTATTGCTAGACGCACCCGCTACGAACTGCGAAAAGCTGAAGAACGCGACCATCTCCTGCAAGGGTTATTAATTGCCCTAGCTCAGTTAGATCCAATTATCGTCTTGATTCGCCATGCACCCGATGCACCCACAGCCAAAGGCGAGTTGATTACAACTTATGGACTCTCAGAAGTGCAAGCAGATGCGATTTTGCAAATGCAATTGCGGCGGTTGACTGCCTTAGAAGCAGATAAAATTCGTTTGGAACACGAGGAATTACAAGTAAAAATTACCGACTTGCAAGATATTTTGGCACGCCGGGAAAGAGTACTAGAAATCATCGAAACTGAAGTCGCGCAACTAAAAACTAGCTTCGCCACACCCCGCCGCACGGTGATTTTGCCAGGGGAAGGAGAATTAGACGATCGCGACCTCATTGCCAATGAAAAAGCGATAATTTTGGTGACAGAACAAGGGTACATCAAACGGATGCCAGTCAACACCTTTGAAGCCCAAAGCCGTGCTACTAGAGGCAAAGCCGCAGCCAAAGTGAAAGATGATGATACCATTGAGCATTTCTTAACTTGCTGCGATCACGATAGTATTTTATTCTTTAGTGAGCGTGGTGTTGTTTATTGCCTGAGAGCTTATCAAATTCCAGCGAGTTCGCGTACTAGCAGAGGGACACCAATTGTCCAGATGCTACCGATTCCCAAAGAGGAAAAAATCACCTCTATTGTACCAGTTGACGAGTTTAGCAGTGAAGAATATCTAGTCATGCTCACCAAGGGCGGCAATATCAAGAAAACCGAATTGGCAGCCTTTAGTCACATCCGCGCCAATGGTTTGATTGCCATTTCCTTAGAAGAAGGCGACCAACTGCGGTGGGTAAGACGCGCCAAAGTGGAGGACAGTGTAATCATTGGTTCTCGTAACGGGATGGCGATTAACTTCCGGTGCAACCACGAACAACTGCGTCCTTTAAGTAGAGCAACTCGTGGGGTGAAAGCCATGAAACTCAAAAATAAAGATGAACTCGTGGGTATGGATATTCTACCCGCAGCAATTCTTGAAACTTTGGATATAGTTACAGAAGCTGAAGATATCGAAGCAATCGAAGCAATCGAAACAATCGAAGCAATCGAAACAATCGAAACAATCGAAACAGAAGATATCGAAATTACCGAAACTAATGAAGAGACCGCAGAAGTGCCTAGCAGTGGCATTGTTGGCCCTTGGGTGTTGGTAATTACGATGGGAGGATATGGTAAGCGCGTACCAGTTGCTCAGTTCCGTTTGCAAAATCGTGCTGGTCAGGGTTTAATGGCAACGAAGTTCAAAAACCGCAAAACCAAAGACAAGTTGGCAACCTTACGCATTGTCAACAATGATGATGATGAAATCATGATGGTAACAAATCGTGGTATTATCATCCGTCAAGCCGTAAATGCAATTTCTATCCAATCGCGATCGGCAACTGGAGTCAGAGTGCAGCGTTTAGATGAAGATGATGCTATTACCGGAGTAGCAATAGTTCCACCTGATGCTGTCGATGCAGAAGAAACAGAGTAAAAAACAGGGGAGGCAGGGGGAGAGATTTATCTCTTTGCTCCCTTGGTTAATTGCCTTAGCTAGCGGCGTTTTGATGGGGCTAACTGTAGCCCCAGTAGGTGCATGGTTCTTAGCTTGGATTGCCATAGTTCCTTTATGGGTGCTAGTTGTCACTTCAGCCAAAGGTAAAAACCAATACCCCCCGGCTTTCCTCTGGGGTATTGGTTTTCACGGTGTCGCCCTATTCTGGATTACCGGAATTCATCCAATGACATGGTTGGGCGTTCCTTGGTTGCCAAGCTTGGCAATCACCCTTTTTTGTTGGGGATTTATCAGTGTCTTGGGTGGGATATTCCTTACGATTTGGGCGGCTGTAATGGTTCGCCTGGGCGGACAAAAAGCGTGGTTGCGTGTACTTATCGGTACAGCCGTCTGGTGTGGATTAGAGAGTCTGTGGAGTGCGGGGCCTCTGTGGTGGAGTTCTCTTGCTTACACACAAAGTCCGCACAATCTCGTAATTGTCCATTTGGGTCAACTCTCTGGCCCTAATACTGTGACAGCAGCGATCGTTGCTGTGAATGGCTTAATTGCGGAAGGATGGACGAACCACAGAGACACAGAGGGCGCAGATAAAATTTCCTCTGTGTCGCGCCAGTTGCTTCTCCTGTCGGAGACGCTGCGCGAACAAGTCGGGGAACCCGCCCAACGCACTGGCTTCTTTGCGCCTCTGCGGTTCGTTAATAAATATTTAGCGATCGCCACGGGACTATTGATTACCCTACACCTGATTGGTTTTATCTTATACAGCCGTCCCATCGCCCAAGTACCAGAGGCAGCCTTGAAAGTGGGGATTATTCAGGGTAATATCCCAAACCGACTTTTACGAAGTTCCGAAGGGTTTCGTCGCGCCCAAGAAAATTATACCAGTGGGTATTTAACTTTAGCAGACCAAGGTGTAGATGCAGTCCTCACCCCAGAAGGAGCTTTACCTATTTTTCAGCGCAACTTGATGGAAACTGCCTTAGTCGCAGCAGTAAAGAAAAAAGGCGTAGTTGCTTGGATTGGGGCTTTTGGAGAACGGGGAGACAGTTATACAATTAGCTTGTTTACTTTTAATAGTAAAGGGGAAATTGTCAGCCGCTACGATAAATCTAAATTAGTGCCTTTGGGAGAATATATTCCCTTTGAAGGAATTTTAGGCGGGATAGTTCAACGCTTGTCGCCTTTGGAGGCGCACCAAGTACCGGGTTCAGCAAATCAGATATTTGACACTCCTTTTGGTCGGGCGATCGCTAGTATATGTTACGAATCTGCTTTTCCTGAACAATTTCGTCGTCAAGCTGCGGCGGGTGGGCAATTTATCCTCAGTTCTTCTAATGATGCCCATTACACTGCATCGATGCCATTCCAGCACCATGCACAGGATATCATGCGGGCAATTGAAACCGATCGGTGGTCAGCACGGGCAACGAATACCGGATATTCAGCCTTTGTAGATCCTCACGGTAGAACCTTGTGGATGTCTGGATATAATACTTATGAAACTCATGCTGAAACAATTTATCGGCGACAGACACAAACTTTATATGTGCGTTGGGGTGATTGGTTAACACCTTTGTTGCTAGCATTGAGTATCTTAGGGTGGTTTGTACAGAGAGTAATTAATTAACGCTAATATCAGATCGTACTAACTAGTCACCACTTGAGTCTCTAAAAGAGGAATTGTGGCATGGAAGACATTCAGCAACGCAAACTTTTATCTGCCCTAAGCCACGGAGCAATATTTTTTAGCTCTACGATTATCTCCATTGGCATACCTATTGCAATTTTATCAATTAGCAATGACCCGATTATCAAAAATAATGCCAAAGAATCACTAAATTTTCACATAAATCTTTATATTTATGTAATTATCTTTGCATTGTTGATTGTTGTGGGAATTGGTATTTTGTTGTTGATTGTGTTGGGTGCAGTCAGTTTTATTATGCCAATTATTGCCATTATTCATGTTCTGAACCAGCCGAATGTGTCTTACCGCTATCCGTTTATTTTCCGATTTGTTTAGTTAAAAAAGTTGTCCATTTGTAGATTGAGTTGAGCAATAGCGAAAGCTAATAAGTCTTATAATAAATTTTAGGTGTACGCATCAATTCAACCTACAGGAGTTAGTGCTTTGTTATCTAACTGAACTTTATTGTAATGTAGCAAAACTTTCTCAAAGTGGGACTAAGTATTAAGTAATTTCCTAGTTTATCTATTGTAAAAAATTGTATTTTACTAGACGATATTTTTTTAATCTACACAGTTTGAGCCAATTTACAATTAGCCATAAGGATTAATTTTAAATCCAATATTTCATACCAAATTAAGTTTAAAAAAAGTGTATAAGCGATAATTTGTGGACTTTCAAGTGTTTTAATAAAGTTATTACCGAAAGTCTAGTGGAAGCAAAAACATGAAAGGTTTTAGGAAGTTATCCTCAATAGCACTATTGCTATGTGCCTTTGTGTATCCGCCCTCATTAGCTGAAGCAAAAGATATTTCTTTAAGTAATGTTCGCAATGAACAGAGCGCTGCACCAGAAGCTAACTTAATTGGAGATAAAACTGGAGAGCTTTTAATTGCTCAACGAGGGCCAGAACGACACCGAGAGATTAGAAGACGGGAGTTCATCCGACGACGGCAGCCTTTCGGACGATCCGAAAATTTTCGACGACAGCAGCCTTTTGGACGATCCGAAAATTTCCGACGACGGGAGAGGTTCAGAGAACGACAAATTATCCAAAGACGGCAGCCCTACGGACGGTACGAAAATTTCCGACGAGGATATTGATGACGGTTGATACAGCTAACTAATGGTTAGTGGTTGAATCATCAACCACTAACCACTAATTATTGTTATCTTCTAATGACTTGCTACTACCTCTCCTTCAAGGCGAACTAGTCGGTCTGCCAAAAGTTTTTCAAGGTCTTCTAGTGCCTTAGTGAAACCTTTGATGCCTTCGTCTAGTTTATCAGTTGCCATGCGATCGCCAGCGTGCATTTTGTCATAGCTGGCTTTGTCGATGGATATCTTTTCAATTTCCAAGTTTGCTACCTTGGCGGGATCGAGTTTACGTGGTAGTTCTCCCACAGTTGACTGCAATTCAGCCAAAAGTGATGGAGAAATCGTCAACAAATCACTACCTGCAAGTTCAGTAATTTCACCAAGATTACGGAAGCTAGCTCCCATAACTTCGGTTTTATAGCCGAATTTCTTGTAGTAGTTGTAGATTTGGGTTACAGACAAAACTCCTGGATCTTCGGTTGCTGGGTAGCTATCGCGTCCGGTATCCTTTTTGTACCAGTCGAGAATCCGACCGACGAAGGGAGAAATTAGGGTAACGCCGGCTTCTGCACAGGCGATCGCTTGGTGAAGACCAAACAACAAGGTAAGGTTACAGTGAATACCTTCTTTTTCGAGAATTTCCGCAGCGCGAATGCCTTCCCAGGTGGTGGCAATTTTAATTAAGACGCGATCGCGGCCAATTCCAGCAGCTTTATACTGAGCAATTAATTCCCGTGCCTTAGTCAGAGTAGCTTCGGTATCGTAAGACAAGCGAGCATCTACTTCCGTAGACACCCGACCGGGAATAATTTGTAAAATCTTTAATCCAAAAGCAACTGCCAAACGGTCAAAAGCTAGAGAAACTATGTGTGCTTGGGTGGCTCCGGCTCCAGCATCTTTCTTCGCTTGCAGTAAAGTTTGATCGACAATTCCCTGATATTCTGGCATTTGTGCCGCAGCAGTAATCAGAGAAGGATTGGTGGTGGCATCTTGGGGTTTAAACTTTTCAATTGCCTGGATATCCCCCGTATCCGCCACTACAACAGTCACTGCTCGCAATTGTTCTAGTAAATTCTTAGACATAAAAGACTCCGTGATGAATGTTACAGGATTTACTTATTCCCTAGCGAGTGCTGAGTGCTGGGTTAGAGTTAGGAATTAAAAGTTAAGAATTAGGAGTTAAGAGTTATTATTCTGCTCCTTGTCTCCCCATCCCCAGTCCCTAGTCCCCAGTCCCTAGTCCCCAATCACCAGTCCCCAGTCTCCAGTTCCTTCAATTCTGATTCTGGCAATTTTTCGGAATCATTGCCTAATTTTGCTTACTATCTAGAGCCACAGCCCTATTCTAGATGCCTTATGCCGATATTGGCTGTCCAATGGAATGCACTTTGATTAAACTAGTTGTGCCCGATTTACCAATTGGAACGCCAGAGGTAATCACTACTTTATCGCCCTTATTGGCTAGACCCATATCCACAACTGTGTTCACCACATTGGTAAACATCTCTTCAGCATTGTGGACTGGTGGGATTAGCAAAGCTTCCACACCCCAAGAAAGGGCTAGTTGGCGATAAGTGGTGATGTCAGATGTGAGGGCAATAATGGGAGAAGTTGGCCGATATTTAGACACCATTCTCGCTGTACTTCCTGATGAAGTGTTACAGAGAATTGCCCGTGAACCTGTTTCATAAGCGATGCGACATACTGATTCTGCGACAGATTCTGTAACGCTGAGACTGCCTGCTTCATGACACCAGGCATGTCTGCTACCCTCATCTAGAGCCTGTTCTGTTCGCACGGCGATGTTGTGCATCATCTGAACGGCGGCTACGGGATATTGTCCGACAGCAGTTTCACCAGAAAGCATTACTGCATCCGTACCATCTAAAATTGAGTTGGCAACATCCGTTGCTTCGGCGCGGGTGGGATCGGGGGCGCTAATCATCGACTCTAGCATTTGGGTGGCTGTAATCACAGGTTTGCCAGCCCGATTGCAACGGCGAATAATATCTTTTTGAATCAGGGGTACTTCGTGAATTGGGACTTCCACCCCTAAATCGCCACGAGCAATCATAATCGCGTCGGCAACTTTCAGAATGGAATCAAAGCTCTCTACTGCTTCTGCTCTTTCGATTTTGGCAATTAAGCGGATGGAAGCGCCAGCAGCTTCAATCATCCGCTTGGCGGGTTCTAAGTCTTGTGGCGATCGCACGAAGGACACCGCTACCCAGTCTACACCCAACTGAATCCCAAAGCGTAGATCCAGCAAGTCTTTTTCGGTGATCGAACTGACAGGTAAAGGAGTTTGTGGCAGGTTTACTCCTTTATGTGTGGAAATTAACCCGCCAGTTTTCACTTGGGCGCGAATGCGATCGGCATCGCGATCAGTAACAATTAACTTGACGCGACCATCATTAATTAAAATCGGTTCACCTGGTCGCACCATTGCGAACAAAGTCGGTAAAGGTAGAGGTATTTCGTCAATACTCTCACCCTTTTCTTGCAAAACAAAGGTAACTTCAGTACCAGCTTCTAAATTTAACCCTTCCGGTGGTAAAGTTCCCAAACGAATCTTGGGGCCACACAGGTCTTGCATAATTGCGATCGGTTTTTGCTGCTCAGTGCTAATTTGTCTAAGATAGTGAGCAGTTTGGGCGTGGAATTCATAAGCCCCGTGGGAAAAATTCAACCGTGCTACATTCATTCCAGCTTCTACCAAGCCTCGCAGATTTTCGGGTGCAGATGTAGCCGGCCCAACAGTACAAATGATTTTGGTTCGACGCATAGGGATTAGGGGTTGAGGAGTAACCTGCAAATTTGGATAGTTTGTGCGACACCGAATAGCCCGTCGTAGACATCGCCCAGCCATCCAAAATCACACGTGCTTCATATCACTGGCTTGCTAAGTAAAGATACTAAATTACTTTTTATTTTTGGAGTATTTACCATTTGCCCAAATCCCAAATGGGGACTGGGGATTGGGGACTAGGGACTGGGAAAAAACTTAATTACTAATACCCCATGACCCATTCCCAATGCCCAATGCCCAATAATCAAACCACAGCAGCTGTCGGGGCGAGTTTTTCCTTTTGTGACATAGACAACATCAAGTCAATCACGCGATTCGAGTAACCCCACTCGTTGTCATACCAGGCGATCACTTTAAAGAAGTTGGAATTCAACTCAATCCCAGCACCTGCGTCGAAGATACTAGAATGGGTATCGCCTTGAAAATCTGTGGAAACTACTTCTTCATCTGTGTAGCCCAAAATACCCGCTAGTGAACCTGCGGCAGCCTCCTTCATGGCAGCACAGATTTCTTTATAACTAGTGGCTTTGGCAGTTTTGAAAGTTAAATCAACTACAGAGACATCAGGAGTTGGAACTCGTAATGCCATACCAGTTAATCTACCCTTCAATTCTGGTAAAACCAATGCTACGGCTTTAGCTGCGCCTGTGGAGGAGGGAATAATATTCTGGCTTGCACCTCGACCACCCCGCCAATCTTTCTTGCTGGGGCCATCTACAGTTGGCTGAGTGGCAGTCATGGCATGAACTGTGGTCATCAACCCTTCAGTCAACCCAAAGTTGTCATTGATGACCTTAGCTATGGGAGCTAGACAGTTTGTAGTGCAGCTAGCATTGGAGACAATGATATCCTTGCTGGGGTCAAATAGGTGATGATTGACACCCATTAACAGGGTAGTAACTCTCTCTGGGTCTTTGGTGGGAGCGGAAATTATTACACGCTTTGCACCTGCCTTCAGGTGGTTTGCAGCTCCTTCGTGGTCAGTGAAGAGTCCGGTGGCTTCCACGACATAATCTGCACCTAATTTTCCCCAAGGTAACTCTGCTGGATTCCTCACCGACACGCAAGGGATGAAATGTCCGTCAATGAGGATGCCGTCTTCCTTGGCTTCAACCTTATGCTTTAATCTACCGTGGGTTGAGTCGTACTTTAACAGGTAAGCGAGGTTATCTGGTGGTACTAGGTCGTTAATGCCCACAAACTCGATATTGGGATTATCGATGCCAGCGCGAAGCACGAGTCGCCCGATTCTACCGAAGCCATTGATACCAACTTTCAATTTAGTCAAGATTAAGCCTCCCGTTGTGGTGGAAGTTGAACAAAAGGAGAAAGTTAAAAGTCAAAATAGATTGCCTTTTACTCTTTACTCTTTGATCCTGACAGTATCAGCAAGTTAAGGCATATTTAGTTGGCATCTTTTAAGGATTGGGGATTGGGGACTGGGGATTGGGGATTGGGGACTGGGGATTGGGGATTGGGAAAACCTCATTGAAAAAGTCTCGATAGGTTGTTATACCAATTCTCTGTAAACTACTTGCACTTAATGATTAATTCCTTAATCGATCTATTTATTTACGTACTTTGCGTACTTTGCGGTTCGTTTAATAAATATTATGTGCATCTTCATAGAGAATTTGTATTAGATCGCCCAGACTGTTTAAATAATTTGTTAAGAAGATGTTTTAAAAGTATTTAGCTGTGATTTTAGGCACTTGTCGATCCCCCCTAACCCCCCTTCAAAAGGGGGGAACCAGAATCAAAGTCCCCCTTTTGAAGTGAAGCAAGTGGCGTGGATTTAGGGGGATCTAGAACGTTTTGATACCTACAATAAGACTTTTAAAACATCCTCTAAATAATTTGCCCTTGCAACCCACGATTCGTTAGGAGGTAAACAGCAAAAGTTCCTAGCCAGTGACTAGCTGCATAATGTTCGATTACAACATTTGTTAGTCCATGATGACGATGGTGAAGGGCAGCATAGCGGAGTGTTTCGATGCGGCGATCGCTATTTGCCAATCCAGATATGATCCCCTCAAGCATCCAAGCCCGACTGAGGTTAAGTCCGTAAAAGTGGGCTTGCATATAATCTTGGGGATTATCGACTCTGGCAGGTTGTAACCAATTTACTGAATTATCAATGGGTATTTGTGGCAGAAAATCAGTCAGCCAGTTAGTGAAATCTGTTGTTGGAAGGACTCGCCGCATTAAGTCTGCTTCAGCAAATCCAGGGGAGAGAAAATCGTAGCCAAGCGGCTCAAATTGTAAGGAGTAGTTGCGATCGCTAAGATAAAATTGCCGTACTTTATTCTCTACTAACTGAATAAAATCAGCATTTTCGGTAATCCTTGCCCAATCTAGCATCAAACCAAGTGCAAAAGCTGTTTGGCTATGCATTCCTGTACGATTTGGAAGTTTCAGTCTTTCAATCCAGCGCTGTAAGTTATCTGCAATCAACTTTTCTAGCGGTTCCAATACAACCCGCCATTCTCTCCCTTGAGGATGATTCCACTCGTGAAGTTCCGCAGTCAGTTGCAGAAACCATGCCACACCATAAGGAAATTCATAGAATGGTAGCCGTTGGAAATGGGCAATTTCTCCTTGAATTTTCTCCGGTGTTAGGCTCTGCCCAAGCGCTTGCTTTGATGCTGCATTGAATGAGGCTTCGGGGAAATGACGCAACAGACGTACCAGCAACCAGTGACCATGTACGGCTGAATGCCAATCTAAGCAGCCATAGAAAGCAGGAGTCAATTTACGCGGTGGTTTGATATCCTCGTCGCTATCAGCCCAATACAGATTACTGTTAGGATACTCCCGCTCGATACAATCCAGCACTAATTGAGCAAACTGTGCTGCGATCGCTTCATTAATCCCCAAATTATCCGATGGCATGGTCACTCAATACAATTTTACGTAAAAGCGTAGCGTTTTAATGCAGAGGGACGCATTAACATTGCATCTCGATGCATTGGCATTGCAGAGGGACGCATTAACATTGCATCTTGATGCATTGGCATTGCAGAGGGACGTATTAACATTGCATCTTGATGCATTGGCATTGCAGAGGGACGTATTAACATTGCATCTTGATGCATTGGCATTGCGAGGCATTGCCAAATCTAATTCGCTAGGAATTAACCATCACTTGCGCTTCAAGTTTTACCCTCGCTTCTGCTTCCAAAAATTCAGCCACTTGAGCCTCAATTTCATCCCGGACAATTTGGCGATACTCCAAGAAATGCTCAATTTGCGCACAAACGGCTAAATAGCTACTCACTCCGCCCGGATTATGCTGATACATACTCCACAAGTAACGCCAGAATTGCCAGCGCGTTTGACGACGTACACCTTGCCGCCAGCAAATCACTAGCAATGCTCGGAGGACTTTCCAGTTCAATGGTTTCTTGGCAGCTTTGCCCTTTTTCGGATAGGTTGCTTCACCCAAAAGACGGAAGTGTTTGTATGTACGCTCCAAAAACCGCTCTGGCTCATACAAATCACAGAACGCCTGCACATATTCACGAGCAATATCTTCTAAAGGTCGAGTTGGGACAAAATTCATCAACGTGGTTTGGTTGATATTGGCCGATTTATTGCGGAGTCGTCCTTCCTTTTCTAATCTATGCCAGAGGGCTGTATCTGGAAGTGCTTGCAACATACTAAATAAGGCGGTGGGAATTGCTGTTTGCTCAACAAACTTGACAATTCGCGCGCCGGCTCCTACTTTCTCACCATCAAACCCAATAATAAAGCCTGCCATGACTCGTAACCCTGAGCGGGTAATCTTATTCACCGCATCACTGAGTGAATCTCGCGTATTCTGGTATTTTTGAGTGAAAGTGAGACTTTCTTCGTCGGGGGTTTCAATTCCCAGAAAAACGGCTCCAAAATTACACACTACCATCAAGTCCATCAGTTCTTGATCTTGGGCTAAATCAACTGAAGCCTCTGTAGCAAAAGAAAAAGGATAATTATGTTCTACCATCCAGGGCAGAAGAGACTTCAGAAATAATTTCACATTCCGCTTATTACCAATGAAGTTGTCATCCACCATAAAAATACTGCGCCGCCAACCCAGTTTGTAGAGATAATCAAGTTCTGCTAATATTTGTTCTGGGTTTTTGGTGCGGGGTTTGCGACCGTATAGCACAATAATGTCGCAAAATTCACACTGAAAGGGACATCCACGAGAAAATTGCACCGACATCTCCGCATAAGCTTCAAACTCTAACAAGTCGAAGCGAGGCGTGGGAGTGTTGGTAACATCTGGTTTTTCACCGCCAGAGCGAAAAATACCTGTGCGATCGCCCCGTGCGATCGCTGCTACAAATAAAGGTAGGGTAATTTCCCCTTCGTCCAATATCAAATAATCTACTCCGGCGGATGTCATTTCATCTGGTAGCGCTGTCGGGAAAGGCCCACCCACAGCTACCCGTTTACCTCTTCGTTTTGCTTCTAATATCTGACAGAGCAAATCCTCTTTTTGCACAATCATCGCCGACATAATAACCAAATCTGCCCAAGCCCACTCTGCCTCTGTACACAGGCGAACATTTCGATCTACTAATTTATACTCCCATTCTTGAGGTAATATCGCGGCTACAGTTACCAAGCCTAAAGGCGGTAGCATTGCTTTACGGTCTAATAAAGCCAGTGTTTTTTCAAAAGACCAAAAACTTTTTGGAAAACGGGGGTATAGAAGTAAAACGTTCATATTTGATTCTTATAAACCTTGATCTTAACTGCTATTTGAGTGTACATACAACTGAGCTACTCTTGTAACACACTTCAAGAAGCCATTGTATGCAGTAGTTGTAAACTTCTACTATGACTGATTTAAACACAGCATTATTTTTTAAAGGCAATTATTAGAAAAAAAGGCAGGGGGCGGGGAGAAAGAAATATTTAGAATTTACCCAAAACGAAATGGTGTAAGGACAATTCATGAATTGTCCCTACCTAAGAATAAGGGTTTTGGCTATTTGTTGCGTAAGTCTTAAAGCCAAGGCACTACGGTTAAGGGTTTATCCAGCAAGAACTGTCTTTGTCTTGCTGACTCCTGAATGCTTTTAGCTGAGAGGATAATTAAAATTGCTCAATCAGTAGGAGGAGTGCGATACCAACTCTTGGAGAGGCTACGCCAACGGTGGGCTTTGCCTACGCAATTTCTGATATCCTCAAACATATATTAGTCAAGGATTTAGCCAAATAAACTAGAACTTGTGAAACGGATCTAAGTAAGTGGGTCAAATTAAATATAAAACCTCACCCTGCCTCCGGCTTCCCTCTCCTTAGTAAGGCTACGGTGTACACACATCTTTGTACAAACCCAAAATCGTTGGAGATCCCTCTAAATCCACGCCACATGCTCCCCTTAAGAAGGGGGACTTTAAGAGACTTTTGCCCCCCTTTTTAAGGGGGGTTGGGGGGATCAAAAGCCTATGAGGACACTCTCAAAGGCTTGTGTGTACACCGTAGCCTTAGTAAGGAGAGGGATTGAGGGTGAGGTTTGATCTTATATTTAATTACGCCTACTTACTTAACATCTGTTCTGTTCTGTTTTTGGTTTGGCAAATTGGCAGCTTTGAGAAAATTAACTGTGTTATTTTTAATCTTATACAAGGTGTATTTGCACTTTCAAGCTATTCTGACGGGTTAAAACCCGTCTTATTTATCCCTAAATTCATTTCTTATCCGATATTTGAATTTTAGATTTTTGATTGAAAATTCTTTCTCTTAAAGGGTTCTATAAGGGACTTCCAACAAAAAAATTATCCAATATTGTGGGGCGGGCAAGATACCCACCCCACAAGAAGTAGTTGAGTATTTTTTTATTTGGAAGTCCCTAATTCCATTTGTCGTAATAATCTTTCAAATTGGTATTGAGTAGGATGTGTTATGGCTTTAGCCTAACGCACCGCTACATAATACAGTGCGTTAGGCGCGAAAACTATCTGTTTCTTATTCCAGTCTTTGCCCAATCAATAGGAAGCTTTAATTTATGACTCCTGAAAGGGGATGCAATATTGTTAAATGAAGGCTGTGTCTAGTTTCAGCTTTTAGATACCGTTCTTGCAAAGGTTGCCACTGCTGCCACGACTGGTAACGATTTTCTGTTAACAAAGTAGCAAGAGTAGGCAATTCAGTCTTCATTTCTGATTTGAATACATTTGTCAGCCAATCAGTTAATACTGCACTATCTTGCATAGTACCCAAAATTTCTTGGATATTTTTTACTTCTGTCATATAAGCCGCGTAAGACTCCCCATATAAGTCAGTAAATAATTCCATCTGGTAGCGTATACGTTTAGCTTCTTTTCGCAAACTATGAAGAATTTCCCCTTCTTTTGTCAATTGCTGTTCGATTTTTTCTGGTTCCCAATTGTTCTGAACTTTTATCTCTGATTCCACAAGTTGAGTGCCAATTAACCAACCTGGATGTAGTAAAAAATTACTTACTTCTGGTAACAGTAAATCTGGTAGTACTCGCTGAATAGTAATAGATGCCAAAGGCTGATAACTTGGTTTATCTAACCACTTCTCTAATGCATCTTTGAGAGACTTGTAAGATTCATCTTTCAACGTTTTCTGCACACTCGATAGTACATCTTCACGTTGTTTAGCTAAAGCTGTGAAAGCTGTTCGGAGAGATTCCTGTTCTTTGCGGGGTAAGTTTGGTTGATAATTGTTTTCCAAGCTTTCTTTGAGTACATCTAAATCTCGCAGATTACCAAGACGACGGGCTATTTTACCAATATTTTTATCGCTGATTGGTTTCGGCACATCTAATGCTAGCTCAAATCTAGCTACAGCCGTCCGTAAGCGACGCATTCCAACTCGCATTTGATGCAGTGCTTCTGGATCTTCATCTTTCTTTACTGGTTTTTCCCACTTCCAGGTTTTCTTAACGTGTTTTTGAATCGCTTGGTAGGCGTAGTCCCCTAGAGTTTTTACCGTGGGTTGTGTAGCTAATTTCATAATCAATCTTAATGATATACCTCATGAGGTTATTGCATAATAACATTAGTTAAAAGTTTGCATCTCATCTAATTGTTATATTTTTAGCTCATGTAAGTTGTAAATTTTTATTATAAATATTGATATATTCTGCACTTATGAAAGGTTTAATAACTATATTTACTCTGCTAGTTTAAAAATATTTTTCCTAGTCACTTAGAATAGCATGATTAATCTTTTTAGAATCATAAAGATGATTTAACTAAATTTAGGGATTTAAGTCCCCTGCCTCTATAGTCAGCAGATAATGCGCGTGGGGTTTAAATCTCCGTCACAAAACATAATTACGAATTACGTAAAGCCTGCGGCAAACGCTCCGCTTAGAGGTTGAATGAACAAGTATTTCACTGTTATTTTAGGCACTTTTAGATCCCCCCTAACCCCCCTTAAAAAAGGGGGAACCGGAATTGAAGTCCCCCTTTCTAAGGGGGATTTAGGGGGTCTATAATTTTTTATACCGACAATACGACTTTTCAAACATCCTCTTAGAGCGCAGCGTTCGCGGAGCATCTCGTAGAGAAGCGATAGCGAGTCATCCGTCTTGGCGCTAGCCTCTACCTTTGGGAGAAGGGGAGACACCAAAGGTAGAGGCTAGCGTCAGTAGGAGCGTCATTACGAATTATGAATTATTTTAATTGATGGTATCAAATTTGGATACTTAAATGTTAGTGGAGATTGCTTGTACAGGGCAAGTGGGGATACACTGTTCGCAGACAATACAATGCGATCGCGTGAATGTCAGTTTGTACGTCTCAGGATGGAGAGTCAGGGCTTCGGTAGGACAAACCCCAGTACACAAACCACAATGGACACACACATCTTCATCGATCGCAATTTCGCCTAAAGTATAAGAAACATTAACATGGCGCGATCGCATCCATTCTATGGCGGCATCTAATTGATCGATATCTCCCGCTAGTTCTACTACCAGCTTGCCAATTTGATTTGGAGCAACTTGGGCGCGGATAATATTTGCCGCGACGTTAAACTCTTTAGCCAGTACGTAAGTGACTGGCATTTGCACAGCGCGTTTCGGGAAGGTGAGCGTTACTCGTTTTTTCACAGGTTTAGCAGAGGGTTTTTTCTGTTGTAGCGTATTGAAAGTTTTTTGACTCGAAATAGTTAGAGAATCTAAATAGTAATGTCATCTGTGATACTCACTCAGACTACCATCAGTTAAACTGATGGTACGCAGCAATTCGCGCTGGAGTGATATTACCCATCTTATTCCTTACCGTCCATAGCGATGCTGAGATGGTAAATCAGGTGTTTAGCCTTGGTGCTGATGACTTTGTAAGCAAGTCGATTGTCGGGCGAGAACTAGTATGCCAGAGATGGATGGTATCGCTACCTTTGAAAAATTACAAGCCAATCCGGTAACTAAACCCATTCCGGTAATTTTGTTAACTGCCAAAATCCAGGGTAATGATTAGTGCGATCGCTAAACCATTTAATCCCCTGGAATTAGCTGCTGACGTAGCAGTAGCGTTGGGCTAGAGTCTAGAAAAATAAGCTAAATGCTCAGGCATTGATTTTTTACCCCACATTTTTCAGGAATTGCCCATACATAACGTAAGTATGACTTTAGTCATGCCTAAATTAGGACTTTCTTACCATCTGTGTTTCTATTTAGTGTTTTAAACTCAAAGTTATACATCAATCTTAATTATGTCGTGAGACAAAAAAGACTTCCTCTAATTTTAGGGTCACTTTCCTTAATTGAAAAAACCCTTATAACAAAGGTATTTTCAAATATTATCTGTGTAGGCAAGGGGAAGAACCTAAATTATTTAGGAATGTTGTATGTAGTCAAGTAAACCAAAAGTAATCCATAGGAGATTAAATCATGAAGCGTATCTTGATTGGCACTTTGCTTGCTTTACCACTTATAATTGGTTCCTTGCCATCACAGGCATCAGCAGCAGAGATCATTGTCAGACCTGGTGTTCAAAGACATAATGTGTTTGCCCGTCATGTTGTCCACAAAAAGTTAATTCCCGGACATTGGGAAAGAACGAGACACGGCCGCCGTTGGGTTCCTGCTCACTACGTAAGAGTTTAACTTTATAGCTTATTCAGCATAATTAAAACTAACACTCTTGTAAGAGTGTTAGTTTTAATTGTATACTTGTTTAGTATATTAATTAGAGGATAAAGTATCTTAAGTTAATTCTTAATTAAACATGAGTATATACCAAAGTACTAAATTTTTTAAGAAAATTATTACTTGCTTACTGACAATTAGTTTAGTAACAGCCTGCAATGCAATCAGAGCCGATGAAAAAAATCGGTCTCAACAAAAAATATTGCATGGTGATAATTATGGACAGATAAAAAACCAAAAACGATTACGCACTTATTATCTTTACACTCCCAAATCTTATCATCCAAACCAACGAATGCCATTAGTATTAGTATTTCATGGAGATGCTGGTACTGGTCGTTCAATTAGTGATGTTACGCGCTTTAATAATTTAGCAGAGAAAAAAGGATTTATTGTTGTTTATCCAGATGGAATTGATAAAAAATGGAGCCTTAGAGGTAATTCTCAAGGAAAGGTAGATGATGTTTTATTTGTCAGTGCTTTAATCGATCATCTTAAGCAACAAATAAATATTGATAGTCATAAAGTCTATGCCACCGGTTTCTCTAGGGGCGGAATCCTTACCCAAGCTTTAGCATGTAAGCTATCTGATAAAATTGCCGCTTTTGCATCAGTAGCTGGCTCTCTTCCAGTTCGTCTCAAACCTAATTGTCAACCTCAGACTCCGATCTCAATGATGATCGTTAACGGTACAAACGATCGGGATGTCCGTTATGAAGGTGATGACCACAGTCAACGAGGAGCGCTTGTTTCTATTTCAGATATGGTAAGCTTTTGGCGATCGCACGATCAATGTATTTCATCTAGCGCATCTTTACTGCTTCCTGGTATGAACTCCAGCAAAAGATCCAAAGTCAAAGCCACTCAGTACTCAAATTGTAGTGGCAACTCAGAAGTTTTACAGGTAGCTGTAGTAAATGGAGGACATTTTTGGCCTGGTGGTGCTTCAACCGATCCCAACCTCAATAAATTCAATGCCCAACTTGGCTTAAACGCCAGTCAAACCATTTGGGGATTTTTTCAACGCCACAGTTTATCTTAAGCAACTAAATTTATTTATCGAGATTATCTTTCTACTTTTAGCCATTCTAAAACACCATCAAGATCAGTAACCTGTTCTCCTGGCGGTATGGCTGGACGGTTGATCATGACAATCTTCACGCCCAGTTCTCGCGCTGCAATAATTTTGGGTTTTGTAGCATCGCCACCACTATTTTTGCTCACGATAGTATCAATATTATGATGAATCAGGATTTGCCTTTCATTATTGAGGGTAAAGGGCCCGCGATCGCACAAAATCCTTCCTGCTGGTACTAAAGCATCATCAGTAGGAGGGTCAATCATCCGCATCAGAAACCAAATTTTTTCTAGGTGAGCAAAAGCGGCGAGTTCTTGCCTCCCAACTGTCAAAAATACTCGCTGTGCCTGATTTGCTACAGACACGGCGGCGGTTGCAACGCTATCAACTTCAATCCAGCGATCGCCACTTTCTTTTTCCCAAGGCGGGCGAATTAGCATTAAACGCGGTACTCCAACTTCAGTTGCAGCATCTGCCGCATTAAAGGAAATCTGACTCGCAAAAGGATGGGTTGCATCAATTAATAAATCGATTTGCATTTCACGCAGATAGCTAGCCAATCCAGCCACACCACCGAAGCCTCCAACCCGAAAATCGCCCAAGGGAATTGAGGGTTCACGGGTGCGACCAGCTAGAGACGTGATTGCTTCTAACCCTTGAATAGTCGCCACTTTAGCAGCTAATTCTGCGGCATCTCCTGTCCCACCTAGAATCAAAACGCGCATCATTGAGATAAAGGTGGAATCTTTGCCAAAATGCCTTTTTTCAGGGCTTCTGGGCGCTCTGACCAAGGCAGTAAACCATCTGCTTTGACATAGTATTGACTAGCGCATTCTAGTACCGCAGATGCACTACCATCAACAGCTAAATCACCAAATAAATATGTTAATTTACCTTTGGCGGTAAAGGCAACTACACAAGAACGATTGCAAGCACTCATGCATTCAACTTCTTGAATTGGAAATTCATCTCGTAAGTCCCAATCGTGTGCAAGCTGCTGAAGTTGGTTTACAAGTTTTTGACCACCACTTTCGCCTAAGCGTTTTCCCTCTTGCCAAACGCTAGCACAAGTTTTGCAAACAAATAAAGTATGGTCGGCAACACCCAAGGGACTAGTTGGGGAAATATTTACAGTCGTAGTCATCTGTACCTCGCAGATATGGAACTGGTAAATTTACTTCGGCGGGCATCCTAACTTACTCAATTTGGGATTTTAAATTACATCTCAAATTGGTTTACAGTTGCTCCCAAGCGCCGGATTTGCACCGAACTTTAAGAGTTATCTATGGTAGCTGCTCCCCACCAGAACCGAATAACCTTATCAATCATACACTAGGGTCATCTAATAAAAAGGTGGAGATGGAAACGCACCCGCCATAGTCATAAAGGAAAACAAGATCCAGAAAAACGACGGATCTTGCAGGCAGACCTAGATCCGAGATGTCAAATAGTAAAGTTCGCCAGCTTTAGGTCTTTTTCTTGCTCGATCAAAGAATTATATGCTATTGTTTATATTTGTGTGGTTAAGGACGTATAGCTCAGTTGGTTAGAGCGCTACGTTGACATCGTAGAGGTCACTGGTTCGAATCCAGTTACGTCCATTTGTGTTTTACATTCATAAATTGAATATGTGTGACTTTACCCATAACTTTGCCGCAACGGCAAGCTTATGGTTCCGATAGGGGGCGGCAAAGTTATGCTTCCAATTTTCCAGGTGTAGAGAAAGAAGCCAACTTACTCTGCCCTTTTAAGTTTAATAGCTTTACACTCCAATTTCACGTCGTGTTTCATTTAAAGCAGCACGAACCTGTTTGTAACGGAGATATCCAGGATGAGTCATTATTTCAGACACACGAGCTTCTGAGGGGTATTCTCCTTGATTATGCAACTTAAGTACAATCTGCTTAACTTCTCTGCAAGACTGCTGTATCTTTTCTGTGTGACATGCTTTACCATAACCACGGTATTTGGCAGAAATGGCACGGCATAAATCTGGAAAGTGGCTGAAAATTGTCCGCCTATTATATCCTAAACCTGTAGCTACTTCTTCCATTGTCAGTGGTGGCTGGTTGTTGCTTGCAAGGATTGCTAGCAAGGTATCTTGTATTTGATTAGCGTCGAAAAGTTTTGGAGATGCTCTTAGTGTGGGCGATCGCCGAATGGTTTTGTGTGAGATTTTCGTAAAAGATTTAGCAGCAAGTTGTTCTGGTTTTAGTAAATCTAGCAGAGATATTTCTAAGCGATAACAAATTTTGAGAAGTATATCAAGTACTGGTAAAGCTTTACCCGTCTGCCACATCCATAAAGTATTCTTCGGTATTCCCATCAAACGGGCAAACTCAGCTATATTGCCATTAGTCACTGCATTTATGACTAGACTCAAAGATTTGGCAATTTCTTCTTTTGCTGGTGGGGAGTTAAAAGATAGGATGGAAGAAATTAATTCTCCAATAACCTCTACTATCCAAGTTTGCGAATGTAATTCTTCTTTAGATAAAGTTGAGCAATCCGTAAGTTCTGAGGAGGACTTGACAGGAAGATTCATACCTAGCCAACCACCACACTTGGAACAGTAATCAGGTGGCGATCGCCAACTTAGTAGTGGCAACTCCTGCTGACAGTGAGGACATTGCAAACATAGATATATTTTGTGTAAAGGACATACTTTTACTGAATTTATAGTCCAAAGTAGTGGTTTATAAATTACTTGTTTAGCTAAACGCCATTCTTCGTAACATCCAGTACACCAAGCGCTTTGGGTACGAAACAAATTGCGCGTGGGAATAATTTCAGACCAAAATAGCAAGGTCAGCAAATGCAAATCTTCTATAAGCGTTAGCTTCTGAAGTGCTTGTACCCACGCACGCCATAATCAAACTTGTGATCGATTAAGGGTTCCTCTAAGGCAATTAAGGCGCGTGTGTAGTAATCTTTCCAGTTGAAGTTTCTCGATTCTGGGGCTACAGCTTCAACACCAACAACAGGAACACGACTGCGATCGCTTTCCAGTTTAGGTAATGCTAGTTCTGTTAATTTCTGCTCAACGCGGAGTCGCAAAGTTGTTTTACCAACACCACTGGCACCGTAAACAAAGATAAATGAAGCTCCTGCGGGTTCGGCAATCGTTCGCATGAGAATTTCATAGACTTCTTTAAGTCGAGGATGCGCTACGGTGTAATTTTCAAAGTAAGCAAGCCTTTCTGTAGCAGGCCGTGTGAGGAGTTCAAGAGGAAATCCAGTAGATTTTGTCATAGTTAAAACTCCTGATACACTACAAGTGTTTCTGGGACGATCGCTTCATCTTCATCCGCTTGAGAATCGGTATTGGCAAAAGTAACTTGAATAAGTTTTGTATCCCCTCAATAATTCGGGGTAGGCGGTTATTCAGGTATCAAAGACCAAGCAAAAGGATGGGAAGAAGACTTTAGCCGAATAACGCTTC